>NZ_CP048029.1:0-643333 GCF_011290485.1 Caldichromatium japonicum | reverse complement strand
ATTCAATTCCGGCACCCCGCGCCCGCAATTGAGCTCTTGTTTTTTGACGACCGTCCCAGATGACCTTGATGGGATCTATAGCGCGATCAAGGACAATGCATTGCTCTCCAAATTTGCCGGCGGTCTAGGTAATGACTGGACGCGGGTGCGCGGTATGGGGGCCCATATCAAGGGTACCAACGGAAAGAGCCAAGGGGTAGTGCCATTTTTGAAGGTGGCCAATGACACGGCGATCGCCGTCAATCAGGGCGGCAAGAGAAAGGGCGCGGTCTGCGCTTATCTCGAGACCTGGCATATCGATATCGAGGAGTTTTTGGAGCTGCGCAAGAATACGGGCGACGATCGCCGGCGCACCCATGACATGAATACAGCCAATTGGGTGCCGGATCTATTTATGAAACGGGTTATCGAAGGCGGTGACTGGACCCTCTTTTCGCCGGATGAGACGCCAGATCTGCACGAGCTCTATGGGCAAGACTTTGAGCGCGCCTATCTTGTCTATGAAGAACGCGCACGGCGCGGTGAATTGAGGCTCTTTAAACGGATCAAAGCGGTCGATCTCTGGCGCAAGATGCTTTCCATGCTCTACGAGACCGGCCATCCTTGGATCACCTTCAAGGATCCCTGCAACCTGCGTTATACCAATCAACATGCCGGGGTGGTACATAGCTCGAATCTATGCACCGAGATCACCCTGCATACCGGCGATCGCGAGATTGCCGTCTGCAATCTGGGTTCGGTCAATTTCGCCGCCCATGTCGATGAACAGGGCCTGGATACCGAACGTCTGCGCCGGACGGTGCGCACCGCGATGCGCATCCTCGACAATGCCATCGATTGTAATTTCTATACCGTCCCCAAGGCGCGTCTTTCGAACCTGCGCCATCGGCCTGTGGGCCTAGGGATCATGGGTTTTCAGGAGGCGCTTTATAAACTGCGTATTCCCTATGCCAGCGAGCAGGCGGTCGAGTTCGCCGACCGCAGTATGGAACATCTGAGCTATTATGCGATCGAGGCAAGCGTCGATCTGGCCGCTGAGCGCGGGCGCTATCCGAGCTTTGAGGGTTCATTATGGAGCCAGGGCATTCTGCCGATCGATAGCATCCGCTTGCTCGAAGAGGAGCGCGGCGGTCATCTCGAGATGGATCGGACTACAACCCTCGAGTGGGGATCATTGCGCGAGAGGGTCAAGACGATCGGAATGCGCAATTCCAACTGCCTAGCCATCGCCCCGACCGCAACCATTAGCAATATCGTCGGTGTCGGCCAATCGATTGAGCCGACTTATCAAAACCTCTTTGTCAAATCGAATCTTTCTGGCGAGTTCACTGTGGTCAACCCCTATCTCGTGACCGATCTAAAGATGCGGGGTCTATGGGATGCGGTGATGATCAATGACCTCAAATATTATGATGGCTCGCTCCAACCGATCGAACGCATCCCAGAAGATCTCAAGCAACTCTATGCCACTGCTTTCGAGATCGAACCGCACTGGCTGGTGGAAGCCGCCAGCCGCCGTCAGAAATGGATCGATCAGGCACAAAGCCTCAACCTCTATATGAGCGAACCCAGCGGCAAAAAGCTCGATCGTCTCTATCAGCTCGCCTGGATACGCGGTTTGAAGACGACCTATTATCTGCGCACCCTCGCCGCCACCCATGTCGAAAGATCGACGATACCTGAGGCTGAGCGCGCCAACCGGCTCAATGCGGTCCCTGTGCAATCCATGGGACATCAAACATCGGCAAGCTGTTCGGTCCTGGAGCCTGAGTGCGAGGCCTGTCAGTGAGGGGATGAGTGCCTCAACAGGAACAAAACCGGCGCCTGCTGTGCGCAAATATTGATCTGTTTGATGCCAAGTCCAGCTCCATCTAACCAGGCAAGGATAGCCTGGTATTCCTCCATCCCACCTGGATGACCGCGATAGACCAGGAGGCTCAGGAGACCCTCAGGATGGAGTAAGCGGCAAGCGGCAGTGAGTGCCGGTAAGGTGGTTTGCGGACGGGTGATCAGGCGCTTGTCACCGCCTGGTCGGTAGCCGAGATTGAATTGGATGGCCTTGATCTGCCCTAGGGTCGCTGCGGGGAGATATTCAAGCATCCGGTCATGACTCGCCTGGATCAGGCTCACTGTCTCCGCGCAACCAGCTCCCCTCAGCCGCTGTTCAGTGACCTTCAGTGCCTCGGATTGCACATCAAATGCCCAGACATGGCCACTGGGCCCGACCTGCCGGGCTAGAAACAGGGTATCGCGACCGTTGCCGGCGGTTGCATCCAGCGCCCAGTCACCGGGTTGCAGACAGCAGACGATGGCATCATGCGCCTGTTGGGTCAGGGATTGATGACTGCACATCTGACAGGCAGTGGCGATGAGGTTGATATCAGGCTGGTGAGTGCCCCCTACCCTACCACCTACCCGACACCCTGGCGTTGGCTCTTGGAGAACTCGATCCCGACCTCAATCACTTCAGCGAGGCTGTCTAGCCCCAAGACAGCCAGATGGCTGGAAAAGACACTCAGGCGTTTTATCGACATACCCCCCCTCTCGCGGATCTCGGTGAGGGTCTGGATGCCGATGGGGAGTTTGCGGCGGGTCATCATGCCTGCCACCCGTTTAGCCGACCAAGGCTGCAGACCAAGCACTTTTGCTGGATGGACGGCGCAAGCGGATAACGCTTCGATGGTTGGAGCTGGCGACAGGGTTCGAACCTGCGACCCGCTGATTACAAATCACAGATTCTCGGTTTCGCGCATTTCCCATCCAGCACCATTATTTCTTACAAAGCAGACACTTAAGGGTTCTGTGCGTGCTCTCATTTGCACTGAGACACCCCCGATTACGCTCTTTCCTGGTGACTCAATGGTGACTCAAACTCGCGAGATAGCCAGCATGAAACTCACCAAGCGCCTGATCGATTCCGCGACCTATTAAGGTGAAGGCAATGCACGATTCGTCCTATGGGACAGCGAAGTGCCGGGGTTCGGATTGCGTATCTTCCCCTCCGGGAAGAAGGCGTTTCTGCTCTCCTACCGAGTGCAGGGACGTAAGCGCCTGATGACTATCGGCACCTATGGCATCCTCACCCTCGACCAGGCTCGCATCCAAGCGCGTGCTTTGCCGGCTAAAGTGGAGACGGAGAACGCTGATCCGCTGGCGACCCGACAACGCGAGGCGCAAGGTCAGACCATTCGGGATCTCTGCACGGCTTATATGGAGCGCCACGGCGATCACAAGAAGAGCCATCGGGATGATGGCCGACGCCTTGACCAGCATGTGCTTCCCGCGTGGGGGAGTTTGAAGGTCAGTGCCATCACACAGGCCGATGTTGCCGCGTTGCACGCCAAGATCGGCAAGACGCGCCCGTATGAGGCGAATCGTACCCTGGCGCTTCTGTCCAAGATGTTCGAACTGGCCCGACGGTGGGACTTAGTCCCCCGAGATCACTCGAATCCGGCACGTGATATCGATCACTTTAAAGAGCATAAGCGCGATCGCTGGATCACGCCTGAAGAGCTACCGCGACTGGCGCAGGCGATCAATGAGGAACCCAACGAGGTGGCCCGGTGTGCCTTATGGCTCTACCTGCTGACTGGGGCTCGCAAGAGCGAGTTGCTGCAGGCACGCTGGGAGCACGTCGATTGGAACCGTGCCGAGCTGAAACTGCCCGATACGAAGGCCGGTCGGGTCCATTACATTCCGCTGTCCTCTCCGGCTCTGGCACTGCTACGCGAGATACCACGCGAAGACGGAAATCCATTCATTCTTCCCGGTCGCGGACCACGTTCGAAGAAGGATGCTAGCGAGCGCCCGCCGCAACCGGCGCATCTGGTCAATATCAGTAAGTCTTGGAACCGGGTTCGAGAAGCCGCCGGTGTGGTCGATGTTCGCCTGCACGATCTGCGACGCACGGTTGACAGCTGGCTGGCCCAATCGGGAAACTCGCTGCACTTGATCGGACGGGTTCTCAACCATTCCAACCAGTCGAACACCGCTGTCTACGCTCGCTTTGGTGAGGACTCGGTGCGCGTTGCCCTGGAGCAGCATGGAACGCGGATTTTGGATGTCGCCGGTGTCACACCGACGGCCAACGTCGGCACGTCCGCTTCGGACCGTCCGCCAGTCGACCCATGAGAGCTCTCGGTGCGCCTCACCACCCTACCCCGGCTCGGCGCCGCAGTGTCAGCGGTGCATCCGGGAAGCGCTCGAATTCGTAGCGCTCATACCAGCCGCATGCCCGCTCGTGTTTGGCATCGACGATCACGCCCACCATGCCGATCTCCTCGGCCAGCCGCGCGCATCGCTGCAACGCATCCATTAACAACCGTTCACCCAAGCCCTGTTTTTGATGCAACTGATCGACCGCCAGGCGGGCCAGACGCGCGACCGGAAGTGGGAAACGGGGAAAGGCTGGCGGCCTCTCGGAGCCAGTCGCCGGCACGCTTGTAGAGGCCCGAGTCGTTGTCCCCGGCCGCGACGACGATGTCCCGATTCGGGGCCGGATCGAATACGATCGGACCACAGCCAATGGAAAGGTGGGGCCGCTCACGCTCGAAGAACCCACGCAGGGCGTATTCCATGTTGGTGTCGGGGACGAGAAACAGCAGATCTCTCATCCCAGCACCCCTGCCGCGAATAGACGACCGAGGTCGAGCTGCCCCTTCCAGTCGGCAAGTCGCGGATGCTCAGGTCCAGGCACAATCGTAACCTTTCCAGTCGCGTCCAGTCGGGCGGCCAGGAGCTGCTCGATCGGTGTTTGCCCCACGACACCCATGGCCGCACGGCAATTCACGCCGGAACGCAAACAGAGCTCGCAACATCTACCGCGACGCAGCCACCGAAGCACTGATCGCTGCGGTGAAAGGTGCCGACGTTGAAAATGAGTTACACATGAAACTGCGTGGCCAATACCTTCAGCTTTTCCGAGAGCACTTCGACCTTGCGCGCTTCCTGACTCGATGCCTGCGCGACCTCTGTCGTGTGCGCACTGCTTGCCGAGATGCGCTCCATGTTGCCGGCGATCTCGCGCGTCGCACTGCTTGCCTCGGCCAGCGCCATGCTGATCGACTGCACCGCAAGGCTTGCCTGCTGCACTGCGCGTTCCACCGCAGCAGCCATCTCGCCGGCATGCTCCGCGCTCTTCGCGCCCTCGGAGACGCTCTGACTGCTGGCCGCGACTTCGCTGGCCACCGCGCGGCTCACCTCCTGGATGCGCTGGATCATCGCGGCGATCTCCTGGGTCGAATTGCCGGTGCGTTCGGCGAGCTTCCTGACTTCGTCGGCCACCACCGCGAAACCGCGGCCCATCTCGCCCGCCCGCGCCGCTTCGATCGCGGCATTGAGCGCCAGCAGGTTGGTCTGGTCGGCGATCTCACGGATCACCAGCACGACGCGGCTGATCTCCTCGGACATCGACGAGAGCTCGCCGATACGCTGTTCGGTGGCAGCCACGACGTTGGCCGCGTTCATGATGCGCTCGGCGGCCGCGCGGCTGGTCTGGGCGCTCTTGCGCGTCGAGCTCGAAGCGCTGTCGGCGGCCTGTAAGGCGGAGCTGGCATTGCTGCTCATCTCGTCGGAAGAGACCGAGAGCTCTTCGATCGCGGCTGCGATGCTCGAAATCGCCGCCGATTGCGTTTCCGCCGCTTTGACCGTGGAATCGTTCGCCGCCATCAGCTGCCGTGAGGACTGTTCCAGCGCGCGCGCGGTCTGCTGGACCAAACCGATCGCCTCGTGCAAGCGGTTTTTCAGCATCGCGACGCGCGTGAGGATCTGCGCGAATTCGTCGTGACCTTCGGCGCGGATCGTCGGGCTGAGATCGCCGCCGGCGATCGTCGAGATCAGCGCCACGGTTTCCTTGGCCTTGCGGCTGACCTTGAGCAGGATGTAGGCCGCGAGCGCGCCGCCCAACAGCACGGTGATGATCGCGATGATCAGGCTGCGTTGTGTTGCGGCATCTGATGCGGCCTTCAGCTCGGCGAGTAGCCTCGGCGCTGCTTCGTCGAGGCGCTTGATTTCATCGAGCAGCAGCGTGCGCATCTCGCGCCACTTCGGCGTCTCTTGCTTGTTGAGGAGCTGTTTCGCCTCATCGAGCTTGCCGGCCTTGACGAGCTCGAAGAGCTGCTCATGCAGCTTCTTCTGCTCGCTCCGTAGCGCGGCAAGACGCGCCGGTAGCCCGGACTTGACGGTTCGCTGGTCCGCTACATCGGCGCGGCTGACAACGGCCTCGAAATCTCCGGCGGCCTTCTGGTAGTTTTCGTAAGCCTTCGGATTCTCCGGATCGAGGATCACGTTGCGCAGCGCCTGGCCCATTTGCAGGCCTTGGGCATACAGCGCATAGAAGTCGGCGTGGCGCTCCACGTCCTGCTCGATGTAATCGCGGTAGGACGATTCGATCCTGGCAGCGGAATAATGGCTTTCGATCAGCGCGCCAATGAGCAATACCATCACCACCGTCGCCACCAGCGCGAGCCGCTTGCCGATCGTCATGTCGTCGAACCAGCCAAAGGCGCGGGTGCGCTTCACCTGCCCTTCCGAGAGGCGGATCGACGGATCCTGGCGCATTCTGGCATAGAGCGCTTCGGCGGCGGCGATTTCCTCGCGGGTGGGCTTGACACGCACCGAGGTGTAGCCGCCGCCAGGCCGGGGGGTCACGTGCGCGCGCACCCAGTAGTGGTCGCCGTTCTTGCACCGGTTCTTGACCAGTCCCGTCCATGGGCGGCCCTGCTTGATCGTCTCCCACAGGTCGCGAAAGGCTTCCGGCGGCATGTCCGGGTGACGCACGATGTTCTGCGGCTGGCCGATCAGTTCTTCTTCGGTGAAACCGCTGACGGCGCAGAAATCGTCATTGACGAAGGTAATGCGGCCTTTTTCGTCGGTATGCGAGATGATCGCGATGTCGTCAGGGTATTGACGTTCGATGCCGGTGACGGGTTGGTTGTTGCGCATGAAACTCTCCTTGTGGGTGAAATTGTCGAACCCGAAGTATTTTGGGGCACCTCGAAAAACCTCCACCAGAGCCTTGCTGGGTTAAACATGCTGTCATCTGATTTTGAGCCGACCTGACCGCCATGAAGAAGTGCCCCGCCATCAAGATGGACCTGTTTGCAGACTGCCAACAGCGGGAGAAGATCGACAAGTTGGGCGATCCATTGGTTGAGATAGAAGGCGCCATCGACTTGGAAGCCTTGGCGTTGGAAGTTGACCGCATGGCCCCGCGCTCGGTGAGTCTGCAAGGTGGCCGGCCACCGTTCCCCGCTGAAACCATGGTGCGCATTCTGGTCTTGAAACGCCTGTACAACCTGTCTGACGAGCAGATGGAGTATCAATTGCTGGACCGCATGAGCTACAAGCGCTTCTGTGGTCTGGCCCAAGCCGCCAACATTCCTGACCGGACGACTGTGTGGGTGTTTGAGAACCGGATCGGCGAAGCCGGCGCCAAAGCCATCTTCGATGGCCTCAGCGCGCAACTGCTCAAGAAGGGTTTGATCGCCCGGGGTGGGCAGATCATCGACGCCACGCGGGTTCCCGCGCCCCGGCAGCACTTCACCAAGGACGCCAAGGAACCGCTGAACGAAGACGCCATGCCCGCGGATTGGAAGCCGGTCAAGCGGCGCCAGAAGCATGGCAAGAGCCACTATGGCTACAAGCTCACGGTCAACGTCGACAAGAGGTACAAATTCATCCGCAAGATCGTCACCGACACCACCAGCACCCACGACAGCCAGCACTTTGAGGCGGTCATGGACCCGGCCAACACCAGCCGGGAGGTCTTTGCCGACCGAGGCTATCCGTGCGAGGAACGAGAAGCCTGGCTGAAAGCGAACGGCTATCGGAACAAGCCGCTGTCTGAAGCGCAGCAGCGGCGCAACCATGGCATTGCGAAGACACGAGCCTGTGTTGAACATGTGTTTGCGGCCATTGCGCAGATGGGCGGCAAACTGATCCGCACCATTGGTCAAGCGCGTGCCAACTTTGCGATGACGATGATGGCGGCCTGCTACAATCTGAAGCGACTGGCGTTCTTCCAGCGAGTGGGCATCGTGCCCGCATAACGCCCAACATGGGCCGAATGGCCACCGCCCACTTCGGGGTAAAAACCGGGCAACGCTGCTTGAAAAAGCAGCGATTTGTTGAGGAAGTTGAGCCGGATTCAGTCAGTGGCATCGCGCTTTGACCGGGTCCCATCAAAATAGTGGGTTATTCGAGGTGCCCTACTGCTGTACGAACTAGGCGGCGCGCTCGACGGAGCGGGATGTGGTGAGCACATCCTGAGCTTGCTGCGCGAGCTGAGCCGACTCGGTGCGGTTCAGTCCTTCGGTATAGCTGCCCGAGTGCCCCTGCTGGATGTCATAGGCGAGTCCCTCGGCAAAACGGGCTTGGAGCTGTTGATCCGTCGCCGCCTTCTGAACGGCTGCGCTGGCGATCTCATAGGCCATTCCACGATCGACACTGTAACGTGTCGACAACTCACCGGCCAAGCGTTCGATGCCCTTGGCGGTCTTCGGTGTCCCGATCGCGGCGCGGAGCACTGTTCCCATCTGATTGTTTTTGGTTGACATCTACGAATTCTGGAACCGTGCGCTCAAATCCTGACTGGCCGACAGCACCGCCGCATCCGCCTGGCTGTAGGAGGCGTCCAGGCGCTGCCCGAAGGCGTACTGGAGACTGGTCTGCTGATTGGCCGCCGCCGAGCCGGCCACTGCCTGACTGAGCGACGTGGTGAAGCTGTCCTGGGCCTGCTGGGCGCTCTGTTCGGCTGAGCGCAGAGAGGCCTGTGCGGACTGTCCGAGATTGAACGACCACAGCACCCCGGACGCGCCCGGGGCCGTGGTGCCGCCCAGGGCGGTGCGCTGAAGCCAGGGACCGACCGTGGCTGCCGCCTGGGGTTGCAGGACATTGGGTGAGGTCTGATGCTCATTGATGTGATCGCTGCTCTGCAGCCGTCCGGCCAGATGGGTGGCGATGATGGCACCGCCATAGATGAGCATCAGACTGATGGCCGGGGTCGAGGCCACCATGGCTAGCACAAACATCCCGCCGGTGGCCAGATAGTCCTGGAGCAGCAGATCGCTTTCGTAGAGGGCGCGGAAGGACGGCAGTCGCACCGCGGCCTGATCGGAAAGCGCGTCGAAGGCCCGTTGCGTGGCCAGGATCAGATAGAGGTTGGTGATGGCCAGAATCGGCAGCCACAGCTGGATCCAAAGGCCGAAGATCAGATAGCGCCCGACCATGGCGATGCCCAGCAGGCCGAGGGCCACGGCGAAGGCCATAAAGGGACCGATGGCAAAGAGGAAGCCCTCGAAGAAGGTCATCATGGGGCGCATGATGCGCACGAACAGCGAGGACTCGATGGCCCACTGGCTGTTGCGCTGCTCGATCGCCTGGCTGGTCTGAAGTGCGGTGTTCCACTGACCGATCTCGTTGTAGTGCTAGATGATGCCGCGTTCGAGCATCGGCAAGACGGCCGTCATCACCATGTACTGCTGGGCCTCGAGCGTGTCTTGGGCCAGGGTGGTGAGCGCGGCGCGCACCCGGCTGTCGACGGCCCCCTGATCGATCCCGAGCTTGGCGGCCACCGCCTGGCGGAACTTGGGCGGGAAGGCGGTGGTGCAGGCCGACAGGCATCCGTAGGCCTCGGCGCAGGTCAGTGTCTCGGGCGTCTCGCTGAGCATCAGCCGGGTCGTTCCGGTGACGATCGGGGTCTGGAGGGCGGCCTCCAGCGTGGTGGCCTGGAGAATGGCGTCCATGGTCAGGCCATTGATCTGCCGGTAGACGGCATAGAGCACGCAGTCGGCCACATAATTGAGCCAGGACTGCTCGACATCGGCCCCGGCGGTGGGGCTGTTGGCCTCGCCCGTGGTCAGCCGCGAGAGCGCGGTCTTGCGCACAATGGCCATCACCTGCAGGGCATCGGCAAACCCATGCTCGGTCATCGCGGGGGTCTGGAACGCCTGCTCGAACAGCTGGGTGAGACCGTAGCCGAGGTTGGAGACGGTCGAGCCGACCACCGCCGGTGCCAGCGGCATGTTGTCGACCACGCGCACGGCGCCGGAATAGGCCCCCTCGATGGTCACCGACACTTTGGGCACGAACAGAAGCGAATAGAGAATGAAGGACACCAGCAGTCCCTGGAAGCGAATGCTCTGCGCGCCCTGGAGCAGACCCTGGAAGGCGATGATCAGGGTGCCGAGCAGAAAGCCGATGCCGATGAAGCGCTCGAAGCTGTCGGCCCCCACGAGCATGGCCACGGCATTGAGCACCTGCTGCAGGAAAGCCGGATCGCCGATGGAGTAGATGGTCCACACGCTCATGGCCGGCTACCGGCGGCCGCCGGCCCAGCCGGCGCGGCGAACCCGGCCGGTGGCGCCGGCACGCACCCGGGCGCCCATTGGGGCGGCCAGATCGAGGCCGCTATGGAAGCGGGGGCGCCGGAGGATAGGATGGTGGCGTGGTCCGTAGCCGGGGGTGACCGGCCCGTGCAGCGGCCAGTACCAGACGGTGTGACAGCCGCGTGGGGTGGCCTTCGGTGGCGAGGGGCGCGCTGTTGTGGCACGCGCCGGTGGCGCGGTGATGAGGCGAATCGTCGGCGGACCGCCCTCAGCGACCCCTGCCCAGGTCGTCAGGGCGCCCACCAGGATCAGACCCAGCAGCCCGGTGGCGGCCCGGTGACGGAACTCAGTGGGCATCACGCATCCCCGGTGGTGTGGACCGGGTGCGATAGGCCGGCGGCCCCGGCCGGACGGCGGGCGCCGGAGGCGCTTCGGGGTCCGGGGCGGCCAGCACCTCAAGCAGGCGGTGGACCTGACGCACACTGACCCCCGCCGCGCGGGCCGTCTCCAGATAACGCTCCCCGAGCGGACGGTCGGTGAACTGGTCCCAGGCGCGCAGGATCTGCGCTTCCTGACGGCGACTGGGATTGGCTGGGCGCCCGCCCCGGGGATGATCCTGCCCGAGTCCGAGGAAGCGGCGTTGCTTCCAGTAATGGTTGGCATTCCAGCCGTAGAGCTGGATCATCAGCTGACGGGGGGCGCCGGCGCGCAGCAGCGCCTGCTGGGTCTCGCGCAGCTGTTGCTGCTCGCGCAGGCGCCGGATGACGACTTCGGACTGCTGCGGGTCGATGACGATCTGCAGTGAGACGAAGTGCGCGGCCTCGAACAGATAATGCAGGTTGCGCCCGGCCAGGGATTCGAGGAGGCGGATCTGCTCCTAGTCAGTCCCAGGTCCAGCACCCGCTCGAAATGCCCCTCGTGGATCTGATTGATGATGAATTGCAGAATCACATGGGCCGGACACGCTTGGCTCATCAGCCGCTCCTCCTGGGTGCGTGAGACATTCAGCGTCAGCGCGCGGGGACCACCGCGGTGACGGCGGTGTTCAGGTGCGCTCCTCCGGTAATGTGTCCGGGGCCTCGGCCGGGTCATCGCCCTCCTCCTCGGGCATCGACAGCACCTCGCGGGCGGCGGCATAGTCGCGCCGATGCAGTCCGATGAACTCCTGGCCGGCCCCGCCGATGCGCTGCCGCCAGCGTTTGGCCACCGCCAGACGCTCTTTGCCCGCCAGCAGCCCTGAGAGCCACAGGGTGTGGGGTCCCACCTACAGGCGGTCGAGCTCCTGGATCAGATTGGCGTAGAGGGCCATCGCCGGTGAGGCGACATGGATGGTGACGTCAAGTGGATGGGTATAGCGCGGTCGGGTACGCTCCAGGCCCTGATCGGTGAAGAGCACCTGCAGGCGGGCGATTTCGCGCTGGAGTTCATCGGCCAGACCCTCCAGACGGGCATGGATCAGAGCTTCGACACGTTCGGCCTCGGTGTCATCGCTCACCAGGTGCAAAATGACCTCGATGCCGTAGAGCGCGTGCATGGCCGGGCGGAATTCGCGATCACGCAGGAGCCGGCGCGCGTATTCGCTCTGGATGCGCAGCGTCAGATCGAAAACCAGGCGGCTGTGGCGATAGGGTTGACGCACCCGTGGGGCGGCGGCGGACCGCGCGCGGGGCGTTTCGGAATCCGGACGAGTCTCCTCGGGTGGCATCACAACAGGCTCCATGACGTCGGGCGAATCGGGCGGCCGGCTGTGGCGCGGCCCCGGAGGCCCCGATTTTTAGGGGGATTTCGGGGCGATACAATCCAACAACGGTGCATCCGCCACAGGACCGTTTATGGCGAGGGTGCCACAGCGTCGATCTGGAGCGCGCCCCGCCAACGTCCGCTGACCGGATCCCGGGTGGTGATGGTCGCGCGCAGCCGCTCACTGGGGACGAGCTGGGCGCCAAAGCCTGGTGTCACATCCAGGAGCAGCACCTGGTCGCCGGCGGGGTCATAGCCGGCCACAGGTGAAAAGTGCCCGATGGCCACCCCATGCAGCGGTGCGCGGTCGAAGTTCACGATCAGCCGCCGCCCCGGCGTGTCCAGCGACGCCAGCAAAGCCCGCCAGGCGGCGGGATCCGGAGCGCGCCACACGCGCACCCGGCCAACCCCGTTGGCCTCGGCCAGCGCCGCCAGCTCATCGAGCGTCATCCCCAGCAGCCGCGCGCGCCACCAACCGGAGGTGTCACCGCTAAACACCGCCCGCTCATCGTCCGGCGGCCGGCCCAATGAGGCCAGCACATTACGCAGGCTCGCCGGGCCACAGGTGGCCCCATGGCGCTGGAGCTGGAAGTCCGACCGGTATACCACAGCTGGAGAGCGTCCAGGACCGTCCCCTGAGTCACTACCCCAGGGGCGAAGCGCTCGGGATGGGGGCGGCCAGATACTGACCATAGCCGTGGAGGGCGGCGAGCAGGATCAGGGCACCGAGACCGATGGCCATCCGCCACCGGCGGCGGATGAAGCGGCCGGCGGATGTGTCGGCGGGTGATGTGGATGTCTCAGGCTTCATGTGTGTCTCTCCAGGTACAAGCCGGTTGGGACGGGACCATAGAATTACCCTATTCACACGCCGCCTCGTTGAACAGGCGTCTATGACGCCGATCCGCCTCCAGAGGCGATGGGCGTCTTTGACGCCTTGCCGGTTCGCCGCGACGCGCTAGGCCATGGGGGAACTGAAGCGAAACTGAAGCGATATGAGTCCCGACAATGCCTGACCCCATCTAACCGGTCGCCGCGGCGCCCATTCGGGTGTTGATCGCCGAGGATGAGACGCTCCTGTGCACGGCCATGGTGCAGCTGATGCCGCAGGTGGCGGGCGCGGCCGTGAGCGTCGTGAGCAGCTGTGCCACCCGCGCCCAGTTGCTGCGCGACACGCGTCGCGTTCAGCCCGACGTGATTCTGCTCGATCTGCGTATGCCCGATCGCGAGGATCAGCCCTGCACCCTGGGCGGCGCCGAGATCATCGCGGCGCTGCAGCGTCAGCACCCCGGTGTGCGGGTCATCTGTCTGAGCGCCCACGTCGAACCGGAGCGGGTGCGCGCCTGCCTGGAGGCCGGGGCCGCCGGCTACGAGGTCGCCCACCGCGCCGTGGGTCTGGCCCGTCAGGCCGCCATGCCGGCCCTCGAAACCCTGCTGCGCGCCCTGGCCGACGCGCTGGAGGCCGGAGCGCTGGAGGAGGCGCAACGGCTCGGGCAGTGCCTGCCGGAGGCGCTGGCCGCCGTGCGGCATGTGCTGGCCGGCGGCAGGAACCGCGAGTGAGGCGCCGTGCCACAGCGTGGCGGCCGACCCTCCGATTCCGACTCCTGGAGCACGCGCTGTATGGCCGGATATATTCCTCGCGAGGGAGGGGGACACAGGCCGGACCGCCGCCGGAGAGCCTGGCTGGCCGGACTGGTGCTGCTGGCTGCCTGGGGCGCCCGACCACTGCCGGCGGACGAGTGTCGAGAGGCGCAGCTGATGCTGGTGCATCCGGTGGTGTCGGCGGCCTATGAACCGATCATCTCGCCGCTGACCGCCGGTCTGATGTCGGATACCACCTCTCCCAGCGCCGTCTGCACGCTTCCGGAGCTCGTCCGTTACCGTGGATCGCCGGTGCCCCGGCATCTGGTGGCCGTGGGGGAGTCGGCCTATGCGGCGGCACGTCAGGCCTTTCCACAGGCCCGGGTCTGGCCGATCCTGCTCCAGGAGCCCCCGGCCGGTGCCGACCGGGGGCTGTCGCGCTTTGTGGCACCGGCGCTGGTGGTCGCCGAGCTGCACACCCTGTCACCGGCGATCGAGACCCTGGTGTTTGTGTATCGTGACATGGTGCCCAACGCCGTGGTGCAACAGGCGTGGGCGGCCGCTCAGGCCCGGGGGCTGGCCTGGGAGGCGATCGCCGTGGATGACCTGCGCGCGGCGGCACGCGCCATCGGGACGGCCCGCCATCCGGCCGAGGAGACCCACTTCGATGTCATCTTTGACTGACGCCACGCCCGCGCCCCACCGACCCTATAGTCGCCAGCTGTGGCGCACCCTGACGGTGCTGGGTCTGAGCGTGGGACTGGCGCTGCCGGTGAGCCTGTTTCTGACCACCTGGCCACAAGCGCGGCAGTTCACGCAGCAGACGGCGCAGGAACTGGCGCGGATCCTGGCCGAGGAGGCACGCTATGCGCTGCTGGTGGGATCGCACCAGGAGGCCTGGGGACTGGTGAGATAGCGGCTCCAGTTCCCCGATCTGCTGGCGGTGGCGCTTCTCGACAGTGACGGCCGGCTCCTGGCGGAAGCGACCCGGGATGAGGAGGGCGTGCAACGCCGCGAGCGTGTCGTGGTCACCGTTCACGCCCCGGAATACCACCCGGCGGACGGGCCGGTCGCCACCCCCGCCGCCGCGCCGGTGTTGGGCCATGTGGCCCTGACCCTGTCGCTCGACCGGGTCTTCGACTTTGCCCTGGAAACGGCCGGGCTGGTCCTCTGGCCGCTCGGGGTACTCACGGTCGTGCTGGGCGTGGCCGTTGTTCGGCTGACGTTGCGGCTGCTCACGCCACTGGCGTTCCTGGTCCGTGATCTGGAGACGCTGGTCGAGACGCCCTTGTCGCCAACGCCGGCCACCAGTCCGGCCGAGGTGCATCAGCTGTGGAGCGCCCTGGTGGCCATGCGCGCCCGGCTGGCGGCGCATCACCGGCACCTGGAAGCCCGAGTGGCCGCACGCACCGAGGAACTCAGTCAGACCCTGGAGGCGGCTGAACAGGCCAACCGGGCCAAGACGCTATTTCTGGCCAACGTCAGCCATGAGCTGCGCACGCCGCTCCAGGCCATCCTGCTGCAGGCCCGGCTCCTGGAGCCGCCGGGAGCGACGACAGGCCGTGAGAGCCACTGGCCGTCATCCGCCATGCCTCCCACCAGCTGCTCGGTCTGATCGAGCAGCTGCTGACCCTGACCAAGGCCGAAGCCGGGCATCCGCTCGAGGTCACCTATCAGCAGGTGGAACTCGGTGGCTGGATCGAGCAGGTCTCGCCACCGTGCGCCCGACGCTCGCCCCCGGCAACCGGCTCGTCCTGTACCGTCCCGCCACCGTGTGCTTCGCGATCAGCGACCAGGGACGCCTGACCCAGGTGCTCTACAACCTGAGCGGCAATGCCGACAAATTCACCGCCGGCGGCCTGATCGAGGTGCGCCTGACGGCCGGGGATGACGCGGCGCCGATTCGGATCACGGTGACCGTTCGGATCACGGTGACCGATTGCGGCATCGGCATCCCGGCGGCGGATCTGGAGAAGATCTTCGAGCCGTTCTATCAGGGCGCCCGTGGCCTGACCGGGCGAGTGTCCTCGGGGATTGGGCTGGGACTCTGGCTCAGCCGCTGCTTCATGGAGGCAGTCGGCTCAGCGTGACCAGTCACCCCGGCGCCGGCAGTTGCTTTCGGCTCACGCTGCCGCGTCGGCCCGCGCCGATGGCGGGGCACCGGCTCCCGGAGGCACCGGTCCCGGCCGGCGCGCCGAACGCGGCTATTCCCGACTGGATGCGTGGCTCTCGGCTGCTGTTGGCCGAGGACGAGATCACCATCCGCCTGCCACTGGTGCAGCTGCTGCGCAAAGCCGGCTTCAGCGTCGAGGCCTGTATCGATGGCACCGCCGCCCGGGCCTTGCTAGAACCGAACCCCGAAGGCTATGCCGCCGTCATCCTCGATCACCGCCTCCCCGGCTGTCAGGGGCTGGAGCTCCTGCGGCAGCTGCGGGCGCGCGGTCATCACCGCCTCCCGGTCGTGATCCTGACCGGCGATGACCGCGCCCCGTTGCAAACGGCGATTCGGCCGCTGCACGCCCACCTGATCGTCAAGCCCGTCTTACCCGAGGATCTGATTGCGGTGCTGGTGGCCCTGATCGATCCGTCCCGCCCGCCGGATTCGCCTGCACAGGAGGCCTGATGATGAAACCCTGGTGCCTGACCTCCCTGGCCTTGCTGGCCACACCGACCCTGGCCGAGGAGACGCTGCAGGCGCTGTTTGGCTCCGAACAGAGCGTGACGATCGCCACCGGACGGGCGCACGCCTCTCGCACCGCCCCGGCGGTGGCCACCGTGATCACTGCCGAGGACATCCGCCGGGGCGGCTTTCGCTCCGTCGTCGAGGCCCTGCGTCTGGTCCCTGGCTTTCATCAGGGCCTGACCAGTCACTATGGGGCCAATCTGGCGGTGCGCGGTTTCTCCAGCCTGGGGTCCGGCAATCTGCTGGTGCTGCTCGATGGTGTGGCACAAACCGACTGGATCTTCGGCAATCCGTTGAGCGTGTTGGGGACGATCCCGCTGGAGGTGATCGAGCGCCTGGAAGTCACCCGTGGACCGGGATCCTCGGTGTTTGGCGCCGGTGCCTTTTCCGGGGTGATCAACGTCATCACCCGGGATCGGGTCGAGCCGGGTCAGCTCACCCTCGGCGGCGGCTCGGACGCCACGGCGCAGGCGCGACTGCTGGCCGGAGACGCCACCGGGGATCGCGCCCTGGTGCTCAGTGCCCAGGCGACCAACCGCGCCGGTCATCGCCCGACGATCGGGCGCGATCAATTGTCCGTGATCGATGCTGGTCTCGGGACGATGTTCTCAGAAGCGCCCAGTGCCGTGGAGACCGATCAGCGTGATCTGGGCGTGCTCCTCAAGGGGCAGATAGGCGCTACCCGCGCCCTGGCGCGTCTGGCGCGCACCCACGAGGCGCTCGGAGCCGGGGTGCTCGGGGTCATCGATCCCACAGGCATGCGTACCCGTGAGACCACGGAGGAGCGCCTGACGCACACCCTGCCATTCAATCCGCGGTTCGGGATGACGCTGCAACTGGAGGGCACCCAAACACGCCTGACCCTGGCGGAGGCCACCTCGATGCCGGATTCGGCGCTGGCACCCAGTGGTATGCGTTTCGACTCCGGCGCCGAACAGGAGACCTGGCGGCTGCGCGCCGATGGGCGCTATGCCGCCGGCCCCCGGCATTTCATCAGCGCCGGTCTGGCCTACGAGCAGCTGCACTATCGGCTCGACGCTCTGGAGTGGCTCGGGCTCACGGATCTGGAAACTCGCGCCCGAAGCGGGCTGGGGGCCGGGACGACGGTTGGACTGGGCACGGGACTCGCCGCCCAGCTCAGTGCCCTGGTCACGGCGCTGTCGGCGGCGGCGACGCCTACCGAAACGGCGGGGCGGCGGCATTTGTACTCGGCTTATGTCCAGGATGAGTGGTGGCCGGCGCCCAAATGGTTGCTGACCTGGGGCGCGCGCCTAGATGACTATACCGGGATCGATCAACAGATCAGTCCGCGCGCGGTCGACCTCCAGGGCATCAGGCGACAACGAGAGGGCATTGGCCTGACAGGCGGCGGCACAGCGGCGGCAGTGCTCGCCACGTCCGCGCAGATTGAGACAGAGGATTTTCTCCTCCAGCAGCTCGCGGCCCTCCAATAGGGCCAGCGCCGCGCCACGGTTCGATGGAGTCGACATCGCGTTCAGCATGGCAGGACGCCCTCGCCGGCGTCGGACTCCACGCGGCCCGCACGCCCTGACTCCAGGCGCCGCCCCAGCCAAGGTGACCAGCACCAGCTCGTCGGAGCGCTTGTCGCGCGAGGGCAAGCGCTTGTAGACCGGCAGCGGGTTGAAGCCATAGTCCTTGAAGCTCTGCTTGTAGAGCTCAATGCGGCGCGACGGGGTGCCGAAGCCGACATAGCTCTGATCCCCGATACGCACGCCGATCGCCTTGCCGTCCTTGCGGATGGTGCCATCCTCGCTGACCTCCGCCCCTTCCAGATCGGCGGCGGGTACTGGCTTCTTGTAGAGTCCGTACTCCGGCTCGACCTCATTGCCGTTCTTGTCGACGATTTTGGCGGTGGTCTTGTCGACCTGGCCATAAATGGGCCAAACGCCCTTGCGCTTCATGAAATCCCAACCGCCTTCGTCCTTGAGTCCGGGGATGGCGTCGAAGTGGGCGCGCATCCAGTCCTCGACTGTGTCGAAGGCAAAGTACTGCCGGATCCCCAGCGAGCCGTCGGGATCGACCTTCTTGATCACATCGATCAGGGTCTGGCGGAACTCCTAGGTGCCGCCCAAGGGCTTGACCACCGGCTGGCGGATGGACAGACAGGGATAGAGTCCGCTCGGCATGGACTCGGGGTCGTGGCGTTCCAGATAGGTGACGTCGGGGATGATGAGATCGGCCAGCTCCGTGGTCTCGGATATATAGGGGCTGAATGAGACCACGAACGGCAGCAGCCCCTCGTCCTTGAACAGATGCGCCCAGACGTGGCTGGACGGATAGGTATAGACCGGGTTGTCGTAGAGATGCATCCACACCGACACCTTGGCCTCGCCTTTCATGATCATGTAGGGCACATGGGTCGAGACCTGGTGCGAGGCCAATGGATAGAGCGGCGACGCGGCCAGCACGCTCGGCGTCTTGCCTCTGGGTTGTTCGGGCTGGGGCTGCGGCCAGTCCATGCCGCGCGGCAGACAGTAGCCGCCCTTCTTTTCGACGTTGCCGGTGATGACATTGAGCATGTGGATGGCGGCCTCCTGGTAGGCGCCGTAGACATGTTTGGCCGGGCCGCGATAGGAGAAGGTGGTCGCCGGCTTGGTGGTGGCGAACTCGCGGGCGATGCGGCGGATGTCGCGGGCCGGGACGGTCGACTCCTGCTCGGCGAACTCCGGCGTGTAGGGCTTCAGATGCGCGATGAGCTGCTCGACCGTGACATTGGTCCAGTCGCGGATGAAGGCGGCATCGTAGAGCCCCTCGTTCATGATGACGTGGGCCATGGCCAGCGCGATGACCCCATCGGTGCCGGGATAGGGGAAATAGGCCTCATCGGCAAAGGCCGAGGTGTTGGACAGGCGCACATCGAAGGAGACCAGCTTGGCCTTGTTGCCCACCACGCCGTCGACCAGGCGCTGGGCGTTGGGGTTCATGAAATAGGCCGTCTCCAGCACATTGGAGCCGAAGTTGATGATGTACTTGGTGTTGGCCCAGTCACAGGACTCGATGTCCGGTCCCCAGGAGTGTTCCAGCCCGACCTTCTTCGAGGACTCGCAGATGTTGGTGTGATTGATCATGGCGTTGGAGCCGAGCGCTTGCATAAAACGATGCACGGCCCCGCCGGTGCGGTTGCGGCCCCATTTAAAGACGATCTCATTGAGGATGGCGTCGTCGCTCTCGGACTGCGCGCGGTCGATCACTTCACGCAGCTTCTTGGCGAGCAGGCTGGTCGCTTCGTCGTAGGAGATCCGCTTCCACTTGCCCTCGCCGCGCTTACCCGTGCGCAGCAGCGGGGTCATGATCCGGTCTGGATCATAGACGTGCAGGAACCCCGAGTTGCCCTTGGCGCACAGCTTGCCCCTGGTGTTGGGGTGGTCCATGTTGCCTTCCAGCTTGACGATGCGGCCGTTCTCGACGAAGGCCACGCCGCCGTCCTCGATGTTGCAGACCAGACAGGTATAGGGCACAGACTGACGCTGGGCGCCGGTGACGGCGGAGATGTCGTCGCTCCCCAGTTTCTGCTCCATGGCCATCAGCCGGCGGCTGCCGAGTGACAGGGTACCGGCGGCGGCGCCGACGGCGGCGCCGAGCTTGATGAAGTCGCGGCGGCTCAGGCGCCCGATATCGCCCTCGGTGTTTCGGGTTGCGAGATCGCTCATGATGTCGATGCTCCGAATTCAGTAATAGATCTGCGTGAGCTGGCCGGCGTAGATCAGCACGGTGCGGAAGAAGTAGGCGCCAATGGCGGAGAACACCGCCGCCAGGGTGAACAGCGCCGCGTTTGGTCTGTATTGGGTCACGATCATCAGACTCAGAGGCAACAGAATGCCGAGCAGCAACTTCAATCCCCAGAACTGCAACCAGAATCGCTCGTTGATCAGGATCCAGGCTTGCTGCAATTCGCCGCTGCCATAGAGCAGGGTCACTAGTTCACCTAGAAACAGGGCCAGGGTGACGCCGAGCGCGACATAGAGAAACCAATGCAGAAACTCATGCGTTTTTGCATCGAATTGACCGCGTGCCAACTGGATCAGACTGACCAGTGCGGTGCCCGAGTTGACCGAGAGAATCACGAACAGCACCGAGATCGTGGGGTTGCTCCACAGCTCGCGGGTCTGATGCACCATGAGATCCAGACCGGTATAGAGCGGCATGGAGAGACTCAGCAGCATGCCGAGGATGCCGATCGGCTTGAGCAGCTGGGGCCGGTTGAACCAGAGAGCGGCCAGAAACCGATGATGCACAGTCCGAACAACGGCAGAAAGAGTGCACCCCAGAACAGCGGTGAAGTCCAATGGAAATGTAGGATCGGATAGAGGAATCGCTCCGGCACCCCCAGATCGACGATCAGCAGCGGACCGGAGATGAACAGCAGCACCAGGGCCGCCAGCATTCCAGGTTTCTGGAAGGGTTCCATGGAGCGTGCGATGCCGCCGAAGACATTGCCGAAGACCGCCGGCGCGGCGGCATAGACGAAGGTCATGGCCGCCGTGCCGATCAGAAAGAAGTAGACCGTGATCTCCCAACCCCAGGGAGCGATGTTGAATTCAGAGTACTCGAACATGGCTGTATCCCCCTCAGAGCACGCCGGAGAAGAACTGGGTGCCACGGTTGTGGCGGTAGAAGGCCTCCGCGTCGGCGCGGGCGGCGTGCGACACCGGCCGGCTCAGGATCTGCTCGGTGTGGACGCGGTCGGGCTTGATGTAATAGACCTGCGGGGCGGTACCCTTCTCGGGCTTGAGGGTGACCACGCTGTGACGGGCGACCAGATGCGCGACCTCGCTGTTGGGGTCGTTGAGGTCGCCGAAGATGCGCGAGCGCCCAAGACAGGTCTGCACGCAGGCCGGCACCAGATCGGCCGCCATCCGGTGATGGCAGAAGGTGCACTTGTCGATCACCCCGCCGATCTTCACCCGGTCGCGGTTCTTCGGCAGTACGTGACGGGCGTTGTAGGGACAGGCCGCGATACAGGTGCGGCAGGCGATGCAGCGCTCATAGCGCTGGAGCACGAAGCCTTCTTCGTGCTTATAGGTCGCCTCGGTCGGACAGTTGCGCACGCACGGCGGGTTGTCGCAGTGATTGCACAGCCGCGGCATGAAATGGCGCTTAGTGTTGGGATAGCTCCCGGTGTCCTTGACCTTGACGATGGTGCGCCACACCCCGAGCGGCACGTCGTACTCGGCCTTGTCCGCGCAGACGCAGGCCATGCAGCCGATGCAGCGGCGCAGGTCGATGACCATCGCCCAGCGCTTCTTGCCCGGCACCCCGAGCGATGGTTGGGCTTGTAACCCGACTGGCATGATGTCTCCCCTCCTCCGGTGAGCCCCATGAGGGGCCGATGAACCGGGCCGTCATGGCGACCCGCTTGTTCAGATCGAATAAGCAGGGTACATACCTGACTATTTCAATACGAAGAACAGGGGATTGATTGGATTGACAATTATCAATGCGGATGGGGTGGCGTTAGGAGGCGAGCCGGGCGTTCGGCCAGGCGGGCGTTACAAGAACGTAACGTATGAATCGGGCAAATATGCCTATTTATCTTGCAATTCAAAAACTTGAATTTGAGGTAACACATCCAGCCAAACGTTACCCAAATGTAACGCCTCGACTTCGCTCAAGCTGGATGCGAGCAACCGGCCTTGGCGGTGCGCTGTCCAAGTGTCGGCGCGCTCGATTCCGCCCAGGCCCGATTCACAGAACTCCAAGCCTCGGCGCCCTGGGCGGCGCGGTCAGCACGGGCTGAGCATTCCCCAACCGGAACTGCCCCACCACCGTCTCCAGTTCCCCGGCCTGCTGCTCCAGACTCTCGGCGGCGGCGGCCGACTGCTCGACCAGCGCGGCATTCTGCTGAGTGATGGCATCCAGACCGGCAAGCGCCCGCGCCACCTCCTCGACATCGGCGTTCTGCGTGCCGCTGACCTGCGCGATCTCGCCAACCAGTCCGCTGACGCGCTGGAAACTCGTCACCACCTCGTCCATCGCCGCTCCGGCCTGCTGAACCAACTGTTCCCCGCCGCCGATCCGCTCGACCGACTCGGCAATCAGGGTCTTGATCTCGCGCGCGGCGGTAGCGCTACGCTGGGCGAGCGCGCGCACCTCGGCGGCGACCACGGCGAAACCCTTGCCCTGCTCACCGGCGCGCGCCGCCTCGACGGCGGCATTGAGCGCCAGGATGTTGGTCTGGAAGGCGATGGAGTCGATGACCTCGGTGATGTCGGCGATACGGCTCGATCCGGACTGGATCTCGCCCATGGTGGCGACGGTGCGCCGGACCAACTCGCCGCAGCGCTGCGCCGCGGCATTGGCGCCCTGACTGAGCGTCTGGCAGTGACGGGCGTTGTCGGCAGTCTGGCGGACGGTACCGTTCAGCTCGTCCATGCGCGCGGCGGTCTGCTCCAGACTGCCCGCCTGCTGCTCGGTGCGCCGCGAGAGATCGAGATTGCCGACCGAGAGTTCGCGCGCAGCGGCATGGATCGACAGCGTGGACTCCTCGATGCGCTGCACCATCTCGCGCGTGGCCTCCAGCGTGGCATGGGTATCGTCGCGCAGCCGACCGAAGACGCCGCCATGCTCGGTCGTGATGCGCTGGGTCAGATCACGCTCGGCCATCGCCTGGAGCACGCGCGCCACGTCTTCGAGTCCGGCCGAGACCAGCCCGGAGAGCTGATTGAGTCCCTGGGCGATCTGGAGGAAGACACCCTGCTTGCCCTGAGTCTGGAGCCGCTGCTCGAACCGACCCTGGGCGGCGGCCTCGACCACGGCGCGGATCTCATCGACGGTTTCGCGCAGGGTCTCGACCGTGGTGTTGACGCCGCGTTGGGTCTCGCCAAAGATGCCCGGATATTCGCCCTCGATACGCTGGCTCAGATCGCCCTGGGCCAGCGCCGCCGTCACCCGCATCACGCGTGCGCACCACGAGCATCGCCATCACTGCCAGGATGATGATGGCGACCAGAACCGCCCCCTGCACCATCCAGGCGAGTGTGGCCATGTGGTCGCGTTGCTGCTCGGCGGCGTTCAGACGCTGGGCGATGGTGGCGTCGATGCGCCGCTCCTGCTTGCGCAGTTGATCGAGACGGCGTGCGCCCTCCTCGGTGCGATTCTCCAGATAGACCGAGTTGATGGCGACCATGGCGGCGAAATAGTCCTGGAAGGGCGCACGCAGATCTGCGCCCGTCGCGTCCAGATCGCCGATCAGGCCATCGGTACGGCGCGCAACTTGGGCGATTTCGATCGCCAGTGATTCCTGCCGGGTCAGGATGTCAGTCTGCACCCGCGCGGCGATCTCGCGCACCGCCGATCCGATGCCGAGCAGCGCGCGCTCATGCGCGGCCACCGACTGGCGTTGCAGATCGAAGACGAACAGGACCGACAGCAGGGCCAGTACCAATCCTCCCAGCAGTCCATAGGGGGCGATGATCTTGGTGGTCAATGTCAGGCGCATCCGGAGGCCCCTAGCGTTCGACCCTCAAAAAGCCGAGTGATTTCACCACGTCCTGTCCGCGCGGACTCAGGGCCAGCGCCAGGAACGCTGAGACGCTCGGCGTCGGTTCACGGTAGACGAGATTGAGCGGACGCACGATCGGATAGCGCCTGTCGGCGATGGCGGCGTTGGATGGCTCCACACCGTCGAGCGCCAGCACCTTGACCGGCAGACCGGCCTCGGTCATCGCCTGCGCCGTGCCGACCGAGACATAACCGATGGCGCCGGGCAGACCGCCGACCAGGGTCAGGGCTTCCAGGTTCGAGCCGATGACATAGGCGTTTTGACTGATACGCGGGGTGTCGCTCGGTGGGCGGTCCGGGCTTTGCAGCCCGGTAGGGTGCTGCGTCCGACTTCCTTGCTCACCCGCACTACGAGTAGATCCGGGCCGCCGAGCGCACGCCAGTTGTCGATCCGCCCGCTATAGAGTTCGACGAGCTGGGACTTGGTGATCCGCTCGAGCGGATTGTCACGGTCGACGATGATGGCCAACGCATCGAGACCATGCCGATCTGGCTCGACCTGCTGAGGGCATTCTTGATCCCGGCGCCGCTGCCGCCGCCGGCCAGCCGCACCGGCTCTCCGGTCTGTTCGGTGAAGACGGAGACCAGCCGCTCGACCACAGGCTGGACCGTACTCGCGCCCGAGATGTCCAGGGCCGCCAGGCCGGACTAGCCAGGCTCAGCGCGAGCGCGCCGCCGGTCAGGTGCAGGGGAAAACGATTGAAGAAGGGTATGTTGTTATTGTGTGCTCCTTTGGTGATCAGACAGTCGTGCCTGGCCGCGTTCAAAACCTCAAAAATAATCGGGTTTGCGTTGCCGACCAAATTTGGATTATAGAGTCTCGCTCCAGACCCCCTCTCTTGGATGCACCGGAGTCCAACATGCATGGCACGCCCCCCTGTCTTCTACGCGCTTGGTCGAATCATGCGCCCGAACTGAAACGTTATCTCGATCACCGTCTAGGTGATAGCGATGAGGCGGCGGACCTGCTCCAGGACGCTTTCATCAAGGCCCTGCGCCAGGGTCGTGGATTCTGCGCGGTCCGCAATCCGCGCGCCTGGCTGTTCCAGGTCGCACGCAATACCCTGACCGATCGTCTGCGCACGCAACGCGAACTCCTCCCACTCAGCGAGGATCTCCCCGCGCCATCCGACACGTCTCCGTCGCCACTGGATCGACTCGCGGAGTGCCTGCCGCGCGTGCTCGCCGATCTGTCCGAGGCCGACCGGCTGGCACTGACGCTCTGCGACATCGAGGGCCGCCCCCAGCAGGCGCTCGCCGACCGATTGGGTCTCTCGCTGCCTGGCGCCAAGTCGCGCCTTCAACGTGCCCGGACACGTTTGCAGCGGCGGCTGGTCGAAGCCTGCCAGGTGCGTTTCGACGAACAGGGCCGTGTCTGCTGCTTCACGCCGCGCACCACCGAGTGACAGTCACATTACAAGAGAGGACACCCGAGGATGAGCCACCCATCGCTGACCGATTCCTTCGGTCGCCGCATCGACTATCTGCGTCTCTCGGTCACGGATCGCTGCGATCTGCGCTGCGGCTATTGTTTGCCCAAGGGCTTCAAGGGGTTCGAGGAGCCGGCGCACTGTCTGACCTTCGATGAGATCGAGCGCGTAGTCGCGGCCTTTACAGCGCTGGGGGTGCGGCGGGTGCGTCTGACCGGCGGCGAGCCGCTGATGCGCCGTGGTCTGACCGAACTGGCCGCGCGTCTGTCGGCTCTACCCGGTCTGGAGGATCTCTCGCTCTCCAGCAACTGTACCCAGATGGAAACACTGGCCGAACCGCTCGCGCGCGCCGGCGTGCAACGCCTCAACGTCAGCCTCGACAGTCTGCGCCCCGAGGTCTTCCGGGAGATCACCGGGGGCGATCTCGACCGGGTGCTGCGCGGCATCGCGGCGGCGCGGGAGGTCGGCCTGAGCCCGATCCGCGTGAATACGGTGGTGATGCGCGGGGTCAACGACGCCGAGATCGAGGACATCCTCGACTACTGCGCGGCGCACGGTTTCACCCTGCGTCTGATCGAGACCATGCCCATGGGCGCCACCGGACAAGCCGCGGCCAGCGCCTTCGGCGATCTGGAGCCGATCAAGCAGCGTCTGGAGCGGCGTTTCGAGCTGATCCCGGACATCCTGCCCGGCGGCGGCCCGGCCCGGTATTTCCGTGTGGCTGGCACAGAGACGCGCATCGGCTTCATCACGCCCCTCTCCCAGCACTTCTGCGCGACCTGCAACCGGGTGCGCCTGACCGTTGAGGGCACCCTCTACCTCTGTCTGGGTCAGGACAACAGCTACCCGCTGCGCGACCTGCTGCGCGCCGACATCGACCATGCCGACCTCGTCGACCACCTCCGCCGCGCCATCGCGCTCAAGCCGGAGCGCCATGAGTTTCGCGAACGCCCAGGACAGGTGGTGCGCTTCATGTCGATGACGGGCGGCTGAGCAGGGCGACCGACATCCGCCCTTGGCTGGACAACCGGACCGACTCGCCGCTACCGCATCGCCATCACCGGAGAGACCCACCATGCCCCAGACGCCATCCCGCTTCCGCGCCTCGCTCTGGCTGACCGCTCTGCTCTTCCTCGCGCTCCCCGCCCTGCCAGCCCTCGCCGCGCCCGCCTTCCTGGTCGATGCCGACTGGCTGGCCGAGCATCTGGAGGACGAGGATCTCATCGTGCTGGAGGTACGCTACCACCCGCACCGCTATTTCACCGTCGGGCACATCCCCGGCGCCATCCAGGTCCAGCGTTTCAAGGATCTGGGGGACAATCAGGCGAGCCCCATCATGCGCTTCCCCGCGCGCGCGGCCTTCCAGGAGACCCTGCGCGGCTGGGGCGTCAATGACGACTCCAGACTGGTGCTCTACGACGACTCCAGCACCGCACTCACCTCCCGCCTCTACTATCTGCTGGAGCTGTACGGGTTCGACATGGCGCACGTGAAGATCCTCAACGGCGGGGCGTTGGAGTGGACCGGCTTCAATGAGCTGACCAAGGAGCCGACCCCGGCCCGCCCGCGCGGCTCGGTGATCCTGAAGGACGCCAATCCCGACCTCTTCGTCGAATGGACCCAGGTCTATGACGATGTGGTCGCGCGCCGCGACCCCGCTGTCGTCCTGCTCGATGCCCGTCCGCGCGACATGTACACCGGCGAGGTGATCCGCCATGCCATCCAAGGCGGACACATCCCCGGCGCGATCAATGTCGTGAGCCTGGATGGCACGGATGGTCAGACCGGCAAGTGGCGTGATGACCAGACGCTCGCCGCGCTCTATGCGTCCATCCCCAAGGACAAGCGGATCTACGTCTACTGTCACGACGGCTTCCGCATGGGCCTGGCGTATCTCCAGCTCAAGCACCTGGGCTATCGGGACGTGCGTCTCTACAACGGCGGCTGGTCGCACTGGGGCAACGAGCTGACCCTGCCGGTGGTCGAGGGGCCGGAGCCGCTGGGGGGCGATTTCGCGTTGTGAGCGCTCGGCGCGCCGACGTGCCTATTCCCGGATTCATGGATGCCGACGCATGGCGTCGGCGCGGCCCCCTGCATCCTTTTGCGCTCCACCCCGTCTCCTGTATCGGGGCCGATCCGCATCGGCGATCTTCTTTGATAGACAGGATAACGATCCATGATTCAAGCGCACGATTTCTATGAACACGGACTGGCCTTGCACGGTCACAAATGCCCCGCGATGCCGATGGGGTTGAGAGTCGGCGCGGCGGCCCTGAATGCACTCGGTGTCGAGCGGGCTGCCGACGGCCAACTGCTCGCACTCGTGGAGCTCGGTGAGGATCACTGCGCCACCTGCTTTGCCGACGGCGTCCAGATGGTCACCGGCTGCACCTTCGGTAAAGGCAACATCAAGAAGTTGCACTACGGAAAATGGGGTGTGACCCTGATCGAGGTCGCCAGCGGGCGAGCGGTGCGGGTCACGCCAAAAGCGGAGGCGATGCTGGCCAACAAGCAGACCGCGTTCTTCAAGGACTATCGGGAGAAAGGCATCCCGGCCTCGAAAGTCCCCCTGGAGATCGTCCAGCCGCTGGTCGATCGGGTCATGAGCGCCCCGGATGAGCAGCTCCTCACGGTTGGTCCGATCTTCGCGCATCCGATCGAACCTCATATGCACTCCTTCGCCGTGTTGGTGTGCGAGGCCTGCGGCGAGATGGTGGTCGAAGGCTACGCGCGCCTGGCCGGCGAGCAGCGGGTCTGCATCCCCTGTCATGAGCGGATCACCGGAATCCGCGAGCCTCGGTCGGCACCATGACCCTGCTCATCCTCACCGCCCTGATCACCCTGGCTCTGACCACGCTGTTCAGCCTGGCCGGGGTGGGCGCGGCGCTGATCCTGATTCCGATCTTCCTCGCCTTTGGCATCGAGCTGCACACGGCCATGGCCACTGCGCTGCTGCTCAATGCGCTCGGGATGACGGTTGCCTCTGCCACCTTCATACGCAAGGGCTTGGTGGAATGGCGGCTGGTCGCGCCCATGCTGGTACTGGCGGTCGGTCTGTCGCCGTTGGGCGTCTGGGCCGCTCACGGACTCGACCGGACGCTGTTGCTGTGGCTGTTCGTCGTCTTTCTGGTCTTCGCCGCCGGCATGATGCTGTTCTACCAACCCAGACCGCGTTCGGCCCGCGCCTCCACGGCGGCGACACTGGCGCTCGGGCTGCCGGTCGGCGGCGCGGCGGGCTTCATCGGCGGGCTGCTCGGCGTGGGTGGCGGCAACATCATCGTGCCCGCGCTGGTGGCCTCCGGCTTGGAACCCAAACGCGCGGCGGCCAGCGCGTCCTTCGTGGTGATCTTCGCCTCGCTCAGCGGCTTCCTGGCGCATGTCCAGGTCGCGCACATCGATCCGGCTCTGCTCGGCGTCACAGCCGTAGCGACCCTGGCCGGGGCGGCGCTCGGCGCCTGGCTGGCAACCGAGCGTCTGTCGGGCACCCAGTTGAAACGCGCCATCGCCCTCGTCTTGCTCGCCGTCGCGGCCAAGACGGCCTGGAGTCTGCTGTGACGGGCGCTTTCATGACACATGACCATCACCACGCCCATTCCGCCGCCGATAGCGGCAAGACCCTGATGCTGGCGACCGCCTTGACGCTGGGCTTTGCCGGCGTCGAGGCCACTGTGGGGCTGTGGGCCGGATCGCTCGCCCTGGTGGCGGACGCCGGGCACATGGTCAATGACGCCGCCGCGCTGGCACTCGCGGCGGGCGCGGCCTGGCTGGCGCGGCGTGGCGCTTCGGCGCAACACAGCTATGGTTTGGGACGCGCCGAGTTCCTCGCCGCCCTGATCAATAGCGCCGCACTGTTGGCGCTGGTCGCCTGGCTGGTGATCTCGGCGATCACGCGGCTGCACACGCCGCAAGCGGTGGAGGGCGTGGCGGTTTCCCTGACCGCCGCACTGGGTCTGGCGCTCAATCTGGTGGTGGCCTGGATGCTGGCGCGCGGTGAGAAAACGCTCAATACCCGCGCGGCCCTGCTGCATGTTCTGGGCGATCTGCTCGGCTCGGTCGCCGCACTCGTATCCGGCCTCATCATTGCCGTCAGCGGTTGGACCCCCATCGATCCATTGCTGTCGCTGGCCATCGGCGCGCTCATCCTGGTCTCCAGTCTGCGCCTGTTGCGCGAATCCATTCATGGCCTGATGGAAGGCGTCCCGCCGCATCTCGATCTGGCGCGCGTCGGTCAGGCCCTGGCCGCCGTACCGGGTGTCGCTTCGGTCCATGACCTGCACATCTGGGCGGTGCGTTCCGATCTGCCGGTGCTGACGGCCCATCTGGTGGTCTCTGATCTGGTCGCCTGGGAGGAAATCCTGGAGCGGAGCCATGCGCTGTTGAAGCATGACTTCGGTATTACCCATACCACCCTGCAACCCGAACCCATGACGCGCCTGGTGCAGTGGCGCGACCGATTGCCTGTCTCTCATCAGCGGTCACACCGACCTGAAAACAAGGACGCCTCCGTATGCTGAACCCGGCCCCACGTCCGCTCTGGGCGCTCCTGGCCCTGATCACGGCGGCTGTCGCGCTCGCCAGTCTGGTGCTCACACCCTGGCTGGAGCTGGAACCCTGCCATCTGTGCATCTTCCAGCGCACGCTGTTCATGTTGATGGCGCTGCTGGCGGCACTGACCGCCGCGCTGTCGTATCCGGATTGGCGGCGGCTCGGCGCACGGCTGACCGCGTTCATCTTCCTCGGACTCGCCGTCTTCGGCAGCGGCGTGGCGGCCTATCAAAGCTGGCTGCAATGGCAGCCGCTGGATGAGGTCTCCTGTATCGGCGGCCAGCCCGGTCCGATCGAGCGCCTGGTCGAGTGGCTCGGCCAGCAGTCGCCCGTGCTGTTCATGGCCAGCGGATTCTGCGAGGACAAACAGTTGGTGATCCTGGGGCTGTCGCTCGCCAACTGGGCCTTCCTGGTCTTCATCGGCACACTGGCGGCGGGCGCCTGGGCGCTGTGGCGGAGCCGACATCCAATCCATTCGTAACGAGAGACAACGCCGATGCTCAAAAACGCGCCTTCCAAACGCCCCTTTGTCGTCTGGCTGCTCACCGGAACCTTGGTCGCGCTGACCCTGGCCGGCGTTAGCGGCCAGACCCGCGCCGAGTCCCCTGACACCAATACTCCATCGAGATCCACACCCATGAACGACATCCCCTTTGCCGATTATCTGCGCCGCTTCGACTACGACGAGCGCGTCGCGATGAAGATCCAGCTCCCCGAGCTGCTGAAGCTCTACGCCGAGGGTCAGGTGCAACTGATCGACATCCGCTTCAACGAGGAATACGCGGCCTGGCGCCTCGGCATCGGCCGACACATCCCGCTCAATGAGCTGCCGGACCGGCTCGACGAGCTCGATCCGAGCAAGACCATCGTCACCATGTGCCCGCACTACGACCGCGCCGAGATCGCCCGCTTGTTCCTGACCCTCAAGGGCTATAAAGCACGCTATCTCACTGACGGGATGCTCGGTCTCGCCGATCATCTGCGCGGGGACCGGGCACGCGACTACATGGAACGCATCGCCACCGACACCAACACCGACTGACTCAGGAAGTGAACCATGAACGATCCACTCGACGATCTCGCCGCCGGCATCGACCCGGCGCGGATGGGCCAGGCCAAGATAGCCATCGATGCCTTCATCGCGGCCTATAACCAGGGCGAGGCCGAACTGATCGATATCCGTGTCGCGGAAGAAACGGCGGTCTGGCAGGTCAACTTCGGCCTGCGGATCCCCGCCCCCGAGCTACCGGCACGGCTCGACGAGCTGCCGAAGGACAAGCTGCTGGTGATCGCCTGTCCGCACACCGACCGCTCCAACATGGCGCGCAGTTACCTCGTCGCCCGGGGCTTCAACGCCAAGTATCTGGAAGGCGGCTTGCTCGGGCTGGTCGACCGCCTCAAAGGGGTCGGGGCGCAAGACATCTGTCTCGATCGCTGACCCAGGACGAGGCACTTGAACGCCATGATCCGCCCCAAGCGCCGGCGCAAGCCGGAAATCACGACGTGCAGTCTGGCCGGCTTGGCGTTGCTCTTACTCGTCAGTGGCGTCGCGGTCGCCGAGCCGCCCGCCCCATCTCCACCCTAGTCCTGATCCTGGGTCTCGCCCTGTTCGGCGTCACCAACCTGACGCGGCTGCCGGTGGACTTTCTGCCGGACATCACCTATCCGCCGATCAAGCTCTCCATCACCTGGACCGGCGCCACCCCGGAGGACATCGACCGCAATCTTGCCGATCCCATCGAACGCCAGCTCGCGGCGGTCGATGGGATCGACTATCTCTCCTCCAGCGCCCTGGAGGGCCTCTATCAACTGGATGTCAATTTCCGCTACGGCGTCGATGTCGACACCGCTTATCAGGACGCGCTGGCCGCCTTTTCGCGCGCCCAGCGCGACCTGCCCGATGACATCGAGCCGGCCATCATCATCAAGGCCGATCCCTCGCAACTGCCCGTGTTGCAAGTCGCCTTCGAGTCCGAGCGTCAGGATCTCACCCAACTGCGCACCTGGATCGACAACTGGCTGACCGACCGCCTGCTCGTCGCCAACGGCGTGGCGGGCGTGGATATCGCCGGCGGGCTGGAGCGCGAGATCCGCGTCCTCATCGATCACGTCGCCCTGGAGAAATACGGCCTGAGCCTGGAAGCTAATCGAGCGGCGGCTGCGCGAGGAGAACCTGATCCGCCTGGGCGGGCGGATGACCACTGCTCTGGGTATCGGCTCCCTGCCCTTTACCTTCTGGGGGCTGGTGGTGGCCTCGGTGTGTTCTACTCGCTGCCCTTCATGGTGCAACCGCTGCAGAACGCCTTCGAATCGATCGGCGACCGTCCGCTGGAGGTGGCCGCAACCTTACTCGCCTCGCCCCTGGATACCTTCTTCACCGTGGTGGTGCCGCTGGCCCTGCCGGGCTTTCTGACCGCCGCCATCCTCACCTTTGCCCACACCGTCGGCGAGTTCGGCGTGGTGCTGATGATCGGCGGCAACCTGCCGGGCGAGACGCGCGTCGCCTCGGTGCAGATCTACGATCACGTCGAGGCGCTGGAGTATGCCGCCGCCCACCGCCTCTCGGCGGTGATGCTGATCTTCTCCCTCCTGGTGCTGCTGGTGCTCTACGCCTGGCGGCCCAACACCAAGAAGTGGTCCTGACATGAGCCGTATCCAAGCACGTTTTCATCTCGACTATCCCGAGTTCTCCCTCGATGTGGATCTCGACCTGCCGGGGCGCGGGGTCACGGCCCTGTTCGGTCACTCCGACTCGGGCAAGACCACGCTCTTGCGCCTGATCCCCGGCTTGCAGCGGCTGCGCGAGGGCCATCTGAGCGTCAACGGCGAGGTCTGACAGGAGGGCGAGACCTTCCTGCCCACCTATCAGCGCCCGCTCGGCTATGTCTTTCAGGTGGCGAGCCTCTTTCCGCATCTCTCGGCGCGCGGCAACCTGGCCTACGGGATACGGCGCGTCGGCACCGCCATGGACCGGCAGGCGGTGGATCAGGCCGTCGAGCTGCTCGGCATCGCCCATCTGCTCAAGCGCCGTCCGCACCAGCTCTCCGGCGGCGAGTGTCAGCGCGTGGCCATCGCTCGCGCGCTGGCGCTGCACCCCAAGCTGCTGCTGATGGATGAGCCGCTGGCCGCGCTCGATCTCAAGCGCAAGCAGGAGATCCTGCCCTATCTGGAGCGACTGCACGACGTGCTCGACATCCCGGTGCTTTATGTCAGCCACGCGCCCGACGAGGTCGCCCGCCTGGCCGATACGGTGGTGCTGCTGGAGCAGGGCCGGGTGCGTGCTCAGGGCACGGTGACGGAGGTGTTCAGCCGGCTGGATCTGTCGCTGGCCCAGGACCAGGGGGCGAGCACACTCATCGAATGCACCATCGCCGGCCACGACGACGAGGATGCCCTGACCCGCGTCACCTTTGCCGGCGGACACCTGTGGCTCGGTCGTCTGCAAGGTCCGGTGGGGGCGACGGTCCGGGCGCGCATTCATGCCTGTGATGTGAGTCTTGTCCTCGATGAGCCCACCAGCTCAACCATCCTCAACATTCTGCCCGCGCGTATCCAGGAACTGCGCGAGATCGAGCAAGCCCAGTTGCTGGTCAAGCTCGCGCTCGGCTGCGATCAGACAACACCCTTGCTCGCCTGCATCACCCGTCACTCTTGTGCGCGTCTGGGGTTGCAGCCGGGGCAGCCGGTCTTCGCGCAGGTGAAGACCGTGGCCTTGATGGACTGAGACCGATGATGGGTCGATTCGTCGTGCTGGTGCGCGGGAGCGGCGACATCGGCTCGGCGGTCGCTCTCCATGCATTCAAGCTCATGGGGCAACATTCATGCGCACACTGATTCGCGTCCTGTTTCCTATCCGCCCGCGCGCCTTCGCGGGTGAGCGCTGGCTCAACATCGCGCTTCGCAGTCTCCATCTCCTCGGCGTCGCCCGGATTGGCGGGTGGTATCTCCTTGGCGTGAACAAGCCAGGTGGGGCTCTATGGCCCTCTCGCTCTGGGCTCGGATATCGCGCTCGCATGCCTTTATCTCTGGTCGAGCGCGGCTTGGCTGTTTCAGTTCAAAGGACTGGTGATCGTCCTGAAGGTCGGCCTACTCGCGCTGGCGATGTCCCTGCCGACCTGGCGGGCCGAACTGTTCGTGCTGGTGATTCTGCTCTCCGGGCTGATTGCCCACGCGCCGAGCGAGGTGCGCGGTTTCGGCTGGCACCCGCGATAGGCCCATGGGTAGCCGGAAACACTGCACGAAGCGGACCCTAATGCACCGGACACGAATCGCTCTGACAAGGTCGGCTCTCGCCGCGCTCCAACCGGGCGTTCAGTCTGTGGCGTCGCAGTCAGCCGACAGCACTGACGATACAGCCACGTCCCCATGATGACCCACGCAACACTCTTGCTGGATAAACGCCAACAGCTCAGCCAGGTGCGCATAGTTCGGCACGCACAGAATCGCCCGTCCGTGCCGGGTCTGATCGATCAGGCCAACGTGTGCCATCCGCGAGAGATGATGTGACAAGGTCGATAGCGGAATCCCGAGCGCCTGCTGGATCTCGCCGACACTGGCCCCGCCCTGCCCCGCCTTGACCAGATACCGGAACACGGCCAGACGATGGCGATTGCCGAGTTCGGCGAGTGTGGCCGCAGCCTCATCATGTTCCACGTCTCAAACACTCCTCTATTTCGACTGTTCTAAAATGATCGTTGACCCAAGCAGTATGACAGATTAGTCTACATTTCGACTTAAATAGAAATAATGGATTATCGATGCCCGAAACGATATCAGACACTCTGAGTATGTTCCTCTTCCTGGCGTTGGAACTCTCGCTGCTGTTCCTGGCCGTGAGCTTCCTCGTCGATCTGCTGCGGCGACGCCTGTCCGAGACGACCATTCAGCACTGGGTGGGTGACGGGCGACCGCGCAGCTACCTGTTGGCCGCTGGCCTCGGCGCAATCACGCCCTTCTGTAGCTGTTCGACGATCCCGATGCTGAAAGGGCTGATCGACGCGCGTGCCGGCTTTGGCCCCATGATGGTGTTTCTGTTCACGTCCCCGTTGCTCAACCCGAGCATCGTCGTGTTACTAGCGGTCACTTTTGGCTGGTCATTGACAGGCATTTACTTCATGGCCGCGCTGCTATTCTCCCTGGTCGCCGGATGGCTCCTGCAACACCTTGGTTTCCGCCGCGAGATCCGTGCTGAAACGACAACGGTAAGCGGGGAATGCTGCGCTGGAACAGCGGGCGGCGTCATCGTGACACCGCCCTCCTGCGGCGGTGCGCCGGAGACCTCGCGTTCGCAAGCCTGCACCCTTGAAGTCCCCACGACCGGGGCTGCCGTCACGGGCGGCGATGGTTGCACGCGGATGCAGCCGGATCCGGGCTTCCTGCGCCGCATCTGGCAGGAGACCTGGGCGGATTTCGTCCGCGTGCTGCCCTACCTCATCCTCGGCGTGGCCATCGGCAGTTTGATTATGGCTTCGTGCCGGCCGGTCTGCTGGAGCAGTACGCCGGGGCGCAAAGCCTCTGGTCGGTGCCCGTGGCGACCGTGATCGGGATCCCGCTGTACCTGTGCGCCGAAGCTCTCATTCCGATCGCCGGCGCGCTGATGGACAAGGGCGTCGAGTCCGGTGTCGTGCTGGCCCTTATCATTGGCGGCGCGGGCGCGAGCTTGACCGAACTGATTCTGTTACGCGCGCTGTTTACCTATCGCCTGCTCGCCGTTTTTGTGCTGGTGATCCTATTGATGGCGATCACGGCCGGATTCTTCACACTGGCCGTCTTCCCAAGCTGTGTGTGAGCGCGCTCAGTCCAACAGCGTCGACGCTCGTGGCAGGACTGGCCATCATCGGAACCGTTTACGGTGTCCTGGCCGCAGCCTATCCGATCGCTGTGGCCGAGTATTTCGGCGCGGATCGCGTGGCGGCGGTCTTTGGCGTTCTGTTCACGGCCTGGGGTGTGGGCGGTGTCCTTGGACCCTGGGCCAGCGCCTGGGTCTACCGTCTGATGGGTTCTTACGAGACCGCGCTACTGGCCGCCGCCGTGGCGGCTGGATTGGCCACGATCTGCTCGATCGGCCTGCCTGCTCATGGGCCACGACACCAAGCGGACTCTGAGTGACTGGCCCAGGGTGCCGATTCGCCCTCTGGGGTCGGGCGGGAGGCCCTGGCGTCGGCTGGCGTCAGGAGCGGCTGACCGCCTAGCGCTCGTTGCCTTCTATCCGGCGGGGTGCTCTATACTCGATTTCAGCAGACCTCGCTTGAGGTTGTTGCCGGCATGGCGACTCATCGTATCGTATCGGATCGGATCTGCTCCGCTGCTTGCGCCGATGCGCAAGCCATCCAGATGACCAACCTGAGACTGGGATAGACGACATGGCAACGAGCTTCAAAGACACCCTGGAAACCCTGGTCAACGAAATCCATCGTGGTACGTCCGAGACTGTCATGAAAATTTCGCTCGTTCTTCAGCGTGAATCCCCGCCAATATTCTGAACTTCCGCGACACGACAATTTTCAGACATCCCTTGGTATCATGACCGACACGCCTTTCAATGTTCTCTTTCTCTGCACTGGAAATTCCGCCCGCAGCATCCTCGCCGAGCGCATCATCGAGCGCTAGGGCGCGGCGCGCTTTCGCGGCTTCAGCGCCGGCAGCACCCGAGAGGTGAGGTGCATCCCCTGGCGCTGGAGCTGCTGCAGTAAGGATTGGGCGGAGTTCGCCGAGCCGGACGCCCCCCGGATGGATTTCGTCATCACCGTCTGTGACAAGGCCAAAGGCGAGATGTGTCGGGTCTGGCCCGGTCAACCGATGACCGCCCATTGGGGCAGCGAAGATCCTGCCGCCGTGGAAGGCGAAGAGCTGACCCGGCTCAATGCCTTTCGCACCGCCTTCCGCGAGATCGAGAACCGCATCAAGATCTTTGTCGCCCTGCCCTTCGCCTCGCTCGACCGGCTCAAGCTCCAGCACGAGCTCGACCGCATCGGCGAGACCTAAAGCACTTAACGCATCACCCAGCCGGCTTGCGCGCCACGAACAGCAGCGTGTTGCCGCCCAGATAGCCATGCGCGGCCGACCAGTAATCGAGCGCCGTCACGTCCACGAACCCCAGGTCACGCAACTGATCGAGCAGTTCCCAGCCGAAGTGGTAGTAGCAGAGACAGCCGGCGTCGCTGACCGGATCGCCATGATATTCGGGTGGATGGAGATGTTCGATCCGGCCGTCCGATCCAAGCCGCGCGCGCACGAGCGTCTCTTGGGCCTCGACGATGAAGGGCACACTGAAGACGAAGACGCCTCCGGGTTTCAGACAGCGCAGACACTCGCGCGCGGCAGCCGGATAATCGGGGATATGCTCCAGGACGTCGAACGAGAGGATGGCCGAGAGACTCGCATCCGCGAAGCTCAGGCGCGTGAGGTCTTCATGACGCCAGCCGCGCGCATCGACCTGTCCGTGCTGGAACTCGGACTCGAGATATTCGCTGCCGGTCAAATTGGGGTAGCGATCAGCGATCCGCCATCCAGCGATAGAGCGGCGTGTTCTGCTCGCTGAGATACAGCGGATCTCGGCGTCGGGCGCCCACGAATCGCTCGAACAGATGCAGGGTCGCGCGGATCCGGCTGTTGAGGCGACAGTGCGGGCAGACCAGACGCTCGCGCCAGTTGGGCTGCAACCGGCCATCGACCGGGTAGGCATAGGCGAAATCCACCTGCAACATGACTTGGCGCCGGCAGGGTTGACAGTAGCCCGGCACACTGAATGGCTGCTGATCGGCTGGCGTGAGGTTCGAGACATAGGTGCGACGCTGTTCCAGCATCTGCGCACGTCGGGGAGCGGCATAGTCAGCGCGCGAGGCGATACGCTCGGGTTGGAACACAGGCGACAGGCGCCATCGCTCGCGCCAGGCATCAATGATCGCAATTCGCATAACATCTTCCGCTCGTGTCGTGTATTTCATGGCGGTGCTTTCAGCCTAACATCCCTGGTCGGACTCGGTCACGGTTGCCATCGAAGCACCTGTTCGTTATCCTGCCGGCCATTCTGCGTCATCCCATCCGACTTCAGGAGTCACCTGCCAGTGTAGACATTCCGGCTCGCCCGCGTTCTCAGAACGCTCCGTCTAACCATCGACGCGATGCCGCGCAACTGATGTCTGCACTGTTCCCCGACTCCACCCGGTTCTCCGCTCGAACCACTTGCCGTTCAGGCGCACGGCCTTCGCGTTTTACTCCATCGCCGATCCGTTGGGCCCTATCCGCGAAGGTACCCATTCCGCATGAACTCCATCCGCCAGGACTGGTTTTCCAATGTCCGTAACGATCTGCTCGCCGGCTTGGTGGTCGCGCTGGCCCTGATCCCGGAAGCGACCGCGTTTTCGATCATCGCCGGCGTCGACCCCAAGGTCGGCCTCTATGCCTTCTTCTGTATCGCCACGGTCACGGCCTTCGTCGGCGGGCGTCCGGGCATGATCTCAGCGGCCACGGGTGCCATGGCGTTGCTGATGATCACGCTGGTCGAGGATCACGGCCTGCGATATCTGCTGGCGGCCACGGTGCTGACCGGCATGCTCCAGATCCTGGCCGGCTGGCTGAGGCTCGGTGCACTGATGCGCTTCGTCTCACGCTCGGTCGTCACCGGATTCGTCAATGCGCTGGCGATCCTGATCTTCATGGCGCAGTTGCCGGAGCTGACCGGGTCCAACGCGACCTGGCAGGTCTATGCGCTGGTGGCCGCCAGGCTGGCGATCATTTATCTCTTCCCCTATCTGACCAAGCTCATCCCCTCACCGCTGGTGACGATCGTCGTGCTGACCGGCGTGACCCTGTATCTGGGCCTGGACGTGCGCACCGTCGGCGACATGGGCCAGTTGCCCGACAGTCTGCCGGTGTTCCTGCTGCCGGATATTCCGCTGAATCTCGAAACGCTCCAGATCATCTTCCCGGTCTCGGCGACGCTGGCGGTCGTGGGCCTGCTCGAATCGATGATGACGGCCACCATCGTCGACGATCTCACTGACTCCAGCAGCAATAAAAACCGCGAGTGCGTCGGTCAGGGCGTGGCGAACGTCGCCAGCGGCTTTCTCGGCGGCATGGCCGGTTGCGCCATGATCGGGCAGTCGGTGATCAACGTGAAATCGGGCGGACGCGGACGGCTGTCGACCCTGGCCGCCGGTGTCTTTCTGTTGCTGATGGTAGTCTTCGCCGGCGAATGGGCGGCGCAGATCCCGATGGCGGCGCTGGTGGCGGTGATGATCATGGTCTCGATCGGTACCTTCAACTGGGCCTCGATCCGCAATCTGCGCGAGCACCCGCTGGCGGCCAATGTCGTCATGCTCCCGACCGTGGCGGTGGTGGTCGCCACCCATGACCTGGCGCAGGGCGTGCTCGTCGGCGTGCTGCTCTCGGGTTTCTTCTTTAGCCAACAAGGTCGGTTAGGTGCTGGCGGTCAGCTCGATCACGCTGGAGCAGGGGCGCACCCGCGCCTATCTGGTCACGGGTCAGGTGTTCTTCGCCTCGGCCGATCGCTTCGTCGCCGCGTTCGACTTCAAGGAGGTCATCGAGCTGGTGCGCATCGACGTCAGCCGCGCGCACTTCTGGGATATCACGGCCGTGACTGCGCTCGACAAGGTGGTCATCAAGTTCCGGCGTGAGGGCACCGAGGTCGAGGTCATCGGTCTCGACGCGGCCAGCGCCACCCTGATCGACAAATTCGCGGTGCACGACAAGCCCGAGGCCGTCGAACGCCTGATGGATCATTGAAAGGAGCCCGAACCATGCAAGACGAAGACAAGATCCTGGCCTGTGTCGATCGCTCGCACTATGCCGACACCGTGACCGACGCCGCCGCTTGGGCCTCGCGGCGGCTCGGGGCGCCGCTGGAATTGCTGCATATCCTCGACCGTCCCGCAGAGACGGCCTCGGGCAAGGATCACAGCGGGGCCATCGGCATCAACGCCCAGCAGAATCTGCTCAACACCCTGACCGAGGAAGACGCCGCACGCGGCAAGGCAGCGCGTGAACAGGGCCGGCTGTTTCTCAACCGACTGCGCGAGCGCGCCCTGGCCGCCGGCGCGGTCACGCCCGATGTGCGTCAGCGCCACGGCGATCTGGAGGACACCCTAGTCGGGCCACAGTCCGATGTCCGGCTGTTCGTGCTTGGACGTCGCGGCGAGTCGGCTGAAGCCACCCAGCGTGATCTCGGGCGCAATGTCGAGCGCGTGGTGCGGGCGCTCAAGAAACCCATTCTGGCCGTCACCGAACAGTTCCAGGAGCCGCGCCGGGTGCTGATCGCCTTCGACGGCGGCGGCATGGCCAAGCGCGGGGTCGAGCTGGTGGCCAGGAGTCCTCTGTTCCAGGGATTGCCGGTGCATGTGCTGATGTCGGGCAAGGCGACCAGAGACGGCGCCAAGCAACTGGAATGGGCCGGAACCACGCTGGAGACGGCCGGTTTCGAGGCGTCGGCGGCGCTGGTGCCGGGTGATGCCGAGCGGGTCATCGCCGGCGCGGTGCGCGAGCAGGCGATCGATCTGCTGATCATGGGTGCCTACAGCCACTCGCCGATCCGCACCCTGCTCTTCGGCAGTAAGACCTCGGATCTGCTGCGCTCGGCGCGGATTCCGACGCTGCTGCTGCGCTGACGGCGCGTTTGGAGCGAACGACGTCTCGCTCCGACGGAGCCGGATGCATCCTTTTGCGGGTTGGCTCGTCTTCAGTATCATTTAGACTGATGCGATAGCCATGATGACCCCAACAGCCACCCATGAACCTCAACGCCTCGCCCCCTGGCTGGCGGGCCTACCCCTCGCCGCCGTCCTTTGGGTGCTGCTTTACGCCCATCTCACCGAGATCGCCGATCTGGCGATCGCCGCGCTGGGCCTGAGCCGAGCGACCCATCTCGGCGAGGCGGTGCATTTCTTCCTCTACGATACGCCCAAGGTGCTGCTTCTGCTGACCGGCATCGTCTTTCTCATGGGCGTAATCCAGACCTTCTTCGCCCCGGAGCGCACCCGCGCCTTGCTGGCGGGTCGGCGCCTCGGGGTCGGCAATGCCATGGCGGCAAGCCTCGGCATCGTCACGCCCTTCTGTTCCTGCTCGGCGGTGCCGCTGTTCATCGGCTTCGTCTCGGCCGGGGTGCCGCTGGGTGTGACCTTCTCGTTCCTGATCGCCGCGCCCATGGTCAATGAGGTGGCGTTGGCGCTGCTGCTGGGGCTGTTCGGCTGGAAGGTGGCGTTGCTCTATCTGGGGCTGGGACTGCTGGTGGCCATCGTCGCCGGCCTCGTCATCGGCGAACTGAAGATGGAGCGCCATTTGGAAGACTGGGTGCGCGCCATCCACCTGGGCGAGGCGACGGCGGCGTCCGGCTCAGATCAGCGTTGGCCGGAACGCCTGCACGCCGGCCTCAAGCATGTGCGCGAGATCGTCGGCCGGGTCTGGCCCTATGTGCTGATCGGCATCGGACTCGGCGCGCTGATCCACGGCTATGTGCCTGAGGACTTCATGGCCGCCTTCATGGGCCGTGATGTCTGGTGGGCAGTGCCGACGGCGGTGGTGCTGGGCGTGCCGATGTACACCAATGCCGCCGGCATCATCCCCATCGTCGAGGCGCTGATCGGCAAGGGCGCGGCGCTCGGCACCACCCTGGCCTTCATGATGAGCGTCATCGCGCTCTCGGCCCCCGAGATGCTGATCCTGCGCAAGGTGCTCAAATGGCCGCTGATCGCGACCTTCGTCGCCGTGGTCGCCACCGGCATTCTGCTGGTCGGTTATGTCTTCAATCTCGTTCTCTAACCGTCACGGAGTCACACGTATGAAACACGTCAAGATCCTCGGTACCGGCTGCCGCAACTGTCAGACCACCCTCAAACTGGTCGAGGAGGTCGCCCGCGCCCAGGGCGTCGAGATCGAACTGGAGAAGGTCGATCAGATCCAGGACATCATGCAGTACCGCCTCATGGCCACGCCTGGCGTGGTGATCGACGAGGAGGTGGTCCACTCAGGCGGCGTGCCGGATCGCAAGAAGATCGAGGGGTGGTTCGCGCCGTCGGCTTGACCCGCGTGCCCAGTCACATCGACCATCCGTTCAACGCACCCTGCTGTCCAGTGAACATGACACACACCACGCCCTTTTCGCGCCTGGCCCGCATCGGCCTGATGTCCGCCTGCCTCCTGCTCGCCGCCCCCGTCGCCTCTGCCGCCGAGCTGCCTTCAGCCAGTCCCGAGACGGTCGAGCAGGCCCTGAATTCCGGTCGACCAACGATTCTCGATCTGGGCGCGCGCTCCTGTATCCCCTGCAAGCGGATGGCGCCGATCCTGGCCGAGCTCGCCGAGACCTATCGCGAGCGCGCCCAGGTGCTCTTCATCGATCTGCATGAGGATGAGCAGGCGATCAAGACCTGGCGCATCCAGATGTATCCGACCCAGATCTTCTTCGATGCCCAGGGTCGCGAGGTCAAGCGGCATATCGGCTTCATGGACGAGGCGGCCCTGGTCGCCGAGCTGGCCGCCCTGGGGGTGGAATGAGCGGGTTCGACAACCTCGATCAACTGCTGGTCGTCTATCCGCTGCTGGCCTTCGGGCTGATCTTCCTCGCCGGGGTCGTCTCCTCGGCCTCGCCCTGCGTCCTGACCACCATCCCGCTGGTGGTCGGCTTCGTCGGCGGTTACGCGGACGGGGACCGGCGCAAGGCGTTTCTCTATTCGTTGAGCTTCGTCATCGGGCTGTCGCTGACCTTCACCGCGCTCGGGCTGGCGGCTGGGCTCTTCGGCACCCTGTTCGGAACGCTCGGCGGCGGCTGGTATCTGGCGGTGGGCGCGCTGGCGCTGATCATGGGCGGGCAGATGATGGGGTTGTACACTATCCCCTTTCCGGTCGCGCCCCAGTACCGACCCAAACAGAGCGGACTGATCGGGGCCTTTCTGCTTGGGCTGTTCTTCGGCGCGGTCTCTTCGCCCTGCGCCACGCCGGTGCTGGTGGTGATCCTGTCGTTCGTCGCCACCCAGGGCGAGGTGCTGTATGGCGCGGCGTTGCTGTTCGTCTATGCCATCGGGCACTGTCTGCTGATCCTGGCGGCGGGGACGTCCATCGGCTTCGTCGAGGCCTTCGCCAAGCGTCGGGGGATCGTGGATCTCTCGGCCTGGATGCGCCGTGTGGGCGGGGCACTGGTGGCGCTGGTGGGTGGTTATCTGGTGTGGAGTGCTTGAGCGCTGATGACAGCGGTGGGGTGGAGAGCCGTGCCGCCTTTGTCAGCGACGACTCCCAAATCACAATGAATCCGAAGCAGGCGATGTCTGTTGACTGAAAAATATTTATTTGCGCTTTTAAATATGCGCTTAATCAAATATGATTTGGCGGCATCAGCCACAGTCGTCCGGTTACGCCGATTCGCCCCATGCTCGCCCCCCAAGCCTTCTTCGAAGCCCTCGCCGATCCCATTCGCCGCCGCATCCTGGCCATGCTGCTGGAGGCCGATGAGCTGTGCGTTTGTGATCTGCACAGCACGCTCGATGCGCCACAACCGAAGGTCTCGCGTCATCTGGCGGTGCTGCGCGGGGCGCATCTGGTCCTGGCGCGACGCGACGGCACCTGGATGCGCTATCGCCTCCATCCGCAACTGCCGGCCTGGGCGTTGCGCATCCTGATGCACATGCGCGATGGGATGAGGAGTGAGCCGATCGTGCCCGCGCCATCCGTCTCGCGCCATCCGTCTGTGAAAGCTGTGAGTCCTGATCACCGACCAAGACCCAGCGCCGTTCAATCCCATCGCCTCCAGTCAGCTTGCGAGAACTCAGTCATGAACACGGCCCTCAAAACCGTCCTGGTCCTCTGCACCGGCAATTCCTGCCGCTCGCAGATGGCTGAAGTCCTGCTCAACCATGATCTGGCTGGCCAAGTGCGCGCCCTGTCGGCCGGCACCCGGCCTCAGCCCAAGGTGGCCGATGGCGCCATCACGGCGCTGCAAGCCCTTGGCCTGCCGACCGAGGGCCTGCATCCCAAGGACATCGACGCGGTGCTCAATGAACCCATCGATCTGGTGGTGACAGTCTGCGACAACGCCAAGGAAAGCTGTCCGGTCTTCCCGCGTCCGGTCAAGCAGATCCATCTGCCCTTCCATGACCCGCACGGCGAGCCGCTGGAGTCTTTTATCCAGGTGCGCGACGACATTCGCGCACGCCTGATCCCAGCCGTCCGTGAAGCCCTGGGGGTCTGAGTCATGAGCGTGCAATGTGAAGTCACCGCCAAACAGGCCGTCGGTGCGTCCATGAGCGTTTTCGAGCGCTGGCTGAGTCTGTGGGTCGCGCTCTGCATCGTCGTCGGGATCGGGCTGGGCCAGTTCCTGCCCGCGCCCTTCCAGTTCCTAGGCGAACTGGAGGTGGCTCAGGTCAATCTGCCCGTGGGCGTGCTGATCTGGGTGATGATCATTCCGATGCTGATCAAGATCGATTTCAGCGCCCTGCATCAGGTCCGCGATCACTGGAAGGGCATCGGCGTGACCCTGTTCGTCAACTGGGCGGTCAAGCCGTTCTCGATGGCGCTGCTGGCGTGGCTGTTCATCCGTGGCCTCTTCGCCGACTGGCTGCCGGCCGAGCAGCTCGATTCCTATGTCGCCGGGCTGATCCTGCTGGCCGCCGCGCCCTGCACCGCCATGGTCTTCGTCTGGAGCCGACTGACCGGGGGCGATCCCTATTTCACGCTCACGCAGGTGGCGCTCAACGACACCATCATGATCTTTGCGTTCGCGCCGATCGTGGGGCTGCTGCTGGGGCTGTCGGCGATCGTCGTGCCCTGGGACACGCTACTGATCTCAGTGCTGCTCTATATCATCATTCCGGTCATCATCGCTCAGATCTTGCGCAAGATCCTGCTGGCCCAGGGACAGGCGCGCTTCGATGCCGTGCTCGACACCCTGGGTCATGCTTCCATCGTCGCGCTGCTGCTGACACTGGTGCTGCTGTTTGCTTTCCAGGGCGAGCAGATCCTCAGACAGCCGCTGATCATCGCGCTGCTGGCGGTGCCGATCCTGATCCAGGTGTTCTTCAACTCGGCGCTGGCCTACTGGCTCAATCGTCTGGTCGGCGAGAAGCACAGTGTCGCCTGTCCCTCGGCGCTGATCGGCGCCTCGAACTTCTTCGAGCTGGCGGTGGCGACAGCGATCGCGCTGTTCGGCTTCCAGTCCGGCGCGGCGCTCGCCACCGTGGTCGGGGTGCTGATCGAGGTGCCGGTGATGCTCTTGGTGGTGCGGGTGGTCAATGCCAGCCGGGGCTGGTACGAGGCGGGTATTCACATCGATCAGAGATACACGGAGGAACACAGATGAAAACACTCGAAATTTTTGACCCGGCCATGTGCTGCTCGACCGGCATCTGTGGCGTCGACGTTGATCCGGCCCGGGTGCAGTGTCAGGCCGATCTGCTATAGCTGGCCGGATAGAGGGTGAAGGTCGACCGTCACAACCTGTCACAGAATCCACAGGCGTTCACGGCCAATCCGACGGTGATCGCGGCGATGGAGGCCGGTATGGAATGCCTGCCGCTGACCCTGATCAATGGCCACATCGTTGCCCGCAGCGCCTATCTGTCGCGCGCCGAGCTGGCTGAACAGCTCGGTCTGACCCCGCCGACCGCCAATCTCTTCCGGGTCCAGGTCAGCGGCGAAGGCTGTTGCAAACCCGGCAGCGGGTGCTGCTGATGGCGCTTCCAGAAACCCGCACCCGCCATCTCTTCTTCACGGGCAAGGGTGGCGTGGGCAAGACCTCGCTCGCCTGCGCCACCGGACTGGCGCTGGCCGACGCCGGGCGGCGCGTGTTGCTGGTGAGCACCGATCCGGCATCCAATCTGGATGACGTGCTCGGGGTCGCGCTCGGCCAGACGCAGACCGCCATCCCCGGCGCGCCGGGGCTGTTCGCCCTCAACATCAACCACGAGGCAGCGGCGCGTGAGTATCGCGAGCGTATGGTCGCGCCCTATCGGGGACTCCTGCCGGCAGCGGCCATCGCCAGCATGGGGGAGCAGTTCTCGGGTGCCTGCACGGTGGAGATCGCCGCCTTCGACGAGTTCTCCAAGCTGCTCGGCGCACCGGAGGCGACCGCCGACTTTGATCATGTCCTCTTCGACACCGCCCCCACCGGTCATACGCTACGGCTGCTGACCCTGCCCTCGGCCTGGAGCGAGTTCATCGGTTCGGCGACCGGCGGCGCCTCCTGTCTGGGACCGCTCGCCGGTCTGGAGCAACAGAAGGCGCTCTATGCCGCGACCCTGGCGCGCCTCTCCGACCCCAGCGAAACCAGTTTGGTGCTGGTCAGCCGTCCCGAGGCCGCCGCCCTGCGCGAGGCCGAGCGCACCCGTGGCGAGTTGGAGGCGCTGGGCGTGCGCAATCTGCATCTGGCGCTCAACGGCGTGCTCGATGCCGGAGACTCGGACGACCCCATCGCTCAGGCGATGGCGCAACGCGGCGCGGCGGCTCTGGCTGAAATGTCGGACAGTCTCGCCCGGCTCCCGCAGACCACCACACCGCTGCTGCCGATCGCCACCCTGGGACTGGCGGCCTTGCGCCGTCTGGCCGATCCGGAGGCGGCCGGCCCGATGCCGGTCATGGCCGAATCCGACGGCGCGTGCCCGGAACGGCTCGCCGGACTGCTCGATACGCTGGCCGCGCAGGGCTGGTGTCGGCAAGACCACCCTGGCGGCGGCCCTGGCACTCGGACTGGCCCGGCGCGGTCATCCGGTGCATCTCTCGACCACCGACCCGGCCGCGCATGTGGCCGAGGCCATCGGCTCGGGCGTGCCGAACCTGACCGTCAGCCGTATCGACCCAGAAGCTGAGGTCGCTGCCTACCGGGCCGAGGTGCTGGAGACGGCCGGCGCCGGACTCGACGCCAACGGCCGCGCCCTGCTGGAGGAGGATCTGCGCTCGCCCTGCACCGAGGAGATCTCAGTGTTTCGCGCCTTCGCCCGCGCCGTCGACGGCGGCCGGGACGGCTTCGTCGTGCTCGACACCGCGCCCACCGGGCACACCCTGCTGCTGCTCGACACCGCCGAGGCCTATCACCGTGAGGTCAGCCGCACCCAGGGCGAGCTGCCCGAGTCGGTGCGTCGCCTGCTGCCGCGTCTGCGCGATCCGGCGTTCTGCCGGGTGCTGATCGTGACATTGGCCGAGGCCACACCGGTCATCGAGGCCGAGCGTCTGGCCGCCGACCTCCAGCGCGCTGGCATCGAACCCTATGGCTGGATTATCAACCAGAGTCTCCAGACCAGCGGCACCCGTCATCCGGTGCTCGCCCAGCGGCGCGCGACCGAGGCCGAGTTCATCCGCCGCGTGAGCGAGGTTCCGGGACGCCGTAGCGTCCTGGTGCCCTGGGTGATGGAGCTGCCGGTGGGCGTGGAGGGATTGGGCCGACTGCTGGAGTGAGAAGACGGTACGGGCGCCGGGCTGGTCACTGACCAGAGCGTTTCTGGCAATCGTCCAACACGTCGAGCGCTTCATCGAAGCGCAGGTCATCCAGGGCGGACGCCAGGTCCTGCCGCCTGTGGCTTCCGTGCATACGTTCGATGTCGGGTGCCAGTTCTGCAAACAGATGCCGTGCCGGTCTGGGCCGATGCGCAATCAAGGCCGCTCTCAGCGTGCTGAGCCTAGAATCGTCCAATGAAGTTGCGTGTCCGGCGGTCAGCGAATGAGGCGGGACTGGATCATATTTGGCCAAATATGCGGTGACAGCGCGAAATAGCGCCTCTCCCTCCGCGCTGAACGACTCGAACAGCTCAGCCACCTCCGAAGCCCCGCCAACAGCGCGTCCTCCAGCTCCTGGGCGCGGCGGGCGAGCGCCGAGGCACCCAGATTCGCGGCGGCCCCCGCAGGCGATGCAGGTGCGCGATTGCCGCCTCGTTTGCGCCCTGGTCCAGGTCGGCGCGGACCAAGAGCGGAATCTCGGTCGCGTCGGCCAGAAAACCCGTCAGCAGACACCGCCTCGCAACCGCATCGTCCTGGCAGAGCTGGAACAGGCGTTCGGGATCGAACCCCGGAATGTTCTGCCGCGCGTGGGGCGCCGGAGTCCTGTCGTCCAATTTCTGAGACAATCTTTCGGGAGCCGACGACCGCCCCCGCCGCGTCAGTACCTCGACCAGTTGCTCCAGTTCCACGGGTTTGGCGAGCACGTCATCGACTCCGGCCTCCAGGGCGCGTTGCCGTTCCTCGCGCATTACGCCGGCAGTCAGGGCGATCACCGGCAGTTGGGGCAGATTCAGCTCCCGACGGATCGCTTGGGTGGCGCGCAGTTCGTCCATCACCGGCATCTGGATGTCCATCAGGACAGCTTCAAAGTGCTCGGGTCGAGCGCGCAGTCGCTCCAGGGCCTGTTGACCGTCGCCCGCCAGGGTAGTGCTGGCACCCTCCAGGGCCAGCAACCGTTCAACCACCTCCAGATTCAGCGGATTGTCGTCGACGGCCAGAACATGCCAGCCCGCCAGCCGCGACCCGCGGGCCAGGGCGCTCGACGGGGTGGCGAGCGGTGTATCGTCCATGCGGGCGCGTGGCGCCTCCAGCTCGAACCAGAAGGTGCTGCCCCCGCCTTCACGGCTCTCGACCCCGATGGCGCCGCCCATGAGCTCGACCAGACGCTTGCTGATCGACAGCCCCAGTCCGGTGCCGCCGAAACGGCGGGTGATGCTGGCATCGGCCTGGGTGAAGGGGATGAACAAACGTTCCTGGGCCTCGGGCGCGATGCCGATCGCGGTGCCGCTGACCCCGAAGCGCAGCCTGACCTGCGCCTCGGTGAGGGCGCACGCCTCGACCTGGACGCGAATCACGCCCTGGTCAGTAAACTTGAGCGCATTGCTCACCAGGTTGAGCAGGATCTGCTCCAACCGCTGCGGATCGGCCAGCACAGCGGCGGCCCATCCAACGCGGGGAGTGGCGCGATCTCCAGACGCAGGACCTTGGCCCGCGCCGCCTCGCCCTGCAAGGCCTCCAGGCGTGTCAGCACTTGGGACAGCCGACATGGACGGGCCGCGAGTCCGAGCTGGTTGGCCTCGATCTTGGCCAGATCGAGGATGTCGTTACCGATCTGCAACATGGCCCCGCCGGCCAGACGCATCTTCTGCACCAGGGCCTGCGGCTCGGGGGCCAGGGCCAAGCGCTCCAGCACTTGCGCCAGGCCCAGTATGGCGTTCAGTGGTGTGCGCAGTTCATGGGCCATGTGGGCCAGGAACGCACTCTTGGCCAAATTGGCGTCATCGGCGGCCTGTTTGGCCGCACGCAGATCCTCTTCGGCGAGTTTGCGCCGGTCGTGGGCGGCCTTGACTTGTTCCATGGCGGCGCGCTGCTCGGTGATGTCCGTATTGGTGCCGATGAGGCGCACCGGCTGGCCATGGGCGTCCCGCGCCACGATCGTGCCCGTGCATCGATGCCAGCGGCGCTCGCCGGCCGCTGTGACGATGCGGTAGTTACTGCAATAGCGTGGCGTGCGCTCCTGCAGATAGTCATCGAGACGGCGCACCACGGCCTCGACGTCATCGGGGTGGATGTGTCGCTTCCAGAGCGCGCACGTCGGCTCGATCGCGTTGGGCGCATAGCCGAGTTGCACGAACCATTGGTCATTGGCAATCGCCGTGTCCGTCGACAGATCACACTCCCACACGCCCTCGCGGCTGGCCTCCAGCGCCAGACGCAGACGCTCTTCGCTGGCACTCAAGGCGGCCTCCAGGCGTTTACGCGCGGAGATGTCGCGAATGATGCCGACAGCGTTCCAGCCGTCCTTCAGGGCCACGGCCGACAGCGACAACTCGATCGCGATCTCCCGGCCGTCCTGATGCTTGGCGAACAGTTCGACGGTGTGACCGATCGCCGCGCCCTGACCGGTCCGCTGAAACTGCGGAAAAGCCGCATGATGCGCGCCGAGATAGCGTTCCGGCGCGAGCAGGCGATGCAGGTTCTGTCCCAGCGCCTCGGTCGCCGAATACCCGAGAATCGTGGTGGCGGCCCGATTCCAATAGGTGATGGCTCCGGCCGGATCGACCATGAGAATGGCGTCGTGGGCCAGATCGGTGATGCAGCGCAGCCGCTCTTCGGTTTCCCGGTGCTCGGTGATGTCCTCGATCAGGGCAAGGTGATGGGGATGCTGGTCGACGGTCAGGGACACGCGGGCTAAAGTGAGGTGAACCCAGGCGATCGAGCCATCCGAGCGGATATAGCGCTTCCTCATATGGAAACTGTCGCATTCTCCGCGACGCAAGCGCGCTAGATGATCGCAGTCGGCCTGCAAGTCGTCGGGGTGGGTGAAGGCCATCCAGTCGAGCTGGGACAACTCCTCGTGCGTCCAGCCGGCGATCGCGGAAAAGCGATCGTTGAATTCCCGAAAGCGCCCGCTGTGCGTATCCGTGAGCGCCATCCCGAGCGGTGCATCGGCAAACACGGCACGATAGAACTCTTCGGACTGCTGCGCGCGGGCCAACGCCTGTTGGAATCGCTCCTGTTCGGTGCGCAGGCGGTTCGTCCGCTGACCGACCCGGAACAGGGCTTGAACGCCCACGGTCAGCCGGGAAATCAGGAACGACAGAACCGGTTTGACGCCGCGATGCGAATGGGGATGAATGGACGCTACTCCTCGTTCAGTGGGGGCTGTCTTCAGGGCGCGAAGGGAGCCATCCATGACGGATGTAAAGTGCCGTTGCAAGGCTGTTGGTCGACGACGTCAGGGATCGCGCGCGAGGAGGCAGAGCAAAATCTGTGCGATTATCCCATCCCAGACGCTATGGGTAAGGCCAGCCGTGGGCTGCGCCGGGTTTCTCGGAGGCGGCGTTACGAGACACCTCTGCCAGCTACCGATCACGGCATTGGCTGAGAAAAGGTTACAGGGTGAACGCAACGATGGCTTGCCGAAGCAATCCGCTCATAGCGTCACCACGGTGATCTCCACGTACACCACTCATGGGATCGCCTCCATCGGCCTCGGCAATCCCTCCAGTGTCTCCGCCCCCCCTGCGCCTCGGCCGCCCGATTGGCCTCCCCCACAGTCTGCACCTCACGCAGATCCTCCAGCCGCTCAGCGGTACTGTTGCCCGACCCTTCGGTCAGTGTCGTCACATCCAGTCCGGTGGTGGTCAGGATCAAATCCGCCTCAGTGAGCATCGTCAGCCATTTGGAGAGGTCCACCTGACTCCAGTCGACTTCGGCCAGGGCCGCAATCGGGATCCCGGTGCAGTTGGGGTTTTGGCCCGTCCATAGCTGCCGAGTCCGGCCGGGCCGCGCAGCTGTTCGTTCAGGATCCGCGACAGCGGCGAGTTGAAGCAGCAGTAGCTGTCGCGGCTCTCGATACAGGCGCCAAAAACGCTCTTGCGGCAGTAGGAGCCGACCCGATGACAGGCCTTGAGCTCGCGCTGCACGCCAAGGGTGAACTCGTCCTCAGTGCACTCCCAGATCAGCCGGATCAGGATCAGGATCATGACGATGGAATAGATCAGATAGGCCCACATCACCCACTGGATCACCACCGTGATGGCGGGGTTGAGCGCCACATTGGCGGCCACCGTGCCGTCGGCGGCTACTGCCACCCCGCCGCCAGCGTCGATGAACAGCGCATTGGCGGCCTGCGGCCCGAAGGTCTGGGCTGTCCATTGCGCCGTCTGTTGCAGCAGCGCCTGCTTGAAGCGGGCGATCAGGCCCTGCTTGGCCGCCTCGGTCGTCAGCGCCGTGGCGTTGCCGGTGATGTTGTTCACTGCCGAGGTGAAGGCGTCCTTGACCGCGCCCCCGGTATCGACCAGCGGCGAGCGCAGCGTCTCCCAGGCCACGAAGGCGGGATTGGACACGCCGGCTTTCACCAAGGACATGGTGACACTGTCGAGCTTGGCCACCGAGAACATCAATTGCAGATACAGCCCGAGCGAGACGCCGTCCGGACGCTCGCAGCAGTTGACGATCCCGCCCACGGCGCGCTTGCACTCCAGCGCCTCACCCTTGAACACCGCGCAGCCTTCGCTGGTGCAGTCGGCATCCAGCGCAACCAGCTCGGCGGCGTGGAGCGCGGCCACCGCTTCGTCGAAGTTGTCTGAGGACTCGGGTTCGATCGCCACACAGTCCTCCCCCAGACAGCGGATCTCGCCGCCGCAGTCGAGTTCGTCGGTACGCTCGATCCCGGTGATCTCCTGCGTTGGCGCCGCAGTCATAGACCACCTGATCGACATAGCACACCCCGGAGCGCCCGGTGGCCGCCTCAGCACACTGGCGGCTGACCCGGCGGCAGTTGGGATCGGCGTCAAGCGCCATGCAGTTGTCCAGATCGCCGGGATTGTCGGGACAGTGCTCCACCCCCTCGAGATCGTTCCAGCACTCCATCCGGCCCTGGTTGAAACTGGTGCAGTCGAGCGCAACGCTCACCTGCATACAGGCGGCGCCAATGCCGGAGAACGGCTCCCAGGGTTCGTTCCCCGTCTCCCCGTGATAGGGCGGCGCCATCAGTTCGCTCCCGCACAATTCCCCGCCGGGCACGGCGACACAGGCCGCGTCGGGATTGGACGTGCAGGTGGTGGTGCTGCGGCAGAAACCGTCTATCAGCCGGGCATTGATCGTCTCCTGACAGGTGCTCGAGGCCCAGTCCCAGCGGTCGGTGCGCTTCTCGACCCGGCGGACATAATCGATGATCGGCTCTCCGGTCTCAGGATCGGTGCCGACCGTGACCGGATCCCAGTGCACGGTGGCCTCCAGCGTGCGCGTGGTGGTGCAGCGGAACCGGGGCTGATCGGTGTCCGGGATCAGACAGGCTTCATAGTCGGTGACGTGCACCGTGCGCGGGCGATCGAGGAAGGTCGTCTTCCAGGTGCAGTCGGCATAGGTGGCGGTGAAGTCGTCCAGGGCACTGACCGTGGCGTTGGTGAAGTCCCACAGCGGATCGGCGCTCAGGTCGGGGCGCGGTCGGTCGAGCGGCTCCAGCAGGGTCTGGTAGGCCTGGCCGGTGGGGGAGGCTCGGCATAGGGCGTGTCCACCAGATCCTGTTGCGTCTGGAGACCGGCGGCTTCGAGCGCGGCGGGATTCCCGTAGAGCACGGTCCAGTCCGTGATCGTACCGGTCTCGGCCCCTGGAAAGTAGACCCGGTAGTCGTCCGGCTGCTCGAACGGGGCCAGACGGTCCGGATCGGTTCCGAGCGCTGTCCCCAGCGCCTGTCCGTCACCGGCGGCCTGATCGAAGTCGAGCGCCCGGTGCAGGTCATCACCCCACACCAGCGCCCAGGGGGTCCAGCTGATCGCCAGGACCAGGAGCCCGACCAGCCCGCGGGTGGCGGTTCGCCCCAGCCTCGCCGCGCCCACGCCCGGCAGCTCCGACGGCTTATAACCAGGTGAGACAGCAATCATGCCAGCGCCAGATCAGGTACAGATGGTCCTCGCCGATCCCCGGCACGTTGCGCCCCAAGCCCCAGCGCAGCTCGCTCTCGCCGATGACGTGGTTGGAGTTGGCCTCCGGGCGCGGGTAAAACTGCGACAGTCGGTACTGGGTCTTGGGCAGCATCAGTGCGAAGGGGGCCTCGCACAGCGCGTCATCGCCGACGGTCTGACGGGCCAGTCCCCGCCGGTGCAGCGCGGCCAGCACCCGCGCGCCGGCCAGACTCATCTCCGACGGGCGGCCGTTGAGGGTCGGCACGCGCCCGGTGAAGGGATAGAGTCCGTCCCAGGCCCCGGCACACAAGAACAGTTCATCCAGGGGCTTCTGCACCCTGGTCGCCGAGGCCGCATCGACCAGACAGGCGGCTTGAGCCACCGGGTTGGCCACGAACGCCGCTTCCGGGTTGGTGAAGAAGGCGAGCTCATCGTTGTCACAGGTCGGATCCAGCTCCGAGAGATAGAGCAGGTCGAAGTCGGTCAGGTGATCGACGTTGCAGCGATCGGGAAAGAACAGATCGAGCATCACCAGCAACGGGAAGGCGTAGTAGTGGTAGTTGTAGAACGCCTTGTCGGAGCCGTCGTAGGTTGCCTGCCCCGGCGTGCCGAGCGTGCGCCAGGCGCCCAGATCGAGCCGGGCGCCGTTCAGCGCCGGCAGACAGCCGGGCACCCGCACCAGCTCGACGATCCGCGCCCGTTCCCACATCCCGATCACCACCCCGGGACTCGGCAGCCCAGCCGGGTCGGGACAGGCGCACAGCGCCTGGGTACTGGCCCCGCTCGGGACCGGGCCGCTACCGATCGGCGCGCCGGCGATGCGCAGCGGAAACAGACAACTCCAGCAGATGTCGGTGATGAGCTTGGGACCGAGCAGTTCGGCGTCGGGGCAGACGGCGTTGCCCAGCCCTGTCGTGGTGTCCGCTTCGGCGTGCACCGCCGGCACAAGCGCCAGGAGCAGTCCGAGCACCGCCGCCGTCCACCTGACAGCCGCATTGAGCATACCAGCCATCCTCAGCCCTCCGGCGGCCATTCGACCACGACTAGGGCGTCCCGCCGTGCCTCGACCCGCGCCGGCACCCGTTCGATCTGGAAACGCTGCGCCACATCGGGAGTAAGCAGATACAGCGGATCCCCGAGCGCGGCCTGGACGGTGCGGTAGCCGGCCCAGCCGGCGGCGCGATCGAGACGTATGACCAGATAGAGTGGCAGGCGTCCCTCGGTGCGACTGGCCGCGCCCTGCCGAGCCACATCAGCGATCTGACGCGGGTCGGTGGCATCGAAGATGAACAGCTGCTGACGAAACGGCCGGATCGCCAGTGGATCGACACGCGCGCCGGCACGGATCACGCGCGTGCCATCGGGAAGGTGGACATTGGCCTGGGCTTCGAGCGTCAGGTCGAGACGGCGCTCGCGCGGCTGCTCGGCCGTCAGGCGCTCGATCGGGGCCGCCCGCTCCCAATAGCGCGCCCGGGCCGCCGCGCGCTCGGCCGCCCAGTCGATCCCGGCCAGACGCCGTTGCAGTTCAGCGATCAGATCCGGCTCGCTGACGGCCACCGTTGGCCCGCGCACGCCCAGATCCCCGCGTCGCCCCTGGCGCACCTAGGCCTGGATCCAGTCCAGATCGCTGAGGCCGCTGACACGGGCCAACTCCGTTCCGTCACCATCGGTGACGATCAGCGTCGGCACCACTTCGACCCGCGGGTTTTGAAACGGGCGCGGATCGAGTTCGAGGCGTGGAGCCGCGTCCGCCTCGCGGTTGGCCAGCGCCGCGCGCAGCGGTGTCTGGATCCAGCGCAGGAAGGCCCCCAGCGATTCGCCTAGGGCCACGCCGCGCCAGACGATCCGCACGGCGGGCCGACCGGCGGCCATCGCCAGGAGCTCACGCAGTTGCGCCTCACCCAGGGCACGCGAGGCCAGCACGGTGACGGTCCAGGACGGCGGTTCCGGCTCCGATAAACCAGACGCAGACGGCGATATCCAGGACGGTGGCCTCAGCGCCTCCAGCGCACCAAGCTCGCGCGCCCACTGGGCGGCCGCCGGCTCCTGGATTTGGAGCCAGTCAGGACGCGCCTCCAGCAACGCCCGCTCCTCAATCCGCACTGCCTTATCACGCAGACCCGGCTCCGGAAGCGCCTCGGCCAGCCGCTGCACCACATCCTGGGCGCTCTCGGGCCAGACCAGATGCACGCCGTCGGCAAACACCCACACCCGCGCGCCGGGACTGCTGACCGCCCAGGTGCCATCGCGCAGCAGCGCGCGCATGGTGTCGATCAGGTAGCGCTCGATCGGCACACCGAGTGAGAGCGCCTCGGGGTCCAGACGGTTCTCGCGCAGATCCTGCTCGACACTGAGACGATCGGCCTCGCGCATCAGCTGGGCCAGCAGCGCCTGGTCGTCGCGTCCGGCCAGCACACTGCCCAGGCTGTACCAGACCAGGGGATCGGGTTCCATCAGCCAGCGGCGCAGCGCGCGTGGGATCAGCTGTGGAAAGACCGAGGTGGTGAAGACCGCTTGACCCTGATGCAGCCGCTGGCTGTTCCAGCGCAGAAAGTAGCGCTCCACACCCTCGCGGCTCGCCCAGTCGAGAATGGTCTCGTCGACCGGCTGCCAGTGGGTCGTGCCGGCGCGGTCGAGCACCAGGAGATCGGCCACGGGCTTGCCGACGTCGTGCAGCAGACCCACGACGGCGGCGGCCAGCTGCCAGCGCGGTTCGAGCACCCGGCGCTCCTGTGGCTGGCGGTCGAGGGCAAACAGCCATCCGCGGCTGGACCGCGCAGCCTGAAACGCCACCTCGAGACCATGACGAAACGTCCGCCGGCGCCGCGATGGTGATGGGTCTCGGAGGCCGGCAGCAGATGCACGAACGCGGCATAGGGTTCGATGAGCGGACACACCAGGGTCTGGTAGTCGTCATCGGTCATCGCCAACGCGTCCTGCAGCGCGGTGATCAGCTCCGACTGCGTGGCCAGCAGTTGTGCGGTATTGGCTACCGGCAGTCCCTGCAGGAACGGCGGATAGCGCGGAATGTCGGACTCGTGCACACCGGCTGAGAGGATCGCCGGAGCCGAGGCGGGATCGGGGCTGGATTCACCGGTACGAAACGAACTCCAGGCCAAACGGCAGCGGTTCAGAAGGGTCGGCATGGGGATTGAGCCGCCGTGTGATTTCAATCATCGAACATGGCGGCATCACACCAGATCTTGATCGACCGAGACAGCCAAAACGGTCCTTTGGGCAGGAAACCGTTTTCGACTGTCAAGCGGAGCTCGGCTGGGTAAGATCCCGCGCAGTCCTCTTGGCGGAGTATCGGCCACATGCGCCTGCTGTCCCTGCTCAGTTTCACGGCACTGAACACCCTGGTTGGCTGTGCCGCACCCGAAGTTGTCCCGCTCCATCCGGCGCCGAACGGGAGTCTGAGGCCCCTGCCCTTACCGCACTATGTCACGCATGCACTTGGCTGAGGCTCGCTGGGGCGGCGTGGCGCGCTGGACATCGGGCACATGTCCTGGAACTCGACGGACAGCGATGCGGGCTGACGCGCCGGGGTGAGGTGCAGTGCCGGCCTCCCGTTTCGGATCCCACACCGCCACGGCGAACCGCGCGCGTGCCTGACGACTGAACTCAGCGCCCGGATCCCATGTCCTCGCCAATCGACACGCTCACGACGGACGTGGCTTGTTCCCAGACATGTTACCACACAGCAGCGCAAAAAAGAGCGTTTCTTCTCAAAAAAAACTAATTATTATCAGAAATTTAGAGATTTGCTCCCACTGTTCCCAGATCCTGAGACCACCCCCTGCAACTCTAGAGTATCGCTTGTGAGTGGCCTGGACTCAGAATAGCCGACCGAACCGTCGAGCAAGTGAATGCGAGGTAAGACCACGCCAGATTGCTCAGAACACAGAGCTGGATAGGCGGCCTGATGCCAGGGGACAGAAAGAATGGGTTGAGGCAAGTTGGACGCTAGGCCAGCGAATGGCAGGGATCAAGGTCATGCTTCGTCGAAGCATTCGCTTGGTGACTTATTGGTGACTCAAAAAAAACTTGAGTGAATTTTTGCACTTAAGTCATTGATTTTATGGAGCTGGCGGACGGATTCGAACCGACGACCTGCTGATTACAAATCAGCTGCTCTACCGGCTGAGCTACGCCAGCATTCACAGAGGTGAAACTATAACGCGAAGCCCCAGCCTATCTCAATGCTGGCAAGGCCAAGCGCAGATCGCTCGAGTCATTGCCTTCTCTTCCCTCAAAGCGCACTAATCCTTGCCATTGGCAGGGATGATCATGCAAACTGCAATGATCATCCACCGGTTACCCTGCAAGTCGCTGGCTGGGTGTTGGCGACAACGCATTGGAGGACATGCTATGAGCATTCATCAAGCCCAATTGCCATTGTGCCAGCGGGCCTATTCGCAACTGTTGATCATCGATGCCCAAGAGCGCCTGGCCGCGGCCATGCCCCAAGATGAACTGGAAGTCGTCGTTGCCAACATCAATCGCCTGATTGCGGCGGCCAAGGTAGTAGGCATTCCGGTCATTGCGACCCAGCACAATTCCAAGGGCCTGGGCCCGATCATCGAATCGATCCGCTGCAACATGCCGACCCTGCATGAGCCCACCGAGAAGACCGCCTTCTCGTGCTGCACCGCCCCCGGATTTGAACGCAACATCTCTTCCCATCCTGACCGTCGCCAACTGGTCGTCGTCGGGATGGAGGCGCATATCTGTATCCTCCAGACCGTCTCAGGCCTGCAACGTTGGGGCTATCAGGTCTTTGTGCCCGAGGATGCGATCATCTCGCGCAAGACCGCTTATAAAGTAAATGTGCTCGAACGGATGCGTCAATGTGGGATTCAGGTCGTCTGCACTGAGTCGGTCGGTTTCGAATGGCTGGCCGATTCGACCGATGAACACTTCCGCGCAATCTGGTCGCTCTTCAAGGACCCCAAATAGACAGAGCATTTCCGTTGATTGGGGAGGATCCAACCAAAGGCCAAGGAAGGCGTATGACGAGGCACTGCCGATGCCTTGGGCCTAGACGGGTGCATCCAACCAGGGCTGTAGCACCGTCAACAACCGTTCGATTGACCCGCAATGGCGGCTGACCAGCTCGCGTCCTGCGGCTCCCATCCGAAACCTTCGATCGGAGGCGGCAAACAATGCCCCCAAACCTTGGGTGAGCGATGGCCCATCAGTCACTTGGAGACAGGCGCCAGCCTCGACGAGGGACTGGATGATGGCAGCAAAGTTAAAGATAGAGGGCCCGATCAGAATAGGGACGCCGACGGCGGCAGCCTCAAGTGGGTTATGTCCGCCCTTGGGTACCAGACTGCCGCCGATAAAGGCAAGGTCGGCAGCGGCCAGAAAGACGGGCAGTTCGCCCATGCTGTCGCCCAGATAGACCGCCTCATGGGGGCTGACTGCGCGAGCCATTGAGCGGCGTACATAGTCGAAGCCCAGGCGTTCAATCAGACGCGCGACCCGGTCGAAGCGTTCGGGATGACGCGGTACCAACACAAGCAGCGCCTCAGGATACAGGGTCAGAAGACGGCGATGGGCAGCCAGGACCTGCTCCTCCTCGCCCTCATGGGTGCTGGCCGCGACCCAAACCGGGCGCTCTACCCCCCACAGCGCCCGGACCCGCTGTGCCTCTTGCATCAGATGGGGCGGCTCAGGGCGATCGAATTTGAGATTGCCGGTCACGCGCACCCGCTCATGCGGCGCCCCTAGGTCAATGAAACGCGCGGCATCGGCAGACGACTGGGCCGCGATCAGGGCAAGATCGTTGAGCATCTCCGGGACCAAGGTACCCAGGAGACGGTAGCGGCGAGCTGAGCGTTCAGAGAGACGGGCATTGACCAGGGCAACGGGGATGGCGCGGCGCTTAAGCTCAGCAAGCAGATTGGGCCAAAGCTCGGTCTCCATGATCAGGACCAGACGCGGTTGCACCTGAGCGAGAAAGCGCGCTACCGTCCTGGGGAGATCAAAGGGCAGATAGCGATGGGCCACCTGCTTCCCAAAGAGCAGGCGTACACGCTCGGCACCGGTCGGGGTCGTCGTGGTCAACAGGAGCGAGGGTGCGCGGGGGGTAGCCAGCAGCCAGCGGATCAGGGGTTCGGCGGCCTGGACCTCGCCCACCGAAACGGCATGGAGCCATATCTCGGCCCTAGGCGCCGGACCCCATCCCAGACGTTCGCCGATACGCTGGCGGTAGGCCGGTTGCAGGCGACCGCGCCACCACAGGCGCACCAAGACCCAAGGCAAGGCCAGATACCACAGCCAGATATAGAGGGTGCGAATCATTGAGGGTGCACAGCTTTGCCCATGTCCATCCGTTCACTACCTGCCCGATGGCGGGATGAGGCGCCAGGAGGCAGCCTGGAGCATCAGGGACTTCATCTCGCGCACTGCCTGTTCCAGCCCAGTAAAGAGGGCGCGGGCGATGATGGCATGACCGATATTAAGCTCGCGCACCCCAGGGATAGCGGCGATCGCCTGGACATTGTGATAGTTAAGCCCATGCCCGGCATTGACCTGAAGCCCAAGCGCAAGCCCCAGTTTGACTGCTGCCCGGATGCGCTCGAGCTGGGCGGCACGCTCAACCGGGGTACAGGCATCTGCATAATGCCCGGTATGGATCTCGATCGCTGGGGTACCGACGGCAGCGGCGGCCTCGACCTGAACCGGGTCGGCATCGATGAAGAGCGAGACCCGGATACCGGCGTCGGTGAGCTGGGCGCAAAACTCGCGCAATTCTTCCGTACGGCCTGCTACCTCGAGCCCCCCTTCAGTGGTCAGCTCTTGGCGCCGTTCAGGGACGAGACAACAATCGGCAGGCCGGATGCGGCAGGCGATGGCTGCCATCTCCGGGGTGACGGCCATCTCCAGGTTCATGCGGGTTTGCAGTATATCGCGCAGGAACTCCACATCGCGATCCTGGATATGGCGCCGGTCTTCGCGCAGATGCAGGGTGATCGCATCTGCACCCGCTTGTTCCGCTATCAAAGCGGCTTGGATCGGCTCGGGATAGCGGGTCCCGCGCGCCTGGCGCAGGGTGGCGATATGATCGATATTGACGCCGAGCAGGATCGCTGACGGCGCAGGTGAAATCATGGGCATGGCAATCTGTACCTTATGATCGTCTCTCAGGGTTTGGGGCAGGGTGCACGGCCAAACCAATGCCGGTGTAACTCACGGCTCTGCATGGGTCTCCCACCCAGGTGCGGGGCAAGGGCATGGCGCAGCAGGTTTCGGGCCTCGCGGCGCTGCACCGGATCGAGGGCATCATCGCGTGCCAAGGCCAAGAGGGTCGCGCCCGAGACCCGCGGACCCTGGGCCCCGGAATCCAGAGCGCGCGGTCCAGACTCGCAATCATAGATATAGACCCGTTCTGGCATGACCGGTGATCCATCATCAGCGACGCGCTCCAGATTCAGGCCATAGCCGAGCTCGGCGAGCAACTGGCACTCGAAGCGGCGCAAGCTACGCTCCAGTTCTGCGCCCTCAGCAAGACCTGCCAGAGCCGCTTGATAAAAGACGAATAACCGGTCATGCGGGTCCTGACGCGCCAAGAGCCGCAACAAGAGCTCATTAAGATAAAAGCCTGACACCAAGGCAGGCCCAATCAAGGCAAACGGGGGACCTGCTGCCTCGACGGCAGTCAGAGTCTTGACCTCGCCCCGTCCGCTGACAGCCAGCCAGAGCGGTTGAAAGGGCTGCAAGAGGGCGCTGGCGATTTGGCGGGGACGGCGCGCCCCCTTGGCGATCGCCGCCAGCCGCCCCTGGCCGATCCCGAAAAGCTCAAGCAAGAGGCTGGTATCACGATAATCACGGCGATGAAGCACAAATCCCAAAAAGAGTGAATGAGACACTGACACCAGCGATCCTCACCCAGGCGAGACTGCAAGCTCAATCCTGATAACCAAGGGCGGCGAGTGCGGTTTCATCGCTTGCCCAGCTCTTTTTGAGCTTGACCCAGACCTGAAGATGCACGGGACAGCCGAAAAACCGCTCCATCTTGAGACGCGACTGGACGGCGCACGCCTTGAGCGCCTCGCCCTGTTTGCCGATGATGATCGCCTTTTGGCTGGGGCGCTCCACCCAGATGAGCGCATGGATGCGGTAGCGCCCACCCTCCTCTTCGAAGCGCTCGATCTCGACAGTAGTCGCATAGGGCAGCTCGTCGGCATAGCGTCGCATCAACTGCTCGCGCACCAACTCAGCGGCAAAGAACCGCTCGGGGCGGTCGCTGAGCTGATCCGGCGGAAAGACCGGATCACCCTCGGGGAGGGCCGAAAGGATCAAGGACTCCAGGTGCGCCAACTGATCGCCCTTGGTCGCCGAGATCGGCACCAGATGCATAAAGGCATGGCGCTCGCTGAGCTCCTGCAAATAAGGCAATAACAGAGTCTTATTGGCGAGCCGGTCGATCTTGTTGACCGCCACGATCGCACGGATATCAGCAGCAACGATCGACTCCAGGGCAAGAGCGTCTTCCTGCGTCCAGCGCCCCGCCTCGACCACGAGCAGGGCCAGATCCGTATCCACAAGTGCGGCACGCGCCGTCCGATTGAGATAGCGGTTGAGCGCATTGTCGCCACGGCGATGGATGCCTGGGGTATCGACGAACAGGATCTGGCCGTCTGGCCGCGTCTTGATCCCTAGGATCGCATGACGGGTGGTCTGGGCCTTATGCGAGGTGATCACCAACTGTTGGCCCAACAGCCGGTTGAGAAGGGTCGATTTACCAACGTTGGGCCGCCCCACGATGGCAACGGTGCCGCAGCGGCTAGGGAGTGGGATCAAGTCAGCCACGGCGCAATAGCTCCAGCATACGTTCGGCCGCCGACTGCTCGGCACGCCGCCGACTCGTCCCCGTGCCTTGGGTCATGAGCTCAGCGTCCTGAAGCTGGCAGCTAACCGTAAAGATCTGATCGTGTTGCTCGCCCTCGATTGCCAGCACCTGATAGTCGGGCAGCGGGCGGCGGGCGCCTTGGAGCCATTCCTGCAAACGGGTCTTAGGGTCCTTGCCCGACTCGCTGGCATCGATCTGGGCAAGGCGACTGGCAAAGCGTTCGAGCACCACGGCGCGCGCGCGTTCGAAACCGGCATCCAAATAAACGGCGCCAAAGACCGCCTCAAGTGCGTCTGCCAGGATCGAATCGCGGGCATGGCCGCCGGTACGCAGCTCGCCCGCCCCCAGACGGAGAACCTCCCCCAGCCTGAGATCGCGCGCCAAGGCCGCCAGCGCTTCGCGCTTGACCAAAGCGGCGCGCATCCGGCTTAACGTCCCTTCGTTGGCCGTCGGAAACCGTTCAAGCAGGATCTCGGCGATCACAAAGCCCAATAAGGCATCGCCTAAAAACTCCAACCGCTCGTTGTTCGCAGCACCAAAACTACGGTGAGTCAGGGCTTGAACAAGCAGATCCTCCCGCTGGAAGCGGTGTCCCAATACCTGGGCAAAGCGCATAAGGTCCGTGTTCACACTTGCGGCGAGACGACGTCAACCTGGTGCTTGAAGATCAATACGGCATCGATATTGAAAAATAGGTGTACCCGATCTTCATATTCGAGGATGAGTTTGAGGCGATTGTCGCCTAACCGCTCGACCTTGAAGTTCTTGGTATCGACGTGGCTGATCGAGTTGATATAGAGCCGCTTTTCGAGCGTATTGATCAGACCGCGTCCGCCGCCATCGCGAGCTGGGTCAAAGCTTTTGGCCGTCTCCTCCATGATCGAGCGCACGGTCCAAAAGCCCTGATACTTTGGACCGAGCTTAAACAACAGGGTCCCGAAGAACGATGCCAAGGCGATGATGATGATCAAGGACAAAAAGCCCAGCCCGCGCTGACGCGCGGGGAGGTGTTCGGTTGTCATGGTTTGCTGCATAGTGCTTAACCTCTGTGGTTAGTGGATGCCGGTCCAAAGACGCGACCAGGCGATGGGTAGGCCCTCGCGCCGTCCGTCCCAGTGCATCCAGATCGCGAATGCCTTGCCGACGAGCTTGTCCTCGGGCACGAACCCCCAGCAACGGCTATCATTGCTGTTGTCGCGATTGTCACCCATGACGAAATAATGGCCTTCTGGGACCTTGACCGGACCCAAAGCCAATACCTGGCAGCCAAAGGGCAGGTTAGGCGCATTGGGGCGAGTCAGGATGGCATGATCAACGCCACCTAGATGCTCGATCGCCTCGTGCGCCCCGGTCATCTCGCGGCCTGAGCCTACCCCGATATAGGTCCCGACCGGTTCCTGGGCGATGGCTTCGCCGTTGATATAGAGGGTTTTTTGATGATAGTCGATCAGATCGCCCGGTACCCCGACAATCCGCTTGATGTAATCGGTGCGCGGATCGAGCGGAAACTTAAAGACCACCACATCGCCGCGTTGGGGCTCGCCAATGTCGAGGAACTTCACATTCAGCACCGGCAACCTCAGACCATAGGCGAATTTATTGACTAGGATGAAATCGCCCGTCAATAAGGTCGGCATCATCGAGTTGGAGGGGATGCGAAAGGGCTCGACGAGGAATGAGCGCAATACCAAGACCGCGAAGATCACCGGAAAGAAGGAGCGGGCATATTCGACGATTACCGGCTCCTTGCCGAGCGCTGCCCCTGTCGCTGGCACCGCTGTACCCTGACTGGCTGCCGCCACTGCCGCTCGCCGGCGCGGGGCAAACAAAAGCACATCGATCAACCAGATGCCCCCCGTCACCGCGGAGGCCAAGACGAGAAAGGCCGGGAAATCGAAGGTCATATGATTTCAATATCTCCTTGCGGGGATGAACAGGCGGATGCCGAGCCGAGCTTGGTTTATTCCTTATTGCTTTGCAGCACGGCCAAGAATGCCTCTTGCGGAATATCGACCCTGCCGACCTGTTTCATGCGTTTTTTGCCTTCTTTCTGTTTTTCCAATAATTTGCGCTTGCGGGTCACGTCGCCGCCATAGCATTTAGCGGTGACATTCTTGCGCAAGGGTTTGACCGTGCTGCGCGCGATGATCTTGGAGCCGATGGCCGCTTGGATCGCAACCTCGAACATCTGGCGCGGGATCAACTCTTTGAGGCGTTCGGTGATCTCGCGCCCGCGGCCTTGCGCCTGGGAGCGATGCACGATCAGGCACAGGGAATCGACCCGCTCACCATTGATCAGGATATAGAGCTTGACCAGGTCGGCAGCCTGGAAGCGCTTGAACTCGTATTCAAAGGAAGCAAAACCGCGGCTGCATGACTTGAGCCGATCGAAGAAGTCGAGCACGACCTCGCTTAAGGGCAATTCATAGACGACCTGGACCTGTCCCCCGAGATATTGGATGTTCTTTTGTACCCCGCGCTTCTCGATGCAGAGGTTGATCACGGCGCCGAGATGATCCGGAGGGGTGAGGATATGGGCCTCGATGATCGGCTCGCGGATCTCGGCGATCTGCGAGGGGTCGGGTAGATCCGCTGGGTTCTCGATGCGCAGGATCTCGCCATTGGTGCGCAAGACCTCATAGACCACGGTCGGGGCGGTGGTGATAAGGTCGAGGTCGTATTCGCGCTCCAGCCGCTCCTGGACGATCTCCATGTGCAAGAGCCCAAGAAAGCCGCAGCGAAAGCCAAAGCCCAGCGCCTGGGAAACCTCTGGCTCATAATGCAGGGCAGCATCGTTAAGGCGCAGCTTACCAAGCGCCTCGCGCAGGTCTTCATAATCATCCGAGACCACGGTATAGAGTCCGGCGAAAACCCTGGGCTGCATCTCCTTGAATCCAGGCAGCTTTTCGCCTGGACGCTCAGGTGAGGTGATGGTATCGCCTACCGGGGCACCATCGATCTCCTTGATCCCAGCGATCAGATAACCGACCTCACCTGGCCCCAGGGCGCTGCGCTCGCATTTTTTGGGAGTAAAGACCCCGACTGTATCCACCTGATAGATGCGACCGGTGGACATGACCAGGATGCGATCGCGTGGGCGGATCAGCCCGTTCATCACCCGCACCAATGACACCACGCCGACATAGGGATCGAACCAGGAATCGATGATCAGCGCCTGCAGCGGCGCCTCGCGATCACCCTTGGGCGGCGGGATGCGGGCCACCAACGCCTCCAAGAGCCCCTGGACCCCCTCTCCGGTCTTGGCGCTGACCCGCAAGGCATCCTGGGCATCCAGGCCGATGATCTCTTCGATCTCCTTGATCACCCGCTCGGGATCGGCGGATGGCAGGTCGATCTTATTCAGGACGGGAACGACCTCTAGCCCCTGATCGATCGCGGTATAGCAGTTGGCGACGCTTTGGGCCTCGACCCCTTGGGCCGCATCCACCACCAGCAGGGCACCTTCGCAGGCCGCGAGCGAGCGCGAGACTTCATAGGAGAAATCCACATGCCCCGGCGTATCGATGAAATTGAGCTGATAGACCTGCCCGTCGCGCGCCTGATAATTGAGGGTGACGCTTTGCGCCTTGATAGTGATCCCGCGCTCGCGCTCGATGTCCATCGAATCCAAGACCTGGCTGGACATCTCCCGCTCGCTCAAGGCCCCGCAAAGCTGGATGAAACGGTCGGCAAGCGTGGATTTGCCGTGATCGATATGGGCGATGATCGAAAAATTGCGAATATGCTTCAGGTCAGTCATCAAGCTCTTAGCAGGACATCGACAAATCGCGAGGGGCAGCGTTCAAGCGGATGATGATAACAAAACAATGGCGCCTTGGTCCTCGGCGGACAACAAGGCGCCTGCTCTGAGCAAAGAAGAACGCCTGTTTTACGGCTTGGGCAGTTTGAAGGCGTAAAACATCCGGCTGTCACCGCGCTGGATCAAAACCGCCACAGCGCGCCCGGGCTCGATCTTCTCCAGGATACGATCGAAATCGGCACGGTTGCTTACAGGTTGATTGTCGAGCATCAAGATGACATCGCCCCCGGCAAGACCGACGGCAGCAGCTGGGCCCCGCTCGACCGACTCGATCAAGACACCGCCGTCCACCTCGAGCTGACGGCGTTCATCGGCAGTCAGATCGCGCACGACCAACCCCAAGCGATTGGCACTCGGTTTATCGCTGCCTTTGTCATTGGAGGCGAGCTGATCCTCGTCGGGTAACTCCTCGATCTTGATCGTCAGTTCGATCTGTTTGCCCTGACGCAAGACAACAAGCTTGGCGCTCTCGCCCACATGGGTCGCGCCGACCAGGGGGGGCAGGCTACTAGAGGTCGGGATCTCGCGCCCATTGTATGACAGGATCACATCGCCTACTTGCAAACCCGCAGCCGCCGCCGGGCTATTGGGCAGGACCTTGGCGATCAGGGCGCCGCGCGGCTGGGGCATGCCAAATGACTCGGCCAATTCACGGGTCACATCCTGGATCAATACCCCCAACCAGCCGCGGCTGACCCGGCCCTTGGTTTTGAGCTGCTCGACCACATCCATCGCCACCTCGATGGGGATGGCAAACGACAGGCCCATAAAACCGCCGGTGCGGCTATAGATCTGGCTATTGACCCCCACGACCTCCCCCTTGAGATTGAACAGGGGACCGCCCGAATTGCCTGGGTTGATCGCGACATCGGTCTGGATGAAGGGCACATAGTTTTCACTCGGCAGGCTGCGTCCCTTGGCACTGACGATGCCAGCGGTAGCCGAGGACTCAAAGCCAAAGGGTGACCCGATGGCCAAGACCCATTCACCGACCTCCAGATCCTTGCTCGAACCGATATGCACCTTGGGGATGTTCGTCGCCTCGACCTTGAGCAAAGCGATATCACTGCGTTTATCGCTGCCGATCACCTTGGCGATGAACTCGCGCCGGTCGCTGGTACGCACGATGATTTCGTCGGCGCCCTCGACAACATGCGCATTGGTCAGGACATCGCCATCCGCCGAGATGAAGAAGCCAGAACCCAGAGAGCGTCCCTGAATATCGTCTTCAGGTAAGGGACCGTCCTCGCCGAAGAAATGCCGGAAGAACTCCTCGAGCGGGCTACCGTCGGGAAGCTTGGGCATCGGCAGATCACGCAAACGACGCGGGATGGAGGTTGACTGCTTGGTGCTGATATTGACCACCGCCGGCCCGTTTTCAGCGACCAGACTGGTGAAATCCGGCAGCTCCTTGGCCAAGGCTGACCCACTGAGCAGGATACCGATCAACACAAGAGAAGACAGACGCGATAGGAATCCGTATGACATGGCGACTCCAAGTGCTGAACACATTGATTGTTAAAACCAATCAGCGGGGATAGCGGTCTTAAGCATCATCCAGGCGCCTGAGGATCACGGGCTGATGCGCTGGTTGACGGGCCAGCCGCAAACTGTAAATGCCGAGTAACCAGAATGCTAGCCCCAGGCCGCTCAGGGCGCCTAGGATGCTGGCAGGCCCGGCATGCGGACCGCCCAGGCGCTCGCCGAGGACTGCGCCCAGGATGAGGGCAGCAGCGGGCATCAGATAGGCCAGTGCCGTCAGCCGCAGCATCACCCCCGTTGCCAATCCAAGCGCGACCCGTTCGCCGACCCGAGCGCCGATCGGATTATGGACACGCAGCACCGAGTCATGGCCTGGAAACAACCGCGCGATCATGGCGGTGCCGCAAGCTCCCTGAGCCCCACATTGCCCACAGGCGGCCTGACGCATAGCGGAGACCTGCGCCCATTCGCCTTCGACGGCGATGACAGTGGCAGCCTCCTCGATCATGGCCGATCACCCTGGGAAGCAATGCGGTGTACAGCGGCGACCGATGCCTCGACCGTCATCTGCGGCACCTCACCGACGGCAATGATCTGATAATCGCCCAGGCGCCGACCTGCTGCATGGACCGAACCGATACTGGCCGGTCCCTCGAGCGCGTCCGCGCTGGCCAGCTCGATATAGACCGAATAGGAGGAGAGGCGATCGGTAAAGAGAAAATGCTCGGCCACGGTCCCCTCAGGTTGGGTGATGCGCCGCTCCATCACGAGGGTAAAGCCCGCGGGTTGGGGATCGAAGCGCCAGGCGCTACTCGTTGCCGTGGCGGGGGCGCGGCGGATGGAGGGAGTCGGCTGAGGGGGGATCGCGGGCAACTGCAAGGCCGGATGGATATTGATCGTGGTGAACATGAGCTGTTCCAGCGGCTCTTGCTGCCGGTCGATCAGGTCGGATTTGAGCGGCAGGGCCGTGGTGCGGTCGATATAAAAACGATAACCATAGCGCAGATCGTCCTTGGGCAGGATCCCGACGACCTCGGTCTCACGCCCGGCGATGCGTGAGACACCCAGATATTCGATCTGGTAATAAGCCCTTAAAGACTCTGGATCGATCCCTTCGGTATCCAGCACCCCGGTGCCGCCAGTGCGCTCGACCGAGATCGGTCGCCCATCGGGGAGCACGCAATTGAGGCGGTCGGCGCCGCGCGCCACGGCGCGGATCGGTCCGCTGAGCGCAATCAGGCGCTCAGCGATCTGGCCGTCGCGAATCCGGTGATCGAGACTCAGGGTCTCGAGATGATTTTGATGGAGATAGACGACGATCCCATCGTAATCGAGTGAGCGCAGGGCCTGATTCATGCGGGCGAGCAGGATCTCAGGTGGGGCCGAGGGTTCCGTTGGCCCTTCGGCGCCGACACCCCAGGCCGCTAGTAAGCAGAGCAGGGCGAGGCCGCGTCTCGCCCAACGCTCAGCGGCCGACGGGATGACTGACGAGCGTGACATAAGGCAGAAATCCTTGAGCTGCAGTTGCTGGGGCTGCGGCCTGATGGGTGACAAGATAGCGGTCCAGCTTGCTGGCAAACTCGGGGCGCTCGATCTGCCAGCGCTGCACTTCGGGTGACTGTTGAGGCAGACGCGCGGCAAGGGAGGGGGAGGTCTGCAGCCTGGATCGATCTTGCATTATCAGCGGCAGGGCCAGCACCGCGACCAGGACTACAGAGGCCGCGAGCGCCCACGTGGTTAGCCGGTGTGGGGCATGGCGCGGCCAGGGATGGATCTGTGCCGGTGTGCCGATGACCGGTGCGGTCTGCACGACCGACCGCACCCGCTCGGCCAGAATCCGTACCCCCGGGTCGATGCCCTCACCGCGCAATGCCTGGCCGATGAGCGCATAACGCTCCCAGCAAGCGCGCAGCGCAGGATCGGAGGCAACTGCATCGAGCAGGTCATTGATCTGCTGCTCAGCCAGTTCACCGTCCTGCAATTCAGAAAGCCGTTGTCGGTACTCCTCGCTCATGGTTCTCAAGCCCCTGCTGATCGTCTTTGGATGGAGCGCCCGCCACAAGGGGCGCTGAACAGCTCGTTCAGCCAGTATTTAGTCCTCGAGCAGGGCCTTGAGCCGTTTATCGATCGCCTCCCGTGCGCGGAAGATCCGCGAGCGCACGGTTCCAATCGGGCACTTCATCGCTGTAGCGATCTCTTCATAGCTCATGCCCTCGATCTCGCGCAGGACTAGCGCGGTCCGCAACTCGTCGGGCAGATCGTCGAGGGTATGCTGGACCTTCATCGCAATCTCCTCGCTTAAGAGATGGCGTTCAGGTGTCGCATGCTCACGCAACCGTCCGCCGATATCCAATTGTTCAGCCAGTTCGGCCTCGATGTCTTCACCCGGCGGACGCCGCCCCTGGGTCGCTAGGTGGTTCTTGACCGTATTCACGGCGATCCGGTAGAGCCAGGTGTAAAAGGCGCTCTCGCCGCGAAAACTTGGTAAGGCGCGATAGGCCTTGATGAACGCCTCCTGGGCGATATCCAGGATCTCGTCCGTATCACGCACATAGTGTGCGATAAGCCCGGCAATCTTTTGCTGGTATTTGATCACCAGGAGATCAAAGGCGCGCTTGTCGCCTTGCTGAGCCCGTCTCACCAGCTCTTGATCGGTGTGGCGCTCAGGCATCCCGCCAACCCGCTTGTGCTAGTAAGCCTGACTCAAGAGCGATTGACCACCCGCTGATGAATAAGTTCTTGGCTAAGGTCAAATCTAACGACACCTGTTTTTTGGGGTGAGGCACGAACACTTGATCCAAGGCGGAAAATCGACAACCTTACAGCTTTATGACAGCGACAGCGCAGGTCAGTCACCATGTCAGCAGCCAGTCCCCTCTACCGCCACGACGTCCTGATCCTGGGCAGCGGCGCTGCAGGCTTGAGCCTTGCCTTACGCCTCGACCCACATCTTTCGGTCGGACTCGTCTCCAAGCGTGAGCTCAAGGAAGGCAGCACCCTCTATGCCCAAGGCGGGATCTCGGCGGTCCTCGATGCCCATGACTCCATTGAATCGCATGTCCAGGACACCCTCAAGACGGGCGCTGGGTTGTGCGATCCCGAGGTGGTGCGCCATGTCGTAGCGCGCGGCCCTGACAATATCCGCTGGCTTCTCGACCAAGGGGTGGAGTTTACCCGAGATAGCGAAAACGGCGGGGGGTATCACCTGACCCGCGAGGGGGGGCATACCCATCGGCGAGTGGTCCATGCCGCGGATGCCACCGGCCGCGCGATCGCCACGACCCTCGAGGCCCAGGCGCGCGCACGTACCAATGTGACGATCTATGAACACCACATCGCCGTCGATCTGATCACCAGCCGCCACCTGCCAGAGAGCAGCGACCATCGCTGTCTGGGCGCCTATATCCTAGATCTCAAGACCGGCAAGGTCGAAACCTTTCTCGCTCGATTCGTGGCGCTCGCCACCGGCGGGGCCAATAAGGTCTATCTCTATACCAGCAATCCCGACGTCTCGACGGGGGATGGGATCGCCATGGCCTGGCGGGCGGGCTGCCGGGTGGCGAACATGGAGTTCATGCAGTTCCATCCCACCTGTCTTTATCACCCAGAGGCGCGGTCGTTCTTGATCACCGAGGCCCTGCGCGGCGAGGGCGCACGTCTCCTTCTGCCCAATGGCGAGCCTTTCATGCATCGCTTCGACCCGCGCACCGAGCTTGCCCCGCGCGACATCGTGGCCCGCGCCATCGATCACGAGATGAAACGCTTAGGGAGCGCCTGTGTCTATCTCGACATCTCGCACCGCCCCGCCGATTTCATCATCGAGCACTTCCCGACCATCCATCAGCGCTGCCTGGAGCTTGGGATCGACATCACCCGCGAGCCGATCCCCGTGGTGCCGGCGGCGCATTACACCTGCGGCGGGGTAATAGTCGACCGCCAGGCGCATACCGACCTCCCCGGGCTCTATGCCATCGGCGAGACGGCCTATACGGGATTGCATGGTGCCAACCGCATGGCCAGTAATTCGCTCTTGGAATGCCTGGTCTATGCCGAATCCGCAGCCGCCGACATCAGCCGGCGGATCGCGGAGGTCCCGCCGCCCCCCGAGGCCCCGCCCTGGGACGAAAGCCGGGTCACCGAGCCCGATGAGGAGGTGGTGGTGGCGCACAACTGGGAGGAACTCAGGCGCTTCATGTGGGACTATGTCGGGATCGTGCGCACCAACAAGAGGCTTTATCGCGCCAAGCACCGGGTCGATCTCCTCGCGCACGAAGTGGTCGAGTATTACAGCCACTTTCGGGTCAGCAACGACCTGATCGAGCTTCGCAACCTCATCGAGGTGGCCGACCTCATCATCCAATCGGCACTGAGGCGACGCGAAAGCCGCGGGCTGCATTACACCCTCGACTATCCTTTCAAGGACCCGAGTCAACGCCAGCCGACGATCCTGATCCCCGATCATTACCGCCCGCGCAAGATGTAGGGTACGCATTGCGTACCCTCCCTCGACGCCGTCTCAGCAAGCATCCCGGCGAAAGCCAATCCATAGACAACACAGCTCGAACCTCACAAGACTTTGATCACCCGCTTCAGGGCGGGATCTTGCGGGTCATTCTCGATACGAAAGCCGAGGGACTTTACCAGAGCGAGCATGCGGGTGTTGACCGCCAGGACGTCACCCTCCATGGTGCGAAAGCCGCGCGAGCGGGCGTTTTGCATAAGCGAGCGCATCAGGCGCGAACCGATCCCCAGATTACGATGCTGGTCCGAAACCACGATGGCAAACTCGCAGCTCTCGCCGCCTGGCCGGCCCATATAGCGCGCGACCCCAACCTCGATCTCGGCGTTGCCCTCCTTCATGACCCCGATCAGGGCCATCTCGCGGTCGTAATCGATCTGGGTGAAGCGCACCAGCATCTCGGGCGTCAACTCCTTGATCGCCTGCATGAAACGGAAATACTTGGTCTGTTCGGACAGACCGCGGACGAATGCCTGTTCCATCTCGGCATCCTCGGGGCGGATCGGGCGGATGATCAGATCCCGACCATCAGGGAGCTGGACGCATTCGATCAGATGGCTAGGATAGGGATGGATGGCCATGTGGCCATAGGGGGGGAGCTGCGGCGGGCGATAATCGACCTTGATGCGCACATCGACCGCGATCACCTCCTTGTCGTTGCCGATCAGCGGATTAATGTCCATGGCGATGATCTCAGGGAGCTCGCAGACCATCTCCGAGACGCGCTGGAGGATGCGCGCGAGCGCTACCCGGTTCATCGGCGGCATGTGCTGAAAGGCGCCCATCAGCCGCGCGATCCGCGTATGGTCGATCAGGGTCTCGATGATAAAGGCATTGAGCGGTGGAAGTGCTAGCGCCCGATCACCGAGGATCTCGAAGGTGGCGCCACCGGCGCCGAAGGCGATTACCGGACCGAAGATCTTGTCGCGAAAGACCGCGATCATCAGCTCGCGGGCCGCACGGGTAGCCACCATGCGCTCGACCGTGACCCCATCGAGGCGGGCCTCGGGACGCAGACGGCGGGCGCGTTCTAGGATCTCGGTAAAGGTACGGCGCACCGATTGAGCATCGTCGATATTGAGCCTGACCCCATCGACGTCTGACTTGTGCTCAAGGTCGGGCGAGCTGATCTTCATGACCACCGGCAGGCCCAAGGATTCAGCGGACATCAGCGCCTCGTTCGGGGTACGGGTCAAGATCGCCTGCATTGTCGGGATGCGAAAGGCCGCCAGGATCGCCTTGGCCTCGACGGTCCCCAAGACCTTGCGCCCCTCGGCCATCACCCCCTCGATGATCAGGCGCGCTCCCTCGACGTCTGGCGGGTCCTCGTAGGAGAGCGGCGCCGGCGATTGCATCAAGAGTTTTTGATTACGTTGATGTGCGGCCAGGAACGATAGGGCTTCGATCGCCGTTTCAGGACTGTCGAAATGCGGGAGATTCTGTTGAGAGAGCAGAGTCCGCGCCTCCTGGACACGCTCACCCCCCATCCAACAGGCGAGCACCGGCTTGCGGCTATCGCGCGTGGCTTCGACAACCTGTTGGGCCGCGGTCAACGGATCGGCAAAGACCAGAGGGGAAAAGATGCACAGCACCCCATCGACCTCGGGATCAGCAAGACAGGCGGTCAAGGCAGCGCGATAACGCTCGGGCGTGGCATCCCCGATGATGTCGATGGGGTTGCCATGCGACCAATGATCGGGAAGGACCTGTTCGAGGGTCTGACGGGTCTTGTCCGAAAGGGTCGCCAGACGTAGTCCGAGCTCGACCGCGCGGTCAGCGGCGAGCACCCCGGGGCCGCCGCCATTGGTGATGATGGCGATGCGATCGCCATGCAGGCGCCGCCGCGCCCCAAAGACCTGAGCAGCGGCAAAGAGCTGTTCCAGGTTGCCCACCTGCACCACACCCGCCCGCTCGGTGACCGCCCGAAAGACCTCGGCCGAGCCGACGAACCCACCGGTATGCGACTTGATCGCCCGCGTACCGGCCGGATGACGCCCAGCCTTGACGACCACGACGGGTTTGATGCGGGCCGCGGCGCGCAGACCGCTCATGAAATGACGGGCATTGCGCACCCCCTCGACATAGAGCAGGATGCACTGGGTCTGGGGATCGAGCGCCAGATAGTCCAGGACATCCCCGAAATCGACATCCGCCGCTGCACCCAAAGACACGACCACCGAAAAGCCCACCCCGCGCGACTCGGCCCAGTCGATCATGGCGGTGCAGATCGCACCCGATTGCGAAACCAGGGCCACATTGCCGCGGCGCGGCAGGTGTTCAGCAACACTTGCATTCAGCGCATGCTGGGGGCGTATCACCCCTAGACAATTCGGCCCCATGACCCGGATGCGGTTGCGCCGCGCCGCCTCGACCATCCGCTCCTGTAACGCCAACCCTATCTCGCCGCGCTCGGCAAACCCAGCCGAATAGACCACTGCTGCCTTGACGCCATAGCTGCCGCACTGATCGAGCACCGCAGGCACCTGATCGGCGGGGATCGCAATCAAAGCGAGATCGATCTGCTTGTCGATCTCGCTCAAGTGCTTATAGCAGGGGTGGTCCAGAATCTGGGCATATTTGGGATTGACGGCGTAGCACTGTCCCTTATAACCGCCAGCAAGCAGGTTGCGAAAGACCAAGCCGCCGATCGAAGTGGGCTGCTCGCTTGCACCGAAAACCGCGACCGCCGTGGGGGTGAAGAGTTGATCGATGTCGGTCAAACGCATAGGAGGATTCGCGCGTATCGGTTCTTTCCGGAGGGGTGCGGGATGCCATTGCCCAACCTCTGCATCTCTCATTGTCTGCCCCGCCCTTGGGCGGTGCTCAGAAACAGGCGACGGGATGGCGCCGTTCGGATCGCCGGCCCTCACAGCACGTTCGCCGTTTTGCACAGTCGGCGCAAGCGAGCGGAAGATGCTAACTAAGGTATCCGCAAGCCAGTTGAACAGGGTCGTCCCTTTAAAACATTGTTAGATGAATCCCCGTTTTGCAAAATGATGACAGGGTCCCTGCTCGGAGAAACTGGCCCAGCGGCGTCAGATATCGTCTGCAGGCCCTTCCCGCACTGGGACACCGTACACCACCCGCAAACGGGCACGAGTCAACATCCACGCAGGGTGCTCTCGTCATGAATCTGGCATTTATTTCACATCCTGTTTGCCGCGAACATCGCATGGGCGCCCATCATCCCGAATGCCCAGAGCGCCTGTCTGCGATCCAGGACCGGCTGATCGCCGCGGGCATCGAGATGCTCTTGACCCATTATGATGCACCACCGGCCAGTCTCGAACAGATCGCCCGCGTCCATGACCTGGACTATATCGAGATGATCCGGTCGGCTGCCCCCCGGGTCGGTGATGTCCTGGTATGGATCGATGGCGACACCGCCATGAATCATCGCACCTTGGAGGCGGCCTTGCATGCCGCCGGCGCTGCCATCCTTGGCGTCGATCTGGTGTTGGCAGGGCGCCATCATGCTGCATTCTGCGCCATCCGCCCGCCAGGACACCATGCTGGACGGGCGAGCGGCAGCGGCTTTTGTCTCTTCAACAATGTCGCCATCGCCGCTCTTCATGCCCTGGAACAGCATGGACTCCAGCGGGTCGCCATCGTCGATTTCGATGTCCACCACGGCAATGGCACCGAGGAGATCGTACTCAACGACGAGCACATCCTCTTTTGCTCGAGCTTCCAACACCCCTTTTATCCAGGGACTGGAGCTGACACCTGCGCCCCCAATGTCATCAATCTACCCCTGCCCGCGCGTACCGATGGTCAGGCATTCAAGGCCGCGGTCGAGTCGAGATGGCTGACAAGGGTCGATGAGTTCGCGCCACAACTCATCCTGGTCTCGGCGGGCTTCGACGGTCATGCCGAGGACGACATGGCGCACTTCAATCTACGCGAGGCCGATTACGCCTGGATGACGCGCGAACTCAAACGCATCGCCGAGCGGCATGCCCAAGGGCGGATCGTTTCCTGTCTCGAAGGCGGCTATGCATTGTCGGCCTTGGGAAGGTCGGTCGCCGCCCATCTCGATGCCTTGTTGGGTCATTGAGCCTTAGGAGACGGGCTAGACAGGGTTAGATGCCGATGGGCGCCGGCACCCCAAAACTAGCAGGGTAGGCGCTACCAGTGCCCATCCCATCTGCTTACCTTAAATCAGACGCACCCGCGCGAAGCGGTGTTTTCCGACCTGATAGACGTGTTCGCTGCCGCGGGCGCACAGGTGGCGGGGATTGGAGATGCGTTCGCCATCGATCCGCACCGCCCCTTGCTGTACCATGCGGATGCCCTCTGAGGTGCTGGCGACCAGACCTGCCGCCTTGAGCAGATAGCCAAGCGACATTCCGCTATCCTCGGCGCAGCTAAGCTCCAATTGCTCTATCTCTTCGGGCATCTGCCCCTTTTGGAAGCGGGCGATGAAGGATTCCTGGGCGCGGCGCGCCTGCTCTGCGCCGTGAAAGCGCCCGACGAGTTCTAAGGCTAATTCAAACTTGATGTCGCGCGGATTGGCGCCCTCTGCTACAGCTTGGCGCATGGCGACGATCTCGGAGAGATCGCGGAAGCTCAAGAGCTCAAAATAACGCCACATCAGCTCGTCCGAGATCGACATCAGCTTGCCGAACATCTCCTCGGGAGGGTCGGTGATCCCCACATAGTTGCCGAGCGATTTCGACATCTTTTGAACGCCGTCCAAACCCTCGAGGAGCGGCAGGGTGATGACGACCTGAGGCTCTTGGCCATAGTCCTCTTGGAGCTGGCGGCCCATCAGGAGATTGAACCTTTGATCGGTCCCGCCGAGCTCGACGTCGGCGCGGAGCACCACCGAGTCATAGCCCTGGAGGAGCGGATAGAGGAACTCGTGGATCGCGATCGGCTGGCCGGATTTGTAGCGCTTGGCAAAGTCTTCCCGCTCCAGCATGCGGGCAACGGTCTGGCGCGCGGCCAACTGGATTAGACCCGTGGCACCCAGTTGATCCAGCCACTGGCTGTTGAAGAGGACCTGGGTCTTGGCGGGGTCTAAAATGCGAAAGACCTGATCCTTATAGGTCTGGGCATTGCGCTCGACCTCTTCGCGCGAGAGCGGCTTGCGGGTTGCGCTTTTGCCCGTAGGGTCTCCGATCATGGCGGTGAAGTCGCCGATCAAGAACAGGACCTCGTGCCCAAGCTCCTGAAACTGGCGCAGCTTGTTAAGGAGCACGGTATGACCCAGATGGAGGTCGGGGGCCGTCGGGTCAAAACCGGCCTTGATGCGTAAAGGACGCCCTTCCTCAATTTTCTTACGCAAGGCGTCTGGCAACAAGATCTCCTCGGTCCCGCGATGGATGAGGACCAGCGATCGCTCAATAGGATCCATGATAGTGGGATCAATCTGCATCTTGGCAGCAAAGGGTCAAAAACACCAAAATATCTAAGACTAGCAAGATCGCTATTCATCCCTCAAGGATCAAGCCTTGTTTGCTGGATATCCATCTGACTACACTAGGGCATTATAGGTTTTGGTGGGCGATTTGGCGCCTTCAGCTGGGATTTTTGGTGATGCGCGACTATCAATTTCAACGCACGACTTGGAGGCCACAGCGCCAGCGCCGTCCATTTGTGCGTTTCTTGATACAGATCTTGATCCTTGCCGTCGCGGCGGGTACGGGTTATACCCTTTTTGACTATTTCGGGGTACACGTAAGCTTGGGCAAGACATCCACTAATATCATTCCACTCCAGATACCGCCCAAGCCAGGATCTTATTGATGCACAATATTGTTTTATCTCAGTCAGGCATCAAATCCCGATCTTGTGCAGTAGCCTACAACATCGAGGGAGGATTTTATTGATAAGAAACACATGCTTTTGAAATTGAGCGAGCTGTCCTGATGTCGTGGGCATGGAAAGACGAGACATGAGATTGCTGTCGTTTGCGGCGCGCGAAGAGCGGCGGCGTAGCTGGACGTATGAAGCGATAGGCGCGCAGAGGGGATTGTTGGGCGCAGGGGTGTTCGACATCTGCAAACGCTATGGGCGCGAAGGGGCCCAAGGGCAAGCGGGGTAGGCGCAAGGTGGGCGAGAAGCGGGCGCTGTTGGCGGAGCAGGACGCCCAGATACGCAAGCTCATGTGCGACGGGACACCGGATGAGCTGAAGCTGCCGTTTGCGCTGTGGAGCCGGCAGGCGGTGCGGCAGTTGATCCTCGACCGTTTTGGCATCGAGCTCAGGCCGCAGGGGGAGGGCAAGTACATGGTGCGCTGGGGATTGACGCCCCAGAAACCGATTCGGCGCGCCTATGAGCAAAGCCCGCCGGCGGGCAAGACGTGGCTTGAGGAGATCTACCCGGACATTGCCCGGCGCGCCAAGGCCGAGGGCGCCGAAATCCACTGGGGCGATGAAACGGGGCTGCGCTCGGACGAGGTGCGCGGCAAGGTGCGTCGGAAGGCGTTCGCGGGGGCGATGAACGCCGACATCCTGATCGACTTCATGAAGCGGCTCGTCAAGGACGCCAGGGGCAAGAAGATCTTCCTCATCCTCGACAACCTGCGCGTGCATCACACCAAGCCAGTCAAGGCCTGGCTGGCTGCATGCGCCAATCAAATCGAGGCCTCCTCCCTCCCCTCCTACAGCCCAGCACTGAACCCCAACGAGATGCTCAAGGCCACCATCACCGCGCAGGCGCCCTCCCGCACCAAGGGCGATCTGAAGAAGGCGACCGTCAGCCACCTGCGCCGCCTTCTCAATTCCCCCCAACGCATCATGCGCTACTTCCAGCATCCCAAGCTCCATGATGCCGCGTAATATAAATTCATTGGTTTCGGATCAATAAGGAGAATATCGTCCTATGCCGCCTGCTCAGAGCCTTCTCATTGGCCTGCTCGCCCTCTTCCTACCCGGCCTGGCCCTGGCCTTTGGCGGGGGAGCTCCGGATCATTCGGCGATCGATCTCACCGACCACACCATCGGTTATCTAGCACTGCTGATCTTTGTGATCGCCTATGCATTGGTCGTCTTGGAAGAGTTTCTCCATTTGCGCAAGTCCAAACCCGTGATCATCGCGGCTGGACTCATCTGGTGTTTGATCGCCTATGCCTATCTTCAGCAGGGCCAACCCGAGATCGCCGGTGTGTCCGTGCGCCATACCCTGCTCGAATACGCCGAGCTCATGCTCTTTCTCCTGGTCGCCATGACCTATATCAATGCCCTTGAGGAGCGTGGCGTCTTCGAAGCCCTGCGCGCCTGGATCATCCGCAAGGGATTTGGTTTCCGTGCCCTGTTCTGGATGAGCGGCACCCTTGCCTTTTTCATCTCTCCCTTTGCCGACAATCTGACCACGGCGCTTCTGATGTGCGCAGTGGTGATGGCGGTCGGCGGCGATAACCGGACCTTCATCACCCTAGCCTGTATCAATATCGTGGTGGCCGCCAATGCCGGCGGGGCCTTTAGTCCCTTCGGCGACATCACCACCCTCATGGTATGGCAAAAGGGCGTGGTCGATTTCTTTAGCTTCTTTAAGCTGTTCATCCCCTCGGTGGTCAATTATTTGATCCCTGCGATCTTGATGACCTTCGCCGTGCCACGGATCAAGCCCTCCGCCCAAGAGGATGGTGTCTATATGAAACGGGGGGCACGGCGTATCATGGTGCTGTTTTTATTGACCATCGCTACCGCCGTTAGCGTCCATCATTTCCTGCATCTGCCACCGGTCATCGGGATGCTCACCGGGCTCGGGTATCTGCAGCTCTTCGGCTACTATCTGAAACGGACCCACAACCTTTGGCAGAGCCGTAACGAAGACCGCGCCGCCCTGGTCGGCGACATGACCCCCTTCGATGTCTTCAACAAGGTCGCACGCGTCGAATGGGATACCCTGTTGTTCTTTTATGGCGTGGTCCTATGCGTCGGCGGTCTGGGGCAGATCGGTTATCTCGCCCTGGTCTCGGATGTGATCTATCACCAATGGGGGCCGACCCTGGCCAATGTCGCGGTCGGTCTGCTGTCGGCAGTGGTCGATAACATCCCGATCATGTATGCAGTCCTCACCATGATGCCGGACATGAACCAGACCCAGTGGCTCTTAGTGACCCTGACTGCTGGGGTCGGCGGTTCGCTGCTCTCGATCGGCTCGGCGGCAGGTGTGGCCTTGATGGGTCAGACGCGCGGCGCCTATACCTTCTTCGGCCATCTCGAATGGACCCCGGCGATCGCCCTAGGCTTTTTGGCGAGCATCGCCGTCCATTTCTGGATCAATGGCTAAGGTGCCCTGCGCCTATCTTTGCTCCCTCCTTGACAGGAGGGAGCGCGATCCCATCCCGGCGGCGCCGTGGACAATGGATCGACGCGCGATTAAACTTATCCGCCTGCTGCCCAAAGTATTCGGAGAGGTGCCGGAGTGGCCGAACGGGCCTGACTCGAAATCAGGTGTACGCGCAAGCGTACCGTGGGTTCGAATCCCACCCTCTCCGCCAATCCCCTCACGCAAATCTTTGTTTGCAAAGGGGAAAAGCCAAGGCCATGCGATAATCTACCCCAGCTGATATCTACTCCAGCTATTATCTACTCCAGCTATCGAACTGGCCTTGTAAGATGGATCTTAGCCTTAGCGATCCCCTCTTTCGGCGCTGCCGCCTGTTTCCCCCTCAGGCTAGGAGGCCCAGTCGATCGGCGCCGCGATGATGGCCTCGATCTCTTCTCTTTCAGCCTGGATGCCATTCTGGCTAACAGGGTAAACAACCTTTCCTTCCCGCTGCACCTCTAGGGTGTATTCTCAATCAAGTCAATCAGGCGATGGTGCAAGCCAGATAAACGAACGACAGGGAAGACGAGGCGAGCTTGTCGTAGCGCGTGGCGATGCGTCTGAATTGCTGGATGCGACAGAAGAAGCGCTTGATCAGATTGCGGTTTTTGTAGAGATGCCGGTTGAACGAGCGCGGATTGAGTCGGTTGGAGCGTGGGGGGATGACCGCCTGGCTGCCCTGTGCGGTCACCGTTTCGACAAGGGCATCCGAGTCGTAACCCTTGTCGGCAATGACGCACTCGGTCGGTTGGTCCTGGATCAACGCCGCGGCCTGCTCGATGTCGGCGACCTGCCCTGCCGAGAGAATGACGCGCAGCGGATTGCCCAAGGCATCCACCGCAACGTGCAGTTTGGTCGTCAACCCGCCCCGCAAGCGACCGATTTCCTGTTGGCCCGCTTTTTTTGGGGCGCCAGCAGAATGTGAGTGGGCGCGCACGATGGTCGAGTCGATGAACAGATGCTCCATGTCGGCATCGCCTTGCAGTGCGGCGGCCACGCGCTCCCAAACACCTTTCTCGCGCCAGCGCGAGAAACGCACATATGTCCGGTGCCAGTGGCCCAGCTCGGCTGGCAAATCGCGCCACAGACAGCCGGTGCGCATGATCCAGAGCACGGCTTCGACAACGCGCCGGTTGTCCCTCGCTGTGCAACCCGGATCGCTCTTCTTCCCCGGTAACAGCTGCTCAATGCGTGCCCACCGCTCATCTCATAACATCTTCCGCTCCATCCTGACTCCTGCGCAAAAGTCAGGATATGACCAGACTTCACCCACTGTGAACAGCCCCTCGCCATGTCAGTGACTGTGAACGATTTATGCAACCTCGCTTGCATATGACATAGCACTATGCGCACGATTGAGAAGAGGACCTAGATCAGCGATGCGCAAAGAAACATCCTGATGCCCTGGCCGAGCCTGTGGCCTGGAGACGGGACCGTATCGACTGCCATCATCGCCGTCTGGTGCATAATGGCCTGGAACGCGATCTACTTGCGGATCGCCCGCATCACGGCGGGCCCATCACCAAAGATCTTCCGGTGCACTGAGTCTTTGATACTGATCTGTAGCTCGCGCGCGCACAGGATGCGCATTGGGCGCTCGGCGGCGTGCATCAGCAGCATTCGAGCAAAAGTGTGAGATTTCGCCGATCCGCGGCCGCCCCAGGCGACTTTGTAGCGCGCCGGACGCTGGAACTCGCTGGCCCAGGGCGGAAGCTGAATGCCTAGATTATCACCGCGCGCACGGGCGCGAGCACGGCGGCGCAGCTCCTGCTCGGCGCGAGCTTGGAGGATGGCGATATGCTGGGCGCGGCGGATGGCGGGCGTGCTCATGCGGAATCGGCGGCGATGCGTTCCCGCCCATTCTGCTGTCACGACATTGGCCTCAACCGAGGCCCGGAATCTTGCCCCGCGCTAGCGCTTTCAGCTGCTCGTCTGAGAGCTTGGTGACATCCGGCAATGGCGGCGGCTCGTCCAGGCCCCAGGCTTTGCGCTCGCCTTCCTGTTGAATCTTGGTCGTCTCGGCCGTGGTCTTGGCCAAGCGCATGCGCTGGTCGGCCTTGATCGGATCACTCTGGCGCAGTTGCAGCGCCTCCTGGCGCAACACGGCCACCTGACGCCATTCCTGGCGGTGCCGTGCCAGCACCTCGGCACGCTTGTCCTCGGCGTTCTGACGGGCCTGATACGCCTCCGTGAGGCGGTCGACCTTCGGCGCCGGAGTCTCTGGCGGCGGCGGTGGAGGCGGAGCCGGCGAGCCGTCAGGCTCGACCAGTCGATCGGCTTTGCGATGCGCCGCCTGCACCACGCCGGCCAGACCACTATGCCGCTCCCATTTCTCGGCGATCTGTCGGTTGTAGATTGTCTGCCGCGACGGAAGCTGGAAGCCGTGCTTTTCCGCCGCCCGTCGCGCGGCTTCCCACGGCGTTGGCTCGTCGGGGTCGTACTCATAGGAACGCCGGATGGCCTCCCACTCGGCGGCCTGAAGACGAACGCCGTATGGCATCGCAGATTACCCTCGGCTGTAAGGCGCCGGACGCTGGAGACGCGCCATGGCGCGCCAGACTATGAGATAGGCATCGTGCAGCGCCTGGTCATCAACACTAGATTTGAAGTTGTCGTAGTCGATGCCGATCACCTCGCGCGCCACGGCTTCGGCGACCACCTGCTCCGGCACGATGGCGCGAAACAGGTAGTCACTCCTGACGGTGCGCTTGACCTCCGCGTCCGGCCACAGTTTTTCGAGATCCCCTTCGCGCCGGGCACGCACCAGTAGATGACCGGGCGGCAGGTCTTTCGTGCGCACGATGGAGTAGAAGCCCTGATTGAGGCATAGCCACATAGTGTATCTCAACTCTTCTCGTTGTTGTTGGTCAGCGCTGCAATCAGCGGCTGGTCATACTTGCTCTGAAGGTGCGCGGCCAGCCGTTCGCGCGGGACAAGATGCACCGCCTGGGACTCCCAGCCCATGTCGGTCGGATCGCCGCCGACGCGCTTGGCCCGGTAGTAGCGTGTCGTCGATGTGCCGCGCTCGACGTCAGCCAGAAATCCGGTGATCTCGACCTTGAGTCCAGACTTTTCAAACGCCTCCTTGATCGCCGAGGCTTGCGGATTGATGCCATCCTCAAGCGTACCCTTGGGGAACGTGTTGTCGTATCCGCCAAACCGATTGGATGGCGAGATCGTCCAGACTCGCCCGTCGGACTCCTCGACCACCACGCCAACGGACAGATGCTTGCCCTTGGCAACCTCGGGCAACGGCGGCTCCTTGAGATCGGGCTTCTGGCCTTCGACCGCGTTCCCGCCATAGAGCTTGTACGGGCAGTCCCCGCCCAGACCGCGCGGGATGAAGGTCGCGATCTTGTCCGGCTGACCCCAGTGCGCCGCATCGGTCTCGACGTGCGGCTCGTACAGGCCAACAGGCTCGCCGACGTCGTTGGGCTTGGGATGGATCGCCTTGGGGATCGGCTTTGGCTTGGGGGGCGCTGTGTGGCCTTTGACGCCCCCGCCAGGCGCCGGCTTTGGCTTGGCCACCACATTAGTCGCGTACGGCTTGACATAGGTGCCGTCGCGCTTGGTGTAGCCATGGACTTGGGATTTTTGCAGCGGCTCGGACTCGACCGGCGGATCCGGATACCCCATCAGCATGCAGATGACATACTGCATGGCATCGGGTAAGTGGTGCTCGGTCGCGCCATTACGCGCCGCCAGGTAGGCGCTGACGACCTGATGCGCCAGGGCGAAAAACAGCCCGGCCACCGGATCGCTGTTGTCGAACCAGAAGTCGTTCCCGTAGTTGACCTTCAGCGACGCCAGGAACACGCGCGCCTTAGACTCCAGGCCGCCGAGCCTGGCCGTGTTCCAAGTGGTAACGCGATACCCCTTGGTCTTGCCGGTGAAGATCGCCGACATGCGCCGGCTGGCTTCCTGCATCTCGCGCTCGACGTCCGGAATGTCCAGCTCGCCTGTTTCGCCGCGCTTGCAGATCGCCTGGATCTCGCCCGCGAACTGAGCTACCAACTCGGAAACGAACTCCGGGTTTCCGAGTGAGTTTTCGCCCAACCCCTCTGCCAGCCCGTCCGGAGGCCGGCCACCATCCCACTGTTGGTGTTATTTGTCCATTTAGGCCGCCTTAAAGAAAAGAATGAAGGATTTGGTCAGGTACGGAGTCGTCGCCACCTGATCGGCCAGACTGGAGATGTAAGACTCATCTGGCGGTAGCATTAACACCTCCAATTCTAGACCTTTCTTACCCTTCAGCCCACCTAATTTTTTCTTCATCTCGGCGCGCAGAATGACAAATCGCTGCCCCATCAACTGGGTCCGGTTCAGATACGATTCGCAATACACCATTATTGATCCGAAACCAATGAACTTGTATTACGCGGCATCATGGAGCTTGGGATGCTGGAAGTAGCGCATGACGCGTTGGGGGGAATTGAGAAGGCGGCGCAGGTGGCTGACGGTCGCCTTCTTGAGATCGCCCTTGGCGCGGGAGGGCGCCTGCGCGGTGATGGTGGCCTTGAGCATCTCGTTGGGGTTCAGTGCTGGGCTGTAGGAGGGGAGGGAGGAGGCCTCGATTTGATTGGCGCATGCAGCCAGCCAGGCCTTGACCGGCTTGGTGTGATGCACGCGCAGGTTGTCGAGGATGAGGAAGATCTTCTTGCCCCTGGCGTCCTTGACGAGCCGCTTCATGAAGTCGATCAGGATGTCGGCGTTCATCGCCCCCGCGAACGCCTTCCGACGCACCTTGCCGCGCACCTCGTCCGAGCGCAGCCCCGTTTCATCGCCCCAGTGGATTTCGGCGCCCTCGGCCTTGGCGCGCCGGGCAATGTCCGGGTAGATCTCCTCAAGCCACGTCTTGCCCGCCGGCGGGCTTTGCTCATAGGCGCGCCGAATCGGTTTCTGGGGCGTCAATCCCCAGCGCACCATGTACTTGCCTTCCCCCTGCGGCCTGAGCTCGATGCCAAAACGGTCGAGGATCAACTGCCGCACCGCCTGCCGGCTCCACAGCGCAAACGGCAGCTTCAGCTGATCCGGTGTCCCGTCGCACATGAGCTTGCGTATCTGGGCGTCCTGCTCCGCCAACAGCGCCCGCTTCTCACCCACCTTGCGCCCACCCCCCTTTCCCTTGGGCCCCTTCGCGCCCATAGCCTTTGCAGATGTCGAACACCCCTGCGCCCAACAATCCCCTCTGCGCGCCTATCGCTTCATACCTCCAGCCACGCCGCCGCTCTTCGCGCGCCGCAAACGACAGCAATCTCATGTCTCGTCTTTCCATGCCCACGACATCAGGACAGCTCACTCAATTTCAAAAGTAGACAGCTCACTCAATTTCAAAAGCATGTGTTTCAGAACAGGAGGGCTGGAGCCTTGAACACCGTCATGAGTAAGATCGCTGCCATACCCGCTATCCTCTTGGCGCTCGCCGGTTGGGCGCTGATCGCCTCCAGCGCGGTTGCCATGCTATCTGGGCCTTATGAGGGACGCACCTGTCAGACCGAGTGCGTCCAATGGCTGTTCTTCTCTGGGACGGGGAGCGCTGTCCTGGGCCTGATCCTGGGGATCATCGGTCTGCGCCTGGCCCAGGGATACCGGCTCAGCCAGGTCGCGCTCTGGATCGCAGGCCCACTATGCGCGATCGTGCTGACTATCGTCCTGATCGGCAATCTGGCCTGAGCGGTTTTCGGCCAGGCGCTCGGCGAGCATCCGCAGGGTCATCCCCTCCAGACAGGACGCCAAGGCGGTGTCGATACAGGCCATGAGGTCGCTGATCGGCGGGTCGAGTCGTCTATTCCCCCACTGCCCCTCGCCGCAACGCCGCGCCTGCTCGACAATCTCCAGTATGGAGATGGCCTCGGGCGGGCGTCTGAGCACATAGCCGGCAGGGCTCGCGGCCGTGCGTACCACATAGCCGCCCTGTTCGAGTAGATCCATGGTCGGACGAATCGCCTGCGCTGACTGACGTATCAGCCGGGCCAGGGCTTCACAGTGCGGTGGCGGTGCACCGTCGAGATAGGCGCGGGCGATCCAGGCGGCCAGCCGCAAGGCTAGCCATTCGCGTTCGCGGGGGCTTAAGCTCGGCTCACGCTCCGGCGTCTCCAGTAGCTCGGGATGCTGATGGTAAAAAGCGAGGCTGCTGCCGAAGAGCAGGATCAGCCAGCCGATATAGACCCACAGCATGAACAGGATGAGGATCGCCAGGCTAGAATAGATGGCAGTGTATTGGGTCGAGCCGGCCATGAACTGACCGAAAAGCCCGCCGATCGTCTCCCACAGCAGACCCGCGACGACCCCCCCCAGCAATGCCGATTGCAGCCGCACCTCGGTATTGGGTACGAAGCGATAGACAAAGGCAAAGGTCGCCGAGATCATGAGATAGGGCGCCAGGATGCCCGTTGCCCGCAGCATCCAATCGATCGCCTCCGAATCCATGAACGAGCGAATCAAGGGATTGCCGCCCAGTGAGGCCGAGACCCCAATGGCCGAAAAGAACAGCACGGGCCCGATAGTGAGCACGCTCAGATATTCGATCACCCGCTGGGCCAGGGCGCGTTCCTGATCCACCCGCCAGACATAGTTGAACGCTTGCTCGATCTTCTGTATCAAGGACAGCACCGTATAAAACAGCATCCCCAAGCCCAGCGCCCCGAGCACCCCTACCTGCATCCGATCGACAAAACCCACGAGCTGGCGGGTGATTTCGGCGCCTGATTCCCCTAGGGGGGCCAAGGCATTGGCAAGTAAGGGCTCAAGCTGGCTGTGCACCCCAAACCCCTTGAGCACTGAAAAGCTCACGGCCAAGAGCGGCACCAGGGACAACAGGGTGGTATAGACCAGACTCATCGCATAGAGGCCAAGCTGGCTATCGCTCAGGTCGCGCGCCAGGGCATACACTAAACGTCCAAGATAGAGGGCCCAACGCAGAGTGGGGGCGAGTTGGGCGGGATCGGCCCCCCACAGGCGTTCTTTGATCTTGGCATGGATTGCGGGCATGGGTTTTGGCGGCTTGATGGGCATGCACCGCCATATCCAGGAGGGCGGCGCTGACTCCGCTGGGCCCCGCAGCGGCGGGCAACGTTGTACGATCTGTGTTTAACATCATCCCAAATTTAACCAGTCTAAATCTGGATGCTTGAGGATTGCAAATCCCGCTCGCCAGTGGATAGGTGCGGTTGCGAGTCCGTACCTGCGCTAACCTATGGATCTGCGAGGGCCCTTGTAGACTGAGGATGGCGCCTATCCAGCGGCTGCTTTTGATGGTTTTTTCCATCTCGGAATCGGGGTGGTTTGCCGATTAGACTAGCCACCCTGTGGCCGATCACCCCTTGTTCCCCTCTTGCAATACAGGCAGCCGTGGACAGCCGTTTTATCCATTTGCATCTACATTCCGAATACTCCCTGGTCGATGGTCTGATCCAGCTCAAACCCCTGGTCAATGCAGTCGCCAAGGCTGGAATGCCTGCCGTTGCCCTTACCGATCAAGGCAATCTCTTTGGCCTGGTGCGTTTTTACAAGGCGGCGGTTACCGCCGGTATCAAACCGATCGCCGGTGCCGATCTGTGGATACGCCATCCCGAGGACCCTACCAAACCGCATCGCCTGGTCCTGTTGATCCAAGACCAGCGGGGTTATCGCAATCTGATCGAGCTCGTCTCGCGCAGCTTTCTCAAGGGTCAAGAGGCCGGTTTCCCCCAGGTCGATCCGGCATGGATCAAGGGACATCACCAGGGCCTGATCGCGCTCGCAGGCCCAGGCAGCGACCTGGCCGAGGCGCTGGTGAAGGGTCGCACCAAAGAGGCCGAGCGGGTCCTCGACCGTTGGCTCAAGGTTTTTGGCGATCGCTATTACCTGGAGCTGGTACGCACTGGGCGAGGCCGGGAAGGCCACTGGATCGAGGCGTGCGTTGACCTCGCCCTCCGCCGCGGGGTGCCGGTAGTTGCGACCAACGATGTGCGTTTCTTGAGCCCGGACGACTTCGAGGCCCATGAGGTGCGGGTCTGTATCCATCAGGGGCGCATGCTGGATGACCCCGACCGCCCGCGGCTCTATAGCGAGGAACAATATCTGCGCACCCCCGCCGAGATGTCTGAGCTCTTTGCCGATCTCCCCGAGGCCCTGGTCAATGCGGTCGAGATCGCCAAGCGCTGTAACCTGGAGCTTAAGCTCGGCAAGCCGCATTTGCCCATCTTTCCCGTGCCTGCCGGCATGACCACTGAGTCGTTCTTTGCCGAGGAGTGCCGCCGCGGTCTGAACGAACGACTCAGCCACATCCTGGACCCCGCCGACCCTGACTCTGCCGAGCGGCGCCGGCTCTATGAGGAGCGGCTGGAGAGCGAGCTTGCCGTCATCACCCAGATGGGCTTTGCCGGTTATTTCCTGATCGTCGCCGACTTCATCCGCTGGGCCAAGGAAAACGGCATCCCCGTAGGCCCCGGGCGCGGTTCGGGGGCAGGTTCATTGGCGGCCTATGCCATCCGGATCACCGATCTTGACCCGATCGCCCACAACCTCCTGTTTGAACGCTTTTTGAACCCAGAGCGGGTGTCGATGCCAGACTTCGACATCGACTTCTGCATGGAGGGACGCGACCGCGTCATCGAATATGTCGCCCAAAAATACGGGCGCGAGGCGGTCTCCCAGATCATCACCTTCGGCACCATGGCCGCCAAGGCGGTGGTGCGCGATGTCGGGCGGGTGATGGGCTATCCGTATGGATTCGTCGATAAGATCGCCAAGATGGTCCCCTTCGAGCCAGGGATGACGCTGGATAAGGCGCTCGCCGAGAGTGAGGACCTCAGGCGCGTCTATCAGGACGACGAGGAGGTGCGAGCGCTGATCGACATGGCGCGCAAGCTCGAGGGTCTGACCCGTAACGCCGGCAAGCACGCCGGCGGGGTGGTGATCGCCCCTGGCAAGCTCACCGACTTCACGCCCCTCTATTGCGAACCGGGTGGCGAGGACCCGGTCACTCAATACGACAAAGATGACGTCGAACAGGTCGGGCTCGTTAAGTTCGATTTTTTGGGACTGCGCACGCTCACCATCATCGATTGGGCGCTCAAGACCATCAATGCCCAACGCGCGGCGCGCGGCGAGTCACTCATCGATCTCGAGCGCATCGACCCCCATGACCCTGACGCCTTCGCCATGCTCAAACGCTGCGAGACCACAGCGGTCTTTCAGCTTGAATCGCGCGGGATGCGCGAGCTGATCAAAAAGCTCCAGCCCGATTGCTTCGACGACATCACCGCGCTGGTGGCCCTCTTTCGCCCTGGACCTTTGCAGTCGGGGATGGTCGATGACTTTATCGAGCGCAAGCACGGGCGTGCCCCAATCCTTTACCTCCATCCCCATCTTGAGCCGATCCTCAAGCCCACCTACGGCATCATCCTCTACCAAGAACAGGTGATGCAGATCGCCCAGGTCCTCGCCGGTTATTCGCTCGGTGGCGCCGACCTCCTGCGCAGGGCGATGGGCAAGAAGAAGCCAGAGGAGATGGCCAAGCAGCGGGCAACCTTTGAGTCAGGTGCCGAGGCGCGCGGGGTCGATCGCCAGCTCGCCGCCCAGATCTTTGATCTCATGGAGTATTTTTCTGGATATGGATTTAATAAGTCACACTCGGCGGCTTATGCACTTGTCAGCTATCAGACCCTATGGCTGAAAGCGCATTATCCGGCGGCGTTCATGTCGGCGGTCCTCTCGGCGGACATGGACAATACCGACAAGGTGGTCACCTTGATCGACGAGTGTCGCTCACTCGGTCTGCGCATCGAGCCGCCGGCGATCAACCACTCGGACTATCGCTTCAGCATCGCCAGGGAGAAGGCGATCCTCTATGGTCTGGGAGCCATCAAGGGGGTCGGGGCGTCGGCGATCGAGGCCATCCTCCAGGCGCGCGCCCAAGGCCCCTTCCGCGACCTCTGGGATCTGTGCATGCGGGTGGATCTACAGCGGGTCAACCGGCGGGTCCTTGAGTCCCTGATCCGTGCGGGGGCGCTCGATGCCCTGGGCCCCAATCGCGCCACCCTGATGGGGCATCTACCCCTGGCGCTTCGGGCCGCTGAGCAATATCGCGAGCGCCGCGCCGCCGGTCAGGTAGATCTCTTTGGCGCCTCAGGATCGAGCGATCCACCGCGCCCTGATCCCCAGACCGCCGGTGAGTCGCTTCCCGATTGGGAGGACGAGGAACGGCTGCGCGGCGAAAAGGAGACCCTCGGGCTTTATCTCACCGGCCACCCGCTGGCGCGCTATGAAGATGAACTTCGCTCCATGGGCTGCATCCGCATCGCACGTCTGCTCGAGACCGACCGCGAGCTTGGGCGGCGTGAACGCGAGCTCTACCATCTGGTGGGCCTGGTCGTCAATGTCCGCCATAGCAAGGGCAGCCGCGGACGGCTGGGGTCGATGGTGCTCGATGACCGCACGGGGCGCATCGAGGTCACAGTCTTTTCCGAACTCTATGAGCAGGTGCGCCCTTTGCTTGCAATCGATCAGATCCTCAGCGTCAGGGGGACCTTGAGTTTCGATGATTTTCGCGACACCTGGTCGCTACGCGCCGACTCGGTACGCCTCTTTGAGGAGGCGCGCGCGGCGAGCGCCCATCATCTGTTCCTCCTACTCGATCTGTCCGACCCTGCCGCTCATGCCCAAGGACTGGAGCGGGTGCGGGCACTCCGCGAGCTCTTGGCCGATTATCGCGAGACCGACCCCCAGCGCAGCCTGCCGATCCGTCTGCTCTATCGCTGCCCAGGGGCCCAGGGCGAACTGATGCTTGGACGCGCTTGGCGGGTGAGGCCCGCGGACGCCCTGCTCAAGGAGTTGCGCCAATTGCTGGGTCCAACGGGGGTCAGCGTTTCCTATGAGCGCCTACCCCAATCGCTCCCTGGCCCAGAAGCACTGCCACGGCTATCGGCAGTGTCTTGAAGACTAGGGATGCAATGAGATACGCAGTACTTTGCGGCGCATTCGACCTAACAGGCCGTTGAAAAACGTCGCGAGGATAGCCAGATGCAAGGCGCCCGGAGCGCAGCGACCGAGAAAACGAGCCGTAGGCGATGTTTCGGTGAAGGCTTACATGAGCGAAGCGAATGTTATGCCGAAACCACATATCAAGTAGATAGGCGAGGGAGCGAAAACCAGGTTTCGGCGGAGGCTAACATCGGCGCAGCCGATGTTAAGCGCAGCGGCCGAAGCCAACACCGCGCAACGCCGCAGATGGCCCATCGCAGTAGTTTTTCAACGGCCTGTTAAGCATGTCTTTTAGCATGCCGTTGAAAAAGTGCTCTTCGAACGCATCAGGGGCGCTGATTTCGAAGAATCGAGCCGCCCAGACGCGGCTGTGCAGCGATTGCGACGTGCATTTCGGCCTGTTTGCAGGCCGTTTTGCCCATTTGGCGAAGCCTTTTCAGGCCATCTTGCCTTGGGCGCACGTATCCCAGGACTCACGCATGATGCGCGTCCCACCAGCCGCCGATTGCCCCAAGGCGCACCAGGTTGTAGGTGGCAAAGCACAGCAGCGCCTGGCCCGTGAGCTTGGCCTGGCCGATCAGCTTGGTCTTGGCCAGACCGCCCACCGTCTTGATCCAGCCAAAGGCCTCTTCGATACGCTTGCGCACTTTGAGGCTGGTCTTGTAGCCCTCGTGCCGTTTGGTGCGGCCATCGACCGCCGAGTGCTTGTCCTTGGTCGCCACGTGCGGCGTGACCTTGAGTTGGCGGCAACCCCCGATGAAGTCCTTGGTGTCGTAGCCCTTGTCGGCTGCGACTGTGACCCGCTTGTTTGTGTTGCCCCGCCGTTTGAGCATCGCCAGCGCCGCCTCGCGCTCGGCGGTGCCGCTGGCGTGGGTGATCTCGACATCCACGATCAGGCCGTTGCGGTTCTCCATGAGGATGTGGCACAGACGGGACTTGTCCCCTGGGGCTTTCTTGTAAAGCCGGGCATCGGCGTCAGTGGTGCTCTCGTGGGTGTCGTTGCAGCGCGCCTGCCCTTTGAAGTCCACCTCGGGGTTGCGCCCAGGCGTCGTGCCGCTGTCGTCGTCTTTGCGCTTGAAGCTCTTGTGCGAGACCCAGGCCTCAATGAGCGTGCCGTCGACGCTGAAGTGTTCGTCGCTGGCGAGCTTGGCCCACTGCGCGCTGCGCTTGACGCGCTCGAAGAAGGCGCGCGCAAGGTCTTCATTGAACAGGCGTTCGCGGTTGGCGCTGAAGGTCGAGTGGTCCCAGACCTTGTCTTCGATGTTCAGACCCACGAACCAGCGATAGAGCAGGTTGTAGTCGATGGCTTCGACCAGCTGGCGTTCGCTGCGGATGGAGAACAGGATTTGCAGCAGCAAGGCCTTGAGCAGCATCTGCGGCGGCACCGAGGGGCGGCCGCGGCGGGCGTAGACCGCTTCGAACTCGCGGTTCATGGTTGCCAGCAACGCATCGACCACGGCGCGCAGCTTGCGCAGTGGGTGGGCCTGCGGCACGCGCTCTTCAAGGCTGATGTAGCTGAACATCGCCCCCTGGAAGTTTGGATTGCCTCTCATCGTGCTCGTCTGTGCGTCGTTCTCGGTTGACTTCAGATCGTACCGCCCGACGCGGGGGTCGGCAGGGGATTTTTCAACGGTCTGTTAAACTTCGATCGCAACGATTTTCAAAGAGGTCATCATGGGAGCTGATTGGAGCAGAGAGGGCTGGCACAGGCTATACCTCTCTACAAACCTGACCAGGCACCATGCTTATGTGGTGCTTAGCGGGATCGTCCTAGTCCTTGGCCCAATGCAATCTTCCACGGCTGCTCACTGGGGCGCACGCCTGAGCGATGGTGCGCGCATTGAGGTCGAGTCAGGTACACACCGCGCCTGGCGCTTGGAAGCAGGGCAGCGCGCCCCATTGTGGGATGGGGTACACCGCCTCGAGGATGGCTCGGTGGTGATCGTGCGCGATGGGGTAGCGGTACCGACCGAGCCCATGCTGCGCGCCTGGGAATCCCCTCCCCCACGCCAGGAAGAGACGGATGAGCGCACGCTTGGACCCTGCAGCGCATTGATCGAGCGGGTCTGTGGTGCCGATGGGCGCTGCGGTGAGACCGAGCCTTGTCGCCTGGCGCGCGAGCTGTTGCAGATAGGCCGCGAGACCCTGCCGGCTGAGCTGAAACAACCGCTATCTCCTTCAGTCGGCAGCCAGTGCAGCGAGGCGCTAGGGAATCCGTTTTTCATCCCCTGTCGCTGAACAGGGCGATGGGTTTGTGAGCCGATTCTGACGGAGTAGGGAAAAATGGCATTGCATCTTAAGACACGCTGGAAGGACGAGACACGCGACCGCTCCCTCGGAGATGTTGCCAGCGCGCTGGCGGCGGTTGCCTGGCGGATTGCGCTGGCCAAGGCGATCAATCTCCACTGCGAGCGTTTTGTTTATCGCGACGACGCCCAGCGTCTGGCAGTGATCCAGGAATATCTGGCCTTTCTGCTCCAAGTCGCCGATCGCTTAGCTTTTGAAGCGCTCGCCGAGGCCGAGCGCCGAGCACTGATTGTGGAGTTTGCCAAACGTCTCTGCGCCCATGTCCAAGACAATGGCGAAGACCTGTTAGGTCCAGGCGATCATGCGGCAGCCTTCCTTGCGCGCCTGAATGAGCGTTCGGATGAATATGCCGAGTTCCAACTGACCGATGAGGGCCCGAGCTATGCCTTTTTGCGTCATCTCGGCCATACTATCCAAACCCTCATGGGCGAGGCGGATGAAAACCGGTGGGTAATCGATCAGGTCATGGACAAGGATGGCTGGGAGGCCTATCAGGACTTTCGCCGTGCCTATCGCAACCTCCTGGGATGATTTCATGCTTGCATTTCGCCGACTCAGAGGCCATCATCCATGTGCCGTCGCGCATCTCGCCACTCAGTTTACATGCCCCGAGAGATACCTCTGCGACGTGCTCAACTCAAGCAACCTGTTTAGGTGCTCATCTGCAAATCAAATCCACCGGTCCCCTGTACCAATAGTTTGCAGGCGGACCGTCTTCATGGAGAACTCTAGGTATGGTCCTAAAGATCGGCGGCGACATGCTAGCGCTGGATGCCGCTATCCGTCAGCAGATCGAAAAGGAAGGCAGCAAACTCATGGAACGTTTCTCCGACGAGCTGAGCGAGGCTCAGTTCAATATCCAAGAAGAATTCGATCCGTTACGCGGTCACCGGGTGCGCTGCGAGCTCAGCGCCAAACTGGGCTCCGGCCAGCAGATGGTGATGCGTGAGACGCGCAAATTGCCCAACGAGGCCATCACCGGTGTTTTCGATGCCGCACATCAGGCCCTGCGGCGGTTGCGCCGTCAACGCTTATCCGCTCTAGCCCCTTCCACCGCCCCGGTTGTAGCCGGAGCCCAGATCGCGCGTTGAGGCCAAGCCTTGCGGCAGCAGCCGTCATCCCCAATGATGGGGGATCGCCGGCCATCCCTAATAGGGGTTGTGTCCGTATCTGATCCCTGCTGTCTATCCATCCAGCGATGAGGACTCTCTGCATGAAGGTTGCGGTCATCGGCGGGACCGGCTTCGTCGGCCTGCATATCACCCGTCAGCTTCTAGCCGAAGGCCATGTGCCGCATCTTCTGGTGCGCCCGGGCAGCGAGCACAAGGTCGCAGACCCTGTGGCCTGCAAGCTCGTCCGCGGCGAGGTGCGCGACCTCGGCGCCCTGGTCGAGTGCGTGCGCGGTTGCGATGCGGTGATCTATCTGATCGGTCTGTTGCGTGAATTCCCCGCGCGCGGGATCACCTTCGAGGCCATGCACTATCAGGGGGTGGTCGATACCATCGCCGCCGCCCAAGAAAACTGCGTCAACCGCTTCATCCTGATGAGCGCCAACGGCGTGCGGCCGGACGGCACGGCCTATCAGCGCACCAAGTATCGCGCCGAGGAAGCCCTTAAAGGCTCTGGCCTCAAATGGACCATCTTTCGGCCCTCGGTGATCTTCGGCGACCCCGAGGGCCGAATGGAGTTCTGCTCCCAGCTCAAACGGGAGATCATCGACAGCCCCCTGCCGGCACCCCTGTTCTTCTCTGGTCTGTTGCCGACGCAGGCCGGGCTCTTTGAGCTAGCGCCGGTCAGCGTCCAGGACGTCGCCCGCGCCTTTGTCCTGGCCCTGAGCGAACCGCGTACCGAATCTCAGATCTATCCGCTCTGCGGCCCCGAGCGCCTGAGCTGGAAGGCGATCCTGACCACCATCGCCGCATCCTGCGGGCGCACCAAGGCGATGGTGCCGGCACCGGTGCTGCCGATCAAACTTGCGGCGGGGCTCTTCGATCGCTTCTCCTGGTTTCCGATCACTCGCGATCAGATCCAGATGTTGCTTGAGGGCAATGTCTGCACCGGCAACGATAGCTTTGCCAGGTTTGGCCTCACCCCGACCCGTTTTGGGGTCGAGCAACTCGGCTATCTGCGCGATAGCCGATGACTAGGTCCATGACATTGGTGCCCGTAGGACCGGTATGGAGCAGGTCGCCGCTCGTCTCCAAGAAGCGCCCTGAGTCGAAGCGCTCCAGACAAAAGCGGGCGGCGAGCCCTGCAAGCTCGCCCCGCGCAACCGTCTGACCATCGATCAGGGCGCCGGCATCCTCATGGGGGGCCATCCGTGCCATCGCTACTGATGCACAGCAGCCAGCAGTCGGTGCGCTCCACCAACTCGCTCGCTGCGGCCAAGGCGAGATGCTGATGGCGTCCGCCGCGTCCTGGATGAGGCGGCAGCCGGAGCGTAGTCTCGCCACCGCACACATAGATCCCAGGATCTGCGCCCATGAGCTGGCGGGCGATGTGCTGCCCCGCACGCTCAGCATCGTCGGTTAAGGGCTTAGGCGAGCGCCAGACGGCAAGTCTCTAGGCGCGAGCAGCGGCAGCGACTGCGTCCTGGGCTGAGCTTAAGACGAGCTCAACCTGAGGGCCGTTAAGAGGCAGGGTGGCGTCGGAAAGACCCTTGTCCACCCAAGACCTCAGGCAAGCCGGCAAGTCGAGCGATCTCAGCTCTGCTGCGAGATCGGCAACCGGCACCAAGGGCCCAGAACCGATGAGCTCTGCGCGATCGCCCGGCACATCGGATATGGCCAATTGCCGGACCTTGCGCCCTCGCAGCTGGGCCAACAGCCCACCGCCCTTGATCCGCGACAGCACCTGCGCACCCTCATCCTGAGGAGCCAACCCTAGTATTACAAGCTGTGCGTGATAGTGGATGATTTTCCACATGGAAAGCGCGATGATGGGCACAGGCAAGGCGGCGAAGCGGCTTGGCGTCTCGGTCAAGACCTTGCAACGCTGGGAGCGCGAAGGGGGTTTGATCCTGGTGGCGCGAACAGTCGCGAGGCACAAATCCGCGAGTTGATTGGCTTGCGCAATAAGGTATCAGAGCCAATGCGGATTGATGCCTACTGTCGCGTATCCAGTGCTGCGCAGAAGCCAGAGCTAGGTCCTCTTCTCAATCGTGCGCATAGTGCTATGTCATATGCAAGCGAGGTTGCATAAATCGTTCACAGTCACTGACATGGCGAGGGGCTGTTCACAGTGGGTGAAGTCTGGTCATATCCTGACTTTTGCGCAGGAGTCAGGATGGAGCGGAAGATGTTATGAGATGAGCGGTGGGCACGCATTGAGCAGCTGTTACCGGGGAAGAAGAGCGATCCGGGTTGCACAGCGAGGGACAACCGGCGCGTTGTCAAAGCCGTGCTCTGGATCATGCGCACCGGCTGTCTGTGGCGCGATTTGCCAGCCGAGCTGGGCCACTGGCACCGGACATATGTGCGTTTCTCGCGCTGGCGCGAGAAAGGTGTTTGGGAGCGCGTGGCCGCCGCACTGCAAGGCGATGCCGACATGGAGCATCTGTTCATCGACTCGACCATCGTGCGCACCCACTCACATTCTGCTGGCGCCCTAAAAAAGCGGGCCAACAGGAAATCGGTCGCTTGCGGGGCGGGTTGACGACCAAACTGCACGTTGCGGTGGATGCCTTGGGCAATCCGCTGCGCGTCATTCTCTCGGCAGGGCAGGTCGCCGACATCGAGCAGGCCGCGGCGTTAATCCAGGACCAACCGACCGAGTGCGTCATTGCCGACAAGGGTTACGACTCGGATGCCCTTGTCGAAACGGTGACCGCACAGGGCAGCCAGGCGGTCATCCCCCCACGCTCCAACCGACTCAATCCGCGCTCGTTCAACCGGCATCTCTACAAAAACCGCAATCTGATCAAGCGCTTCTTCTGTCGCATCCAGCAATTCAGACGCATCGCCACGCGCTACGACAAGCTCGCCTCGTCTTCCCTGTCGTTCGTTTATCTGGCTTGCACCATCGCCTGATTGACTTGATTGAGAATAACCAAAAGCCCCCAACAGGCATCGCCGAGGGCGGCAAGCGCACCCTCGGTCATGGATGCAGGCGCTTTGCCGACGGCATCGATCCAAACCGGGACCTTGGGCAAGGGGCGTCGCTCCAATGCCGTTTGCACGAACCGCACGCTGGCGACGGCATCCAGACCTATCTACATTAAATCGAGGAGAAGGGGACGCGGGTCATGCGCCATGGAAGGGATCGCGTACACGCCGGTTACCCTGGCGAACCTGCCCCTGCCTTACCCAGGGATCAGGGATAGGCACTGCTGAACGGAGGATCCATCGCTCTGATGCCGGCATGCGCCGAGATGACGACATGGCCGGCTGAGGACCAACTGGGTGTCTTGCGCTGTCCCTTGGGGGTGTTTGCGGCGGTGGAGACGGATTGCAGGTCCATCATCAGATACTTATGATTCGGCCACCCGCGGTCTGATGCACCGCCTTGCCCAACGGAACCCCTCCATGTCCCTGTGCGCTAAATGTAGCAATCCGCTATGGCCTTTCCTGCTGGCATCGATCATTGCCGGCGTCATCACCTATCTGACTTGGCTGGTCCTGGGTCTGACCCCGCTCAGTTTTGGCCAACGTTTGAGCGGTGCACTGACCACCTTCGTGGTGAGCGAGGCCGCGCTCTTTGCCTATGTGATCCAGTGTCTCCAACGCCATTGTCAGCACGATCAGCGGCGACCGTCTTCTAATAGACCTTGAAATGCACTCATGGGCTGGACCTGCGTCACCCGGTCGCGCAGATAGACCGGCAGGGCCTGGGTCGCCTCGACCCAGTGCCCCGCACCAAAGTCGGCAGCGGCCAGACGCGCGATGTCCTCGGCCTCGCAGATCGCCTCGGGGTTGGATCCGGTGAGCGCGCCTCCAAGCCGTTGGGACAACTGTGCGCCATGCATACCCCAACCCGAGCCGACCCCATACCAGCCATCGTCTGGTGGTAGCTCTACCCGTTCCGGCGCGCAGACCTTTTCCGCCCCCTGTAATAAGGCAAGACCCCCAGCGCCGATCTCATAGTAGCCCCAATAGACCTCGTCCATACGGGCATCGAGGGTGGCCAAAATCCGGCGGTGGCCTGAACGCCTGAACTGTCCTTGGGCGATGGCAGCCAGGGTCGAGATTGGCACCACCGGCAACCCCGCCCCGAACGCAGCGCCTTGGATGACTGCGGCAGCGATCCGCACACCGGTGAATGAGCCGGGACCGCGGCCAAAGGCCAATGCATCCAACCCCTTGAGCTCAAGCCCCGCCTGATCCAACAGGCTTTGCATCATCCCCAGAATCAGTTCACCCTGCCGCCGTGGAGTGAGGGCGATCTGTTGGATGACCTCGCCCCCGAGCAATAGGGCGGCTGAACAGGACGGGCCCGAGGTATCGATCGCAAGTAGCCTCATGGAGTCTCGGCAATGATTCCAGAGTGACGCAACAGGGCATCGATCCTGGGGTGGCGTCCGCGAAAACGGATGAATAGATCCATCGCGTCCTCTGAGCCACCCTTTTCCAGGATGTTCTCCAAGAACGACCGGCCAGCGGTCGGGTCAAAGATCCCGCGCTCCTCGAAGAGCGAAAAGGCATCGGCAGAGAGCACCTCCGCCCATTTGTAGCTGTAATAGCCCGCCGCATAGCCACCGGCGAAGATGTGCGAAAAGCTATGGGCAAAGCGATGGAAGGCGGGCGGGCGGATAACCGCCACACGATCGCGGACCTCCTCCAGGATCTCATAGACCAGACCGCCGCGCTCTGGGTCATATTCTAGATGGAGCCTAAAGTCAAAGAGCGCAAACTCGAGCTGTCTGACCATCTGCATCGCTGACTGGAAGTGCTTGGCCGCGATCATCCGCTGAAAGAGCGCCTCCGGCAGAGGCTCGCCGGTTTCCCAATGTGCCGCGAACAGATCGAGCGATTCGCGCTCCCAGCACCAGTTTTCCATGAATTGACTGGGAAGCTCCACTGCATCCCAGGGTACCCCATTGATACCGGCGACCCCCGAATAATGGATCCGGGTGAGCAGATGATGCAATCCATGTCCGAACTCATGGAACAGGGTCAGGACCTCATCATGGGTGAGCAATGAGGGGCGCTCCCCGACCGGCGGCATGAAATTGCATACTAGATAGGCCACCGGGATCTGGTCATAGCACTTGGTGTGCATCCGATTGGCATAGGCATCCATCCAGGCCCCGCCCCGCTTACTGGGACGGGCGAAGGGGTCGAGATAAAACTGACCGCGCAGCTCGCCGCCTGCATCACGGATCTCGAAAAAGCGCACATCGGGATGATAGGTAGGGAAAGATTCGATCTCCTCGATGCGGATACCGAAGAGACGCCCGACGATCGCAAAGAGACCTTGCAAGACCCGATCGATCGGGAAATAGGGGCGCAGTTCCTCCTGGCTGATCTGATAGCGATGGAGGCGTAGCTTTTCCGAGTAATAGCCGATATCCCAGGGCTCAAGCCGCTCGATCCCGTATCGATCACGGGCGAACGCTGAAAGCTCGGCGAACTCGCGGCGCGCCTGCGGCAGGGAGCGATCTGCCAGATCCTCGAGAAAGCCCATGACCTCTTGCGGCGAGCGCGCCATCTTGGTCGCCAGCGAGCGTTCGGCGTAGTTATTGAAGCCCAGTAACTGGGCCAGCTCATGGCGCAGCCTAAGGATACGCTCCATGAGTGGGCCATTGTCCCAGCGCCCGGCATGCGGCCCTTGATCCGAGGCGCGGGTACCATAGGCCTCATAGAGCTCATAGCGCAGGTCCCGGTCATCGGCATAGGTCATGACCGGCAGGTAACAGGGCACATCTAGGGTCAAGACCCAGCCATCCAGCCCCCGCTGCTTGGCGTTCTGACGCGCCAGCGCCAAGGCCGACTCCGGCAATCCAGAGAGCCGACTGTCGTCTTGGAGGTGCTTGCTCCAGCCATGGGTCGCATCCAAGACGTTTTCACCATATTTGTTCGTGAGTTGTGCAAGCTCCTGGCTGATCTCTTTGCAGCGCGCCTTCTGTTCTGGCGGTAGGTCCACCCCCGAGAGATGAAAGTCGCGCAGGGTGTTTTCCAAGAACTTGCGCTGTGCCTGATCGAGATGCTCTTGGGCGGCAACCGCGCGATAGGCGGCAAAGAGTGCCTCGTTTTGGCCCACCTCGGTGCCATAATCGCTGAGCTTGGGCAGACAGGCGTTATAAACCGCGCGCAAAGGCTCGCTATCGAGTACGGCATTGAGATGCGCCACCGGCGACCAGGTCCGCTCCAGCCGATCATTGGCCTCATCGAGCGGCTCGACGAAGTTCTCCCAGGTAGGGACCTCAATCTCAGTGGTCAGGCGCGCGATGGTGCTGCGGCACTCGGCAAGCCGCGTCTCGACAGCAGGTTCGACATGTTCGGGGCGGATACGATCGAAGGCCGGCAGGCCTTCAGTAAGCAATGGATTGGACATGCAGGTTCCAGTGTGTTTGCTAAAACAAGCGATCTCTTGAGTTAGTCAGACAATAGACCCTGACCCCCTCCAGCCCCACCCTGGATCTGGAGCGAACGTTTGATCTCAGCGACCGAGCGCGGTCGATAGACATCCAGAAGACACAGATGGTGGCGCCACAACTGGATGCGATAGGGCTCGCTATCTAGGCCGATCGGCTGCCAATCCTGATCAACCGGCGTAAAGCCTTGGTCTGTACCATAGGCAAAGACCCGATATTGCCCGCGCGCCGTACAGCGGATCCCCTCGAACGACAGATTCGGGGTCCCTGACGGTGAGCGGATAAGGATGGTATAGCGCACCACCCCATCCTGGCCTATAACCAGATTGCGCCCATCTATAAAATAACGGAATACCCCAGAGCCGCTAGCGACGTTTAACGGCAATAAATCTGCCTCCTGCGGCAGGGGCGGCAGCCAGCTTGGATCTTCTGACCAGGGCAAAGGGGTGTTGACACTCGCCGGGACCGGCGGTTCGGGTTCATGGATGAAAGGGCTCTGCTCGGCGGCGTTGAGCGCGGTCGCAAGTACTGTGCTGGTCAGCCAACCACCCCAAATCCCAGCGCGGATTTTGCTCAAATGAATCGGCATAGGCCTAAATTTGGCAGTGTGATACATGGCATAACGATATTCCGATCCCCCTTGATGAGGGCCAGGTTAACATCCATGTTGTTTTGAGGTTGCCTAGACAAGGCAACTGCAATTTATCCAGGTAATGTGTCGAGTGATCAAAGGTATGCATCAACCGACCGCCGGTGGACGACATACCCTCCCTGCGATCGATCCGAACGCCCTGCTCAATTCATTACATGCCGGGGTGGTGGTGCATGGTCCAAGGACCGAGATCCTCTATGCCAATGCGCGAGCCTTGCAGCTTTTGCGTCTGACCCTGGATCAGGCCCTGGGCAAGGAAGCGTTCGATCCGGCATGGCATTTTCTCGATGAGGACCGCCGCACCCTGCCAGTTGAGCGCTATCCGGTCAATCAGGTCTTGGCAAGCGGACAGCCCCTGACCAACCAGGTTATCGGCATCATTGACAGCCGTTCTGCTGCGATGACCAAGGCAATCTCGCCAAGGTCGTTGTAACCTTCATCGACATCACCAGAAACAAACAGGATATCCCTTTTGAGCAGATCATCGCTCATGCCCTCGATATCGTGGTCGTGACCGAGGCCAATCCCTTGACGGGAGAGGGCCCGCGTATTCTCTATGTGAACCAGGCATTTACAGAGCTAACCGGCTACACAGCTGAGGAAATCATCGGTCAGACGCCGCGCGTCCTCCAGGGCCCCAATACCGAGGATGGGCAAGAATACTGGATCGAGGTCAATATCTTCCCCTTGCGCAATAGTTGGGGAGAAGTCACACATTTTGCCGCCATCGAGCGCAACATCACCGCCCAAAAGATCAAGGAACATACTCTCATCGAGCAGACGCTCACCGATCCCCTGACTGGGCTGCTTAATCGCCGCGGCTTTTTGGGGCGTGTACAACATCAGATCCTGAACACCTGGCCGAGCGCACAGCCTGGGTCGCTTGCCCTGATCGATATCGATTTTTTCAAACACATCAACGACAGCCACGGCCATCTGGTTGGCGACCAGATTTTGGTTCATTTTGCGCAGCTTTTACGTGCCTCACTTCGCGCAAGCGATGTGATCGGTCGGTATGGAGGCGAGGAGTTCGCGGTCTTTTTGCCTGGTGCCAATAGCAACTGTGCCCAAGCTCTCATGGACAAGTTCCGGCAGCATCTGGCATCCACCCCGTGCGAGTTAAACAACGGCGAAAGACTTGGCGCCACGGTGAGCATCGGCATCGCTGGTATGGATCTGCATGGAACAGACCTAGTCAAACTGATCCAGGCCGCCGACCGGTCGCTGTATACAGCGAAACGCAGCGGACGCAATCGGGTGTGTATCGCCGATTAACTCGACCAATGAGCGACAGGACTCGTTCTTCAGGGCGAGGATGGCAAAGCGAACCGCCATCCGCGCGCAGAGGTTGCGGTCGGGTGTTGGCGATCGGCAGGGAACGCGAGCAAATCTGCGTGCGGCAGATCCAGGACAAGCGTGGCAAGACGTCCCGCGAAGACGGATTGACCGCAGTGCGCGGAGAGAGTCCATCCATGTACAGGCGATCGCTGGGGCGAAAGGTCCGGGGGATATGCATCACGACCGTCTTTGTGCACATCGAATTGTGCGCGCAGGGGTGGGCTAGCGGATAGCCTGGGCATAGACCTCCCACGGATGCTCGATCCGAGCCGTCAGGAACGAGCTCCCTGGATCAACCCAGGCCCGGCCGCGGATGGCACAGCGTCCCAGCAGCATGCGAAAGCGCATGGTTTCGCGATTGGTCAGGGTGAGCTCGATCGTCCAGCGTTGATCGGCCAGTACCAAGAGGGTCGCGATCACATAGCGCTCCTCACGATGGCCGCCCGAATCGCTCACCAAACGCCGATCAAGCACAGATGCCTCGCAGTGAACCACGAGATCGGTCCGGCCCTGAAGTGGATGGACGCCAAACCGGATATATCGCTGGCCGGCGCGCCTGAACGGATCGACATAGAAGGCATGCAGGGTCGAGGTCCGCGCCCCCGTATCGACCTTGGCCTTGATCGCTGGCAGAGCCAGATCGGGCAGAGCCAGCCATTCGCGCCAGCCCAGCAACAATGGACGTGCGCCTGGGGGGCGCTCGCTGTCCTTGTCCTCAGTCGGGCTATGTAGTGCCTCAGCCACCATCCTCTGCCTCTCTCGACTATATCATCGCGCAATCGATCGAACTTACAATAAACAGCATTCCTTCACTGTCCTCCGTCAACGCCCATGCGCCGTCTCTCATTCAGCCGTTCATTGATGATCCTGTGCTCACTTGCCCTGCCCGCCGCCGCTGAGGTCGGCACCGCCAAGATTATGGCCCCCTGGGAGGCCAATGGTCAGATCTTTCAAGTCGCGGTGGATAAGCTCCAATTCATCGGGACCTTCGAGGGGATCATGTATATCGAACATGGCGATGGGCTCTTGGATACCGCGATCTTTACCTGCCCCTCCACCCAGATCATCTATGTGCTCAACAATACCATCTCGGCCCAGGGGTATTGCGCGATCGAAAGCCCCAGCGGAGACTATGTCTTTGCCGAATACGCCTGCGAAGGGCAACCCGGGGTGTGCAAGGGGACCTTCACCCTCACCGGTGGTACCGGTAAGCTCACCGGTATCACCGGCCAAAGCCAGATGGTGGTGCGCACGGCCTTGAGCGGCACCAGCAAGGATGAGGTCACGGGCGGAACGGTCTCGGCGGCCAAAGGGCTGGCGGTCTGGCCGGAGATGCGTTTCGAGGTCCCCGGCTTAAGCGCCCGCGCTGGGCTCTTCGGCGCAGCGCCGGCCGCATCTACCGACGGCAGCGGCGCACCTGCCGGTGAGGGAGCGGCACCGGGCGGCGACGGCGCCCAATAATGATTCGCCGCATCCACCAGACCCCTGCAACCACACCGACCGACCTCAGCCTAGAGGCGAGGTCAAGAGATAATACACAGCCCCTGCCGCGCCCAATCCCAGCAGGGCGACAAATCCGAGCAGGCCATAGATCAGGCCCAGGGAGTTGCGCAGCCGCTGCTCCAGGGTCTGGGCAACCTGTTGGGCCTGGGCGATGACCCGCTCCTCTGCCTGCCGCACCTCGCGCTGGGCAGCCGAGACCACCTGGTGCGCGATCTCCTCGGCGTTTACCCAATCCTGGGTACGGCTCGCCAGTATCTCGCTCAACTTCTGGTTGACCCAATCCTGGATCTGAGCACGCTCGGTCTGGAGGGTGCGGCGGATCAGATCAGGCAGGGTCTCGGTAGTCAAATGGGTCGCCATGGCCTGGAGATCTGCCAGGGTCGGCCGGGGCGGGGCTGACTGGTCGGCAGCGCGTGCCTCATCGATCAGGCGGCGGGTCTCATTGCGTAGGGCCTCGGTGAGATCGCGCCGCAGCTCTTCGAGCAGGGGGGTGAGCAATCGCGGCAAGCGTTCGGCAAGCTGGGTCTCGATCAACCGGCTGACCGCCTCTTCCGACAGACCAGCGGGTGCAGCGACAGGTATCTCGGGCGGTACGCTGACAACAGGGGCAGGAGCGACAGAGGCAGCGGCAAGCGCTGCCTTCAGACGATCCAGTAGGTCAGGCAGGCGTTCGGGCGCCGAGGACTTAGGCAGGATGGCGAAGGCCCCCTTGGCACGCGCCTGTTCGGCGAACTCGTCCTCTTCCTGCGAGGTACACATAACCACCGGGATGGCCGCCAGGTGCGGGTCTTGGCGGAGGATGTCCAAGGCCTCGAAACCATTGAGCCCGGGCATCAGATGGTCCATGAAGATCACATCGGGCAGGCTCGATTTGAGCTTGGCGAAGGCATCCTCGGCCGATTCGGCTATCTCGACCTCGATTCCGTGCTTTTGCAATTGCAACCGCAGCGCATAGCGCGCCGACTTGGAGTCATCGACCAGCAGTATCTTCATCGCGGGGTCCCTCTGATGGATTGCAAGGGGGTTGGGGATAGCGGGTGGTCTATCGCACAGCTGATCCTAGGGCTCTATGTTAGCCTAAGGCGTGCGCTGCATCCCCCTCTAGACCATCCATGATCGAGTTCCACTGCCTTTCCGACTCAGAGCAGCTCGCCGAGGCTGCGGCGCGCCAGGTGCTCGTCGCCGCCGAGGCCGCCATCACCGCCCGCAGGCGCTTTCGTCTGGTGCTCGCCGGCGGTCAGACCCCCCTTGCGACCTATCGCCGTCTTGCCGAGATGTCGGCGGAGTGGGGGCACTGGGAGGTCTTTTTTGGCGATGAGCGCTGTCTGCCACAAACGCACCCGGAGCGCAACGACCAGGCGGCGCGTCTGAACTGGCTCGATCGCGTACCGATCCCCCCCCAGAAGATCCACCCCATCCCCGCAGAACTCGGGGCCAAGACTGCCGCAGCTCGCTATACTGACCTGATCCAAGGGCACCTGCCCTTCGACCTGGTGCTGCTTGGGCTCGGTGAGGACGGGCATACCGCAAGCCTCTTTCCCGGTCATCCCAGCGATGCGGATGCCCTAGTCATCCCCGTCTATGATGCCCCCAAGCCCCCGCCCGAGCGGGTCTCCTTGGGCCCGCGGGCGCTGAGCAACTGCCAATCCGTGCTGATGTTGGTCTCAGGTCAGGGCAAACGCCAGGCCCTGGCGCGCCTTCGCGCGGGTGAAGACCTGCCCATCGCCCGCATCAGACCGCGCGGTCAGTTGCTGATCCTGGCCGATGCCGCGGCATGGGGCTGAGCCAAGTCTCCTTGGGCGTCCTGCGCCGCCTCGGCCACCAGCGCTTGCCAGGCGGGATGGGCGGCGATGAGTGCCAGGGCCTGCTGCAACAGGGTCTGCCCGGGCTCCATCTTGAACCAGGTCGAGGCACCAGAGGGGTGTGGCAGAGGGATGACATCGGCGTTCCAGCCTTGGGGGGCACGATAGACCCACTGCCGACCGATGCGCTCGCTTAAACGCGCGGCAGGCAAGAGCTGGGCGATGGCCAGCCGACCCACCGGCAGGATGAGCCGGGGGCGCAGGAGCTCAAGTTCACTAAGCCACCACCTCTGACAGTGCGCAACCTCCTCGTCGTCCGGCAGCCGGTCCCCGCCCCTGGGGTTTTTGCCCGGAAAACAGCGGCAGACCGCGCTCATCAGGACGCGCGCGCGAAAAGCGCGTTCATCCAGGCCCAAGGGGGCGAACCACTTGAACAACGTCTTGCCCGCGGTCCAGCAGAAGGGGCGCCGCTCGCTGATCTCGCGCGCCCCCGGGGCCTGGCCGATCAGCATCACCGGCGAGAACACCGACTCGCCGTGCACCGCTGGACCCTGCATGCGCGGACACAGGCAGCAGGACTCGAGGCGCGCATGCAAGGCCTTGAGCGCTTGGCTACGCGCCGCCGTATCCTGGGTGGTGTTCACGCCCCTCGTCCCCAGGTATCGCGCAGCCCGACGGTGAGATTGAACACTGGTCGCGTCGGGGTCGAGTCGGGATCGACGGTGAAATAGCCCTCGCGCTCGAATTGGAAGCGCTCGCCCACCTCGACCTGGGCGAGGCTCGGCTCGACGAGGGCATTATGGATGACCTTGAGCGCATGCGGATTGAGGTCGGCGCGCCAATCGCCGTCGGCGCCGGGGACCGGGACCCTAAACAGCCGGTCATAGAGCCTGATCTCGGCAGGGATGGTATGCGCGGCCGAGACCCATTGGATGACCCCCTTGACCTTGCGCCCTTGAGGGTCCTTGCCGAGGGTGTCTAGATCCACCGAGCAGCGCAGCTCGCTGATCTCCCCCGAATCATCCTTGATGAGCTCATCGGCGCGGATCACATAGGCACCACGCAGACGCACCTCGCCGCCTGGGGTCAGGCGCTTGAAGCCCTTGGGCGGGTGCTCCTCGAAGTCACGCCGGTCGATATAAAGCACTCGGCCAAAGGACAGGCGGCGGGTCCCCTGCGCCGGGTCCTTGGGGTGATTGGAAAGCTCAAGCCACTCGAGGCGCTCTTCCGGATAGTTCACCAGGACCACCTTGAGCGGATAAAAGACCGCCAGGCGGCGCGGGGCGGTGGCATCCAGGTCCTCGCGGATGGCATTCTCGAGCATCGCCATCTCGACCCGACCTTCAGACTTGGTGATCCCGATCCGCTCGCAGAAGGTGCGGATGGCGCAGGGGGTATAGCCGCGTCGGCGCAGTCCTGCTAGGGTGGGCAGACGCGGGTCATCCCACCCCTTGACATGGCCCTCATCGACCAGCTCGGTGAGCCGGCGCTTGCTCATCACTGTATATTCGAGATTCAGTCGGCTGAACTCGTATTGACGCGGGCGACTGGGGACGGAGACGTGCTCGATCACCCAGTCATAGAGCGGGCGATGGTCCTCAAACTCGAGGGTGCAGAGCGAGTGGGTCACCCCCTCGAGCGCATCCGAGATGGGGTGCGTATAGTCATAGGTGGGATATAAACACCAGGCATCGCCCGTCTGATGATGGATGACCCCGTGCTTGATGCGATAAAGCACCGGGTCGCGCAGATTGATATTGGGCGAGGCCATGTCGATCTTGGCGCGCAGAGTGCGACTGCCGTCAGGGAACTCGCCGGCGCGCATGCGCTGAAAGAGATCCAGATTCTCCTCGACCGAGCGGTCGCGCCAGGGGCTGTTGCGCCCGGGTTCGGTCAGGGTCCCGCGATAGGCACGGACCTCCTCGACCGAGAGGTCGCAGACATAAGCCAGCCCCTTGTGGATCAGCTCAATGGCGAACTGATAGAGCTGTTCGAAATAATCCGAGGCAAAATACAGCCGCTCGCCCCAGTCATAGCCCAACCAGCGCACATCGCGTTTGATCGCCTCGACATATTCGATGTTTTCCTTGTGCGGGTTGGTGTCGTCGAACCTCAGGTTGCATACGCCGCCGAAGGTTTCGGCGAGCCCAAAGTTGAGCACGATCGATTTGGCGTGACCGATATGGAGATAGCCGTTGGGTTCGGGGGGAAAGCGGGTCACGATGCGCTGACACCTGCCCGAGGCCAGATCAGTCTCGATGATCTGATGGATGAAATGGGTGCGCGGGGTCTCAGAGGCTTCGGTCATCATCATTAAGGGTGAACAACGCAGGCTGGATTGCGATCAAGGATCTATCTTAACCTATCAGCCCATCTGGAGCGCCCCGCCCGAGACAGGAGGACCCGAAGATGTTGGTCCGCTTCGAGACGCCCGCCTATGCTACTATCGTCATGTTCGGCGAGGTGGCCGTGGCCTTGCTCAAGCGTATGGGTCATAGCGGCACGGTACCAGGGGCCTTGCTCGCCGAGGACATCCCAGAGGCGCTCGCCAGGCTCAAGGCGGCGGTGGCCGAACACCCCGATGTCCCTCTGGACCCCTCCCCCAGGTCGCAGCGGGCCGATGAGCGCGAGTCAGTGAGCCTCGCTCACCGCGCACTGCCCTTGATCGAGCTCCTCGAGGCCGCCGCCCGCGCCGGCAAACACGTCATCTGGGAACAGGCCTAGGGATCCGCGCGCCGGTGATGACCGCCTCCAACATCTTGAGGCATCGGCCCATCCGGGGGGAGCGGGGGGTGCGTGTATCGAGGGAGGAGATCTAGGCCATGCCTAAGCTGCCCAAAGGTGCAAACGCCCCGCTGACCAGCTCGGGCAGCACGCGCCTTGAGGTCTATTGGGACCAGACCAAGGGCTCAGCCGAGGTCCTCTGTCTGGCGGTGGATGAGCGGGGCCGCGTCCCAAGCGATGACTGGTTCATCTTCTATAACCAGCCACAGTCGCCTGAGGGTTTGATCCGGTTGCAGTTCAATGACCCCGGACGGGTCGAGTTTCGCCTGCAACTCGACGTCCTCCCCACGAGTATCCACCGCTGCGTCTGTGCCGCGGCCTTGGAACAGGGGCGATTCCGTGATCTTGTAGGCCTGCGCCTGATCGCGACCCCTACCTTCGGCGAGCCCCTGGTCTTTGAGCTCACCGAGGCCGAGGACGAACAGGCGCTCATCCTCGCCGAATGTTATCGCCACGGGCCAGGCTGGAAGCTGCGCGCCGTCGGTCAGGGCTATCGCGGGGGGCTGCGGGCGTTGGCCGAGCATTTCGGTGTGGCGGTGATCGATGAGACCCCTGCCCCTGCCCCTGCCCCGCTCCCCCCCTCCCCGCCGCCGGCCGAACAGCCCTCCCCTAGCCCTGTACCCCCGCCCCCGCCTATCCCCGATCGGCAGCCTGCGGGTCGGCGCCGTCGGACCTGGATGGTTTGGGCATTCGTCTCCATCGTCCTGATCGGCGGTGCGCTCGGCGCCGCAGGTCTCTGGGCGCCCCAGTGGTTTACGGGGCTTGGCAGATTCGTCGATGAGCTGAGCGCGCGCCTGCATCCCCAGCTGCTCATCGCACCCGCCTATCCGCCGGCGGCCAGCGATACCGGCCTCCCGGCCCGTCCTGAGCCTGCGGGCATGCGCTCGGGCACCTTCTCGATGCAAACGGCGGCCTGCACCTGGACCGATGAGGAGATGTTTAAACGCTATCACGCCCTGGGCGAGAACTATGTCCGCATCCTGCAACGGGTCGAGAGCAGCAATAAACAGCTCTTGAAATGGCGCAAGGAGCTGCGTCAGCTGAGCGATGCCCCATGTCCTGCGTCCTTCATTGAAGGCAACCGTCAAGAGCTCGAGCAGCTCAAGCAACTGCCGGTCAGCGAATGGCTGGACGAATCGCTCAAGCTCAATGTCTGCGCCGGTCTGATGATCAAGCGCGTCGACAAGGAACTCAACCAAGAGACCAGACCCCTGATCAGCCAGCGGCTGGTGCGCGAGGCGGATAGGGCGCGCAATCTTGAATCGGACCTTACCGACATTGCCCGCGACCTCGCCTACCTGCGCAATAAGACCGAGCGTCTGATCGGTGGTCTGCAAGAGAACCTGGATGCCTGCGGGCGCTGAATGTTTATGAGGAGGACGATCATCATGTCATGTCATCACCGCGCCTTGCCCCTGCTTCTGAGTGTCTGGCTGTTGGGCGCACTCCACAGCGCCGGACCTGCATACACCCAAGAGACACAATACAGCGCGCGCAACCCCAATCGGGCCACTCCGACCCAGATCCTCGAAAGCGAGATGGCCAACATCCGCGCCTCTAGCGCCCAGCTCAATGCGCGCATCCAGACGGCGATGGAACAGCTCGAGGAGGTCGCCCGCCTGACCTCGGAACAGGATAAACAGACCCAGGTCGATCAACTCTTCTTTACCCTGCGCGACGAGGTCTATAGCGTGCTCAACAAGCTCGACCTCAACAGCGACTTTGCCGATGCCCTCAACCGCGCCAAGGAGGGTACCACCGTCTTGAAGAGCTGGTATGAGCGCCAGCCACCCGATTATCCCAATCGCGAACAGAGCATCGCCCAGCTCGAGCGCGCCATCCAGGAATACGAGCTCATCGAAGAGCGGCTCAACCAAAGCCGCGCCCTGGCCCAGGAAAAACTCTCGGCCCTGATGCGCCAGCACCGCGTGATCTTGCAAGAGATGAAGATCGGCAAGGTGCTCGATGCACTGGCGGCGGCGCGCTCGGTAGTCGAGGGGCTCAACGCCATCACCCAAGCAATGGCCGTGGTCGAGCAGAAGACCCAGCAGACACTCAAGACCGCAGTCCCCATCGCCCAGTAGCGGCTCGATCAATGCATATACCCGGTCCTGCCCGACTCGCTCTGTCCGAAGACCAGAGGGACAAGGCGCGGCAGTGCGCCCTAAGCTGCAAACTGCCCTTTAAACACTGCATACCCGTCTGGAGATATCACCATGAAGACCCTGTCTGCCCTGATCCTCAGCCTTGGACTGCTCTTGAGCGGCCTGCCCACCCAGGCCCAAGACGCCCAATCCGATATGGCGAGGTTATTTGAAAACGTCAATGCCATCGCCCAAGAGCTGCAACAAAGCCTTGAGGGGCTCGAGGCCAGCATCCAGGAGAGCCACAACTCGATCGAGAAGGGGTCCGAGGTCCTCGACGGCATGCTCGAATCGGTCAGGAAAGTCCACGAGAACATCGCCGAAGACAGCCAGATCTGGAAGGATCTGGAGTCCTTGCTTGCGCTCTGGGAACAGCGGCGTCAGGAGAGCCTGAAGAAATCCGAATCCAACCCCGCCTTTGTCCCGATCGCCCAGGCCTGGCAGACTCGGCTCGAGACCGGGCGCAAGCTGCGCAGCCAGATCAGCACCCAGCGCGCCAACTCGCTGGCACTCTTGCGCACGATCGAGGCCGATCGCGAGATCGTGCTCGCCTACTATGAGCTCGGTCAGGCAGACAAGGCGATTGAAGGACTCAAACAGGTCAGCGAGAAGCTGGCGAACCTCAACGAGAACATGCAGGCGATCGTTAAGACCGCATCCGAGGCCCGCCAGGTCCCGATCGCCCCATGAGATCCGCCTTTTACATCTTGCTGCTCATCCCCTTCCTGGGTTCTGCACCGTTGGTCGTCGCAGCCCAGGAGGGACCGCCGCCCGTCGCCGACCCCGCGGGGCTCACCGAGCGGCTGCATGATCTCCAGGAACTGCTGGGCAAGCTCGAGTCCTTGGAGTCGCAGCTCATCGCCCAGGGACAAGAGGCCCAGGCGCATGCCGAGGCCGCAGCCGACTATGAGGCCCGCAGACGCTATGAGCGTCTCGCCACCGAGACGGGGGCGCGTCTCGCCGAGCTGCGCGCGACCCGCCGCGCACTCGCCGACCAGATCCAACATCTCGAGGAGACCTTGAAGACCTTTCGCCAGGATTGATGGAAAACGAGACCGGCGGGGCAACTTGCCTACAACTCCCTCATAGAGATTTGGCACAAAGATCACGAAATCGTTGCAACCGCGCGACCGGATTATTGAACATTCCTCAATTGCTGAAGACCATGTCGCCCACACCCTCACTGCCACGTCCAAGCAAGCTCGACACTGGCACGCCCGCCGAGCTCGTCCGCCCGCTGGTCGTGGCCCTGCTGTTGAGCCTTGCGCTCTATCCAACCCTGGTCCATCTCATCGCTTTGCAGACGCTGCCCGAGTGGGTGGGGCGCTATTGGGCCAACGGCTATTGCCGCTTCATGCTTGCGCTGTTCGGCTGGGTGTTGATCTATGCGGCGCTGCAATGGATCGGGATCGATGTCGAGCGCGGCGCCCTGGTGCAAGGGGCGAAAGGAGCAAGCCGCATAGACGGCTGGCTGGCCTTTTTGTCTGGGCGGGAGGGGGATCAGGCAGAGGAGGCGTTCCTTATGTCCCTCCCCCACCAGCGTCTCAGGTACCCCAATGCCGAGTCGGGAACATCGCTGCAGGAGATAGAGCAACTCTTGGGGATGCTGGGTCAGCGCCAGCAGCAGGCGCTTGCGCCGCTTGCATTTGCCATCTGGGTCCTGCCCATGCTGGGATTCATCGGGACGGTGATCGGCATCAGCCAGGCGATCGGCGGCCTGTCCCAGGGCGCTGAGGGCATGGCGGCGGGCGGTGCGGGGCTAAAGAGCGTGCTCGGGGGTCTGGCCTTCGCCTTCGATACCACACTCGTGGGTCTGGTATGCGTGATCCCCTTGGCCTTGATCCAGACGGTGTTGCGCCTACGCGCCGAGACGCTGGGCCTGCTGCGCTATCGCTGGCTCCTCGAACGACTCGCCCAGGACGACCGGCATGCGCACGCGGAACCCTGAGTCACCGGCCCCGGCGCTGAATCTCCTGCCTTTTCTCGACCTGGTGTTGTCCTTCATCGGGATACTCCTGGTGATCTATGCCTTGCAGATCCCAGATCCGCCGCAGAGCGGGCGCCCTCTAGCGGTCGATCTGCTGGCGATCTGCCAGCGCGACGGCGAGGTCTGGCTCTATTCAGGGCCTGACGCCGCACCCAGGGTCTATCCCGAGACCGAGCTGGGAGGGCTGTTCGAGGCGGTCTCCATCCATGCCGCCGGCACCCGCAACCTGGTCTTTGCCTTCAGCCACGACTGTCTCGCAACCCGCAGCGCCTTCGAGGAGGCCTTCGGGCGTTTCACCCAGCGGCTCCAGCCTGCTGCCCCTGGCCGCGCGGTGATGCGTTTGAGCCTACGCCCGCTCGCCGCCGACCCCGAGGCGGTGGCGCGTCTCTTAGAGGCCTGGCGCGGTCATGGAGACTGAGGACGATACCCCAACCGCGCTGCTTGATGTCGCGACCAATCTGCTCGCGATCCTGCTCATCGTCGCCCTCTTCGCCCTGATCGGCCAGCCGCAGCAGCAACAGGGGGCCAGCCAGTTCCCCGCAGACCCCGTCTCGCCCCTGCGTTTCATCGAACCCCAGCGCGAGCTCTTCGCACCCTTCTCCAGGTTCTATCTGGTGATCGCCGGGCGGATCGTTCCCTGGGACCAAGAGGCGGTGGTCGCAGCGCTTGCTCAGGACCCAGAGCAACCGGCAGGCGCCACCCATCAGGGCCGGTTTACCTGGATCGCCGAGCCCTTGGTGACCCGCGACCTGGACACCTTTCAGTTGCGTTTTTTGCCCGATCCCCAGGCCATCGCGGCGCAAGCCCCGGCATGGCGGCCCGAGGACACCGATGTTTTGCTTGGCGAGCTCAAACGCGCTGCCGGCGAGCGGGTCTATCCGGTCTTCATCGTCTATCCGGACGGGATGGACCTGTTCGCTGGGCTCTATGACCGACTGCAACAGGCAGGGCCGCGCTTTCGCTGGTTCGCCCAGGCTGCGGACGAGCCCATCCTGATCGGGCGCATGCCGGCGCAGTTCACCCACTATGGTATCTATTGGTAACGCGAAGGCCCGATCGGCCTGTCTCGGCGCCCTGGCCTTGGCGCCGGTCTTGTTCGCGGTCTTGCTTGGGCTGGTGCATCGAACTGAAGGCGTCCCAAACGCGCTGGGCAATGATCCGGCGCGGGGCAGCAGGGACGCGGCCCAGCTTGCGCAAGCAATTGCTACCTGGGAGGCGCTGTGGTCTGAGATCGAGGCGCACGGAAGCCGGGCCCTGCGCCCGGCCCAAAGCGAGCCCGGCCAGCGTCCGGCAGGGGATACGGTCTTTATGCGCTATCGCAACCTCTGGGGGGCGATCGATCCCCAGGTCCGGATTGCCTTTCAGCTCGCCGCCGCCAGCAGCGATCCCGAGCGCAAGCTCGCCCTCATCGCCCCCTTTGCCCAACACGCAGAGCCCTTGATCCGGCTGCGGGCTTACCTCGAGCAGGCGCGCATCGCCCGCAGGCAGGGGGATCTGGCAGGGGCCGAGCGAGCGGCGCAGGCAACCTTGGCGGTGGCAGGGGTCCCCGAACGCCTTAAGGCCGATGCCTGGCTGATCCTCGCCGACTGCGCCTGGCAGCGGGGACAGGGCGATACGTCCGAGTCGGCGCTCGATCGGGCGATCGCTGCCGACCCGGGGTTTTGGGATGCGCGCCGGTTGCGGCTCGAGCTCCTCGCCCGGCGGTTGGAGGGCGAGACCCAACATAGCGCCGCCTGTCTGGAGCGCACCCGCCGGCTGATCGAAGACCTGGGGGCGCTGCCGACGCTCGCCGAGGACCAGACCCAGTTTCGCGATCTCGCTGACCGCCTGGCCCGTACCGGCCCGCCAAAGACCCTCGCCCTGGTCCTGGCCGTGGGGCTCGGCTACCGCTGGGCGGGGGATAATACCCGCGCCCAGGCGACCCTGGCGCTCGGCGAGCAGGTGTCAGGGCGGCTCCCCGCGCGCTGCGAGGCCCTGATCCGCAGCCGGATCGACCGCCTGCTCGCCCAAGATGGTGCACCTTGAGGGTGCGCATCTATAACTCTATGTCGATAGTCCTCGGCTTAGGCTCGGACCAGTGGTTACCTCTTGATCATCAATATACGGAGACCGCGGATGCAGACTCAGAGATCACATCGCCGCATACTCCTGCCCTGGGTGATCGGACTGATCGCCCTGATCCTCGCCCAGGGACCCATGGCTCAGCCAGCATGACCACAAGCAGCCCATCCCCAACACCGGCTTCACCCACCAGCCGATGCAGCCAGTGCCTGGATAGCCCCTTCGGTGCCCGTTTCATCGATGCCATGATCCCGCATCATCAAGATGCTCTCGCGATGGCCAGACAGGCCCTGGCCGAGGCCCAACAGCCTGAGATCCGGCAATTGGCTGAGTCTATCCTGAGCGCTCAGCAGGCGGAGATCGAGCGGATGCAGATCTGGCGCACTCGTTGGATCCAATGATCGGAAAGGGTGGCTTGGTGGGCACTTGACCTTGCCCATGGCGACTGGGGAGGTAATCGACAAGTATGCATACCCAAAACCCATCCCTCCCGGCATCCAGATGGCGCTAGCCATCCTGCTTGCTGCCTGGATTTCGGTCAGCGTCCTCGCCTGCCGCTGGCCTAAGCGTTTCCATTGGCTAGGATTCGGTCTATTGCCCTTGACCCTGCTATATACCCATCCCTGGCGCTCGCTGATCTGGGTATGGCAAGAGGACGAGCCTTTGCATATCGCCGGCATCGATTCGGCCTATCCCAGCCTCTGGGCCCTGGTCCTCATCCCGATCCTAAGACGCGATCTGTCGTTTTCGGCCCTGCGCGCAAGCCTGCTAAGTGGGTTGGTGGCCGCGGCTGCATTTGGATTGGCGGTGGATGCCCTACCCTGGGTCCTAGTGGGACTAAAGGGTCTGGTGGCCGAGAGGGTCCTCGAGGGATTGATCCATGCCGCCCTGTTTGCGGCCGGATGGGGCCTGCGGCTTTATCTAAACCGCCCGCCCGCCGCTTTTCCTTGGGAGTATCCGGCCTGGTATCTGGGGCTGATGACAATCGCTCAGGAGACGTTCCCCAGCGCTTGAGCCAAAACGAACCGCGCCCTGTCCGAGTCTTTAACGGAGAGCGTGCTAGACATCTGCCTGAGCGTTCCAGACTGCAGCCATCCCGTCATTCTGGCGAAGGCCGGACTCCGGAGCGATCCAATCCCTTGGATACCTGTGCCTGTCTGAGCGCTCTGCCCAGGCAGAGCCCGCCCCTGGGCGGGTTTGAGCGCCCAGCAAAAGACGACTGCACCCTAGCCGAGCTGGGCGATATGCGCCAACGCCTGCTCGATGCGGCGCAGGGTCGCCGCCTTGCCAACCAGCCTGAGGGTCTCCTCGATCCCCGGCGAGGCCGCGCGTCCGACGATGGCCACCCGCAAGGGCTGGGCAACCTTGCCGAAACCCACACCCAGCTCCTCGGCCACCCGCTCGACGGTATATTTCAACTGCTCTGAGGTCCAGTCATCGAAGGCCATGAGTTCGAACCTCTCGTGCAGCTTCTCGAGCGGCAGGCGCGCCTCGCGGGTCAGGTGTTTCTTGGCTGAGGCCTCGTCATAGGTCTCGAAGTCGCGGTAACAGAAGGCGCTAAGTTCAGCCAGATCAACCAGGGTCTTGGCGCGCGGCGCCATGGCCTTGACGACCTCGATCAGGTCAGGACCAGTTGTCGGATCGATCCCCAGATGCCCGAGATGCGGACTCACAAGCCTGGTGATGCGCGCTGGATCGGCATGCTGGAGATATTGCTGATTGAGCCAGCTGAGCTTGCTCGAATTGAAGATCGAGGGTGCCTTGTTGACATCTTTGATGTCGAAATATTCGATCATCTCATCCAGGCTAAAGAGCTCGCGGTCACCATAAGACCAACCGAGTCGCACCAGATAATTGAGCAGGGCCTCTGGCAGATAGCCCATGTCGCGATAGGCGATGACGCTGACCGCCCCATGCCGCTTGGAGAGCCGTGTCCCGTCCTCGCCCAGGATCATGGGGACATGGGCATAGCCTGGCGGCTCATGGCCCAAGGCACGCAGGATATTGATCTGGCGCGGGGTGTTATTGAGATGATCATCGCCACGGATGACATGGGTGATGCGCATATCGATGTCATCGACGACGACGCTCAGGTTATAGGTCGGGGCACCATCGCTGCGCCGGATGATCAGATCATCGAGTTCCTCATTGGCAAAAGGCACCCGCCCGCGGATCAGATCATCGACTACCACGACCCCATCGACCGGGTTTTTGAAGCGGATCACATGCGGCTGATCGGGGTCGACGCGGAGATTGCGGCAATGCCCGTCATAGCGTGGCTTTTGTTTACGCGCCATCTGATCGATGCGCAACTTTTCTAAACGCTCCTTGGGGCAATCGCAGCGATAGGCCAGCCCCTTGGCCAAAAGCTCATCGATCACCTGGTTGTAGCGGTCGAAGCGCTGGGTCTGAAAAAACGGCCCCTCATCATAGTCGAGCCCCAGCCAGGTCATCCCTTCAAGAATGGCATTGACCGATTCCGCGGTCGAGCGCTCGAGATCGGTATCCTCAATGCGCAGGATGAACTGGCCGCCATGCTTGCGGGCATAGAGATAGCAAAAGAGCGCAGTGCGGGCGCCGCCGATGTGGAGATAACCTGTGGGCGATGGGGCAAAACGGGTGCGGACGGTCATGATTGCGCGACGGATGGTCCAGATAAACAAGGATCTGTTATCTTAGCATTGCGCGGCGCGAGAGGCTGCGCTGAACCTTCTCTGGACCTGGCCGCCAGATGCGCCTGGGTCCCTTCAGCCTCCTGATAGCGATGAAGTTTGCAGAGATCGAACAGACGGAAGGCCATCTGGTCGAGGCCCACGGCCCTGGCTGGGTCCGCATCTCCGGGCAGCGCTATACCCAGGGCCTGATCCTGACCCCAGCCGAGATCGTATCACCCTGGGGTCCTGCCTGCGCCTCGGAGCTCGACCTGGAACATCTGTTGGATCTGACACGATTTGCGCCCGAGGTCATCCTGATCGGCACTGGCCAGACAACGGCCCTCCTCGATCCGCTGCTCCAGGCACCATTCATCCAGCAGCGCATTGGGGTCGAGTGGATGACGACCGCTGCCGCCTGCCGGACCTATAACATCCTGGTTGCCGAGGGGCGCCGCGTTGTCGCAGCCCTGATCATCGACTAAGCAAGCCCGCCTTCGGGCAGGGGCTGCTTGCGTCTATTCCGCTCATTCCAGCGCAAGCCGAAACGGCATCCCCCTACTTAAACAGCTGGACACCGCTGGGTGGCGGGGCGAGCAATCAATCAGCGGTCCCTTGAGCAGTCGGTTTGCATCTCCAGCGATGGTTTAACCCATCCCCAGCCCAGCAAAAAAAAGGCTGCTTACGGCAGCCTTGGGTTTGGTGGTTTGTGGGTCGGGATCAGGTGGCTGCGCGGTATTCAGCCGGCAGCCAGGCATTCAGGCGGGCGCGTTCCTCCTCGATATCGACGCTAAAGAGCCGATTGAGGACCTCGAGCGCCTCGGTTAGATCCTGACAGGGCCATTCATGGGTAACGGTGCGGCAATTCCAATCTTCGACATGGAAGCAATAATGACCGCCCTTGGCCGCCCCCTCGGCATCGAAGCGCAATTGATAGCCGGTAAAGGTCTCAGGATCCCACTTGTAACGGATCGGTTTGGGTTGTGCGTTAGAGTCAGACATGTCCTTAGGGATCGATATAAATGCCTTGCCAAAACGACGACATACAGATGTCGCCTCACCCTCGGCGTCCATCGCCGCCATGAAACGACGGTCGATGTATCACCACCGACTGTCTGATTTTGGCAGCATGTAACACCCTATGCCTTTATCCTAGTACAAAAATGCAACAAAAGGCAAGTTTTCCACTCGGCCATTGGGCGATGTGTGACCCTGATCACATTTAAATCCTTAGTATGACGAAGGAAGACGACTACTAAACGCAGACGAGAATATTGTCATTTTTTGCAACGCACAGGGCAATGCGTATTTTTTAAACAACAACATCTGTCCTCAGAGAGGTGGGGGATGATGCGCAGGCTCTCACACCGGTCTGTATTTGTCTGCAATCCTGTATCTGCCTGCAATCTACAGACGGATTCAGCGGTGTACGTCGACATCCTCCCCTGGTTTGTGCCAGGATGCGCGGTCCATTAGAGAGGAGGATTGAAGAGATGGCTTTTAAGCTGACCGCCCCAAGCCCAAGGGATCTTTGGGATCAATGCCTTCCATGAAGGTCTGGCGGCGGTCGAGATGGGTGATCTTATAGACCAGGCCCATCCAGTTGCCGATGACCCCCTCGGCGGTGTCGTGCCAGGTGTTATGGAGGCTGGGCGCGATCAGACGCTCAGGAAACTCAGGGGGAGATTGGCCAAGATCCAGGGCACGCAAGACGCGGTTGCGATATTCATCGAGGATCGCCCGCGCCTGTCGCCCAAAATAGTTCTCGGGGAGGGGCGGATAATCGGCACGCACGCCGCCGATAAAGCGGCTGACCTCGCGTTTATATTCCTTAAGGAGCGAGATGGTGTCGTACTCCGGATGCCCCTGGAAGAGTACCTGTCTGAAACCATCTGGGCTCACTGCCAGATGGACCCCTGCCTCTTCGCTCTCGACCAGCACCCGCAAACCCGCGCGCTCGAACTGTGCGCGGCTGATGTCGTTGAAACGCGAATGCGGGACATCGAAGCGGGTGTTGACATCCGCGACCAAAGGGTGGCTGCGATCGACCACATGATGGGCAAAGACCCCCCAGCATTTGGCTGGCAGCGGTTGACGGCGCTCGCCATAGCGAAACTGCATCACCGCATGGGTAGCCAGACAGGAGCACAGGGTCGAGCAGACGTGTTCATAGGCCCAATCGACTACCTCGATCAGCGGTTCCCAAAAAGATTCTTGCGAAAGATCGGGCCGGGTCACATTGGCGCCGGTGATGATCAGCGCATCCAGCCCCTCTGCCCGGATCTTGTCAAAGGGTTCGTAATAACGCTCGATATGCGCCTGGGCCTCCGGACCGCGCGGGAGTGCCTTGAGGGTAAAGGGATGGACATAGAATTGCGCGATTTGATTGCTCTCGCCGATCAGCCGGAAGAACTGGCGTTCGGTCGCCATCAATGCTGCATCCGGCATCATGTTGAGTAGCCCAATATGCAACTCGCGGATGTCCTGATGCTGGGCGAAATCCGGATCCAGGATCAACTGACCCTCGGCACGCAGGCGGGCAAAGGTCGGCAGATCATTATGGGCGACAATAGGCATGGGCTTAGACACTCTATTGACTGACGCGGGCAATCGCCGATTCGACGAGCGCTAGAAAATCCTGCTCATCTCGCACCTGGGCGACATCCTCCGAGGAAACGGTATAGCCATGGGGGCGGGCGATCGCCTCATAGCGGGGGAGGCGCGCATGAAACAGCCGGGGAAAGACCCAGCGCGTGAAGTCATCCGGATCGATCTGGGCGACATACTCAAGCCCTCGCAGGGCCAGATAATCGGCCACTGCCGTGTGTAAGAATTCGGGCCGGAAATACAGCGGCTTGGGGTCGGCTTGGGCGCGTTCAATCAGCTTGGCCTCATCGCTTTCGCTTACCCGGATATAGAGGATCAGGCTATGACGGGTGAGTAGATCAATGACACGCGGCTCATCCAACTCGCACAGGCTGCCGCCGACATCATTGACCAAATGGGCATAGTTATAGATGTCCTGGGCCTTGCGCACGAACTCGGGCAGATCCAGCATGGCCGCGATCTCGGCCTCGCGATATAGGGCCTGGCGACGGGAAAATTCATCGAATGGCAAACCGCCGAGCTCTGGATTGCCGAGCTTGCCGATGAAGCTCAATACCGGCCCCAGGTCATTGATCTTGATGATATTGCGGATCGAGATCCAATCGCGGCGCAATAAATCGCGTAGGAATGGATCGCGCATCGCATGCGATTTGATCAGATCGAGTATCTGCTCATCGAGATAGCGCGTCCCGATCCGATAATCGCCCGAATAATGGAACCAATCATGCCGGCGCAGCATAGCCGACAGATGAGTCTTGCCCACCCCCGACATTCCAAGTAAGGTGATGCATTTATTCTTCCAAGCGCGGAAGGCTTCAACCGTAAACTTCAAAGCAAGCTCCCCTTAACTAAAGATGACTCTTGAGTAAACAATCATCACTCCACGCTTAAAAATACTTGAGCCTTTAATCATGCCTGAAGAGAGATCAGACATACAAGATACCACACCATCAATGATTGGCTAAAAGGGAAAAACAGATGATAACACCCTGGGGCAAATGGCAAGACGAGCAGCGCTGGCTGCTGCTGACAGATCATTGTACCGATGTCGCCGTGGTCTTTCGGCTCCTCGTCGCTCAACCGATCATCCAAGCCCGGCTTGCGGCCAGTGCCGGTGATTGCCTGTTACCGGCCCACCTCGACCGCCTGGAAGCCTTCCCCGCACCCGCGGGGATCGACTTCAGTCCTTTCTGAATGGCCCGCATTGCACAGCTAGCATACCCTGCACGCCATTTAGCAGTTTATTTTATATGTTTCTCTCCAGGCCCCGATCGTATGATTCCATCCTGTCGATTCAAGCTAGCTAAGGGTGGGAAGTTCCCTGTTCGCCAACAGTGAGGCAACAGACTCAATCACTCGCAGTCCCTGACTCGAGATCCCGCTGAAGCGACTCAGGTATGTCAAGTGGAGGATGTCCATGATCAAAACCGTTTCGCTCCGTGACGCTTGGTCCGGTGAGGCCAATTGTTTGGACTGTGCGCTGCGGGTATCGGTGCTCTTTGCCGGTCTGCAAGAGTCCGATTTTGCGAGGATCCACGACCCCATCGATCAGTTCCGTATCAAACCAGGCGCACACCTATACCTTGCTGGGGATGCGGGTGAGTACCTGTTCACGGTGCGTTCCGGGATGCTCAAGCTGGTGCAATATCTGCCGGATGGCAACCAGCGCATCGTGCGCCTTGTGCGCGCGACTGATGTCTTGGGTCTAGAGACCTTGCTCGATGAGCGCTATCAACACGATGCCACCGCCCTACATCCCACCGAGGTCTGCCGCTTTCCGGCCCGCCTGGTGCGCGATCTGGGGCGAGACAATCCGGGTCTATACCAAGAGCTCATGGTGCGCTGGCAGCGCGCCCTGACCGAGGCGGATGCCTGGCTCACCGAGCTGTCAACGGGTTCGGCACGTCAGCGGGTGGCGCGCTTGCTCTTGCGCCTGGTGCGCGATCGCCAGACCAGCGAGTGTCCGCTGTTTAGCCGTGAAGACATGGGCGCCATGCTGGGTGTGACCACCGAGACCGCCAGTCGCACCATCGCCGAATTCAAGCGTCAGGGGCTCTTGGTCGAAAAATCGCCTAATTTCTTTTTGCTCGACATCCCCAACCTGCGGCGGATTGCTGAGGTGTGAGCAAGGGACTCATCACCGCCCTTGATCGATCGCAATGCCACCCCTTCTTCCAGGTCATACCCTTGGCTGCCGCCCGCAAACGCGGGTTTTAAAGATGGGCAGTCCTGCCCAATGCAGGAACTGTTCACTCCGCATTGCGAGGGCATACAGGTCGATCATGCAGGGGCGAGCGGCCGCCCTAAGGTCGGGGCAATACCATGAAACAATCCTTGGCATTCGCTGAATATCCCATCTATTGTCTGGAACTGGGGCGTGACGAAACACCCTTTGCCTCGGTGGAGGCGCTGTGCGGCTATTTTCGTGCATGCATCGAATCGCACCCGACAGCGGTCTTTATCGCCGAATTCGATCATTATGCCCATACCCAGTCATTGCCAGAGGGCCACATCGACCCCAGTATCCGCGCAGCACGCAACCTGGTGTTTTGTTTTGGTATCTCGCTGTCCAAGCCGGAGTTGTTGGCCTGCCGGCCCCGTTCGATCGGGATCGCCGAGACTGAGCGCGGCTTTTTCATCACCTTCATGGAAACCCCGATGCCAGTGGCCAATGCAGTGATGGAGGACTGGGCCTTGGGTCTTTACCAAAATCCTCAGCCTGTCTCGGGCCAAGAGACACACAATCTCTGAATGACCACCAGGCTGATTCATCCCCTGCGCCAGATCGCCCCAAAGCGGCCTGCGGCTTTCCCTATGACGTCTACAATCTGCAACCGATTCAGTGAGAGAAACCATGCGTATCGCTGTCACCAGTCAGAACCTGCGTACCATCACCGCCCACGCCGGCAAGACACGGCGCTTTCTGATTTTCGAGATCAATGCCCAGGGTGAACCCGTTGAGATCGAGCGCCTAGATCTGCCGGCGGGGATGTCGCTACATGACTATCATGGCGATGATCATCCGCTGTTTCAGCTCGGGTTGAATGCCCTCATTACTCAAAGCGCCGGCCAGGGGTTCCAAAACCGGCTCGCTCGTCATGGGATTACTGTATATGCCACGAGCGCGACCGATCCACGGCAGGCCGTTGTCGATCTCGCCGCCGGCCGCCCCCTGCCCGCAGCACCTGCGCATGATGAAGACTATCACCATGCTGTTGCCCCCCTCGCAGGGAGGTCTTTGGACCATGAGTACTAAGAGATCAAGCATTACCTTATGAACAATCTGGTTGAGGCCGGTGTATTAGCCATTCCTGAAATCGCTAATCCGGTTTAATCTTGCGCATGATCGCCGGTCTGGTTGACTGCCTTTGAGCAGGGCAGCGATCGCATCGAGTCACAACCTAGGTCACCACCCCAGGAGACTTGCGCATGCTTGACAGTACCATGGTCGAACTCTCGCGATGGCAGTTCGCCATCACCGCGATGTATCACTTCCTCTTTGTCCCCCTGACGCTGGGGCTGTCCTGGATCCTGGTGATTATGGAAAGCGTCTATGTCATGACTGGACGCGAGATCTACCGGGATATGACGAAGTTCTGGGGCAAATTGTTCGGGATCAACTTTGCCCTGGGCGTCACTACCGGTCTCACCATGGAGTTCCAGTTCGGGACCAACTGGGCCTATTACAGCCATTATGTGGGGGATATCTTCGGTGCACCCCTGGCCATCGAGGGGCTGATGGCCTTCTTCTTGGAATCGACCTTCATCGGGTTGTTTTTCCTCGGCTGGGAGCGCCTGACTAAGGTCCAGCATCTGGTCGTCACCTTTTTGACCGCCTTGGGCTCGAACCTCTCGGCACTTTGGATCCTGGTCGCCAATGGCTGGATGCAAAACCCGGTGGGGGCTGAGTTTAGCTATGAGACCATGCGTATGGAGATGACGAGCTTTGCCGAGCTGTTGTTCAATCCAGTCGCCCAAGTCAAGTTCGTGCACACGGTGGCCGCCGGCTATGTGACGGCCTCGATGTTTGTACTGGGAATCAGCAGCTGGTACATGCTCAAAGGCCGGGATCTAGCCTTTGCTAAACGTTCGTTCTCGGTGGCGGTCGGTTTTGGCTTGGCCTCGATCCTGTCGGTGATCCTGCTTGGCGATGAGTCAGGCTATGAGGTTGGCGATGTGCAGAAGGTGAAGTTGGCCGCGATCGAGGCCGAATGGCATACCCAGCCACCGCCAGCTGATTTTACGGTCTACGGCCGCCCAAACAACGAGGACCAAGAGACCCATGATGCCATCCGCATCCCCTGGCTATTGGGTCTGATCGCTACCCGCTCGTTTGACCAGGAGGTCAAGGGGCTAAAGGATCTGATGCGCGAGCATGAGGTGCGCATCCGCTCGGGGATGATCGCCTATGAATATCTCGAGCGCCTGCGCTCCGGCGAGGATACCCCCGAAAACCGTGCAGTCTTCGAGGATCACAAAAATGACCTGGGCTATGGTCTCCTGTTGAAGCGTTACACCGAAAACCCAGCGCAGGCGACCGGGGAGCAGATCCAGATGGCGGTCAAGGACTCGATCCCCGAGGTCGCACCCCTCTTTTGGACTTTCAGGATCATGGTCGGTGCAGGGATCTGGATGTTGATCCTCTTGGCTTTGGGTTTTTATTACAACGCCAAGCGGGTCATCGAGCAGAAACGTTGGCTGCTGCGCCTGTTCCTCTATAGCATCCCCGTGCCCTGGATCGCGGCTGAGACCGGGTGGTTTGTGGCCGAGTTCGGGCGCCAACCCTGGGCGATCGGCGAGGTCCTGCCAACGGCGATCGCGGCATCCAGCCTCACGGCCGATCATCTCATGATGAGTCTGGTGGGCTTCGTTTTCTTCTATACCTTCCTATTCCTCATCGAGATCTTCTTGATGTTCAAGTTCGCGCGCCTCGGTCCCAGCTCGCTGCACACGGGCCGCTATCATCATGAGCAGGGTTTACAAGGCTCAGGTGGCGTGGCACCGGCCACTGCGCCTCATAAACAGCTCGATTAAGGAGAGCAACCATGATCCTCGATTATGAGACGCTGAAGTTCATCTGGTGGGCCTTAGTGGGGGTGCTGTTCATCGGTTTCGCCATCACCGATGGGATGGACATGGGGGTCGGGGTGCTCCTGCCGTTTCTGGGCAAGACCGATGAAGAGCGGCGGGTCATCATCAACACCATCGGCCCTCATTGGGATGGCAACCAGGTCTGGCTGATCACGGCAGGCGGCGCGATCTTTGCTGCCTGGCCATTGGTCTATGCCGCTGCCTTTTCTGGCTTTTATTTCGCAATGCTGCTGGCGCTATTCGCGCTCTTCTTCCGCCCTGTCGGGTTCGATTACCGCAGCAAGATCGCCGACCCGCGCTGGCGCAATGCCTGGGATTGGGGCCTATTCGTCGGCGGGGCGGTACCGGCGCTGGTTTTTGGCATCGCCTTCGGTAACCTGCTCCAGGGGGTGCCCTTCCATCTCGATGCCCTGTTGCGCCCCTATTACAGCGGCAGCTTCTTCGGCCTGCTCAACCCCTTCGCCCTGCTCGCGGGTCTAGTGAGCCTAGGGATGCTGGTGACCCATGGGGCCATCTGGCTACAACTACGCACCGAAGAACCCATCGCCAGGCGCGCCCAGGTGGTCGCCAAACAGGCGGGTCTGGCGACCATCATCGCCTTTGCCTTGGCCGGGGTCTGGCTGAGCATCGGCGTCGATGGCTATAAGGTGGTCTCGATGCCACCCTTGGACGCTACCCCAAATCCGCTGACCAAGGAGGTCGTCCGCGAAGGCGGTGCCTGGCTGGCCAACTATGCCCAGCATCCCTGGACCCTGCTCTTCCCGCTCATGGGATTTGGCGGGATGGGGCTGGTGGTCCTGGCATCGATGTCCAACCGCCCAGGTTGGGGTCTTGCCGCAAGCAGCCTAGGGCTCACCGGGATCATCCTGACTGCGGGGGCGGCAATGTTTCCCTTCATCATGCCCTCGAGCACCAACCCCAACAGCAGCCTGATCGTTTGGGATGCGGTCTCCAGCCATCGGACCCTGACCGTCATGTTCTGGGCAGCGGTGATCTTCGTGCCCATCATCCTGGCCTATACCACCTGGACCTATGCCAAGATGTGGCGGCGGGTGACGGTCGAAGAGATCCGCGCTCAGGATCATCTCGCCTATTGAGGAGGGCGTCATGTGGTACTTTTCCTGGATCTTGGGCGTCCTGTTCGCTATCGCCTTTGGGATCATCAATGTGCTCTGGTACGAGTCCGATCAATGCCAGGGCACAGCGGATGACCCAATGGCCAAATAACCCGGCGGTGGGCAACCCAAAAGTGAAGCAACACGAACGCGGCCTTTAGGCCGCGTTTTTAATGCCCCGGCCTATTGCCCTTAGAGCTCGATGAACTCAGCGATCGACTTGAAGAAAAACTCCAGCCACTCATCGCGGCTGTTGAACTCCATGATCGCCGGTCTTTGGCTGTGAATGTCGCGCACACAGAGAAAGACCGGCGAGCCATCCTGTCTGAGTGCAACCTCGAAGGTCAGCGATCCATAGGGAACCGCCAGCCGCAGGCCGTGCGGCTTGGCCTGTGACCCGATCCAGGCAATCAATAGTCCGCTGACCCGGTCGTTGCGTTGGTCATAGTCATCTGGCCAGAGCTTTTTGAGCATATCGATCTTGACAAACTCGTTTTCCAGGTCATGAAAGGCCTGGATCAAGGGTGCCGCTAGCTCGGCGCAAGCAGCTTGACACTTGCGGATAGCACTGTCTTCCCCGTTTGCCGCATCGCCTTGAGTAATCTGACGCAATTTTTGCAGTGTCTGGTTCATGGCAATAGTCAGCGAATGGCAGCGGATTCGAGCTCAAACATCGGCTTGCTCTCGGGTCCGAACGCATGCAGTGCCGGATTAAGATAACGGACATCCAATGTGGGCTTGACCCGCAGCGACAATAAAGATGGATCGAGATATTTTTTCAACAAACGGCGCGCCTGGCCTAGGTTGCGCAGGCCGCGCAGGGCCTGGACCTGATCGAGCGCGGCCTGGGTCGGCGCAGTGCCGCCATAGCGACGATAATAGCGGATCACCGCCTCGGTATAGTTGAGCGTCTCGAGATAGGTGACCTGGCTGTTGGTACGGTCAACCACACTCTCACCGGCGTTATAAGCCATGATGGTCCGACCATAGTCGTCATTATATTTATGTAGCAGACGCTTCAGATGGCGGACACCGGTATTAAGATTGGTCCGCGGATCGAAGAGCTCGCGGATGCTAGTGACACCATAATCAGCAGCGGTCTCAGGCATGACCTGCATCAGACCGACCGCGCCCGCCGGTGAAACGGCACGCGGGTCATAGTTGGATTCAGCGGCCACCACGGCGCGAACCAAGGCCTCCTCGACCCCATGCCGGCGGGCGATCTCGGTGATCATGGCCTGAATCTCGGAACGGCTCAGCGGCGCCGGGAGGTCAGGGTGCACCTCCACCTGTCCATTGTCGGGGATCTCGGCCCAGGTTGCTCCTGACCACAGACAGAGGGCGGCGATACCAGCGATTGTTGTTTGTCTCATGGCGTTGGGATCTTGATCATCAGCAGGGGATACCCCATCAAACGACACTTGGCATGACAATGCAACCGGCGATGAATGCGCAAAATTGCGGCGAACTCTTCGCGCGTTTACGGGCGGTCAATCCCCACCCAACAACCGAGTTGATCTATCGCACTCCCTTCGAGCTCTTGGTTGCTGTAATGCTCTCAGCCCAGGCGACCGATAAACAAGTCAATCAGGTCACTCAGACGCTGTTTCAAATCGCTAACTCACCTGCTGCAATCCTGGCGCTCGGTGAGGAGGGGCTCAAACGCCATATCCGCTCGCTTGGCCTCTTCAATACCAAGGCGCGCCATCTCTTGCAGACCTGCGCTATCCTGCTCGAGCGTCATGGCGGAGAGATCCCGCGCGATCGGGCAGCACTCGAGGCCCTCCCGGGGGTCGGGCGCAAGACCGCCAATGTGGTTCTCAATACTGCCTTCGGCGAGCCGACGCTCGCGGTCGATACCCATATCTTCCGCGTTGCCAATCGCACCGGGATCGCCCCGGGCAAGACACCGCTCGCCGTCGAACAGGGTCTCATGCGCTGTATCCCTGCACCCTTTTTGCAGCATGCCCATCATTGGCTGATCCTGCATGGGCGCTATGTCTGCACTGCCCGCCGCCCGCGCTGTCCAGACTGTATTATCGCCGATCTTTGCGCCTATCCCGACAAGACCACCGCAGCACAGGCCAGGACCAGCGCACATGCCTAGCTCAGACCGCTCTGCCCATCGCCGGGTGATCCTGGAGGCCTGGCGCAAGGCCCAGGAGGGCGAGGTCCTGAACGCGCTCGACGCCCAGATCGTTGCCGTCATTCATCAGCATCCCGAATACCACGCCCTGTTAGACGATCCAGCAGCAGCATTCAGCGATACGTATCCGCCTGATGGGCCGAATCCCTTTCTCCATCTCGGCCTACATCTGGCAATCCTCGACCAGCTCAGCATCGATCAGCCGCCCGGCATTCGGTCGCTGTATCAGCGCCTATTAGGGTGTTTTGGCGACACGCATCAGGTTGAACACCGGATCATGGATTGTCTCGCTGAGCTGCTTTGGCAGGCGCAACGGCAGGGGACACAGCCCGACAACAGCCTCTATCTCGATTGTATCCGGCGCCTGGTCAAATGAACGATCGCTGGGGCAGCAGGCAGCTTTTGCGCGGTCTGGCACGCCATGACCTCGGGATGCTCTGGCGCATCCTCTATGTGGCCGCCTGTCTGGGGCCAGGTGTCTGGGCGGCACCCGCAGCTGTCCCGGTGGTGGTCGAACAGGTGAGGTTGGAGCAGATCGGCGATCGGGTCGAGGCCCTGGGTACCCTGGAGGCACAAGAGTCGATCGCGCTCACGGTGAAAGTGAGCGGGATCGTGCGGGCAGTGCATTTTGCCGACTGTCAGCGGGTGCAGGCCGGTGACCGGCTGATTGAGTTGGACGACACCGAGGAGCGCGCCTTGTTGCAAGAGGCTCGGGTGCGCCTGGACGAGGCCGAGCGTCAGTATCGGCGCATCGCTGCGCTGGCAGCGCAACGCTCGGCGGCCCAGGCGCAGCTCGATGAACGCCGGCGCGACCTGGATGCCGCACGGGCTGCGGTCGCTGTATTGGAGGCACGTCTCGCCGACCGGCTCATCCGCGCCCCCTTTGCCGGCGTCCTGGGCCTGCGGGCCATCAGCCCAGGCGCCTTGGTCACCCCCGGGACCCTGATCACGACACTCGATGACGATCGAGTGATGAAGCTCGACTTCACCGTATCAAGCATCCATCTCGCGGCGCTCAGACCCGGTCTGCCCATCGAGGCGCAAACAGATGCCTTTGGCGATGAAGGTTTTCGCGGAACGGTGCAGGTCATCGACAGCCGGATCGATCCGGTCAGCCGGGCGGTGAGGGTGCGCGCTACCCTACCCAACCCCGACCTGCGGCTCAAACCCGGCCTACTCATGCGGGTCATCCTCATGCTCAACCCGCGCACCGCGCCAGTCATCCCCGAATCGGCTGTCCTCTACCGCGGGCCTGAACGCCTGGTGATGCGGGTGATCGCGGCCCAGGACGGCGCCCTGAGTGCCGAGCCGCAGCAGGTGCGTCTCGGGTTACGTCTGCACGGATTAGTCGAGGTACGCGAGGGTCTGGACGCTGGCGAGCGGGTGATTATCGCTGGCCAGGATCAGGTCCGCCCGCGCCAGCCGGTTCGTCTCGTTGAGCCACTGGCGCAGCCAGCGCCAGATGACAGGGACCGCTCGCTTCGGCCCGCTCCCGGGCGCGTGCCAACCCAAACCGAGAGACCATGATCCTGTCCGATCTGGCAATCACCCGCCCAGTGCTGGCCAGCGTCGTCTCGCTGCTCTTGGTCATCTTCGGTCTGGTCTCGTTCAGCCATCTGCCGCTACGCCAGTTCCCAGATATCGACCCCCCAGTGATCTCGGTGGAGACCCGCTATCCAGGGGCAGCGGCCCCCGTGGTCGAAAGCCGCGTGACCCTTCCCCTCGAGGAGCGTATCGCCGGTATCCCTGGGGTGCGCAGCATCGAGGCAAGCAGCGAAGATGGGCGCTCGCGCATCAGCATTGAGTTCAACCCCGAGCGCAACACTGATGGCGCGGCCAATGATGTCCGCGAACGGGTGGCGGGGGTGCTCGACGAATTGCCAGAAGGCGCCGACCCACCCGAGGTCCAGAAAGCCGATAGCGATAATGAGGTATTCCTTTGGTTTCATCTCGCCAGCGATCGCTTGAGCATCCCCGAGCTCTCTGACTATGCGCGCCGTCATCTCGTCGAGCGCTTTGCCGCCCTCGATGGAGTGGCGCGGGTACGCATCGGCGGGGAACAGCTCTATGCCATGCGCATCTGGCTCGACCGCCAGGCCCTGACCGCACGCGGTCTGACGGTAGCCGAGGTCGAATCGGTCCTGCGCGCCGAGAATCTGGAGCTCCCTGCCGGCGCGATCGAATCGCGCGACCGCGTCTTCAGCGTGCGGATCGATCATCGCCTGCAAACACCCGAAGACTTTGCGGCCTTGGGACTGGCGCGCGCACCAGATGGTCATCTGATACGCCTCGGGGAGGTCGCCCGGATCGAGCGCGGCACGATCGAAGACCGGGCCCTCTTTCGCGGCAACGGCAAGCCGATGGTTGGGATCGGGATGATCAAGCAAGCCAAGGCCAATACCATCGCGGTCGCCCGTGCCGCCAAGTCTGAGATGGCGCGCCTTGCCGCTACCCTCCCCGAAGGGATGTCATTGAGCCAAAGTTTCGACAGCTCGGTCTTTGTCGAGGAGGCGGCCAATGAGGTCTATCGCACTCTAGGCATCACCCTGATCCTGGTCGTCCTCGTGATCTTTGTGTTCCTCGGCAACTGGCGCTTGACCCTAATCCCGGCGCTCGCCATCCCTGTCTCGCTGATTGCGAGCTTCATCGCGCTCTGGACGCTGAACCTGTCAATCAATCTCCTGACCCTGCTCGCCTTGGTACTCGCAATCGGCTTGGTGGTCGATGACGCGATCGTGGTCTTGGAGAACATCCACCGCCGGATGCTGGAGGAAGGCGAACCGCCGCTGATCGCTGCCTGGCGCGGCACGCGGCAGGTCGGGTTTGCGGTGATCGCAACCACACTCGTCTTGATCGCGGTCTTTGCGCCGATCGCCTTCCTGGAAGGTGATCTTGGACGGCTCTTTGGTGAGTTTGCCTTGACCCTGGCGGCGGCCGTGGCCTTCTCCTCCTGGGTGGCCCTGACCCTCGCACCGATGCTGGCCTCCAAGGTCATGCACCCCCTCCCGCGTTCTTCTGAAGTGGCATCGTGTCGCCAGACAGATGCGATCTCGCTCCCCCCAACGCAGAATCTGGAGAGATCCGCCCCCCTGTCAGGCGGCCGGGGGTCTCTGGCCGCTGGGCTCGATCGGATCTTCGACCGCCTTAGGCAAAGCTATCGGAGCCTCTTGACCTGGCTGTTGGCCCACCCCTGGCTTCTACCTCTGGCCCTACTCGGCACTCTGGTGCTGAGCCTCTGGCTGTTTGAGCAGCTTCCGCGCGAATATGCCCCTCGCGAGGACCGCGGCGCTTTCTCGATCCTGATCAATGCACCGGAAGGGGCCTCCTATGCCTATACCCAGACCTATATGGACGAGATCGAGCGCCGGTTGATGCCTTATGTCGAACGCGGCGAGGTCAGACGGCTGCTGATCCGCAGCCCGCGGGCCTTTTCGACGACCGCCAATTTCAACACCGGCATGGTAACCCTGGTGCTGGCTCCATACGCCGAGCGCCGTTCGGCCTGGATCATCATGGACGAGATGCGCGTCAGACTCGCCGATCTGCCGGGCGTGCGGGTGGTACCGGTGATGCGCCAGGGATTTGGTTCCCGCACCGCCAAACCGGTCCAGTTCGTCATCGCTGGTGACCGTTATGAGGAACTCGCCGCCTGGCGGGACAGCCTGCTTGCGGCCATCGATAAGGACAATCCAGGGCTGACTGGCATCGATTGGGATTATAAGGAGACCCGCCCGCGGCTAGTGGTCAGGGTCGATGCCGAACGCGCCGCTGACTTGGGGGTGCGACTGGAGACCATCGGGCGCACCCTGGAAACCCTGCTCGGCGGACGGCGGATCGGGACCTATCTGGATCAAGGCGAGGAATATGATGTGATCCTCGCCGGCGAACGCGATCAACAACGCACCCCTGCGAGCATCGACGCCATCCAGGTCCGCTCGGTGCGTACGAGTGCCTTGATCCCACTCGCTAGCCTGGTGCAGGTAAGCGAGGTCGCCGAATCGCCGACGCTTAATCGGCTCAACCGTAGTCGCGCCATCACGATCGAGGCTACGCTCAAACCAGGGGTGGCGCTCGGGACGGCGCTCGCTGACCTCGAGGCCAAGGCACGCAGCCTGCTGCCTGAGCGCGCCCGCATCGATTACAAAGGACAAAGCCGCGACTTCAAGCAGAGCAGCCAGGGCATGCAATGGACCTTCGCCTTAGGGATATTGGTCGTTTATCTGGTGCTGGCTGCCCAATTCGAGAGCTTCATCCAGCCACTCGTGATCATGCTCAGCGTCCCTTTGGCGATGGCCGGCGCCTTGATTGGTCTGTGGGCCGGTGGCCAGACGCTCAATCTATTCACCCAGATCGGCCTGCTCATGCTGGTTGGGCTTGCCGCCAAAAACGGCATTCTGATCGTCGAGTTTGCCAACCAGTTGCGCGATCAGGGCCTGGCATTTCGCTCTGCCCTGATCGAGGCAAGTGTCATCCGCCTGCGTCCCGTGCTCATGACCGGCATCACCACGGTCGCAGGCGCCATTCCGTTGTTCCTGGCAAGCGGTGCAGGGGCAGAGGTGCGCCAGGCACTTGGGCTTGTCATCCTAAGCGGCGGCCTGGCGGCCACCCTCTTTACGCTTATCGTCGTGCCAGCGGCTTACGATCGCCTGGCACAACGCACCGGATCGCCCGGTATGATCCGGCGGCAGCTGGATAGCCTTGGCTGCGGGTGAACTATGCTGCCACGCTGCCTAGCACCCGGCTGAACGATAACGAGGCCAAGACCAGCACCAACGCTTCTGCGCCCAGAGCATCGCTGTTGTGCTGCTTGAACGCAGGGTTCTGCGCTCCCTTTATGGCCCCTGGTTCAGGGATGAAGACGTAGCAGGCGGTCGAGCAGATGGACGCTGGCGACATAGGTCCCGATCCCCGCACTCAGGCTACTAAGGCTAAACACCAGGAAGGCACGCGCAATCCGGTTGCTCCACCAGCCATGCAAGGTCGTCACTTCCGTCCGCAAGCTGCTAAAATCACCGACCTTGGGGGGGCGAAGATAGAGTTCGACCGCGCCCGTTACCATGCCGACACCGATTGCCGGATGCAAGGTGGTCAAGGGCGCGGCGATGAATGCCGCCAATATGGTGAGGAGATGCCCACCAGCCAGCAGTGTCCCCAGGGCGGCAAGACCGCCAGTGATCAGCGCCCAACCAGTCAACAAGGACACACCCAGCTCAGGGCTACGCATGAATCCATAGCCAAACCCGGCCAAAATCAGGACCAGCAGGCCCCAGGCCAGAATCGCCGGCCATGGGCCAGCTGGTGGGATCTGTTCCAAATCGCGCAGCACCGTTTCGGGATCGCTATCGTCTTCTTCCAGGGCGCGGCGCATACCCTTGAGATGCCCCGCGCCGATGACGACCAAGATCCGCTTGGCACCAACCCGGGCGATCTCGCGTTTGAGCTTGGCAGCCATGTAGCGATCGCGCTCCTCGATGAGCGGGACATAGAGATCGCGCCGATCTGTCGCAAACTCGGCAAAGATGCTTTCGAGCATGTCACCTTCCTTGAGCCGCTCGATCTCTTCCTCAGTGATCTGTTCGGCATTCAGGAAGGACAGCAGTAAGCCAGCAAACAGCGTATAGCGTTTCCACCAGCTGAGATTGGCCGAGACACGCCTCAGGGTGATACCGATCTCCCGATCGATGAGCAGGAGATTGAGGCCCTGGGCATCGGCGAGACGCAGGGCCATACGCTGTTCAGCACCTGACTCGACGCCAAATTGGTCGGCGAGCCGCTGTTGATAGGCCGAGAGGACCAAACTCGCCATCACCATATAGACCCGGTTCTCCCGGATGACTGAGAAGAGATCCATCTGGGCGAGGGCGCGCGGGTCTATCATCGCCTTGTGCCGGCTACGGCATAGCTCGATGGCCACGCTGTCATAGCGCCCGGACTGAATCAAGGAGCGCACTTGATCGGCGCTAGCCTGGGAGATATGGGCCGCACCTAGCAGGGTTAGCTCGACCCCGTCAGCAAGTTTGAGGTCATGACGCGGTTCTGGTATGTCTTTCATACGCTTCGCCCATCCTACCCAGCGGGTATAGAGCCAACAGCCTAACCTAGATTGAGGCCTATCGTTTGCACTCCTGGTTGACGTATGATCCGCGCAACCCAAGATCACCCGCGATCACCCATGATCCGCTGCTCCAACCGCTATCGCCTGCCTCCATTAGCGCATTGCCCGGTTTTATTCCTTACGATATGGCTTGTCGCCTGCAATCCGATCAAACAAGACCGCTTGAGCGATACCTTGCAAAAGGCCACCGATGGCTATCAAGACGCGCTGCGCTGGGGCTATTTCGAGAATGCCTATGGCTACATCCATCCCGAACAACGCGCCAATCGCCCCTTTCCCGATACCTTTAAAGGACTACGTCTGACTGGCTATGAGGTGCTCCAGGCACCAAGGATTCAGGCGGACAAGCAAATGGCCACCCAGCTCGTTGCCATTGATTATCTTTATGAAGACCGCCAGGTCGTCAAACAGCTCACGGATCACCAGGTGTGGCACTACGATCCTGCGCAAAAGACCTGGTGGCTGATCTCGGGTCTGCCAGATTTCAAACCTTGAGCCAGCTATTCTTGATCTTTGTGCTGCTGCTCATCGGGGGGCTCTGGCTCGATGGCCTGCGGGTACGCGAAGCAGGGCTGAGAAGCTGTCTATCTGCCTGCCCGTCATACGGTGTTCAGCTCCTGGATGACACGATCACCCTTTGCCAGATTAGCCTGGCATGGGAGCGGTCGGGTATGTATGTGCGTCGTATCTATCTTTTTGAGTTCAGCGAGGATGGATACGAGCGACGCTCTGGGCAGATCCGGAGCGCGGGCTGCGGGTCGAATCATTGCAGCTCGACCTGTCCGAGACCCCAGCAGAGCCTATTTAACGACCTTCAGCGTCGGCGTTTTGCCCGCCGGCGTTTTGCCCTTGGGCCGATTAGGCGAAGGCTTGTCATCCGCCGCCTGTCCCCCTGATAATGAGGTCAACCTTGGAGCAGTTCCAGTGGAACTCTGGGCTGATACTGCTGGATATTCTGGCTCAGGGAAGAACATCCCCTGGTTATTTTCGCGGGTGAAGATCCCGATGACGGCCTCGGTCGGGATCAAGACATCGCGAGCCACACCGCCAAAACGGGCGCTAAACTCGATCCACTCATTACCGATGACCAATCCGCGCACTGCACTTGGCGCGATATTGAGGACGATGCGCCCGTCGGTGGCAAACTCTAAGGGCACCCGGGTCTGTGGAAAATGCACATCGACAAGCAGATGCGGGGTCATCTGATTGTCTAGGATCCATTCATAGATCGCCCGAATCAGATAAGGCTTGCTCGAAGTCATGCGGTCTTGGGTCATGACACTCATCGCCCAAGCTCCATAATCATTTCTTTTTCGACCTCGGTCAGACTATGACGGAAGGAGTCGATGGTAAAGATCCTCCGCATATAACTCCTAACCGGATCAGCCTGTTTTGGCAGATCGACACCAAGCACGGGCAGACGCCAGAGCAGAGGCGCGACGCAACAATCGACGAGCGAGAACTCATCGCTCATGAAGAAAAGATATTTCTCGAACACCGGTGCTACAGCGATCAGGCTCTCGGCGAGCTCCTTGCGCGCCTGATCCGCATCCTCGGCCTCTTCATTCAGGAGGCGCCCCATGAGCGAATACCAATCGCGATCGACCCGATACATCAACAAACGCGCCTGTGCGCGTGAGACTGGATCGACTGGCAATAGCGGTGGATGCGGAAAGCGTTCGTCGAGATATTCCATGATGATCCGCGACTCATACAAGTGCAGATCCCGATCGACAAACGTCGGCACCGTGCCATAGGGATTGAAGTCCATCACCTCATCGGGCAGGTCGCGGGCATCAACATCGACGATATCGACAACGATCCCCTTCTCGGCCAAGACGATCCTGATGCGATGACAATATGGGCAGGCAGGATCGGAGTAGAGAATCATGGACATGGACTAGGCAACCATTCGCGTAGCAAGCGTAGGCGAAGGGCGGCGGCTGAACAGCCGCCGCTACGCTGATCAATGGACGTCCTTCCAGTACTCTTTCTTGAGCAGATAGGTCAGGATGAACAAGAAGCCCAGGAAAAGGAGGACATAACGACCTAGACGCTCGCGTTCGAGCTTGATCGGCTCACCGACATAGGTCAGGAAATTGGTGATATCCCGCACCATGGCGTCATATTCCTTAGGTGAGAGTTCACCTGCCTTGACCAGCTTCAATCCCTTGATGACCGGTTCGGCGCCCGGCGTTGGCGGCGGTCCGATGATGGCCTCCTGGCGCCCCTGGAGATCACCCAGGACATGGGGCATGCCGACCAAGGGGAATACTAGGTTATTGACCCCATAAGGACGCTTTTCATCGATATAAAAGCTCTTGAGATAGGTATAAACCCAATCCGGTGAGCGCAGACGCGTCTCCAACGTCAGATCGGGCGGGACCACGCCAAACCATTTGAGCCCATCCTCATCGCGCATGGAATTGATGATGAGATCACCCGTTTTGGCATCACCAAAGATCAGGTTTTGCCGCAGCGTCACCTCATCGATCCCTAGGTCCTTGGCAAGCCGATTATAGCGCACATATTTCAGCGAATGGCAACCGAAGCAATAATTCATAAAATACTTGGCGCCACGCTGTAACGAGGCCTGATCGCGCAGGTCGATGTTGACATGTTGGAGGTGCGCCGTTTCAGAGGCCAAGAGGGCCATAGGCGCCAACGACAACAGGGTGGCCAGGATCAAACTTCTCATGATGTCACCCTCTGCGGAACAGGCTTGGTCTTATCCAAAGAGCTGTAGATCGGCATCAGGATGAAATAGCCAAAATACAATAGGGTGAAGATCCGCGCCAACAGGGTATATGTCGGCGAGGCCGGCTGCATACCCAGCCAGGCCAAGGCGATGAACGAAACCACAAAGATGGCCGTCGCTGCCTTAAAGAGTGGCCCCTTATAGCGGATCGACTTTACTGGGCTGCGGTCGAGCCAAGGCAAGACATAGAGAATCAGGATGGCAGCAAACATCACCACTACGCCCGGGAATTGCGAGCCATACATCGGCGGCACCGCGCGCAGCATGGCATAAAAGGGGGTGAAATACCAAACCGGCGCAATATGGGGTGGAGTCAGCATCGGATTCGCCGGCTGGAAATTCGGCGACTCCAGGAATAGGCCATTAAAGGTCGGGTTGAAGAACATGATATAGCTAAAGACCGCCATAAAGACGACCGCACCCATCAGATCCTTCACGGTGTAATAGGGATGGAAGGGGATGCCATCGGCCGGGGCCGTCGGGCTCCAGCGATTGCCTTTAGGCCCTTCCTTGATCTCGATGCCATCTGGGTTGCTCGAGCCGACGTGATGCAACGCAACGATATGTAGGAACACCAGCCCGGCGAGCAGGAAAGGCAGCAAGAAATGCAAGGCGAAGAAGCGGTTGAGAGTGGCATCCGAGATCACATAATCGCCGCGCACCCAAACCGACAGATCCTCGCCGACCACCGGAACTGCGGCAAAGAGATTCACGATCACCTGGGCACCCCAATAGGACATCTGACCCCAGGGCAGGAGATAGCCGAAAAAGGCGGTGGCCATCATGATGAGATAGATGGTGACACCGATCATCCACAAAAGCTCGCGCGGTTTGCGATAGGAGCCCCAAAGCAGGCCGCGGAACATATGGAGATAGATGACGATAAAGAACATCGACGCGCCGGTCGAATGCATATAACGGATCAGCCACCCCCAATCGACATCGCGCATGATGTATTCGACCGAGGCGAAGGCCAGACCTGCATCCGGCTTATAGTTCATCGCCAGCCATACACCCGTCACGATTTGAATAAGCAGGGTCAGAATGGCTAACGATCCGAAGAACGACCAGAAATTCAAATTCTTCGGCGCATAATACTCGGAGAGATGGTTGCGCCAGGTCTCCGAGAGCGGGAATCGCTTATCGATCCAGCTAAGGTTTTCGGTCTTTTCGGCACTCATCAGGCGCTTCCTCGATCCTCGCCAATGAGGATGGTGGTTTCATTGAGATACACGTGTTTCGGGATCACCAGGTTAGTGGGCGCAGGGACATTTTTGAACACGCGCGCCGCTAAATCGAAACGGGACCCGTGACAAGGGCAAAAGAAACCACCCTTCCAATCCGCGCCCAAGTCTTCGGGCCCGAACTCGGGCCGGTAGGTCGGCGAGCAGCCCAGATGGGTACAGATCCCGATTGCGACTAGATACTCCGGCTTGATCGAGCGGGTCGGATTCTTGCAATACGGGGGCTGCTGCGGAACCTCGGAATGCGGGTCCACCAGTTTGGGTTCATTGCTGGGCAGGGCCGCAAGCATCTCAGGGGTACGATGTACCACCCACACTGGCTTGCCGCGCCATTTCACGCGCAGCAAGGCGCCTGGTTCCAGTTTGCTGATGTCGGCCTCGACTGGCGCACCCGCTGCCCGAGCACGTGCGCTCGGATTCAGGGATGCGACGAATGGTACAAGCGCGTAACCCGCACCAACGGCGCCGGCTACGCTGGTCGCAGCGACGAGCAGCCGCCGCCTCATCTTATTCACGCCTTGCGCGCTCATAGACTCATAATCCCCCGGCTGATTCAAGCACCGCCCTTGGCAACCACAGGCGGTTACCCTGCGCAGCTTGGATGAAACTTTCAGGTGAAAGAATTTCAGAATATCCTGATCGACCAGACAAATCGATCGGGCATTCTCCGTGATTTGGGCAATCTGGGTCAAGAACCGCTCGAGACATCCCCAATGCAGACCTGCGTCTTAAGCCGGGTTATCGATCTCGATGAAGTCGTGCCAAAGGCCAAACCGTTCGGCCAGATGTGCACCCAGCGCCTGCACGCCCGCGCGCTCCGTGGCATGATGGCCTGCGGCGAGATAGCAGATATCCAGTTCACGCGCCTGATGCGTGGTCTGTTCCGCAAGCTCGCCGCTGATGAAGGCATCGACACCGAGAACGGCTGCCTGTTCGAGATAACCCTGCCCCGCCCCGGTGCACCAGCCTACCTGCTGAATAACGCCCTCCTCCCGTCCGACCCGCAGGGCTTGACGGCCCAGGCACCGGGTTAGGTGTTCGGCAAGGGATGCAGGGGTCATCGGCTCAGGCAGACGGCCTTGCCATACCAGCCCATTGCCCAAAACCGCTGGCTGGACATCGACTACCCCCAGGGATCGGCCCAATAGTGCGTTATTCCCCAGGCTCGGATGCGCGTCGAGTGGTAGATGATAAGCGATCAAACTCAGCCCCGCATTGAGCAATCGCCTTGCGCGTTGCCCTTTGATCCCTATCAAGCGCGGGTCCTCGCGTTTCCAAAACCAACCATGATGGACCAGGATGGCATCGGCCTGCACCGCGATTGCCGCCTCGAGCAAGGCCAAACAGGCGCTGACCCCCGTCACCAACCGCTGGATCGGGCGTTCGCCCTCGACCTGCAAGCCATTGGGGGCATAGTCATCAAAGCGATTAGCATCCAGCAGCTGATCGCAATAGGCGACAAGTTCGCGGGGGGCAATCATGAGACACGCAGATTCAGAATCGTTGATACCCATTATGCCTGACCTCTGGCCGACTGGCAGCAGACGACAGGGGCAGAGGCTGGCCGGCGTAGCGTACGTGCCATCAAATCATAGTAAGCAAAGGCGGTCGATGAGCGAGGATACAACAATCGTTTCGAGAATCACCGGACGATATCTGCCGCTGCCCTGCTCACGTTTGTTGGTTCGGCCAAAAAAAGGCCCGCCAGCGGACTGGCGGGCCAAATGTCTCATGATGAGAGAGACGAGGAGGACTTCGATAAACCAAGCCGCCTGATCGAGGGACGGACAGGGCTAAGATCGTTAATGCATGAACAAACCGCCATTGATCTGGAGGTTAGCGCCGGTGATATAGGCGCTCTCGTCACTCGCCAGGAAGGCCACGGCAGCGGCGACCTCTTCGGGTCGACCCATGCGCCGCATCGGGATACCGTTGATGATGCTGTTGCGCACGCCCTCATCCATCGCCAGGGTCATGGCGGTCTCGATATAGCCTGGCGAAACCGTGTTCACCGTAACCCCCTTGGCCGCACCCTCTTGCGCCAGTGACATGGTAAAGCCGTGCATACCGGCCTTGGCTGCTGCATAGTTGGCCTGGCCGAACTGACCGCGCTGACCATTAACCGATGAGATATTGATGATCCGCCCGAATCCACGCTCTAACATGCCCTCCCACACCTGACGGGTGACATTGAAGACGCTGTTGAGATTGACGTTGATCACCGCCTCCCAGTGGGACGGCTCCATCTTCTTGAATGTCTTATCGCGGGTAATCCCAGCACAATTGACCAAAATGTCGACAGGGCCGAATTGCGCCTCGATCTCGCGCACCATCCGGGCACAATCCGCAAACGAGGCCACATCAGCGGCGATCACTGGTATCGTCAATCCCTCGGCGGCACGGGCCTGCTGCCAGGACTCAGCGGCCTCGACCTCACTGGGATGACAGTTGGCGATCACGGTACGACCTTCCCGAGCAAGACGGACGCAGATCGCGGTACCGATACCACCGATGCCGCCGGTGACAAGTGCGATATGGGCCATGGCATGTCTCCGATGATGCGCGTGGATACCAGGAAACAGGAATGCTGGCCGCCCCCCCGATCTGGGGGCGACACAGCGATCATCAGGGTGATGTCCGAACGTTTAGACAGCGCTGCCCTGACGCAGCTCTTGGCCAAGCTCGCTCATGGACTTTTCAAGCCAGGCGCGATAGTCATCGCGTGCCTCGCCCCAGATCTGCAGGGTCACCTTGCCCTCGGCGAACATACGTTCGGTCAGTTCCTTACCGGCCTCAACCTGGCCTTTGAACAGCTCGGTATATCCCTTTGCCTCAGTCGCAAGCTTCATGAGGCGTAGGCTGTGCTCCAGATACAGGCTCATGGCATCCATCTGGCGCGTAGCGAGCTTCTCAAATAGACGCATATTTAGCTCGCCAAGGCTCGTCATCCGTTCAAGATGCTTGTTGGTCCAGTCATTGAGGGTCTTGAGGCTGTCGGTCGTGGTCATGGCCGTCTCTCCAGATTGGGCATTGTGCAATGCAGCATTGTTGCGATGCAACAATAGACCGCCAGCCCCCTCAGGTCAAGCCCATTTTGCCAATCATGAGGATTGATCCTTTTTGCGGTTCGACACAGGAAGGCCGACAACACGCAGCAATTCCTCTTGCAATTCCCCCCAAAGCTCGACGTTTTTCTGGGTCAAACGAGCCAGGGTCTCGAAAGGGTTGTCGCTCATCGCCTTGGCGAACTCCTGCTGCTGGCGGGCAAAGAGCTCGAGCGAAGTTTCGAGATAGCGAGCAAAGGCGCCCTGGAGGGTGCCACCATAAAAGCGGATGATCTGGGCCAGCATGTTGGAGGTAAACAAGGGCCTGCCGCCGCTCTCTTCCTCCAGCATGATCTGCAACAGGATGGCGCGGGTGATATCGGTGTCGTTGGCGCTATCGACGACGCGGAAGGGGACATAGCGCATCACCAGGTCGCGCACATCGGCGAGGGTGATATAGCGGCTGACCTCGGTGTCATAGAGCCGCCGATTGGGATATTTCTTGATGATGCGTTCGCTGTTCATCGCATGGTCCCCCGCAATCCCCTTCCCGTGCTGACCTGCGGGCCTGATGCCTCTTGGCTATGGCCGCTCGACGGCAAGGGCTACCCCCTGACCGCCGCCGATGCATAGGGTGGCTAGTCCGCGGCGGGCATCGCGCCGCCGCATCTCATGGAGCAGGGTGACTAAGATCCGTGACCCCGAGGCACCGATCGGATGCCCCAGGGCGATGGCCCCGCCATTGACATTGACCTTGGTCGGGTCCCAGCCCATCCCCTGATTGACGGCCAGGGCTTGGGCCGCGAATGCCTCATTGGCCTCGATCAGATCCAGGTCTGCTACCGTCCAGCCCGCCTTTTCTAGACATTTGGTCGAGGCGGGGATAGGGCCTGTACCCATGAATGCTGGATCGACACCGGCGCTGGCAAAGGCAACCAGACGTGCCATAGGTTCGAGCCCAAGGGTACGCGCCTTGGATTCGGTCATCACGATCACCATGGCGGCGCCGTCGTTGACCCCCGAGGCATTGCCAGCGGTGACCGTTCCTGTCTCCGCAAACGCTGGACGCAATTTGGCCAAGACCTCGACCGTCGTCCCCGGACGCGGGAATTCGTCCGTATCAAAGACCAGGGGTTCGCCTTTGCGTTGCGGGACACTGATAGGGATGATCTCATCCTTGAACCGCCCAGAGCGCCGGGCCGCATCGGTCTTATACTGAGACTCAGCGGCAAAGGCATCCTGTTGTGCCCGGGTCAGGCCATAACGTTGGGCGACATTCTCGGCGGTGGTTCCCATGTGACAATCATTGAAGGCATCCCACAGCCCATCGAGGATCATGCTGTCCTTGAGCGTCCAATCGCCCATGCGTTGGCCTTCGCGCGAGCGCGGCAAGACATGGGGAGCGCGGCTCATGCTCTCTTGCCCACCAGCGACCACCACCTCGGCATCGCCACAAGCGATCGCCTGCATCGCCAGATGCACCGCCTTCAGCCCGCTGCCGCAGACCTTGTTGATGGTCATGGCCGGTACCGATTCAGGGATACCAGCGCGCAGGGCGGTCTGACGCGCCGGATTCTGGCCCGTGCCACCGGTCAGCACCTGCCCGAGGATGACCTCATCGATCTGTTCGGGCGCAATACCAGTCCGTTCCAACAGACCCTTGAGTACCGCTGTCCCGATCTCGACCGCGGACAAAAGGGCTAGGCTACCGCCGAATGAACCAATCGGGCTGCGGACGGCACCGACGATCACAATGGGTTCGCGCATGGTTTAGATATCCTCAAATGGTCAGAATGAAATCTCTAAAGGAATACGAGCGCCGAGCGATCCATCTGGGCTGATGGATGGTGGGTCTCGATCGAGGACGCATCAAGTCGCTCAGCCGAACTGTCAGGTTAGTAAGATTCTACGCCCCTTTGTTGCGGCGCACAAACCGGCATGCTAAGGTGCCGTTATGACCAAGCCCCATCTCGGTGTCCAAGGCGATGACCAGCACGAGTCTTTTCGATGACAATTGGCTTGAACTCCAGCGCCAATATTGGGAGCGTTGGACTACCTTCAGCCGCAAGGCCATGGGTCTGGATGAACCGGCCAGCCCCAGCGCGACCTGGGAATCGATGCTTGACCACTGGTGGCAGACCGTCTCGCCGGCCACACCCGATCTATCGCGCACCCTGATGGAACGACTGCTGGAACAAGGCAAGCTCTTTTTTCGCTTGGCCGATACCCTGATGCAACGCCATACGGTATCCGAGGGCGAGAGCGGACTGGCATGGTGGAACGCCATGCTGCAAGACATGCAGAAGGCATTCGCGGGGTCTTTGCAGGATCGAGACGCCCCCTGGGCCCGTCTGTTGTCCTTTTGGGAGCTCCCGCTCGACAACTGGCAGCGCATGATGTCGTCACTCTCGCCCCTGCCCGGGGACCTATTGCGCAACATGCCGTACGAGCAGCTCAAAAACAGCCTAGACCGCGCCCTGTCGGCCCCCGGTCTGGGTTACACCCGCGAGGAACAGGCCCAATATCAGGCGCTGGTGCGCGCTAGCATGGACTATCAAGCAGCGCTGCAAGACTATGTCGCCTTCTATCAGCGGCTGGGTCTCAAATCGATCGAACGTATGGGGAGCTATCTGCAAGGGGTGATGGAGAGCGGCCAGATCATCGATTCAGCGCGAGCGCTCTATGACAACTGGGTGAGCTGCTGCGAGGCCGCCTATGCCGAGGAGGTCGCCACCCCAGAATACGCCCGCATCCACGGGCGCCTGGTCAATACCCAGATGACGCTCAAGCAACGTCTGTCGGTCCTGGTCGATGAGAACCTTGGGGCATTCAATATGCCAACCCGCCGCGAACTGCGTACCCTCCAGGTGCGTCTCCAGGAGACCCGGCGCGAGAACAAGGCCCTTGAACGCCGCCTGCATGATCTGGAGCAGCGCCTGGCTATGCTGAGCGGCGAGACCCCGCCCGCCGCAGCGGTCCGCTCACCTACCCGTCGCCGCGCCAAGAGCGGAGCGGCCTAACGCACCGACATCCGCCGACTGCAAGACGTGCCAGCGAGGAATCCAGCCATGTTCCCCATCGACATCCGCCCGGACAAACTGACCCAGGAGCTCTTTGACTATCAGCGCAAACTTGCCCAGGGCCTGGAACATCTGCTCAATGCTGGACCCATTGATGCCGGCATCAGCCCCAAACAAGCGGTCTATCGCGAAGACAAGCTGGTGCTCTATCGTTATGACACATCCGCGGGGGTAACCCCGCGTCCGGTCCCGCTCCTGGTCGTCTATGCCCTGGTCAACCGGCCCTATATGACCGACCTGCAAGAGGATCGTTCGACGATCAAAGGGCTATTGGCGACCGGTCAGGACGTCTATCTCATCGACTGGGGGTATCCGGACGAGGCGGATTTCGCCTTGACCCTCGATGACTATATCAACGGCTATCTCGACCGCTGCGTTGACTATATCCGCGAGCAGCACGGCATCGACCGGATCAATCTGCTCGGCATCTGCCAGGGCGGGGCCTTCAGCCTGATGTATACGGCCCTGCACCAAGACAAGGTGCAAAACCTGGTCACCATGGTCACGCCGGTCGATTTCAAGACGCCGGACAATCTGCTTTCGGCCTGGGTGCAACAGGTCGATGTCGATCTTCTGGTCGATACCCTAGGCAATATCCCTGGGGAGCTTCTGAACTGGACCTTTTTGTCGCTCAAGCCCTTTAGCCTGATCTGGCAGAAATATATCAACATGGTCGATCTGCTCGAGGACCCCGAGAAGGTCAAGAACTTCTTGCGCATGGAGCAATGGATCTTCGACAGCCCAGATCAGGCCGGCGAGGCCTTCCGTCAGTTCATCAAGGATTTCTATCAGCGCAACGGCTTCATCAACGGCGGGGTCTTCCTCGGCGGGCAGGAGGTCGATCTCAAACGCATCACCTGTCCACTTCTCAATATCTTTGCCTTGCAGGATCACTTAGTCCCACCGGCGGCATCCAAGGCGCTCAAGGGTCTAACCAGCAGCTCGGACTATACCGAACTCGCCTTCCCCGGCGGTCATATCGGGATCTATGTCAGCGGCAAGGCACAAAAGGAGGTCACGCCTGCCATCGGCCAGTGGCTGAATGAGCACTGAGTGCCCAGCATCCCGCAGGCGGCAGTCTGGAAAGAATCCGATTGGCAGCGCTCGCAGGAGCCAACCCTAGTATTACAAGCTGTGCGTGATAGTGGATAATTTTCCACATGGAAAGCGCGATGATGGGCACAGGCAAGGCGGCGAAGCGGCTTGGCGTTTCGGTCAAGACCTTGCAACGCTGGGAGCGCGAAGGGGGTTTGATCCTGGTGGCGCGAACAGTCGCGAGGCACAAATCCGCGAGTTGATTGGCTTGCGCAGTAAGGTATCAGAGCCAATGCGGATTGATGCCTACTGTCGCATATCCAGTGCTGCGCAGAAGCCAGACCTCGCCGACCAGCGCAAGGTGTTGGAAGAGTTTGATGTGGCGAAAGGCTTGTCGAATGTCGAGTTCGTTGAGGAAAGAGGTCAAGACCCTGATCCTTGCTCACAAAGACAGGTTGACCCGCTTTGGTTTTGAGTGGTTCGAGCATTACGCCAGAACGCACGGTTGTGAAGTGCTGGTGCTTAATCAAGAACGGCTCTCGCCAGAGCGGGAGATGGTGCAGGACTTAATGACTATCGTGCATTGTTTTTTGTCCAGGCTGTATGGGTTGAGGAACTATCGAAAAAAGCTGGACGAGGTATTAAGAAAGGGGGTGAGTCATGAGTGATCATGATTGAATCTGATTAGCTCATGAATCTAGCGAAATTGTTTGGCGCTCGAGAGAACACCAATGAGTAAGCCATGCAACTGACCCACAAAATCGCCCTTTGTCCGACGCCTGAGCAGGCGGTTTACTTCACCTGCGCCTGCGGTACGGGGCGGTGTGTCTGGAATTGGGCGCTTGCCGAGTGGAAATGGCAAGATTCTTGGTGCGACCGTTTCGCGTACTGCGGATCGCAGGTTCGTCGCCGTTCAGGTTGAAGTGGTCGATGCTGCGTTCTATCGCAGGTGCATGAAACGACTGGTGTTGACCTGGGCGTTGAGGCGGCGGCCAGGCTTTCCAATGGCGAGTCTGTTGAATCTCCTCTGCGCTTCGTTGTCTCAGGATTCGAGGCAGACGCCTTTCCTGCAAGGTTGAGGCGGCCAAGGTCGGGGCTGGGTTTGCGCCAAGGGCCGGACTGGCAAAAGGCACGAGGCTTCCGATCTTGAAGAATCGAAGGAAATCCTCTGCGATGTTGGCAAGGCTGCACGCACGCATTGCCAATGTCCGAGCGGACTTCACACATAAGCTCACGACCCGGCTCTGCCGCGAAAACCAAGGGGTGGTGATTGAGGATTTGAACGTCAAGGGCATGCTGGCGAACGAACGGCTTGCCCGCGCCATCAGCGACCTGGGCTTTGGCATGTTCTGCTTGCAGATGGAATACAAGGGGAAATGCTACGGCGTCTGGTTGGTTTTAGCTGATCGCTGGGATCCGAGCAGCCGCCTGTGTTCGGTCTGTGGTTGGGAGAATGAGATGTTGGCGTTGAAGGATCGGGAATGGACGTGTCCTCAATGCGGCACGCGCCATGATCGGGACATCAATGCCGCGCTCAATCTCAAACGGCTGGCAACCGCAACTGCCCTACCCGTGGCGAGTCCGTCCGGTAACGGCGGAGCTACAGCAGAGAGGGTCTCTGCCGTAGTCGGGAAAGTCACGCCTGTCAGAGACGAATGCGCTCCGCATTCGGGGCAGGAAGAGAACAGTGCGCCTGTTTGCGCACTTTCTTGAGAGCAGCACCGGATGAACGGCCATGGGGCGACCGGTGCCGCCCCTGTCGCCTGAATCATGAAATGCAGATGGGGCGCATCCTCTTCGAGTCATGCGTCTGCCGCACGGCCTTACCCAGGGTCTAAAGGATAGGTCCTAGGGGGCGCACATCCCACTGCCTAGCGCGCCTCATCGATCATGGTGCGGATCTTGGCGAAGGTCTCGGCAAGCGAAGCGGGGAATGCCGGATCATCGGGGACGATCTCGGCGATATCCTCTAGGCCATAGCTCAGATAGCGGATCTGGGTCTTGTCCCCCCGCGAGAACACCATCACGAACTTGGGCATGAGCACCGCCCGCTCGGGGTTGAAAGTCAGGCTCTTGTCGGCCTTGGTCGGTTTACAGACCTGGATCATGTGCAGGTCGAAACTGTCCGGCACCTCGCCGCCATGTTTGCGGAAGGTCTCGCGCATGTTCATGGTATCGGCGTTGTTGATCACAAAGTCGTATTTGCGAACGACAGCGGCGAAGTCATTGATGAATTGCTCAACGCCCTTGTCGCTCTCGACAATATAGAGATCCTGCTGTCTATTCACGCTGGCTCACCTCGATCACAGGACGGTTGACTGATCGGCCTTGGGCTGCGGCGATGGACAATCGCCGCAGCCCAGCGGTCTTTCAAAGGGTTGGTTTTTACCAAAGGCAAACCGCACGTTACGTTCGGTTTGGATCAACGACCAAGGATATCCGTCAATCATAGGGCCTGCGCCTTGGCTCAATGCTAGCGGCGTAGCGGATCCCGCTAGGATATGCTCTAAGGCATAAGGTCCGATCCGCGCATCCCAGTGCTGACTGCATGCCAAGGCCACCCCATGAGCACCCAACCTTTATCTCCAGAAAAACCATCCTGGCTGTCCGCCTTCCTGAGCCACTGCCATACCAAGAGCTATGACAAGCAGATCGATTTGATCCGTCAGGGCCAGCCCGCTGAGACCCTGTACTATCTGCTCGAGGGATCGGTGGCGGTCCTGATGTATGACGCAGATGAGCGGCGCGAGCTTTTGCTGACCTATCTCAATAAGGGTGAGTTCATCGGGGAGATGGGGCTTTTCATCCCGCAAAGCACCCGCAGCGTGATCGTGCGTACCCGTACTCCCTGCCGCGTCGCCGAGATCACCTATCGCCGGCTCGACTGGCTGCTCGAACATGAACTGGCCGAGGTTGCCAAGGCTTTGCTGTATACCATCGGCGCCCAGCTTGCGCTGCGCCTACAAAGGACCAGCCGTAAGCTCGGGGATCTCGCCTTTGTGGATGTCAGCGGACGGATCGCAGGCGCCCTGCTCGATCTATGTGAACAACCCGATGCCCAGCCCCATCCACAGGGGAAGCAGATCCGTATCACCCGCCAGGAACTGGGTCATCTGGTGGGCTGTTCGCGCGAGATGGCCGGGCGGGTGCTCAAGGGGCTCGAGGAACAAGGGCTCGTACGGGTCAGGGGCAAGACGATCCTGGTCTATGGGGTACGCTGAAAAAATAACCACGCCAACGCAAGCCCCGGATCAGCAGCGCGCATGAATGTCTCGCCGACCAAGAAGGCGTTGACCCCATGGGCGCGCATCTGGGCAACATCGGCAGGACTTGTAATCCCGCTTTCAGTCACCACCAGCCGGTCGGCTGGAATCCGCGGCAATAGATCAAGTGTGGTCTTAAGGCTTACCTCGAAGGTATGGAGATTACGGTTGTTGATCCCGATCAGGCGTCCCGGGAGCGCGAGTGCCCGTTCCAACTCATTGGCGTCATGCACCTCGAGCAATACGTCCAGGCCCAGGCCCTGGGCAAAGGCATTGAGCTCGGCAAGCCGGGCATCGTCGAGACAGGCGGCGATCAACAAGATGGCATCGGCACCGATGGCGCGTGCCTCATAGACCTGGTAGGGGTCGATGATGAAATCCTTGCGGATGACCGGCAGGGTGCAGGCGCCACGTGCCGCCTGGAGATCGGCATCGCTGCCCTGAAAGAAATCTCTATCGGTCAAGACCGAAAGACAGGCCGCGCCCGCCTGGGCATAGGCGTGGGCAATGGCGGGCGGAGCGAAATCGGCGCGCAACAGCCCCTTGCTCGGACTGGCCTTCTTGATCTCGGCGATCACCGCCGGCTCGCCGGCATCCACCCGCCGCTTGAGGGCATCGGCAAAGCCGCGCGTCGGGTCTGCGTTATCCAGGATAGCGCGCAGTTGCGCCTCAGGACAGCGCAGTCGTCGCTCGGCGATCTCCTCCTGTTTACGCCGGAGGATGGTCTTTAAGATATCCGGGGTCTCGGCCATGGCGCCCTCAGGCAAAACTCTGGGTCAAGGCGATCAGTCGTTCCAGGCGGCGCTCGGCCTCGCCGCTGTCGATGGCCCGTGCTGCCGCTGCAATGCCAGCGGCCAGGGAATCGGCGCGTCCGGCGACATAGATGGCAGCGCCCGCATTGAACAGGACCATGTCGCGCGCAGGTCCCGACTCGCCAGCCAGCACCTTCCGGATCAGGGCTAAACTCTCGGCGGGACCAGAGACCTGGATGGCCGCAAGCGGGGCACGCTGGAGCCCAAAGTCCTCCGGGGCCAGGCTATAGCGATGCACCTCGCCGGCACGCAGCTCAGCGACATCGGTGCGCTCGGCGATGCTGAGCTCATCCAACCCATCGCGGGCGTGGACGACCAGGACGTGCCGGCTGCCGAGCTGCTGCAGGACCAAGGCCAGGGGCTCGAGCCAGTGGGCACTAAAGACCCCGAGCACCTGATGGGGTACAGATGCCGGATTGGTCAGGGGCCCCAGGAGATTAAACAATGTGCGCACCCCCAGCTCGCGCCGCGGCCCGATGGCATGTCTCATGGCGCTGTGATAGACCGGAGCGAACATGAATCCAACCCCCACCTCGCGCACACAGAGTGCAACCTGCTCGGGCGTTAGATCCAGCTTGATGCCGGCAGACTCCAGGACATCCGCCGCCCCTGAGCGGCTGGAGACCGAGCGGTTACCATGCTTGGCGACATAACAGCCTGCGGCAGCGGCGACAAAGGTGCTGGCGGTCGAGACATTGAAGGTCGCGGCGCCATCGCCGCCGGTGCCGACGATATCGACCAGATGATCGAGCCCGTCGAGAGCAACGGGTGTTGCCAGGGCGCGCATCACCGCAGCAGCCGCAGCGATCTCGGTAGGTGTCTCGCCCTTCATGCGCAGGGCGACCAATAGTCCGGCAATCTGTGCAGGGGTTGCACCGCCGGTCATGATGAGGCGCATGACGGCAGCCATCTCCTCACCGGTCAGGTCATGGCGTTCGATGCAACGGGCGACGGCCTCTTTGAGCTCCATCAGCGGTCCTCTAGGAAGTTCTGCAACAAGCGATGCCCATGCTCAGTCAGGATGGATTCGGGGTGAAACTGGACGCCCTGGATCGGTAGGGTGCGATGCCGTACCCCCATGATACATTCACGCTCCCCCTCCGCCGTCTCGGTCCAGGCAGTGACCTCAAGGCAATCCGGCAGGGTCTGAGGATCGATCACCAGGGAATGATAGCGTGTGGCCATGAACGGGCTCGGCAGACCGCTGAAGACACCGCAATCCTGGTGATGGATGGGCGAGGTCTTGCCATGCATCACCGTAGGGGCCCGGATGATCTGCCCGCCGAACGCCTGCCCGATGGCTTGATGTCCCAGGCAGACCCCCAGGATCGGCACGCGCCCCCTAAGACGCTCAATCAGGGGGACCGAGATCCCCGCCTCGGACGGCGTGCAGGGACCAGGGGAGATAACTAGGCGCTCAGGCCCCAGGGAGAGGACCTCATCGACCCTCAGCTCATCGTTGCGCACCACCCGCACCTCGGCACCCAATTCGCCGAAATACTGCACCAGGTTGTAGGTGAAAGAATCATAGTTATCGATCATCAGCAGCATGGCGGGCCCACCCGATTGGATTCATTGGCATCTGCGCTTGGCGATCCTTGTTTTTTAAGCGCAAGGATACCTGCTTTTGGGGTTCCTAGGGCGAAGTCGCTGGTGTTCTAGAGCACTCAATGCCCCTCCTGCTCAGCAGCGCTGATTGATTGTGCCTTGGTCACTCCGGCGCAAACCAGAACGGAATCCAAGTCATTCAGTCCACTGGATAGCGATGTTCGCCGGTATGACGCATCAATCAGCGGTTCCTTGCATAAAGCGCTCATCCGTGTCGATCCAGGTAAAGAACCAGCCTCGCCCCCGCTCGCAGGCGAGTCAATGGGCAGGACCGGGCCGTCTAGTCCTCCGTTGGGGGGCGATAGGTGGGGTCCTTGGGGTTGAGGAAGATGAAATGAAACTGCCCGGGTTCCAGCTCGACATAGTCTAGCGTCGCCGCATCGAGCAGGGGGAGATGCTCGGGGGCCATGACGATCTCGATGCCTTCGCACTGTATGCGGATGTCGTCCTCGGTGGGATCATCAAAACCCATCCGATAATCGATGCTTCCATCCGGTTTGCGACCGGCGGCGAGGCGCAGACACATGCCTTCTGTGCCGCCCTGTTTGGCCGCCTTGAGGACTTGCTCGGCGGCAGCGGGTGTCAGTTTGAACATCTTGGGTCCCCAATCAGACGGGCAGGCCACTGGCTACCCATGCGGTTGAATCAGGCCGTTTGCAGCGTGCGGCGGACATGGGCCAGGAAACGCTCGGTCCAGCGATGCCCGGCGGTGGCGCGCAGATGACTGTAACAGGCGAACACATTGCCCTGGACGATGCCGTCATGTGCACCATCGATCCCCCGGCCGCGACGCACGGCATAACCATACCGCCAGTTGGGGTCAGGATCTAGGATCAACGAATGATGAAACTCATGGGCGGGAATCTCGGCGGGCCCATTCCCCAAACGCGGCCAGGGGAAATCCTCGGTCTCCACCAGACGCACATAGCCGCGACCTTGGGGCTCAGGGCGCATCTCGACCTCGGCATCGAGGGCACCAACCATCTCCCGCCGCTCGCTGCCCCAGCGGATCGCCCGGCACAGATACATAAGCCCGCCGCATTCCGCATAGACAGGTCCGCCGCGGGCGATAAAGGCGCGGATCGCCGCGCGCAGCGACCCATTGGCCTCCAACCTGGCCATGTGACACTCGGGAAAGCCGCCGCCGATGAATAGGGCATCGACCTCGGGCAAGATGGGATCGGCCAGCGGACTGAAGGGCACGAGCTCTGCCCCGCCTTGGGTCAGGGCCGCTAGATCATCGGGATAATAAAACCCAAAGGCGGCATCGCGCGCGATCCCGATGCGCACGCGCTGTGCAGTCTGAAGCGACTGTGTATCCTCGGCGCATGCCCTGCTAGTGGCCTCATAGATCGGTATGGACCCACTGACCGAGGCAGCGTGGGCAATGGTCAGCAACCGCTCGAAATCAACCCCCTGATCGATCTGCGCGGCGATGGCCTCGATCACTGATTCGGCATCTCGAGTCTCGTTGCTCGGGATCAGGCCCAGATGACGCTCCGCGATCGCAATCCCCTCATCGCGCGGCACCAGGCCGAGCACAGGCAGGTCCGTATAATGTTCGACAACCCGCCTGAGGTTCTCGCCATGTCGCCCGCCCCCGATCCTGTTGAGGATCACGCCGGCAATCTTGAGCTTGGGATCAAAGCCCTGATAGCCCAGGAGCAAGGGAGCGATCCCGCGCCCCAGACCCTGACAATTGACCACCAGGACCACGGGCGAGCCCAACAGCTTGGCCAGTTCCGCATTGCTGTGCGCGCCCTGAAGATCGGTGCTGTCGAACAACCCGACATTGCCCTCGATGAGCCCGAGATCGGCCCCAGCGAGCCCCTGCGCAAACAGCCCGCAGATCTCGGGCTCGGACATGGTGTGAAAATCGAGGTTGAAACAGGGCCGCCCCGCCGCCTGCGTCAGCCAGAATGGATCGATGTAGTCCGGACCTTTTTTGAAGGGCTGGATATCCAACCCGCGGCGACGTAAGGCGCGACAAAGGCCGATGGCCAGGGTGGTCTTGCCCGACGACTTTTGCGGTGCGGCGAGATAGAGATGCGGCATCTCAGATAGGGGCCGGGCGGCGGATCCAGGCTCCGCCGCCGGTAAAGCTCAAGCAGGCTTGACAGCCACGGCCTCGGCAAGCTGCTCCTCGTCGGGGGCCACCACCTCATCGGCCAGGGACTCGGGCAGGAATTGCAGGACGCGCACCCCGACCAGGATGATCAGCAAGGACAGGGCCACCCCACCGATCCCAAGCAGGACCTCGGGGATGCTCGGCCAATAGGAGGCGGCAGCACCCTGCACCCCATCGTTGAAGCCAGACTCCAGGATGGTATGTCCTGGGAACATGGCCAGCGGGAAAGCCTGACTGCCAATGATGATCACATACATGGCTGCAAGGCCGCCCAGGATGACCAGGGTACAGGCAGCGATGATCCAGTTGCGCTGCTCGCTCAGGGCCGGATGGTAGAGGATCCACAGGGGCACGAGGTTGCCTACAAGAATCCAGCCCACCCAGAAGACGAAGGTATAAAACCCACCACCCAACAACAACCAGTGCTCGAATGCATCCTTCTTGGCCATATACAAGTTGGTCAGGTGATAGATCAGGACGAAATAGAGCACGACCGCGACGAACAGGGCGAGCAGATTGCGCAGCCGGCGCAGCACGCGCGGACCGATCGAGCGCCCCTCCTCTTCGAAGCAAAAAAAGAGCACCAGCATGAAGACGGCCAATCCATAGGCCAGCGAGAGGGCGACGAACATCGGCCCGAGGATCGCCGCATCATAGGCCTGGCGTGCGACCAAGAAACCAAAGATTGATCCGGTACCTGTGGTCAGGGCCAGACGCCAGATGAGCGCAAAGACGCCGATGGGATAATTGAAGGGCGCACCCTGGCGGTCGGCCATCGACCAGAGATAGGCGATGACGATCGCCATGAACCCCGTATAGAGATAGATGTTCCAGGCGAAGATCGAACTGAAGTTGTAATGGGTCATGGCCACGATCAAGCGCTCTGGCCGTCCCAGGTCGGTGACCAGGATCAAGAGGCCCCCGACAAGCAGGGCAACTGCCAATAGACCCGACAGCCGGCCCAGCGGCTTGTAGATCGGTTTTTTGAAGACCGTGCCGATCGAGGCGATATTGAGTGCACCCGAGGCGGATACGATCAAAAAGACTGCAAAGACATGCGGCATGCCCCAGACCACCGAGTTGCTCATGCCGGTGACCCAATGCCCTTCATGCTCCATATAACCAAATGACAGGGCCCCGATCCCGATCAGCGCCGCCAGATAACCGATCAGGCTCCAATAGCGTTGCGGCGGGATGCGCCATTCGCGATAGACGATGCGTTTCATCGATCTCACCTGTTTAGATCCGTGCTGTGAGCACACTGCGCGCCCAGGATGCTAGATCCCCGCATAGCGCACACCGGTGTTCAGTCCGAGATCCTCGCGGATCTGGCGGTTCTGGATCTCACGCATCCGGCGGCGGATGGGGCTTTCCGGGTCTTTGAGGTCGCCAAAGAGGATGGCGTGATGCCCGGTCGCAGCGCAGGCATCGGCGCAGGCCGTGGAGTCCTGGCCATAGTCGCGCCGATGCACGCAGAGGTTACAGCTTTCCACACATCCCTTGCCGCGCGGTACCGCGGTCAGCTGGCCGGTGGTGTTGTGATGGATGAAGCTGCGGGCCTTGTAGGGACATGCCATCATGCAATAGCGGCAGCCGATGCAGAGGTGACGATCGACCATGACGATGCCATCGGCGCGCTTGAACGAGGCACCTGTCGGGCAGACATCCACACATGGCGGATGCTCGCAATGCTGACACATCAGCGGAAGCTGGGTGATCCGCCCGGTCTGGTTGTCCTGGAGCTTGACCTTGCGAATCCACACGGCCTTTTGCTGTTCCCACTTGCTCGGCGATCCCTCGGGCACCTGTCGGTCCAGGCCATGTTCATGGTCACAGGCCTCGATGCAGGCCCGGCAACCCTCGGCGCATTTGTCGGTCTCGATCAAAAGCCCCCAACGCGATTTGTTGGTGATCGGCGCGGTCTCCGCCTGGGCCGAGAGGGTGTGGAGGACCACCCCGGGGGCGACGAGGGCGGCAGCCCCCAAACCCGCCGCAGTACCGATCAGCGCACGGCGAGTCGTAGCGACCGCCTCAGCGGGCGACTCGTCGCCGGAAGGCTGATTGTGTGGTGCGTGCAAGCGATGCATCTCAGCGCCCTCCCCCTTGGGTCAGCCCATCCGCCCTGGATGCCTGATCCCCATCGAGCCCCTTGGGGACGGCGGCATGACAGTCAAAACAATCGAGCTTGACGGACGCATAGCGATGGCAGGCGCCACAGAACTGATCGGGCTGATTGATCGGGCGTGGGCTGTGCTGGGCATCATAGCTCACATGACAATCGACACAGCCCGCCAGACTGTATTTGGTGTCACGGATGCCCTGATGAACCGTGGCGATGCGTTGATGTTTGATGAACTCCATGTGCATGCGGCGCATGCGCTCTGTCGGTTCGACGCAAGAGGGCAACCCCGCGGCCTGCGACCCGTCGACCACATAACGCTTGATCTCCGCCGCCTTGGCATAGGCAAAGGCCCCCATCACCAGCCCAGCGGCGAGGATCGCCATGACTGTGGCTTTAGCCATCGACGCCTCCAAGGTCCTTACTCGCCGAGACCCATCTTGATATATCCCGTCGGGCAGACATCGGCGCAGATATGACAGCCGATACAGCGCGCATAATCGGTCGCGACATAGCGACCCGTGGTGCGCTGGGATTTGTCTACCCGATAGACGGCATCTTGCGGACAGAAGATCACGCAATTGTCGCACTCAAAGCACAGACCGCAGCTCATACAGCGTTTGGCCTCGGCGATCGCCTCTTCCTCGGTCAGACCGATGACACGCTCATGGAAATGGCCCAGGACCTCCTCGGCCGCTGGGACCTCTTCCTTACGCTTATTACGCGGGACATAGTTGAAATGACCCAGGAATAGCTCCTCGTGCGAGATGATCTCGCTACCCGAGCGGTCCTCATAGTTGTGGATCGCCCAGTTGCCGCTCGAGGTACCGCGCAGGTCGCCACGCTGCTCTACATCAAAGAGCTCAGGGGCCAGATTGGCCTCGGTGAGCTTGTCGAGCAGGTTGAAGTGATGCACATCGACCTTGGGTCGGCGCTTGGGCTCTTCTTGCATCACATAGGCATGGATGGATTCGGCAGCGACCCAGGCCTGGCCGATGGCAGTAGTCAGCAGATGCGGGCGGATGATGTCGCCGGCGACGAAATGACCGGGACGCCCAGGCATCTGGTGGAAGCGGTCGGCATTCATCAGACCGCGTCCGTTGTCGAACTGTTCGAGGCCGGAGAGGTCCCCGCCCTGACCGATGGCGGCCACGATCAGATCAGCCTCCAAGATGCGCTCGGTGCCCTCGACTGGGAGGGGCCGTCCATCCTTCATGATGCAGTCGGCGATCTTGAGACCCGTCGCACGTCCGCTCTCGTCCTTGATAACCTCGATCGGCATAACGCCATCAAGGATGGTCACGCCCTCGCGGATGGCGTCCGAGACCTCATGCTCGGCAGCGGTCATCTGACTGCGTGCGAAGAGCGAGGTCAGGGTCACCTCAGCACCCTCAGCGGCTGCGGTCAGGGCGGCATCATGAGCGACATAGCCGTCGCGGATCACCCGCTCGGGCAGCTCATTGGGATGGGTCTTGCTGATATGGCCGAGACGCCGCGCCACCGAGACCACATCGATCGAGGTATCGCCGCCGCCGACACAGACCACCCGCCGGGCGGTGACCTTCAGTCGCCCTTCATTGAACGCCTTCAGGAAGGCCACGCCCGTGACACAGTTGGGCGTCCCCTCCCAGCCGGGCACCGGCAGACCGCGCCCCGTCTGACAGCCGATCGCCCAGAGGATGGCGTTATAGTCCTTTTCGAGCTGCTCGACCGTGATATCGCGCCCGACCCGGGTATTCAGCCGTACCTCGATACGGCCCATATCCAGGATACGCTGGATCTCGGCATCGAGCTTATCGCGCGGGACGCGATAACCGGGGATGCCATAGCGGAACATCCCACCCAGGCCGTCGTTGGCCTCGAAGATGGTACAACCATGGCCCTTGCGCCGCAGTTGATAGGCAGCAGCCAGACCCGCCGGTCCCCCGCCGACAATGGCGATCCGCTTGCCGGTATCGAACTCGGGCGCCTCGAACTGGTAACCATTGGCGATGGCGGTATCGCCGATGAACTGCTCGACAGCGTTGATGCCGACGAAGTCCTCCAGCTCATTGCGGTTACAACCATCCTGACAGGGCGCCGGACAGACCCGCCCCATCATCGCGGGGAACGGATTGGCATCGGTGGAACGGCGGAAGGCATATTCGCGCCAGTCCATGCCTTTCGGCGGCTGCTCCAGGCCGCGCACGATCTGCAACCAGCCGCGGATATCCTCGCCCGATGGGCAGCTCCCCTGACACGGCGGCGTCTTGTGCACATAGGTCGGGCACTTATGCGAGCGGTCCTGGTTGAAGATCTTGTCGGTGAGGTCCTGCCAGACGTTGTCGCCATCCTTGAACCGACGCCAGGTAGGCTTGGTCTTCATCTCATCGCTAGAGGTCGCCATCTCAATCGTTCTCCGTACAGTGGGAGCACCGCCAGCAGGCGGTATTGATTAAACGGGTGCCAGCAAGAACCCAGCGTCCCACAGGGATGCCGGCGCTCCGCCAGGGGCATCTCGATCCGCAGCCTCCAAGCCCAAGCGGGCCACGGCGCTCAATCCTCGTCATCCAGGCCATCTTGTGCCTCGTCGTCGTCCGCGGTGCGGCGGGTGAGGACGATGGCATTCGAGACCAACTGATGCAGGCTCAACACCTGATCCATCTCCATGCCGTAATAGGGCAAGACCTTGCTGAATTGGGTCTTGCAGATGGCGCAGATGGCGGCCATGTGCGTGACCCCCTTCTCTTGCATGACATTATTGAGCGCATCCATCCGCGGCTTGGCGCCCTTGACACGCAGCTCCATCAGATCATCGGTGAGCAACCCACCGCCGCCCCCGCAACAGAAGGTCCGGTCGCGGATGGTGTCCTCGTCCATGTCGTAGAAATGGTTGCAGGTCGCGCGGATGATGGCCCGCGGAATCTCGAACTGACCGCCTGGGACATTGCCCATGCGCGAGGCGCGCGCCACGTTGCATGAATCATGGAAGGTGATGACCTTGTCGTCGTTTTCGCTCTTGTCGAATGTGAGCTTGCCCTGCTGGATCAGGTCATAGGTGAACTCACAGATGTGCTGCGGCACCGGATAGCGCGGATCGAGGAAGTCCCAAGGTCCGGCCAGGGTATTGAGGAATGAATAGGCGACCCGCCAGGCGTGCCCGCATTCGCCAAAGATGATCCGCTTGACCTTGAGCTGGAGGGCCGCCTCGCGGATACGCAAGGCGATCCGGCGCATGTTTTCATAGGAACCGATGAACATGCCGAAATTGGCGGCCTCGGAGGCATACGAGCTCAGGGTCCAAGAGACCCCCGCCTCATGGAAGACCTTGCCATAGCCGATCAACCCATCGATATGCGGCTCGGCAAAGAAATCGGCAGATGGCGTGACCAGCAGGATCTCGGCGCCCTCCTCATCAATCGGATAGCGCACCCTGACCCCTGTGGCGTCATAGACGTCCTCTTCCAGCCCCTGGAGGGTATCGCGCAGGGCTGGGCCGGGAAGCCCGAGATTGTTGCCGACCTTGTAGACCTTGCCGATGATCTCATTGCAATACTTCTGGCCAACGCCGATCGAATCCATGATCTCGCGTGCCGCCATCGAGATCTCAGCGGTATCGATCCCATAGGGACAAAAGACCGAGCAACGCCGACACTGTGAACATTGATGGTAATAGCTATACCAGTCGTTCAAGACCTCTTCGGTCAGATCGACCGCGCCGACGAGCTTGGGAAACAGTTTGCCGGCTAGGGTGAAATAGCGTCGATAGACCTTGCGCATCAGGTCTTGACGTCCAACCGGCATGTTCTTGGGGTCGCTGGTGCCCAAGAAATAATGACATTTATCGGTGCAGGCGCCGCACTTGACACAGGCATCCAGATAGACCCGCAGCGAGCGGTATTTACCCAAGAGCTCGCCCATCTTGGCAATCGCCTTCTGCTGCCAATCCTCGACAAGCTCGCCTGGATAGCCGAGTGGCGTCTGAAACTCCTCCTTGGCCTTGAATGGCGCGCTATGCGCCATTACACCAGGCTGGATCTTGGGGATCTCGGTATAGGGGGTCAGCTCGGGGACTGCGAAGGTGTCCTTGGCCATGAATCAACCTCTTAGGGCAAATGGCTGGGATGCCCGAGTCAGTGTTCGAGCCTCTTGGCCCAGGGGGCGAGATGACGCTGCTCGCGTGGATTATCGACCTGATTGCGCGTCGGACTAAAAAACAATCCAGGCGCATGCAAAAGCTTACTGAAGGGAAAGATGATCATCAGCAAGGCTACTAGCAGCAGATGCAAGAGTAACAAGGGATCGGCGGGCAGCGGCTGGATATCATAGCGGTAGAGACCCTGGAAAAAGGTCTTGATCTCCACCACATCGACGTGAAAGGCGAACTTCATCAATAGACCGGTGCAACCGATGCCGAGCAAAAGCGCCAACATCAGATGATCCGAAGGGGCGCTGATATACCTCAGACGATCGACCAGAAAACGGCGCGACCACAAACCAGCAAGACCAATCACCATCGCGATACCGCCATAAATACCAAATGGCTGGATCAATTGGATCGGAAAGGGCACCGGCTCGATGAAGTAACGCAGATGACGCAGGGTGACCAGGAACAGACCGAAATGAAAGGTCCAACCGAAGATCCAGGTCCATTTATTGCCGCGAAACAGGCTTTCGAAGAGGACCACTTCACGCACCATCCTAAGCACGACACCCCAGCGGGTCGTCGGCGCCGGTGTGGTTGGGATCTTGAGAGGTGCAGGTGTGACGGCATATTGAATGATCTTGCGCGTCAGGCCCGCCACGAGCACAAAGGCGGCGAAATAAAACAAGAAGGCATAAAAATTGGTCAGCAGCGCCATCGCTCCGCACCCTTGCTGGATCTTGGCAAGGCCAGCGCGCAAGCCAGCGCGCTGCCCCCAAAAGCTGAATCAGACGCAACCAGTCGGCTTGGGCAGACCGGCATAGCGGCAAGCCTGCTTGGCCGGCCCGTAGGGGAAGAGGGTATAGAGATATTTGCTATTGCCCTTGTCCGGACCGAGCTTCTTACCGACGGCCTTGGTCAGGACCCGTACCGCCGGGGCGATTTGATATTCCTCGTAGTATTCACGCAGAAAATTGATGATCTCCCAATGATCCGGAGTGAGTTCGAGATTGTCTTGCTTGGCCATGACATTGGCAACCTCGGGCTCCCAATCATTGAGATTGGCCAGATAGCCCTCTTCATCCACCGCCAGCTGCTTGCCATTGACCTCGATGGTATCCGCCATTGCGACGCTCCTATTAGCTAAGGGTTTGGGTTTAAATCATTACAACCAGGCCTGGACCTTATCGCATTCTACTGCCAGATCGACGAACCCGGCATAGTCCACGACCTTGATGCCCGGGATGATACGCTCTTCAGAAAACCCCCGGGCCCTCAGGTCCGGACCGAGCACATAAAACTTCAATCTGCTCAGCGCCGTGGTCACCTGCGACTCGCAGCGCGTCCCCTTGAGGGCAGCATAGACCCCATCCTCGAACAACAGGACGGAAGCACCCTCAGTGGCAAACTTCAAACAGGATTCTATGGAATTCCGCTCGAAGGGTGATTTATTGACCGTGTGCAGGATGCCCATGTCGAACCGCCTTTAAAAGCTGAAGATCACATCGGACTCATTCATCAGGGCGCTTACCCGTTCGGCATCGACGACCTCGACGATATTGTCGATCTCTTCGCCGGTCTCCATGTCCTCAAATGCCACCTCGATCAGGTCATCAGGGGTCAGCCCGCGCGCCTCCAATGAATCGCGATCGACATAGATCCGCCGTACATCATAATCGCCCAGGGTGCGATAGGTCGGCGAAAAATTCTTCATCCCGATACCTTTGGTATCCTGGCCCTTGGTGAGCTGATAGACGCCATCATCGATGAACATGACGCACACGTCCTGATCAAAGGCAGCACCGATCAAGACCACCTCCAACGACTCCCACGCATAGATAGTGCCATAGGGGGCCTTGCGGTTGAGGTACATAAACTTTTTGACGATTTCCGACATGGATGCGCCCCTCAGTCACCGAAGACGACCAGCCGATCGGCTTGGATCGCGGCCTCGATCAATTGTCCCAGCCCCGAGATCCGAAAGCGCGGATGGATATTGGTGGCATCCTTACCGTTACGGGTCATCTCCCCCTCATCGACGATCCCGCGGCGCTGGGCGGCAGCCACACAGACCACGAGGTCAAGGTCGTATTGCTCAGCAAGCTCGGCCCAACGATTGACGATGTGCCGGTCATCTTGGGGTGGGGTCGTCAGTCGGGTCGAGTTATTGACCCCGTCGTGATAGAAAAAGACCCGGAAGATCTCGTGCCCCTTTTCGAGCGCAGCTTTGGCAAAGTGATAGGCCGAGTCTGACGCCTGATGCTGATAGGGTCCTTCATTGATCTGAAGGGCGAACTTCATGATCGACCTCGCTGTTTGCTCCATCACTTCCCGAACGCGGATCGCTGCGTCCGCCTCGGGATGTCTCGATTGTGATGCGCAAGACGCACCTGCGGCTAGGTGCGTCCGCCTCTTTTTGTCTGCCGCTAGAAGCGGATATAGGACGAGCTGTTGAAGCTCGCGCGCGCACCGCGCCAGGTATCGATGTGATACTTGGTGAACGGTAGCTCGACCTCTTCAAAGAAGCGCGGCCAGCCAATGCGCTCGATCCATTCGTTGATACGCTCCCAATCGCGCGCCCCTTCCTTGTAGGCCTTGAGGATACGCTTGACGATAGCCGTAGCCTCAGGCCAGCGCGGCGGATTGTTGGGGATGCCAGCAGCGACCAGTTTTTGGAAGGTCGGTTTGCCGCGGGCATTGGAATGATTGCCGCCCACCCAGATCGCGAGCTTGGTATGTTCAGGGTCATTGATCTGCATCGGCGGACAGGGGGGATAGCAGGCGCCGCAGCAGATGCACTTGCGCTCATCGACCTCCAAGGACGGCTTGCCATTGACCATCGCCGGACGGATCGCCGCCACCGGACAGCGCGCCACCACCGATGGGCGCTCGCAGACATTAGCGACCAGATCGTGGTTGATCTTGGGCGGCTTGGTGTGCTGGACGTTGATGGCGATATCGCCCTGACCACCGCAGTTGATCTGGCAGCAACTGGTCGTGATATGGACGCGGTTAGGCATGCGCGTATTGCGGAACTCGTCGATGAGCTCGTCCATCATCGCCTTGACCACGCCAGAGGCATCGGTGCCGGGGATATCGCAGTGTAGCCAGCCCTGGGTGTGCGAGATCATGGTCACCGAATTCTGGGTCCCGCCGACGACAAAGCCTGCATCCTCAAGGGCCTTGATCAGGGGCTCGACCTTGGCCTTGTCGCTGACCAGATACTCGATATTGGAGCGCAGGGTGAAATGGACATAGCCGTCGGCGTATCGGTCGCCGATGTCGCACAGCTTGCGCAGTGTAAAGAGGTCGAGGATGCGCTGGGTGCCGGCCTTGACGGTCCAGATCTCATCGCCGCTATAGGCCACGTGACGCAGCACGCCGGGGCGCGGGTGCTCGTGATATTTCCACTGACCGAAGTTCTTGCGCATCACGGGGTGCATATACTGCCAAGGGTCTGGGCAGCCGGACTCAATGGGCTCGCGCATTTCCGCCATGAGTGAATCCTCCAGGTTCGCTTCTTGAGAGAGGGGATGATCTCAGTTATGCCGGCTCAGCGCCCGGCCTCCGCCCGACGGGCAAACCACTCCTCCGCTGCCTGCTCCCAGCCATCCATGCGGATATAAGAGCTCTGCCGCGGATGGTTCAGCATGTTCGGGTCGGGGTCGATGCCGATCCCCTCAAGGAAGGTGGCCAGGCCGATGCGCTCGATCATCTCGCCGCAGCGCTCATGCTCAAGCCCATTCTCGGCCCAGAAATCGATGATAGTCTCGGCGAGCTCGACCAAGGACTGATAGTCCTCTTCGGTCTCCAGCTTTTTGAAGGGCACGATCACGGTACCCATGAGATCGCCGATCTTCAGGGTGCGCTTGCCACCGATGAGGATGGTGACACCCTTGTCGTCGCCAGGATGCAAGGCCTTGGGCATGACATTGAGGCAGTGCATGCAGCGCACGCAGTCGCGATTGTTCACCGTCAGGGTGTCATCATCGTTCAGGGTCAATGCCTTGGTCGGACAGCGGGTGATGACATTGTCGATGTAATATTGCCGGCCCTTTTCGGCGATATAGTTCTTGACCTCTGCCTGATCGACCTTCATGTCGTCGCGCCAGGTGCCGATCACCGCGAAGTCCGAGCGCTCGATCGCGTTCTGGCAGTCGTTCGGGCAGCCGGAGACCTTGAACTTGAACTTATAAGGCAAGGCCGGACGATGCACGTCATCGACAAAGTTGTTAACCAGCATCCGGTGCGCCTTGAGCTCGTTGGTGCAAGACATCTCACAGCGCGCCGAGCCGATGCAGGACATGGCGGTGCGCACGCAGGGGCCGGCGCCGCCCAGATCGAAACCGTATTCGTTGATCTCATCGAAGAAGTGCTGGGTACTCGGGGTATCGGCGCCGATGAACATGATGTTTCCGGTCTGACCATGGAAGGTGATCAGACCGGAGCCGTATTTCTCCCAGCTATCGGCAAGCTGACGCAGGATGGCGGTAGTGTAATGATTGCCTGCCGGCGGCTGGACGCGCAGGGTGTGAAACTCCTTAGAAGCAGGGAATGCCTTGCCGACCTCGGAGAAGCGCGGGATGATGCCGCCGCCGTAGCCATAAACCGAGACCGTGCCACCCTTCCAATAACCCTTGCGCGTCTCATAGGAATGCTCGAGCTGACCGAGCAGGTCATTGGCCATGGCATTGATGCGCGCGTCGGGATGCTGATCGCGCAGCCGCTTGATGCCGGAGATGAAGCTCGGCCATGGGCCGGTCTCGAGTTGGTCGAGCATCGGGGTCTGATGCTTGTCGATAGCCATTGCGCGGTCTCTCCTCAGATTCAATTCACCAGATCAGGACTGGGGCGCCTGCTCAGCTCGCTCGCGCTTGCCCCATCAGCAGGCGCGAATATATCAATGGATGCGCCAGGCGACTATTCCACGAACGGGGAGCCCTATGCCCAAAACCTATCCCGTTAGGGATAGATCAACCGACCTGGAGCCCCCGAGCTCGATGCCTAACTATTAGGCAATCATAATATTGTTCTTTGCTTAAGTTAAGCCCAACGCAGGGGTGATCTATGCAGGATCCGCCCATCTCCACGATGGCCTAACGCCGCCTCTCCATCCCTTCAGACCCCAAGCGCTCGCGGCTCGGTTGTTTTACACACTCGGCGCCTGCACATTGTAGGCCAGCGGGCGAACGCGTCTTGCCCGTTGCTTCATCCATGTTGCTACCCAAATGGCCTGTGGGACAACCCAACGATGCTCAAACTCAGCGAACTCTTGATCTCACACCAGGAGATCGAATCCTTCGATGAACTCATCCCCTTGATCCAGGCGGTCGCCCGGTCCGGTGAGCGGTTTTTCCGTATGGATGTCAAGCCGCCCTATCCCGATACGCCCGATGACTGGGAAGACCGACTGGAGGCCGCGTTCAGCGGTCTGGCGCGCTGATCCGAGACCCTTTACAACCACGGCAGTTTCATCATGATTCCCTTCAAGACTTCCCCAGTCAGCGCCATCCGTCTGCCGGATCGCCCCGCTGATTCCGTCCTTGTCTATCGCGGCGAGCATGCGTCCCTGGAACTGCATCTCCAGGCGCTCCAGGAGCGGCTGGCAACCATTGATCGTACCGGCAGCTCGGAGTTTGAGCGAATGGAGCTAGATGTGCAGATCGCCCGCACCTTGGCGAGCCTAGGGCGCGGCGCCGAGGCCTGGCCGCTGGCGCGCGCGGCCTTCGATCGCTTCATGGCTTGGGATCATTTTGAATCCGCTGCCGACGCCTGCGATGTGCTGTTCCAGGCCGACCAGCCTGGTTCCCTGGCCGCACTCGGTCAGGGGATCTGGTTGGCTGTGACCTGTCCGATCGACCTCGAACTGACGATCGAGCTGTTGCGTCATGTCGTCGATGAAACGCCCGATCACGCCGACGGCGCAGCAGTTGCGGCCACCACCGCCCTGTTTTTGGTCGATCTGCGCGCCCAGGGGCAACAGCGGGGAGATTTATTGTTCCTCGCCACCCAGATGCTAGGGACGGTCGCCCGCCGGCACAGTCAGGTCGAGACGCCGGAGGAATTGGATCAATGGATGGAGCGATTAGAATTGAAGGAGCCTGAGAAGTTCCTGATGCGTCTGCGCCATATCGTCGATGCCTTGGTCCAGGACGACTGGTGGTTTGACCGCGCGGCGCTTCAGCGCCGCCTGCCGTTTGCTTGAATGGAGATGCGCGATGTTTTGGAATGAGGAAGAGGTCAGCGAACCCAGCCAGGCGCCCGATGCAGTGGTCGATCTCGCCTTCGCGATCGCTTGCCGCTGCCTGCCTGTAGATCATGCCTATGCCCTGTCAAATGCACTGCGCCCCCTGGTGCCCTGGTTCGACGAGGAGCCGCGGCTGGGCGTGCACAGCATCCATGTCGCTGGCTCGCAGAATGGCTGGGAGCGTCCGGCCCATTCGCCGGACAATCTGCTCATGGTTTCGCGCCGCACCAAGCTCAAGATCCGCGTCCCGCGCGCCCGCGCCGATGACCTGATCGCCTGTCTTACCGGCCAGCGCATCGAGGTCGGCGGTCAGGCGCTTGCCATCGGCACCGCCAAGATCCAGCCCTTGAGCCGTGAGACCACCCTGCTGGCGCGTCATATCGCCATCGCCCCGGAGCGCGCCTCATCGACCGACGAAACCGCCTTTCTCGCCACGACTGCGCAGATGCTCCAGGGGTTGGGCATCCGTATCCGCAAGGCGCTCTGCGGCAAGGTGACCCTGTTGCACACACCCACCGGCCCGATACCCACCCGCGCCCTGATGCTGGCCGGTCTGACCGTCGAGGAATCGCTGCACCTGCAAAGCGAGGGGCTCGGGCTGCACCGCACCCTGGGTTGCGGGATCTTCATCCCGCACAAGGGCATCGATCCGGTCAAGCCGGTCGCCTGACCGCCGCACCCCATGCCTGCGCAGGAACAGGCGCTCGCCTGGTGGCCGATGTCCCTCGGCCTGCTGGGTGGTCTCGCCCTGTTCCTATATGGGCTGGAGCAGATGACCACCGCGCTGAAGGCCGTTGCCGGAGAGCGGCTGCATACCCTGCTCCAACGCCTGACCACCCATCCGCTCCTCGGTGCCTTGAGCGGGGCCCTGATCACCGCCATCCTCAATTCATCCTCGGTGACCACGGTCCTGGCGGTCGGTTTCGTCAGCGCCGGGCTGATGTCATTGCCGCAGGCGATCGGTGTAATCCTCGGGGCCAATGTCGGATCGACCTTCACCGCCCAATTGATCGCCTTCCGCCTCGAGAACCTGGCCTATCTGTTGATCGCCCTCGGCTTTGGCTTAAGCCTCGATCCCTGGCGCGAGTCGGTCCAACACGGGGGGAGCCTCATCCTGGGCCTGGGCCTGGTCTTTTTCGGGCTCGACCTGATGAGTGACTCCATGGCACCGCTGCGCAACGATGCGGATGTCATTGCCCTATTGACCAAGCTGAGTCAGCCGGCGCTCGCCATCCTGGTCGCGACCCTGTTCACCGCCCTGATCCAATCATCCGCCGCGACCCTGGGGATCATCATCACCTTGGGAAGCCAGGGGCTGATCGGTCTGGAGACGGGGATCGCCCTGGTCTTCGGCGCCAATATCGGGACCTGTGTCACTGCGCTCCTGGCAGCGATCGGCAAGCCACGGATCGCCCAACGCGCTGCCCTGGTCCATGTCATCTTCAATGTCGCCGGCGTCCTGATTTGGATCGCTTGGATCGATCCGCTCGCCTACTGGATCCAATGGCTCTCGCCCGCACGACCCGATCTGCCAGGTACGGCACGTCTGGCTGCCGAGCTCCCGCGCCAGATCGCCAACGCCCATACCCTGTTCAATCTCGCCAATACCCTGTTGTTCATCGGCCTGACCAGGCAGATTGCCCGCCTGGTCGAATGGCTGATTCCGGATACCGAGCACGTGCCCCTAACCGATCCAGGCAGGGCGCATTATCTTGACGACAGCCTGATGGCAACCGCAGATCTTGCCCTCGATCGGGCGCGTCTGGAGATCCTGCGTATGGGCGAGCAAGTCAGCGAGATGATGCAGCGGATCATGCCGGCGATCCTGGCCGGCGACCGCCAGGCGCTCGTCGAGATTGAACGGATGGACAATGCCGTTGACCGCTTGCATGCCGCGATCATCGGTTATCTCGGCAAGATCAGCCGCCAGAACCTGACCGAACGCCAGACCCGTGTCCTGATGGCGCTCCTGGCTACGGTCAATGACCTCGAAAACATCGGCGACCTGATCGAGACCAATCTGGTGACCCTGGGGCGCGAGCGGTTGACTCAAGGGGTTGCAATCAGCACCCCAACGCGCGAGCTATTGATCGGGTTTCATCGGGTGGTCAGCCGGGCGTTCGGCTCGGCCCTACAGGCGGTCAGCCAGCGCAATCCCCAAGCGGCCCAGACCGTGATCGATCTCAAGGTGGAGATCCAATTGATCGCGGCATCAGCGGCAGCGCACGAGGCGCGGCGCCTGGTGGCCAGCGAACCCAACCGTATCCCTGCCTATACGCTCGAGGTCGAGATCATCGAAAAGCTGCAACGGATCTATCATTTTGCCCGGCGCATAGCCAAGAATGCTGTCAACGGCACTCCCCTCGCCCATCCCGTTACCAACCCCTAACGCCAAGCATCGCGATGAACCAGGACAAATTCTTGCCTGCCAGTTTCGGCATCTATGCCAAGGTCGCCCGCGACATCCTGGCAGGTGAAGCCAGTCTGCCCAACCTGCCGGACGCGGCGCTGCGCATCCGCCGCGTCATGCAGGACCCCGACTGCGACCTCGTCCAGATCGAACGGATCATCCAGACTGACCCTGGGCTCTCCAGCTATCTGCTCCAGATCGCCAACAGCCCCTTGTATCGCGGCTGGCGTCGGATCAAGGACCTCAAACAGGCGTTGACCCTCTTCGGGTTGGAGACAACGCGCAGCCTATGTCTAAGCCATGCGCTGCGTGCCCTGTTCCGCCCCCGCGATCAACGGCTCAAGTCACTGCTGCTGGCCTACTGGAAACGCAGTGCTCGGCGCGCCGCCTGCTGCGCCGTACTGTCCCAGGCGGTGCGGGGTTTGAGCCCAGACCGCGCCTTGCTGGCTGGGCTCCTGCAAGAGATCGGGCTGCCCTTGCTCTATGTCCGTCTCGATGCCTATCCCGAGACCTTGGATCAGCCAGCCTTCATCCGGGGTCTCGCAGAGACTTTATGCACCAGGATCAGCCTGATGCTGCTCGAACACTGGGGGCTGGATGAAGAGTTATGTGAAGTCGCACGTACCCGCAACCAGTGGCAGCGCGACCATCCGGGTGGGGCCGATCTAGCTGACATCGCCCTCTTGGTCAATCTGCACGAGCTGATGCTCAATCCAGACCCCGAGCGCACCCTGCCCGCCATCAACCAGCTGCCGGCCTATGCCAAGGTTGCCCCTGGGCCGGTCAGCCCGCGCGGGACCTTGATGCTGCTCGATCAGGCACTTGATCTGACAGCGATCGAGACGAGCCTGAATCCCTAACCTGGCGCCAACCCTGGGATGCAGCCGACGCCGACCAGCGCGCGACCCCATCCGGGCCTCTACCAGGCCCCATAAGGATGGCGTGCGAGATTGACATTGAGATAGCGGGGATCACCCGAGACCTCTTCCCCGAGCCAATCCGGGCGGGTGAATGGCTCATCTGGTCTCGCGAGCTCTAGTTCGGCGATGACGAGCCCCGCATTGGCACCCGTAAAGACATCGATCTCCCAGCAATGCCCCTCATGGCGCACCAGATAGCGGGTCTTGTCGATCGGCGGGAAGACGGCCAGGGCCGTGAGCATCTCCTCGGCATCGGCAAGGGGGATCGGATATTCAAACTCCAAGCGGCTGATCCCCCGGGAACCCCCCTTGAGGGTGAGCACGGCGGCATCGCCCTGGATGCGGACCCGCACTGTCAGATGGGGATCAGCGCTGAGATAACCCTGGATCAGACGCACTCCCTCTGTGGCCTGGGCATGCCAGTCGTCGTTTTTAACCAAAAACTTGCGTTCGATCTCGATGGGCATCGGTATGGAGAGCGAATCGGGGCGAGGCGAAACAGTATAGATCGCATTCGCTCCACCTCAACAGCGCGACCGCGTCCCGATTTTGCACCTCAGGCAGGCTCGGGTATGCTTAGGAGGTGGAAACCAAAGGCCTTCCGCCCTGTCTTAGAGGGCGCATGAGATCTCCAAAACCAACGAGGAGTGAACCGCAATGCCCAATCCTGGCATCTCAATCGTCAAGACCCCTGACCGCGCCCTTGCGGTCAACAAAGTTTTAAAGAATACCTATCTGCTGCTGGCAGCGACCCTGGGCTTCAGCGCTCTAACCGCCATGCTCTCGATGGCGCTCGCCATGCCCTCCTGGGTCTATCTGGTCTCGGTGATCATCTCCATGGTGCTCGGGATGTTCGTCCTCCCGCGCACCGCGAACTCGGCTGCAGGCATTGGGGTGATCTTTGCCATCACCGGTCTCTTGGGCTTTGGGCTGGGCGCGATCCTGAGCCTGTATCTCGCCCTGCCACATGGCCCCAAGACCATCGCCCTGGCCTTCGGCGGCACGGCGGCGATCTTTTTGGGTCTTTCCGGCTATGCCCTGACCAGCAAGCGCGACTTTAGCTTTATGGGCGGCTTTATCTTCGCCGGTATGATGGTGGTCATGATCGCTATCATTGCCAATCTGTTCCTCCAAATGCCGGCGTTGTCCTTGGCCATTTCCTCGGTCATCATCCTGCTCATGAGCGGTTTTATCCTGTTCGATACCAGCCGCATCGCGCGGGGTGAGGAGACCAACTATATCCTCGCGACCTATGGTATTTATCTGAGTATCTTCAATATCTTCATCAGCCTGCTCCAGATCCTGGGGATCATGGGCGGCGACGACTAAACCAAGATCGATCTTGGTGATCCAACCCCCTCAAACCCCGGCCCCGCGCCGGGGTTTTTATATCGAGGTGTCCGATGGAATTTGCCCTCAAGATCATCGCTGCCGTCTTGTTCGGCCTCATGCTGTTTTATCTCTGGCCGGTCTATAGGCGCTGGCAGCAAGAGGGGCCCAAGGCGCAAAAGGGCGACTGGCCCGCAGCTCTATGGCCCTTGGTGGCCGTTGCCGCCTTTGTGGTACTCCTGATCCTGGCAGCGCGCGGCTGAGCAGACCGCCCTGTGGTAGAGTAGCGCGGCTATAAAGGAGGATCACCGATGTCAAGCCGTTCCTATCCGTCGGGTCTTAGCGCCTGTATCCTGGCCTTGTTGCTGGGCGGTTGTCAGTTCAATCCCTTAAAACCGACGCAAACACCCTCCGCCCTGGAAGGAGCCTGTGCCGCTGCCTGCGAGTCGCTCAAAAACCAGTGTGCCGAGCGCCAACGCGCCCGCGAACAGCTCTGTCAGGAAGAGCGCGTGCGTCTTGCCGACCCCAAGCGGACCTGTCAACCTGGATCTGATCCGCTCTGCCCGCAGCCGATCGACTGTCTCGGCGAGGAGCTCACCCCTTGTACAGTGCAATATGGTGAATGCACGGTGCGTTGTACCAGCTCGCCTGCTGAGCAGAACAAGCAAGCGGGCTGATGGCCTGGGTCTATCTGCTCATCGCTGGGCTATGTGAATGGGGCTGGCCGGTGGGCCTTAAACTCGGTTGGACGGGTGCCGTTCCGCACTGGGGCTGGCTTCTCTTCGCCGCCCTCTGTATGGCCGCAAGCGGCGGCTTTTTGGTGCTTGCGCAAAGGGTCATCCCGATCGGCACCGCTTATGCGGTCTGGACGGGGATCGGGGCGGCGGGAACCTTTGTGCTGGGGATCTGGATCTTCGGGGAACCCGCAACCCTCGCCCGCGCCTTTTTCGGGGGCTGATCGTGATCGGGATCCTAGGTCTTAAGCTCGTCTCCGACTGAGCGCCCCTGACGCACAAGTGCAGCCTTGGGCTCAACCTCGATGATCCTAAGCGAGCGTTCCTCGGCGGCCAGACGCTTGGCGGCGATGGCCTTCTCCTGACGCGCCCGTACCGCATAGCCGAGGGCCGCCCCGCCAGCGGCGGTCAGCGTCACCAGCCCAAGGGTCATGAACTGGGCGAACATCATGGCGATCCCCAGCCCGAAGGTCCCGCCGACCACCAGACCTGTCTTGAGGCTCAGGCCCATCGAGGCCCGTTTCTGGACGCGCGCCGCCTCCTTGGTGGCCTTGAGCCGCTCCTGTTCGGCGCGCAGTTTGATCTTCTCGCGCTCCTTGGAATGACGCTCGCTGACCTTGGAGACTGTGCGGTGGCGGTCGGCCAGAACGATGGTGTTGAACCAGAGTGCGACCAGGACCGCGATCGCCCCGCCGAGCGCGGCAAAGAGCGGCCAGGTCTTGAGCCAGTCGGTATGGAGTGCTGTATAGATCAAGAGCAGGGTGACCCCTTGTAACAGCAGGGTCCCGAGCAGAAAGCGCAAGAAGCTGCCAAATCCGGATGGCATGAGGTTCATCGTACTCAACCTGCAAGGATCTTCAGGGTGTGATCAGCCGCGCCTGAGGGCCGAGCTGGGACCAGGCCGGCAGGGTGGACAGTTGGGTGCGCAGCGCCATCAGGGCCTCGGGGCGTCCGCCCAATCCCGCCGGCAGATCCTGATCATAGCGATCGACAAGATCATACAAGACCTCGAAGCCCATACCGGAGAGATCGATCAGAAGGCGCGGCATGCCACCCCGATCTGGGATCAGGCGCGGCTCGGGGGCACTGACCAAGAAAGGGCCGGGATTGCGTTCGAGACGCATCGCCCACTGACCATGACCGCGCTGACGCAGAATACCGGCAAGCTCGCGGCGCATCAGCCCCCCTAGCTCAGCAGCCAGGAGCTCGGCAAGCGGCGCATCTAAAGATCTGGCACGTACCGGCACCACGAACACATGTGAGTCTGGGCGGGGCGCCTTGTCCTGTTCTTCTGAATCAGATGCATAGGTCTCGATCAAACGCAATAGCTCACGCTGACGGAGCCGGTCCCCGGCAGCGCTATGGGCGTCCTTGCTGCCGGGCAGGACAAAGGTATACAGCCCATAGCCGGGGAGGGCATCCTCATAGAGCCGATTGAGCGCAAGGTCGGTCGCGATCCGTGTCCCTTGATGGCCTGAGAAATACAGCATCCCATACTCGCCAGCAGCCAAGGCCCCACTGGATCCGGCTGCCGGCGGGGGATCGCTGATCAGGTCCGGGGCAATCTGAGTCTCGGGCGGGTTGATGGGCGCCGACAACGGACACGGGGCGGCACAGGCGGCAAGGATCAAGGCCGCCAGCACCCCGACTCCTAGCCGGATACGACCGAACCATGTCCGCCCCAAGAGGGGGCTGGTCTGAAGGCATCCAGGGTGCCGACTCTCACACCCAGCAGGCAGGCACGGCGTCATACCCTACCCTCCTGCGCCCACAGCCCAGGCAGCTCAGCGACGACCTGGACGACCGCAGCACAGAGCCGCGCAAGCTCGGTCTCGCCGATCACATAGGGCGGCATGAGATAGATCAGCCGAGCGAATGGCCTCACCCACACCCCAAGCTCGACGAAATTCGGCACCACTGCGCGCATGGGGACCGGGCGCTCGAGCTCGACCACACCGATTGCCCCCAAGACGCGCACATCCGAGACCCCAGGCCGCCCGCGGCACGGGGCGAGGCCCAACTCAAGTCCTTGTTCGATACGCCGCAGCGCACCCTGCCAGTCGTCCTCTAAAAGCAACTCGATGCTGGCGTTGGCGACCGCACAGGCCAGGGGATTGGCCATAAAGGTCGGCCCATGCATGAAGACCCCGGGGGTACCGCCCGCGATGGTCTCGGCGACTCGCGCAGTGGCGAGGGTTGCGGCCAGCGAGAGATAGCCGCCGGTCAGGGCCTTCCCGACCGCCATGATATCCGGGTGTATCCCAGCATGGGCGCAGGCAAATAGACTCCCCGTGCGCCCGAAACCCGTGGCGATCTCATCGGCGATCAGGAGCACATCGAACCGATCGCAGAGTGCACGCACCCCCTTGATATACTCAGCGCTATAAAAGCGCATCCCGCCTGCCCCCTGGACGATGGGCTCGAGGATTACAGCGGCAAGCTCGTGACGATGGCGCTCGATGAGCTCGGCAAAGGGGGCAAGCTCGGACTCAGGACAGGGCTCGCCGAAGCGACAGCTCGGCGCCGGCGCAAAGAGCTGCTTGGGCAGGGCCCGGGCGAACAGGTGATGCATGCCAGTGACCGGATCGCAAACCGACATGGCGTGCCAGGTGTCGCCGTGATAGCCCGAACGCAGACTGAGGAGCCGGTGACGCTCGGGCTGACCGCGCGCGATCCAGAACTGGATGGCCATCTTGATGGCGACCTCGACCGCCACCGAGCCCGAGTCGCAGAAAAACACATGTTCGAGCGGCTCTGGGGTGAGGTCCACCAGGGTCTTGGCTAGGCGAACCGCAGGCTCATGGGTCAAGCCCCCGAACATCACATGGGCCATCCGCGCAGCCTGATCGCAAAGCGCCTGATTGAGGCGCGGGTGGTTATAGCCGTGGATGACGCACCACCAGGAGGCCATGCCGTCGATGAGCGAGCGTCCGTCCATGAGCTCGATCCGACAGCCGCGGGCAGCACGCACCGGATAGATGGGCCCAGGGTCGCTGGGGCTGGCATAAGGGTGCCAGAGGTGGGCGCGATCGAGCGCCAACAGGGTCTCAAGATCCATCACAGGTCGCTGCGGCTGTCGATCTCGTCCAAGGCCAGGCCGCGCAAGAGGCGCTTGACGATCTGGCGACAGGTCGCCTCGTGAGGGGATTCACGCCCACGACGAAGATCGTGAAAGAAATGCGCCAGATCGCGCTGCTCCTGATGGCTCAGCGACTCGGTGAAACCCTTGGGGCGAATGGGCCGGTCGGGGACCTTGTCGGGGTCATCCTCATCGGCGGCCTGACGCCCATGCGCCCAGTTCATGGCGCGCGCGCTGTAGAGCAAAATGCGGTCGAGCAACACGAAGGGAAAGCGCGGATTCGATACTGGGCCGATGGTATAGATATGGGTGTTGGGGGCACGCTCGATATTGAGCTTGGCCAGCGCCCGCCCACCCATAATCCCCAGAAAGCCGCCTGCCGCTGCCCCCATCAGCGCCCCCGCCCCTAACGAATGGCCAGCAAGCGCAAGATCCAGGGTGACACCGGAGGCAGCGCCCGCGGCAGCGCCGACCATCGCGAGCTGCGGACGGGATAGGCCTAGCGCCTCGCTGACCTCCTCAGACAACAGATCATGGCTTAACACCGACTCGGGCGGCATGTGCCAGACATGATGTCGGAAATGGGCGCGGATCTGGGCCTGGGCCTCGACCTCCATCCGGCGCAGGCCGTTTTCGAATTCAGTCAACAGCTCCTGACGCACGCGCTCGCGCCCACTTTGAAAGACGACCTGGGCATGCTTGACCGTGCGCGAGACCTTGAAGCTCAGGGCGCGTTTTAACAGACCGATGATGGTGCCGACCGCCTCGTCGGTGCGCCGTTCCCAATCATGGGCAAAGGCATCGATCGCCTCCTCGACCAAGGGTTCCCAGCGCTGATCGATGCTTTTGAGGGCTTCGAGCAGGCGCATGCGTTCGGCATAGGTAGCGCGGTGGGCGTTGAAGTCGCGCACTGAGTTGAACGCCTTGCTCAGATCGTTGCGCCATTGCTCCATATAGCGCTGCTGGCGGGTCAGGTTGTTGAGGATGGCCATGCGTGGGCGGCCCGTCAGCCGCAAGAGCTCGATCTCGACCCGGTCTTTTTCCTTGATACGCTTGGAGCCATCGACCACTAAGATCACCGCTGCGCCCTCGGCCACCGGCGTCATCAGCTCGACATCATGGACATAACGGGGATCGTCGCGATGCGCCCGGACGAAGGCGCGGGCGAGATCCGGGAGGTCGGCATGCGCCTGGAACCATTCAAGGACGGCGTTTGGATTCTGAAAACCGGGGGTGTCAATGAACTCGATGACCGTGCGCCCGTCGATCACCACGGGATAGACATCGGATCTGAGGGTAGTCCCCGCTCGTTTGTCGATCGGGATCTGGTCGTTTTCGGTCAGGGTCGCAACCACGGATGACTTGCCAGCATTAGGATGCCCCATGATCGCGATGCGCGGGATCTTGGCCGCCATCAGTCTTTTCCCTCCTCCTCTGGCGGGTTCAGTATCTCCAGACGCAGATAGGGGTCGGCCATCTGATCGATCTTGGCCTGCCAATCGCGATAGTCGAAGGCGCGCAGCGGTGGCAGGCGATCCTCGTCATCCGGATCGCCCACCAGCGCCAAGAGCAACTGGGCCTTGGGTCCGGCTGCGGCGCGCAGCTCACGCAAAAAGATCAGGTATTCGGTGATCGGCGGCTGGGAACCGTCCTGGATGACCGCAATCCGCGGCGGGGGCGATTCCCAAACACCCTCCTCGATCAGGGCGAGCGCCTGCGCGGTCATCTGGCTACCGGCGCCGCAGGGCGCGGTCGCGCCGATCCGCCAGCCGCTGAGACGTTGTAAGAGATCGGCGAGGCGCTCGCGGTCCTTGGGCTCAAGCAGGTCATCGATATCGACATGGATCAGGACCAGACAGGCATCGGCAGCATAGCGCGGCGCGGCTGGATGTGCCTGGGTTGCTTCAAGGCTCGGCTCGGCTGGAGCAGGAGGTATCTCCTCGGTCGATACCTGACTGAGCGGCGGGACAAGGGCATCTCCTTCGGACCGGCAAACCGCTATGGGTTCGGCAGCGGGTTGCGAGAGGGCCCTGGCGCCCGCCAGATGGTCAGCCGATGCCGGCGCAACTGGCTGGAGTGGCTCGCCGTCCCCACCCGCCGGCTCCATAGGTGCTGTATCCCCGCCCCCGGTATGGCCAGCCTCCGCCCTTGCCTCTGATGAATCTGCCTGATCAAGACCGACAGTCTCCAAGGGGGTGCCAAGCTCGTTGGTATGCGTCAATGAGCCCGCCTGTCCTGGCTGGACGGGCTGAGAGCCTGACCCTGTCAACCCCTGAGCAGGAGACGGCGCGACGGCTGGCTGAGATTCACGCCAAGGACGTGCGCCAACCTGGATCTGGCCTGCCGGCAAGGGGCCAATCAAGGCTGAGCGCCGCGGCTGTGCAGGCAGTTCGGTTGGGATATACATCTCGCTCCCCTGCCCTGTCTCGCTGGTCTGCGTGTCCAGGTGGGGTGCCAGCATACGCGCATAGAGCGCTTGGGTGCGTCCGTGGGTAAAGCTGAGACCGCGGAGGGTAAGATATTGGGCCGCCAGCGAGCCCAGCAGGAGGCACAAGCGCGGCAGGAGGCCATAAGTAAAGACCGCAAGGACCAGAAACCAGCGCCAGGCGCGTAGATGCTCGGGATTGGGCTCGAAACCGCGCCCCAGCAAGGCCCATTGTTCCAGATAGATCCGCGAGCCCTCGATCTGCTCGAGGGTTGGATAGCCCACCCCTTCCCCGAATAGCCAGCCCCAGGGGGCGGCGATCAGGCGCACCAGGTCATAGATGGTCTGGGGATGGGCCGAGAGCGAGGTCCCCCAGCCGAAGGCGATGTCGGTAAACCATTCGAGCAGGATGGTGGTCAGGATCACTCCTAGATTGAAGGTGATCCCGAAGACCTGGAGCGGGATGAATAGATTGAGGACCGCCAGGGGTTCATAGACGCTGAAATGGGCACGCACCAAGCCCTGGGTCGCGAGTAGGCGCTCTCGCTGATCGCGGGTGACATGCGCCAATTGCCGCCCCTGTAACCAATGGGCAACATGCTCAAACGCCGGCTGCAATACCTGATTGAAAAACCAGGACTCATCGATCTTAGGGCGATCGTTGCGCCATAGGCGCCGCAGCCAGGTCAGGGCTGCGCCGAGCGATAGCGCAAACTGGAGGATGACCAGCAGAAAGACGAACCAAGGGACGCTGACCGGCAGGTGGCCGTCATAATGGAGCAAGGTCCTGGTTAGGGTGACCCCGGTGACAAAGCCGAGCAGCCCAAGCAAGATCAGCCCTAGATGTTGAGCGCGGGCAAAGATGAGCCCGGGTAACAGCCGCCGGACGGTAGCATCCTCGCTAACCCGCCTGGCCTTCAGCCATAGACGGAGACTCAAACGGCGGTGTAAGGGGGTATGGGGGGCAAGCTGGGTGAGTCGGGGTTCGATCTGTTCCAGATAGATCGCTCGGTCGCGGGCGGCCAGCGCCTTGCGATTCGATGGGCGGTCGCGTAATAGCCGCTCATCGGCATCGAGATAGTATTCCAGATCAATCAGATCGGCAGCGGTCCAGTCCGGCAGATGCGCAGGTCTATCCTTGCCATCGGGGTGGCGCAATGCATCGGTTGGCTCTATCGGGTCCATAAACCGCTCGTTATCATCAGCGCGTTCGTTGGTCTTGTCGTTCCATCTGGGGCAGCGGCATCTCACTGGCCAGCCATCAGGGAAACGCTGAACAAATCGTTTCTCGTCATTGCGGCAGGTGCACGCCCGAATCCATGCAAATCAATAACCTGGACTCCGGCTTTCCCCAGGGCGACGAATAAATCAGCGTTTCCCTAAGATGCGCGGTGCGCACCCTACTGCAAACGCAGACATCCATCATCCCACAGAGATCGCCGCGATTCACGCACAAGCCAAGACGCCAGTCTCCCCACAATCCACCTTCTACCGGCCTAGGGTGCGCGCAAACTCGTGCAGGCGTGCAACCATGGCCTCGAGGCCATTGCGTCGGCTGAGGCTGAGATGCTGATCGAGCCCCAGACGATTGAAGAACGAGCGGATGTCAAACCCAATGATCTCCTGGGCCCGCTGCCCGACATAGAGCCTAAGCAACAGGGCGATGAGACCGCGCACCAGGGCCACATCGCTGTCGGCCAAAAACTCGACGATATCGACGGTCCCTGGCCTCAGTCGCGCCACCAGCCACACCTGGCTCTGACACCCGCGCACAGTATTGGCCTCGGTCTTCAAAGGCTCGGGCATCGGCGGGAGCCTCTCGCCGAGATCGATGAGATACTGATAGCGTGCCGGCCAGTCGGGCAAGAGATCGAACTCCTCGATGATGCCATCAGCCGCTGCCTGAACCGACCCAGCGCTAGCGGGCGGAAAGGCGATGGGCGTTTCGGGGAGCGCCGGGGTCTCCCCGGCATCTTCAAAGAAGCCGCCAAGATGGCGGTGCTCCGCTTGGCGGGGACCGCGGATCGCCTTCTCGCGGATCTCTTGCAACGCCGCCGCCAGCGCCTCGACCTCAGCGAGCTGGTTATACAGGGCGAACGAGGCGCGCGCGGTTGAACTGATCCCCAGACGATCCATCAGCGGCTGACAGCAGTGATGCCCGGTGCGGATACAGATCCCGCGCAGGTCGAGCGCTGCCCCGATATCGAGAGTCGCGATCGGGGGGTCCACCATCACCCAGGACACCACCCCCGCCCGCTGTCTGGGCCGCCCCTGGATGACCAGCCCGGGCACCTCAGCGAGACGGGTGACCGCGGCCCCTACCAACCCCTCTTCATGGGCCGAGATCGCGGCAAACCCGATCCCTGACAGCCAGTCGATCGCCACCCCCAGGCCGATTGCGCCCGCGATGTGGGGGGTGCCGGCCTCGAAGCGATTGGGCAGATCGGCATAGAGCGTTTGTTCAAAGCTCACCCGCTCGATCATATCGCCCCCGCCCTGATAGGGCGACATGGACTCAAGCCATCGGCGCTTGCCATAGAGCACACCGATCCCCGTGGGGCCATAGAGTTTGTGCCCGGAGAAGACATAGAAATCGGCATCAAGCGCCTGGACATCGGTCGGTCCATGCGCCACCCATTGAGCCCCATCGATCAGGACCAGGGCCCCTGCGGCATGGGCCTCGGCGATCAGCTCGGCGACCGGATTGACAGTCCCAAGCGCATTCGAAACCTGGGTGATAGCGAGGATACGGGTGCGCTTGGAGAGCAGACGGCGAAAGGCATCGAGATCCAGCTCGCCCGAGTCATCGATCGAGATGACCCGGATATGCGCACCCGTCGCTTCGGCGACCATCTGCCAGGGAACGATGTTTGAGTGATGTTCCAGGGTCGAGAGCAGGATCTCATCGCCGGGCTTGAGGTTCGCCCGTCCCCAGCTAGCGGCGACCAGATTGATCGATTCGGTCGTCCCGCGGGTGAAGATGCACTCGGCAGGTTCTTGGGCATTGATGAAACGCGCCACCCGCTCGCGTGCCTGCTCATACAAAAGGGTTGCGGTTTGCGAGAGTCGATGGACGGCGCGATGGATGTTGGCGTGCTGGCCGCGGTGATAGTCGGCCACCGCCTCGATCACACATGCAGGCTGTTGGGTGCTTGCTGCATTGTCGAGATAGATCAGCGGCGGCTCCCAAGGCCGAGTGAGGATCGGGAACTGTGCGCGGATCGCCGCGACATCATAGGCCTTCATCTAACCGCCTCCAGGGAACACTGGAGCGCCGGCATCCTGCCGGCAGACCAACGGGTTATGGCGCGCACCATCTTCGCGGGTCATGGGGCCGGGTCCTCTGGATGCGCTGCCTGACCGACAGGCGCGCTGCCACCGAGACAATCGCGCAGGGCCTCTCCCATCTGGGTCGGCGAGCGCGCGGTCAAGACACCGGAGGCAGCGAGCGCCCGATATTTGGCCTCGGCGGTCCCGCTGCCCCCGCTGATGATCGCCCCCGCATGCCCCATGCGCCTGCCCTCGGGCGCCGTGACCCCGGCGATATAGGCGACCACGGGTTTTTTGACCTCGCCCTTGATGAACTCAGCAGCGCGCTCCTCGGCGTCCCCGCCGATCTCACCAACCATGAGGATCGCTCGGGTCTCAGGGTCCTGTTCGAAAAGACGCAGGCAATCGATGAAATCCAGGCCCTGAATAGGGTCACCGCCGATCCCGACGCAGGTGCTCTGACCGAGCCCCACCGCTGTGGTTTGGGCGACCGCCTCATAGGTGAGGGTGCCCGAGCGCGAGACGATCCCGATACAGCCGCGTTTGTGGATATAGCCCGGCATGATCCCGATCTTACAGGCCCCAGGGGTGATAACCCCCGGGCAGTTGGGGCCGATCAGTAGGCTTGAGGTGTCCGCCAAGGCTGCCTTGACGCGCAGCATCTCGAGCACCGGGATCCCCTCGGTGATACAGACGATCAGCCCAATCCCCGCATCCGCGGCCTCGAGGATGGCGTCGGCGGCAAAGGCGGCAGGGACATAGATCATGCTGGCATCGGCGCCGGTCGCCGCGACCGCCTCCTGGACGGTGTTGAACACCGGGCGGTCGAGATGGGTCTGTCCCCCCTTACCTGGGGTCACCCCCCCGACCAATCGGGTGCCATAGGTGATCGCCTGTTCGCTGTGAAAGGTCCCCTGTTTGCCGGTAAACCCCTGACAGATGACGCGGGTGTGGGCATCGACCAGGATGCTCATACCTGGACCCCCTGAATGGCTCGGGCAGATCTCACCGCAAGCTCGGCAGCGGTCTCGAGGTCGCTTGCGGTCTGCACTGCCAGGCCGCTTGCGGCAAGCATCTGTAATCCCTCCTCGGCGCGCGTCCCCGCCAGGCGCACCACGATGGGCACCCTGACCTCGACCTCGCGCACCGCCTGGATGATCCCCTCGGCGATCAGGTCGCAGCGCACGATCCCGCCGAAGATATTGACCAGGATCGCCTTGACCTTGGAGTCGGAGAGGATGAGCTTGAAGGCCGCGGCCACCCGTTCGGCGGTAGTTCCGCCGCCGACGTCGAGGAAATTGGCAGGTGCGCCGCCCTTGAGCTGGATAAGGTCCATGGTTGCCATCGCCAACCCTGCGCCGTTGACCATACAACCGATGTCACCCTCCAGGCTGATATAGTTGAGCTCATGGGCACGCGCCTCCAGCTCGCGCGGATCCTCTTGGCTGGCATCGCGCAGGGCGACAAGCTCGGGGTGGCGGACCAGGGCGTTGTCGTCCAGGACGATCTTGGCATCGAGGGCGACGAGCTCGCCTGCATCGCTTAGCGCCAAGGGATTGAGCTCGATCAGGCTGGCATCGCATGCGTTGAACAGGCGATAGAGGGCGCCCATCACCCTGACCAAGGCCTGGATCTGGGACCCATTGAGCCCCAGGGCATAGCCGACCCGCCGCGCCTGATAGGACTGGAAACCGGCAACCGGATGGACCCGGACGCGGATGATGGCGCTCGGGTCTTGGGTGGCGAGGGCCTCGATCTCCATCCCGCCGGCTGCCGAGGCGATGAAGGTCGGACAGGCACAGGCGCGATCAATCATGAGCGCAAGATAGAACTCGCGCCGGATGGCGACCGGACGCTCGATGAGTACGGCCTGGATCGGCAGGCCCTGGGGCCCAGTCTGCTCGGTGATGAGCCTCGACCCCAAAAGACGCCTGGCCTCGGCCTCGACTGCCTCGGGCGATGCGGCCAGGACCACCCCGCCTGCGCGCCCCCGCCCGCCGCTATGGACCTGGGCCTTGACGACCCAGGCATCGCCGCCGAGTTGACTGCAGGCCGCGCGCGCCGAGCTTGCGCTGTCGACGAGCACACCCTCTGGGGTCAGAACCCCGCGTTCGCGCAATAATTGTTTGGACTGGAACTCGTGTAGATTCATGGATTTGCTCGGTGGGGCGTTGTCATGCACCCCGCAACCCTCGCCCTGATAAGGTACGCATTGCGCACCCTACTATAACCCGAAGATTCAATCTCAGGCGTCGCAACCCGATCTTCATGGAGCCATCCTACCCCAGTTGGAGCGCATTGCGCTGGCTGTTTCTGTTTCGGCTGTTGATGGTGATCGGTCTGGTGTTGGCCTTCTCGCCCGCATTGACCGACCCGGCCATCGCGCACTCGAACATCGAGGATGCCTGGAACCTGCTTCTGGGCTATGCGTCCCTGGTGCTTGCCAGCGGTTTTGGGCTATCTCTGCGTTGGCCAACGCCGGTCAACCAGGTTCAACTGGCCCTGTTCGTCGATATCCTGACCTATACGCTGTTGATGCATACTGCTGGCGGGGTCACCAGCGGTCTCGGGCTTTTGCTTGCAGTCTCTGTGGCCACCGCTGCGCTCCTGCTTGATGGCCGGCTGTCGCTCCTGTTCGCGGCCTTCTCCTCGCTTGCGGTCATCAGCGAGCAGCTCTATAGCGCCTTGGCCGAGGAGGATATCCCCGTCTCCTTCACCCAGGCGGGTCTCCTGGGTCTGGTCTTTTTTGCTGTCGCTTGGCTCGCCCATGTCCTCTATCAACGGGTGCGCTCGGCCGAGGCGCTCGCCGAGCAGCGCCAGATCGACCTCGACAATCTCGCCCAGCTCAATGAGTTCATCATCCAAAGCATGGGGACGGGTATCCTGGTGACCAATGGCGCGCAACGGGTCAAGCTGATCAATGCCGCAGCCCGCGACCTGCTTGGGGGGAAGGAGATCCTCGCCGGCACCGATCTCAGTATGCTTGCGCCCGAGATTGGAACCTGGCTTGCCGGACAGAACCCAGCAAGTCCGCCCAGCATTGCGCAGATTAGCATTGCGAATCGCGAACTTCGGGTCTCCTGCAAACGCCTCGGCGGCGGGCGCAGCAGCGGCCTGATCCTGTATCTCTGCGACAGTCGCGAAGCCGAGCGTGAGGCCCAGCGGATCAAGCTCGCCTCGCTCGGTACCCTGACCGCCAGTATCGCCCACAACATCCGCAACCCCTTGAGTGCCATCAGCCATGCTGCACAGCTGCTCTCCGAGGGCGCGGGGCTTTCGGAGGAGGATCGATACTTCATCACGATCATCCAGCGCAACAGCGCGCGCATCGAAGAGACGGTGCGCAGCGTGCTGACCCTTTCGCGCAACCGGCCAAGTGAACCGCAATGGATCGATCTGGCCGAGTGGTGCACAGCCTTTGTTGCCGATTTTCGCGAACAACATCAGCTGAGCCCGGACGATTGCTGGGTCACGATTGACGAGCGTCCCTTGGGCATCAACATGGACCCGCGCCATCTCCATCAGATCATCGCCAATCTGTGCGAGAACGCCTTGGTTCACGGCCAGGCCCCAGGCGAGCCGCCGCGGATTCAGCTCAGGCTCAGGCGTCTCCAGGCACCGCCACGCATCTATCTGGAGATCTGCGACCAGGGCCCCGGGATCGACCCAGCCCGCGCGCGCGAGATCTTCAATCCGTTCTTCACGACCAAGACCCAGGGGATCGGACTCGGGCTTTATATCGCACGTGAGCTGGCTATGGCCAACGGCATCCAGTTGACCTATACGCCGGCCCTCCCCCGCGGAAGCTGTTTTTGCCTGATCTTCGGTCGCGATCTGCTCTTCTCTTGAACCCAGTTGCCCAGGCCTTTCCACAATTGCAACTATGGTTTGCTATAACTGCGAAACTGCGATTCGCGATCCGCCATCAACCTTGCACGAGGTGACAGCCATGAACTCACCCGACACGACTGTGCAACAGGCAAAACGCGAACATACCCGTACTGGGATGTCCAAGGATGCCTTTCAACGGGATCTCCTCGATAACCTTTTCTATATCCAGGGGCGATTTCGCGAGGTCGCTACCCCCCACGACCTCTATATGGCCGCGGCCTATACGACCCGCGACCGCCTGCTCGCCCGTTGGGTCAAATCCGCCCAGACCTTCAAGGCGACCCACGCACGCACGGTCTGCTATCTCTCCGCCGAATATCTGCTCGGACCGCATCTGGCCTCTAACCTGGTCAATCTGGGGATCACGGAGACCGCCCGCGCTGCCGCCGAGGAGCTGGGGATGGACATGGATGCCCTGATCGAGGAGGAGGAGGAACCTGGACTCGGCAATGGCGGTCTAGGGCGTTTAGCTGCCTGTTTCATGGAGTCATTGGCCACCTGTCAGATCCCAGCCATCGGCTATGGCATCCGCTATGAGTTCGGGATCTTCAAGCAGGCCATCGAAGACGGCTGGCAGGTCGAAAAGGGCGACAACTGGCTGCGCAATGGCAATCCCTGGGAGATCCCGCGCCCCAAGATCAGTTTCGCAGTGGGCTTCGGCGGTCATACCGAGTCCTATCGCGACGAACGTAGCCAGGTGCGCCTGCGCTGGCAACCAGCATTCGAGATCCGCGGTGTGGCCTATGACACTCCCATACTTGGATATGGCAGCCAGAACGTCAACCTCTTACGCCTGTGGAAGGCCGAGGCATCCGAATCCCTTGACCTCCAGGCGTTCAATACCGGCGATTATTACGGCGCGGTCCATGCCAAGATCGAGGCCGAGACCCTGTCCAAGGTCCTGTATCCCAACGACGAGCCGGAGGCCGGCAAGGAGCTACGTCTCAAGCAACAGTATTTCCTGGTCTCCTGCTCGATGCAGGATATGATCCGCCTGCATCTCAATACCGTCGGCCCGCTCGAGGGCTTTGCCGATAAGTTTACCGTCCAGCTCAACGACACCCATCCGGCGCTCGCGGTCGCCGAGCTCATGCGCCTGTTGCTCGACAGACACGCGATGACCTGGGAGGAGGCCTGGGGGATCACCCACAAGACCTTTTGCTATACCAATCACACCCTGTTGCCAGAGGCGCTCGAGACCTGGCCGGTGAGCCTCTTTGAACGCCTCTTGCCGCGTCATCTCGAGATCATCTATGAGATCAACCGCCGCTTTCTCGATGAGGTCAGGATGCGCTTCCTCGGGGACGAGGCGCGGGTGCGACGGATGTCGTTGATCGCCGAGGGGCACGAACGGCGGGTGCGCATGGCGCATCTGGCAGTGGTCGGCAGCCATGCAGTCAATGGAGTTGCTAAACTCCATTCGTATCTGGTCAAGGCGATGCTTTTCAAGGACTTTGCCGAGCTGTGGCCGGAGCGTTTTCACAATGTTACCAACGGGGTGACGCCGCGCCGCTTCGTCGTCGTCGCCAATCCACGGCTGGCCAAGCTGATCACCGAGACCTGTGGTCAGGATGATTGGATCCGCGACCTGGAACAGTTACGCGCACTCGAACCCCATGTCGACGACGCCGGGCTCCAAGGGCGTTGGCAAGAGGTCAAGCGGGCGGCCAAACAGGATTTGGCCCAATGGATGAAGCAGGCGACCGGTATCGAGCTCGATCCCGAGTCGATGTTCGATGTCCAGGCTAAGCGCATCCACGAATACAAGCGCCAACACCTCAAGGTGCTCCATATCGTCCGTTGTTATCAACGGATCAAACAGGGACAGGTGCAGGGGCTAGTACCACGCACCTTTATCTTCGGCGGCAAGGCGGCCCCTGGCTATTTCATGGCCAAGTTGATCATCAAACTGATCAATGCCGTCGCCGAGGTGGTCAACAACGATCCGCAGGTCAATGACTGGATCCGGGTAGCCTTCATGCCCGATTTCAATGTCAAAAATGGCCAAAGGCTCTATCCCGCCGCCGAGCTCTCGGAGCAGATCTCCCTGGCCGGCAAGGAGGCCTCGGGTACGGGCAATATGAAGTTCTCGATGAACGGTGCGCTCACTATCGGCACCCTCGACGGGGCCAATATCGAAATCCGCGAGGCGGTAGGACCCGAAAACTTCTTCCTCTTCGGTCTGACCGCCGAGGAGGTACTCCAGAGGCAGATGACCGGTTATCGCCCCTGGGAGTATTACCAGAACGACCCTGAGTTGAAATCGGACCTGGACCTCATCAATTCGGGTCTATTCTCGCATGGGGATACCCAGCTCTTTCGCCCCTTGACCGATAACTTAATCAATCATGACCCCTTCATGGTGCTTGCCGATTATCGGGCCTATCTGGAGTGCCAAGAGCAGGTCGATAGGATCTATCGCGATCCTGAACGCTGGACGCGGATGTCGATCCTCAATGTCGCACGCATCGGTTATTTCTCATCCGACCGCGCCATCCGGGAATATGCCGAGCGGATCTGGCAGGTGGGACCTCAGCCGGTCCTAGATACCGAGCATTGAGCGGTGCCGGCCTTGTTCCTCTCCCCTGCTGGTTACTGTGCGTGATAGTGGATAATTTTCCACATGGAAGGCGCGATGATGGGCACAGGCAAGGCGGCGAAGCGGCTTGGCGTTTCGGTCAAGACCTTGCAACGCTGGGAGCGCGAAGGGGGTTTGATCCTGGTGGCGCGAACAGTCGCGAGGCACAAATCCGCGAGTTGATTGGCTTGCGCAGTAAGGTATCAGAGCCAATGCGGATTGATGCCTACTGTCGCATATCCAGTGCTGCGCAGAAGCCAGACCTCGCCGACCAGCGCAAGGTGTTGGAAGAGTTTGATGTGGCGAAAGGCTTGTCGAATGTCGAGTTCGTTGAGGAAAGAGGTCAAGACCCTGATCCTTGCTCACAAAGACAGGTTGACCCGCTTTGGTTTTGAGTGGTTCGAGCATTACGCCAGAACGCACGGTTGTGAAGTGCTGGTGCTTAATCAAGAACGGCTCTCGCCAGAGCGGGAGATGGTGCAGGACTTAATGACTATCGTGCATTGTTTTTTGTCCAGGCTGTATGGGTTGAGGAACTATCGAAAAAAGCTGGACGAGGTATTAAGAAAGGGGGTGAGTCATGAGTGATCATGATTGAATCTGATTAGCTCATGAATCTAGCGAAATTGTTTGGCGTTCGAGAGAACACCAATGAGTAAGCCATGCAACTGACCCACAAAATCGCCCTTTGTCCGACGCCTGAGCAGGCGGTTTACTTCACCTGCGCCTGCGGTACGGGGCGGTGTGTCTGGAATTGGGCGCTTGCCGAGTGGAAATGGCAAGATTCTTGGTGCGACCGTTTCGCGTACTGCGGATCGCAGGTTCGTCGCCGTTCAGGTTGAAGTGGTCGATGCTGCGTTCTATCGCAGGTGCATGAAACGACTGGTGTTGACCTGGGCGTTGAGGCGGCGGCCAGGCTTTCCAATGGCGAGTCTGTTGAATCTCCTCTGCGCTTCGTTGTCTCAGGATTCGAGGCAGACGCCTTTCCTGCAAGGTTGAGGCGGCCAAGGTCGGGGCTGGGTTTGCGCCAAGGGCCGGACTGGCAAAAGGCACAAGGCTGCCGATCTTGAAGAATCGAAGGAAATCCTCTGCGATGTTGGCAAGGCTGCACGCACGCATTGCCAATGTCCGAGCGGACTTCACACATAAGCTCACGACCCGGCTCTGCCGCGAAAACCAAGGGGTGGTGATTGAGGATTTGAACGTCAAGGGCATGCTGGCGAACGAACGGCTTGCCCGCGCCATCAGCGACCTGGGCTTTGGCATGTTCTGCTTGCAGATGGAATACAAGGGGAAATGCTACGGCGTCTGGTTGGTTTTAGCTGATCGCTGGGATCCGAGCAGCCGCCTGTGTTCGGTCTGTGGTTGGGAGAATGAGATGTTAGCGTTGAAGGATCGGGAATGGACGTGTCCTCAATGCGGCACGCGCCATGATCGGGACATCAATGCCGCGCTCAATCTCAAACGGCTGGCAACCGCAACTGCCCTACCCGTGGCGAGTCCGTCCGGTAACGGCGGAGCTACAGCAGAGAGGGTCTCTGCCGTAGTCGGGAAAGTCACGCCTGTCAGAGACGAATGCGCTCCGCATTCGGGGCAGGAAGAGAATTGTGTACAGGTTTGCGCACTTTCTTGAGAGCAGTCGATCTATGCAGGAGGCACATTTCTATGACCGGCTCGATCATGAGCAGGTCCAGTGTCATCTATGTCCCCATCAATGTCTCATCGCCGCTGGGAAAAGGGGCATCTGTGCCGTACGTTATAACAGCGGCGGCAGGCTCTATACCCTGGTCGCCGACCGGATCATCGCCCGTCATCTCGACCCCATCGAAAAAAAGCCGCTGTTTCATGTCTATCCCGGCTCAGGCATCTATTCGCTCGCGACCATCGGTTGCAACCTGCGCTGTCGCTTTTGCCAAAACTGGGAGATCTCGCAATGGTCACACGAGCACCTGCCCAACAGGATCGAAGGGGATGAGAGACACTCACCCGTCTGTCCCCAGCTGGCCGACCTCGGCGAGCAGATCCCGGGCGAGCCGGTGACCCCTGAAGGGATCGTCTGCGCCGCCCTCGCCTCAGGCGCACGCTCGATTGCCTACACCTATACCGAACCCACGATCTTCTATGAACTCGCCCATGAGACGGCGGTCTTGGCACGAGCCCAAGGATTGCTCAATGTCTTTGTCACCAATGGCTATATCAACGAGGCGCCGCAGCGCGAGTTGGCGGGGGTGCTAGATGCGGCCAATGTGGACCTCAAATTCTTTCGCGATGCAACCTATCGGCGCATGAGCGGCGCACGCCTGCAACCGGTCCTGGATGCCATCGCCCGCTATCATGAACTCGGGGTATGGATCGAGATTACGACCCTGGTAATCCCCGGGGTTAATGACTCAGAGGAGGAGCTCAAAGAGATCGCGTGCTTTATCCATTCGCTTTCACCCGAGATCCCCTGGCATGTCTCGCGTTTTCACGGCGACTATCAGATGCAAGATGTGCCGTCGCCCCAATCATCGATCTTAAGACACGCCTTAGAGATCGGTCGGGAGGCGGGCCTGCGTTATGTCTATGTGGGCAATCTGCCGGGCATAGGCGGTGAGGATACCTACTGCCCCGGCTGCGGCGCGCGCCTGATCCATCGCTATGGTTTTAGGCTGCTTGAAAACCGCATCCGCCATGGGGGCTGTCCAGAGTGCGGTTCAAGGATCGCCGGACTTGGGCTTGATGGTGTCTGAAGGGTCGGAACCCTGGTGCAGGCGCTGGTCTAAAAATTTACCTTGACCGGCCGACTGCCTGTAGGCAACCGGCCAACCCTTGACCGCCGTGATCCAAACCGTTCAGAGAGGCGGCGATGAAGAGAGGCGGCGATGATCTGATCATCAAGCCCGTTCATGCCGGGAGCAAGGGCCGGCCATTCGGCAACAGCGCGGACCTGAAGCTGTTGCGACACTGTCCGGGGTCAGTGTGTCTATGCAACCTCCAGATCGACCGCTAGGCCAACACATTCTTGCCAGCCTGGATTTCGGACTCGGCCTTCAATACGACCGCATCGATTATTCATTATTGATCCGAAACCAATGAACTTGTATTACGCGGCATCATGGAGCTTGGGATGCTGGAAGTAGCGCATGATGCGTTGGGGGGAATTGAGAAGGCGGCGCAGGTGGCTGACGGTCGCCTTCTTCAGATCGTCCTTGGTGCGGGAGGGCGCCTGCGCGGTGATGGTGGCCTTGAGCATCTCGTTGGGGTTCAGTGCTGGGCTGTAGGGGGGGGAGGGAGGAGGCCTCGATTTGATTGGCGCATGCAGCCAGCCAGGCCTTGACTGGCTTGGTGTGATGCACGCGCAGGTTGTCGAGGATGAGGAAGATCTTCTTGCCCCTGGCGTCCTTGACGAGCCGCTTCATGAAGTCGATCAGGATGTCGGCGTTCATCGCCCCCGCGAACGCCTTCCGACGCACCTTGCCGCGGTTGGTCAGCGTCGAGATCACCGACAGGCCTTCGCGACGGTGCGTGACGCGAATCTCGGACGTCTTGATCGCCGGCGCATAAGAGCGCCCGCGCACCTCGTCCGAGCGCAGCCCCGTTTCATCGCCCCAGTGGATTTCGGCGCCCTCGGCCTTGGCGCGCCGGGCAATGTCCGGGTAGGTCTCCTCAAGCCACGTCTTGCCCGCCGGCGGGCTTTGCTCATAGGCGCGCCGAATCGGTTTCTGGGGCGTCAATCCCCAGCGCACCATGTACTTGCCCTCCCCCTGCGGCCTGAGCTCGATGCCAAAACGGTCGAGGATCAACTGCCACAGCGCAAACGGCAGCTTCAGCTGATCCGGTGTCCCGTCGCACATGAGCTTGCGTATCTGGGCGTCCTGCTCCGCCAACAGCGCCCGCTTCTCACCTACCTTTCCTTGAGCCCTTGGGCCCCTTCGCGCGCCGCAAACGACAGCAATCTCATGTCTCGTCTTTCCATGCCCACGACATCTGGACAGCTCACTCAATTTCAAAAGTATGTGTTTCTTAATCAAGAAACGCCCAGATCCATCTGGTGCGCGCTCGCCCCTTGCTGAGATCCCTCGCCTTGCCGCTGAGCTTGCAACGGATCTCGTAGTCATAGGGAACGGAGGACGGCGGGTGCTGTGGGTTTGGTGATGGGCAATACTGCAGGGGTCATCCTTGACCACCTGCACTGTGCCCTTCCGGCGATTTGTCTGCCTAATAGCTAAGTGAATCCCCTAGCCACCACCCTGTCCTCCGACCTAGGCGACCTGGCGCCGATCTTGTTCCTCGATCTTGCGAATTAAAGGATATAGATGTTCGGTCTCACGCTGGATGCGGTCCATGACCAGGGCAAACATCTGCTCGGTATCTTGGATGAATGCCGCATGGTCGTTGATCTTGAGCGCACGGCGCTTCTCCGAACACCATTGTTTGAGATAGGTGTTGAAAATCCGCTTGATCTCGGTCGAGCCGGACAGGAATCGATTGGCGGTATTCTTGACCGTCTGATCAGGGTGCAGCAATAGCTTGCTGCATAGCTCGCGATCGACGAGCTCCATGTGCTCGCGCACCTGATTGGTGAGATTAAAAAAGACATCGCAGGCGACATCAGTGTCGCACATCGACCGCTCGCGGACTAGATAGATGAAAACGTTCGAAAGCTCCGTGATCTTGTGATTCTGCGCATGCAGTTTTTCGAAGGCGACCATCTGTGCAACTCCTCCTACCCAGGCTGGTAGGTCAAACGCATTATTGTTGAATCCGGCTTGGCAAAATCGGCCAGGGGAGCCGGCCCGCGGACCGGTATTTAGATTTTACGTCAAGGGCAATGCTCAATATAGACCCAGCCCTTCTGGAGGGTTGATCATACTAGATTGTCTCAGACCGACCCCAACGGCTATCCTTTTTGGGTCTTTTCTAGCAAAACGCCATACACCCCACCATGCTCGATAAACGCTTGCTCGACATCCTAGTTTGCCCGGTGACCAAGGGCCCTCTGATCTTCGATCAGACGCGAAACGAGCTGATCTCGCTCTCGGCCCAGCTCGCCTATCCCGTCCGCGACGATATCCCGGTAATGCTCGAAGAAGAGGCGCGGCGTCTCACCCTCGAGGAAATCGATCGGTATCGCTAGAGCTCAATAGGCGACGATGAGGCGCAGGGCATCGAGTCGCAGATAGGTCTTGCTGATCTGTTCGGCAAGGCGCGCGCGCCGGTCGGCGAGGCGGGCGATCTCGTCGGGCCGCACCAGGGGATTGACCTGCGCCAGGGCCTCGAGCCGCTCGATCTCATCGCCTAAGACCTGCTCCATCTGCGCCCGCGCCGCTTGGATCAGATCGGGAAGCGCCCCTTGTGCAAGCGACTCTCCACGTTCGATTAGCTGGGCCAGTTGCTCGGCCTGGGATTCGATCACCAAACAGCCAAGACGTGCATTTTGGGCAAGACAGTCGCCCGCTAGGCTGTCCCAGTGGATCTCAGCGCTACGGTCATGACCCTCGGCATCGAGCAAGAACCTCAGCAAAGTCGGCGGCAGGAAATGATCGACATGAAGCTCGAGTGGGGCGGGACATTCGGCGAGATAGAGCATCTCAAGGAGAAACGTCCCCCGCGCAAAACGCCTATCGCGCACCAAGATCAGGGCAGTGGTGCCGAGTTGGGAGGCGGTCAGCCACTCGCGCGCGGCACGGACCATGGAGTGCTCCCAGGTCAAAAAGGCATAGTCCTCATGGGCGAGTGCCTGGGTGCGGTCGAAGGTCGCGGTCAGTCCGTCTTCCGGCAGATAGGGGAACTGCTCTTGGAACATGTGTGCGCCCGGCCGCAGCACGACTGAGCCCTCAGGCCCAGGCTCATGTTCGACCCCGAAGGCGTCCCAAAGGTCAGTGAGATATTCGGCAAGCGTCGGGTCGGCATCGGCGGCGCGGATCGCCTCGACCAGGGCGGTATCGCGCGCCAGCCGATGGGAATGAAGATCCAACAACCGATCGCGCCCGGCGGCAAGCTCCGCATTGAGCCGTTCGGCAAGCTTGCGGGTTTCGGCAATGAGCGATTCCGCCTGTTCGGGATTGGCCAGTGTCTCTAATAGGGCCTGTGCCTGACGTTCATAGATCTCCGGCCCTGCGGGGCAGGGGTGCGCGAAGATCCCCAGGCCCTCCTGATACCAGCGCAACATCACCTCCATCGGCCCGCCAGCAAGATAGGGGACATGCAGATAGATCACCGGCCCCTGACCGATGCGATCTAGCCGTCCGATGCGCTGTTCGAGTAGATCGGGATCCAAGGGCAGATCGAAGAGGATCAGGTGTTGGACGAACTGGAAGTTGCGCCCCTCGCTGCCGATCTCTGAGCAGAGCAGGATCTGGGTCCCCTCCTCGGCAGCGGCAAAATAGGCCGCGGCGCGATCGCGCTCGACGATCTCCATCCCTTCGTGAAAGACCGCGGCATGGATGCCGGCGCGTTGACGCAGCGCCTCGCGCAGCTCAAGCACCGTGCGCGCATGGGCACAGATCAGCAACACCTTGTCCGGACGCAGGGCGCGCAGGGTTTGGATCAACCATTCGACCCTTGGATCAAATGACTCCCAGCCTGAACCATAGGCATGCTCAGGGGTCAGGCGATCGCTGAGGGCAAGCGCCCGGTAGGCCTCGGGTTCGGGTAATGGATCGGCCTTGAGCACACGATGTGGAAAGCCTAGGATGGCGGCGCGGGTATTGCGAAACAGGATGCGCCCGGTGCCGTGGTGGTCGATCAGGCGCTCAATCAGGGTCTCGCGATCGAGGTCGCGGCAGGGGCCGAGCAGCGCCTCCAGCCGCTCTTGTTCTGCGCCGCTGAGTGGCACGGGATCGAGCAGGCGCTCGGCTAGGGCCGCGATCTCGGCATAATGGCGTTCCTGCTCGTGGAAGCTCGCGAGGTCGACAAAACGCGCTGGGTCCAAGAGACGTAGCCGCCCGAAATGGCCCTCGCGCCCCAATTGCTCCGGGGTGGCGGTCAAGAGCAACACCGAGGGGGCGCGCTGGGCCAGGGCCTCGACCAAGCGATAGGCAGGGCTGGGGTTGTCCTCGGACCAGGTCAGATGATGCGCCTCGTCCAGGATCAAGAGGTCCCAGGGGGACTCGAGGGCCCGCAGGCGTGCGCGGCGATGGCTCAGCAATAGTGACAGGCTACAGAGTACCCGCTGCTCGGTCAGGAATGGATTGCCCTCCTCCATCGACTCGATTAGCTCTTCATCGAATAGGGCAAAACTCAGATTGAAGCGCCGCAGCATCTCGACCAGCCACTGATTGACTAGCGGCTCAGGGGTCAAAATGAGGACGCGGCGGGCGCTGCCGATCAGACGCATCCGATGCAGGATCAGTCCTGCCTCGATCGTCTTCCCCAGGCCCACCTCATCGGCCAGGAGCACACGCGGGGCCTCGCGTTTGGAGACCTCGGCGGCGATATGAAGCTGATGCGGGATGAGTGCGATCCTCGGCCCCACCAGGCCTAGGGTCGGAGAGCCGGCCTCACGCATCCCCTGTAACCAGCTTCGGTAACGCAGGCCAAACCAGATGTCTGGATCAAAACGGGCTGCAAGCAGGCGCTGCGCCGGGCGATTGTAGAGCAGACGATCGTCAAGCTCGGACTCAGGAAGCTCATGGAGCCGACCAGAGTCATCCTCGCCGCGATAGACGAGCAGACCCCGCCGCTCGTGCATCTCGATGACCCGCAATTCGCGCCCGCTGCGATCGCGGACCCGCTCGCCTAGCCTGATGACCAGGCGCGCCAAGGGTGCCTCCGCCTGGGCATAGAGCCTGGTTTCACCGGTCGCTGGATAGCGAATCCGCACATGGCGCCCCTCGACCGCCTCGACGATCCCGAGCCCAAGCTCGTGTTGGGTCTCGCTCAACCAACGCTGACCAATGACGAAAGCAGGCATAGTAGTTGATGTCTCTTGCAACAGGGGATGTCCTCGCTGGGCCGCGAATACTACTGCAAGTCGGGTGGATCAATGACCCTGATCTTGCGCTTGCCAACCGAACGCTGGCTATCTTGCAGGGGCTTATAGCCCGGCGATTCGCTTACCTCCGCCGCCGGCCTGTTTGCAGGGCACGCATTACATAAACCCGAGCGCCTGACCATAGCGGCAAGATGGGGACCCCCAATCCCATGTTCCAGAAAGCGTCACCAAGGATCCATGCCCACGGGGGTTACGCCGCGGCAGTGCCGCGCAGAAGCCAGAGCTAGGTCCTCTTCTCAATCGTGCGCATAGTGCTATGTCATATGCAAGCGAGGCTGCATAAATCGTTCACAGTCACTGACATGGCGAGGGGCTGTTCACAGTGGGTGAAGTCTGGTCATATCCTGACTTTTGCGCAGGAGTCAGGATGGAGCGGAAGATGTTATGAGATGAGCGGTGGGCACGCATTGAGCAGCTGTTACCGGGGAAGAAGAGCGATCCGGGTTGCACAGCGAGGGACAACCGGCGCGTTGTCGAAGCCGTGCTCTGGATCATGCGCACCGGCTGTCTGTGGCGCGATTTGCCAGCCGAGCTGGGCCACTGGCACCGGACATATGTGCGTTTCTCGCGCTGGCGCGAGAAAGGTGTTTGGGAGCGCGTGGCCGCCGCACTGCAAGGCGATGCCGACATGGAGCATCTGTTCATCGACTCGACCATCGTGCGCGCCCACTCACATTCTGCTGGCGCCCCAAAAAAGCGGGCCAACAGGAAATCGGTCGCTTGCGGGGCGGGTTGACGACCAAACTGCACGTTGCGGTGGATGCCTTGGGCAATCCGCTGCGCGTCATTCTCTCGGCAGGGCAGGTCGCCGACATCGAGCAGGCCGCGGCGTTGATCCAGGACCAACCGACCGAGTGCGTCATTGCCGACAAGGGTTACGACTCGGATGCCCTTGTCGAAACGGTGACCGCACAGGGCAGCCAGGCGGTCATCCCCCCACGCTCCAACCGACTCAATCCGCGCTCGTTCAACCGGCATCTCTACAAAAACCGCAATCTGATCAAGCGCTTCTTCTGTCGCATCCAGCAATTCAGACGCATCGCCACGCGCTACGACAAGCTCGCCTCGTCTTCCCTGTCGTTCGTTTATCTGGCTTGCACCATCGCCTGATTGACTTGATTGAGAACAGACCCTAGTGATTCCGGCACATGCGCATTTTGCGCCCTCCTGACGTCGCTGTGCCACTGAATGCCCGGAGGCGCTGAGCGTCTAGTAATCGGCCCTCTGCTAAGGTTAGCCTGGTTCGCATCCCAACCATCCGCCGTCTTGCCTATGTCCCCCCGTTATCCCTTGCTCCTGGTCGATGCCAGCGGCTATCTGTTTCGCGCCTATCATGCGCTGCCTAAGCTCACCGCCGCCCAGGGTGAGCCGACCGGCGCCTTGGTCGGGGTGCTCAATATGCTACGCCGGCTGATCAACGAGCACCGGCCGGAGTATATCGGTGTAGTCTTCGATGCCGGTGGGCGCGGCTTTAGGCATGAGCTCTATCCGGCGTACAAGGCCAACCGCCCACCGCCGCCTGATGATCTGCGCGCCCAGATCGCGCCCCTGCTTGCCATCATCCAGGCGATGGGTCTGCCGCTCCTTCAGGTCCCAGGTGTGGAGGCCGACGATGTAATCGGTACCCTGGCGACCCAGGCAGCAGACCAGGGCCTTGCGACCCTGATTGCGACCAGCGACAAGGACCTCGCCCAATTGGTCGATGAGCGCATCACCCTAGTCGATACCCTGGGTAATACCTGGCTCGATCCTGCAGGCGTCCAAACCAAGTTTGGTGTCCCCCCCGAGCGGATGGTCGATTATCTGGTGCTCACTGGTGACACCAGCGACAACATCCCTGGGGTGCCTGGCTGTGGGCCGAAGACCGCGGCCAAGTGGCTGGCCGAATATGGTGACCTCGAGGGGGTGATGCGCCATGCTGCAGCGATCAAGGGCAAGGTTGGGGAATCCCTACGCACTGCACTCACCCAGCTTCCCCTAAGCCGCGAGCTTGTGACCATCAGGCGGGATGTGCCGCTGGCACTCAGGCCCCAGGACCTGCACCCCATACCACCCGATGTTGACTCCTTACGCGCCTGGTATGAGCGGTTAGAGCTCAAACGCCTGCTAGCGACGCTCGATGGGCCAGCCTCGCATCCAGCGGTATCTGCTGGCAAAGGCGAGGAACAACAGGCGATCTCGACAAATTATGACCTGATCCTGACTGACCACGAACTTGCTGTTTGGCTGAAACGACTCCAAGAGGCCCCCCTGATCGCCTTGGATACCGAGACCACTGGGCTTAATAGTATGCAGGCCGAGCTCGTTGGGCTTTCATTTGCCATCGCCCCAGGGCAAGCGGCCTATTTGCCACTCGCCCATGCCTATCTGGGTGCACCCGAACAGCTCGACCGCGGGCTGGTCCTGGCGCGTCTGAAACCCTTGCTCGAGGACCCCAATCGCCCCAAGGTCGGGCATCACCTCAAATATGACATGAACATCCTGGCGCGCTATGGGATCGCGCTTCAGGGGGTTGCACACGACAGTATGGTCGCAAGCTATGTCCTGGAGAGTACGGGGCGCCATGACCTGGATTCGCTGGCCAAGAGATATCTCGGGCACAACACCATCCGCTTCGAGGAGGTCGCAGGCAAGGGAGCCGAACAGCTGTGTTTCGATCAGGTACCGATCGAGCGCGCCGGTCCCTATGCTGCCGAGGACGCCGACATCACCCTGCGCCTCCATCAGGTCTTTGCCGAGCGCCTGCAGGCCATCCCCCCGCTTGAGACCCTCTATCGCACCATCGAGATGCCTTTGGTGCCCGTTCTCTCCAGGATGGAGCGAGCAGGGGTCCTGATCGACTGTCGCTTGCTGGCCGAGCAGAGCGCCGAGCTTGCCCAACGTCTCGCTGCGCTTGAGTCCGAGGCCCAGCGCGTCGCCGGTCGGCCCTTCAACCTCGGCTCGACCAAACAGATCGCCGAACTCCTGTTTGGGGACATGGGCTTGAAACCGGTCAGCAAGACGCCCAAGGGCCAGCCATCGACCTCGGAGGAGGTCTTGGAACAGCTTGCACTCACGGGACACGAGTTGCCGCGACTCATCCTGGAACACCGCACCCTGGCCAAGCTCAAATCGACTTATACCGAAAAATTGCCGCGCATGGTCGATCCGCACACGGGTCGGGTGCATACCTCCTATCATCAGGCGGTGACGGCCACGGGGCGGCTCTCCTCCAGCGACCCCAATCTGCAAAACATCCCGATCCGCACCGAGGAGGGGCGGCGCATCCGCCGCGCCTTCATCGCCCCTGCGGGCTACCGGCTGCTCGCTGCCGACTATTCGCAGATCGAGCTGCGGATCATGGCGCATCTGTCGGGCGATGAGCGCCTGCTTGCCGCCTTCGCCGCCGGTCAAGATATCCATCGTGCCACCGCCGCCGAGATCTGGGGGATCACGCCCGAAACCGTGACCCCAGAGCAGCGCCGCCTGGCCAAAACGATCAACTTCGGCCTGATCTATGGCATGTCGGCCTTTGGACTGGCGCGCCAGCTCGGGATGGAGCGCGGGCTCGCCCAGGCCTATGTTGGGCGTTATTTTGAGCGCTACCCTGGGGTCAAGGCATTCATGGAGCGTATCCGCGAGCGGGCACGTGCCCAGGGCTATGTCGAGACCCTCTTTGGTCGCAGGCTCTATCTCCCCGAGATCGCGGCCCGCAACCCCAACCAGCGCGCAGCAGCCGAGCGCGCGGCGATCAATGCCCCGATGCAGGGCACCGCTGCCGACATCATCAAACGGGCGATGATCGCACTCGATGCCTGGAGCGAGCGCGAGCGCCCGCCGGTCAAGCTCATCATGCAGGTCCATGACGAACTGGTGCTCGAGGTCGCCGAAGAAGCGATCGCTGAGGCCCAGGCCCAGGTGCGCGCGGCGATGGAGTCCGCGGCAAGCCTGGCGGTACCCTTGGTCGTGGACATCGGGCTAGGCGCAAACTGGGACGATGCCCATTGAGCCCACCTGCCAATGGGTACTAGGGTGGGCAATGCGCATCTGTTAAAGGGAGAGGCAATCGCCGTCCCTATCCGCCCGCTGGGCGATATAACGACTAATACAGATAACTCAATCCGACGATGGGAACTAAATCCGAGTGTCTAAGTCAAATGAATCGAGCGAATGGGGCTGTCATCTCTCCCCCTGGATGGCAGCCCACACCCCGGTTGCCCCAAGCCGGGGACTGTTCCCCTGCGGTCTCCAACCCCGGACCGCAGGGGTTTCTTTTTGTGCCCATCGCATGCAAGATGCGCCCAAGATGCGCCGCTGTTGCCGACTGTGATCGGCAGATCCTTGGGATGCGCACTGCATAGCCTATGGCTGTCTGGATTGAATGGGATTGGATATGACCTACCGCGACCTGCGCGCCTTCATCGCCGAGCTCGAACGCCGCGGTGAGCTCAAACGCATCGGCCAGCCGATCGATCCCATTCTCGAGGTTACTGAGATCTGCGACCGCACCCTGCGCCACGGCGGTCCGGCCTTGCTCTTCGAGCGGCCCAAGGGGTCCGCGATCCCGCTGCTGGCCAATCTATTCGGCACACCGCAGCGGGTGGCCCTGGGGATGGGGCAAGAGTCGGTCGCTGCCCTGCGCGAGGTTGGGCGGCTGCTCGCCTTTCTCAAGGAGCCCGATCCGCCCAAGGGTCTCAAGGCGGCCTGGCAGTCGCTGCCGATCTTCAAAAAGGTGCTGGCGATGGCGCCGCGCCTTGTGCGCAATCCACCCTGCCAGGAGGTGATCTGGGGCGGGCCCGAGGTTGATCTCAGGCGCCTGCCCATCCAGCACTGCTGGCCGGAGGATGCAGGGCGCCTGATCACCTGGGGCTTGGTAATCACCCGCGGCCCCGCTAAACCGCGGCAGAACCTGGGGATCTATCGCATGCAGGTCCTGGGACCCAATCGAGTCATCATGCGCTGGCTGCATCATCGTGGCGGGGCGCTCGATTTTCGCGATTGGCAGCGCACCCATCCGGGCAAACCCTTTGCGGTGGCAGTTGCCATCGGCGCCGATCCGGCGACCATCCTAGCGGCGGTAACGCCGATCCCAGATACCCTGTCCGAATATGCCTTCGCGGGTCTGTTGCGCGGCAGCCGCACCGAGGTGGCCTCAGCCCTGTTGTCTGACCTCCAGGTCCCGGCGAGCGCCGAGATCGTGCTCGAGGGCCATCTCTATCCGGGGGACATGGCACCAGAGGGACCCTTTGGCGATCACACCGGCTATTACAACGAGGTCGAGAACTTCCCCGTTTTGACCGTCGAGCGCCTTAGCCACAGGCTAGACCCCATCTATCACAGCACCTATACTGGGCGCCCGCCCGATGAGCCGGCGGTCTTGGGGGTGGCCCTCAACGAGGTCTTTGTCCCCATCCTGGGCAAACAATTCCCCGAGATCCAGGACTTTTATCTGCCGCCCGAGGGCTGTTCCTACCGCCTGGCCATCGTCAGCATCAAGAAACAATACCCAGGGCATGCCAAGCGGGTGATGCTGGGGATCTGGTCGTTTCTGCGCCAGTTCATGTACACCAAGTTTGTGATCGTGGTCGATGACGACATCGATATTCGCCAATGGCCGGATGTCATCTGGGCCATGACCACACGCATGGACCCGGCGCGCGACCTGGTATTGATCGAAAACACCCCGATCGATTATCTGGACTTTGCCTCGCCGGTCTCTGGGCTCGGTTCTAAGGTCGGGTTCGATGCCACGAACAAATGGCCTGGGGAGAGCAGCCGCGAATGGGGGCGACCGATCCAGATGGATGCCGCAGTCAAGCAGCGGGTGGATCGCATTTGGGATGAACTGGGGATTGGCTAAAAGGGGCCGTGCCCAGCGGGTGCCAGGCGCGACCCGAAAATCAAGTGGGTACCGGCCTGGTTAGTAGCGACTGCCGCTGCGCGGGCGCTCGGCGCGCGGGCGTGCCTCATTGACAGTCAGCTTGCGCCCTTTCATCTCGCTCTCGTGCAGGGCCTTGATCGCTGCGTTTGCCTCCGAGTGGTTGGGCATATCGACAAAGCCAAAACCCTTGGACTGCCCCGACACCCGATCCCGAATCACCTCAGCGGAGGCCAGCTCGCCGAACTGGCCGAAGATGCCGCGTAATTCATCATCGGTCACGCTATAGGGAAGGTTACCTATGTAGATCCTCATCTCTGCTGTCTCTCGCACTCATTTGTGTGTTGATCGATCACCTCCAACCGCCGGCCAACACACAAGCCAGACGGTGGCTCCGGTGAAGACCGGTTCGCCTGCAGGCGAGCCCGATCGACCAGAAGCAGATCGGAGACAGACCAAAGGAATCAACCACCCGAGCGGGCCAAGGCGGGATGAGAAAGGATAACAGAGTCAGACGCAGGGTCTGATGAGCGCGGCGGCGATTGGATCGGACGCAATGGCCACGAACGAACCCCGACTCATCCGGAGCAACAAGGAGACAAAACGCTCGCGTGGGCTATTCTGAAATCCTGGCCAAGCCGCCGATTGTTTGGCAAAAAGCTAGTCGATATGCGTCCCCACGTCAACCGAGATGCGCCTCTCGATAGATCACTGGGGCGGCGTCAGGCGCATCAAACCGCTGATTGCCCAGGCAGCTGCACGCGGTCATTGGTACGATGCCGGTGGGCGCTGTTTGCCGACCTTCTGCGGGGCAGGCGGCAGGTCTGGACGCAAGCTCAAGGGTTGTCCGGCTTTAGCGCCTGGGCCAGTCCCTCGTCTAGGGTCGGATAACGCAACTCGACGCCGAGCTCTTCGCGCAGACGGCGGTTGGACAGACGTCTGGACTCGCTCAGATAGCTCATCATGGCCGTAGAGACCTGGGTCGGTGCCTGGGACATGGGAATCAACGGCGGGCGCGGTAGTCCTGCGGCATCGGCCAGACGGAGAAAATAATCGGTCATGCTGGTCGGATGGCCGTCGCTGACGTTATAGATGGCACCGTTTGGGGCGCGCGCCATTGTAGCGATGCAGATCTCGACCAGATCATCGACATGGATGCGGTTGCTATAGGGCGATTCTTCGGGCCGAACCATCGGCAGCCCTTGGCGCAAACGTTCGAGCGGCAAGCGCCCGGGGCCATAGATGCCAGCGACGCGCAGGATGACCAGCTCGCCGCCCTGCTCCCGACTCCAGCACCTTAACCGCTCCTCGGCATCGAGACGCCTGAACGAGCGGTCATGTACGGGGCGCGCTGGCCAATCCTCGTCGATCCAGGCCCCCTGGCAGTCGCCATAGACCCCGGTGGTGCTGAGATACACCAGACGCTGGGGATGACCCACCTGGGCGAATGCCTCGATCAGAAGTTGGGTATGCCGGTCCTCGCGCCCGGTATCCAGCGGCGGGATGAGATGAAAAACCTGTGCACCGGCCAGCGCATAAGGGAATGGATCGGCAGCGGCAAGATCATGACGCAGCGCTGGGATACCGGCCTGGTGTAGACGCGCGACGCCCGCTGCGCTGCGCACTACGCCCAGGACGGATGCGCCTTGCTCGCGATACCGACACGCCAGGCGCAGACCCACATAGCCGCAACCGAGGATCATGATGTCATACATTGGACTATCTCATACCGGACCCCGGCCCCTTACCAAGAGAGGGCTCTCATGATGGCAAGGTCCAAACCCATGGCTAAGGTAGGGTGCATACGCGCATTGCCTGCCGCTGGATCAGCGAGGGCCAGCGATTTGGCTTATCCTGGGGACTGCGACCTTCCATCATCTCATCCTGTTTAAGAGTCGATCATGATCGCCATCCCCCGTCTCATCCTGCTGAGCCTTGCTGCCCTGCTGCTTGCGGCCTGTGCTACCCAGCCGCCGGTGACCTCGGTCTGGACTGCGCCTGCACAGGCCGGGCACCCCTATCAACGCCCGATCGTCCTGGGGGTCGCCACCAGCCCCAAGGTCAGGCGCGCCTATGAAGACCATTTCGTCAAGCAGCTCACCGCTTATGGTACGAATGCCCAGGCCGGCCATGATCTGATCCCGGATCGCTATCTAGGGCGGCTTGCGCGTCTGAAGAGCGCCATCGCCCACGCCAAGGCCGATGCGGTGTTCATCGCCCACCTGGTCGCTGATGAGGACTCTCATCATCAGCCCATGACGCGCCTTGCTGCTGTCCCTGCGCATTATTACACCCTGGCCGACTATGTCAGCCAGGTCTATAGGGATATCAGTGCGCCGGATTATTACAGCAATCCCAAGGGCCTGCGGCTCGAGGTCAATATCTATGATGCCAAGCAGGCGCGCCTGGTCTGGTCTGGACGCTCTCAGTTACTCGATCCTAGTTCGGAACGCACCACCATTGGCCAGGTCATCGGCGAGATCATCGCCCAGATGGGGCAAGACGGGGTCCTGCCGCGCCCGCCCGTATCAACGCCGGCCTCCGCCCGCCAGGTCGATGAGTGATTCCAAGATGGCGGTATCGTCCGCACGCGCGGCCACCCGCACCGTTGCAAAACCCAGCCCGTGCGCGGTTTGCGCCGTGCGCTCAGCGATCACGACCAGGGAGGTGGCCAAAAGCTGCGCCCGCCCCTTTTGGCCGATCAGCTCGACTAGATTAATCAGCACCTCATCGCTGGTGGCGATGGCCAGTTGCACCTCGTCTTGCCAGCGGGCGATGAGCGGCGCCGAATCAACGGCAGGTCTCACCCGGCGATAGACCTCGGCAAAGAATACCTCGGCACCCCGTTCGCGCATGGCCTGGGCGAAGAGCTCGCGTCCGCCCTCGCCGCGCACGATCAGCACCCGCCGTCCGCGCATATCGGCAAGTTCGGGCATCGCCAAGAGCGACTCACTGTCATAGCGCTCGTTGGGCACGAGATCAGGGGCGCGCCCAGCAGTCTCTAGCATGCGCGCTGTGCCGCGCCCAACCGCGGCGATCCACTTGACCCTGGGCCAGGTGCCTTCCCCAACCAGCGCGATGGCCTGGTCGACGGCGTTGGGGCTGACGAAATACATCAGATCCCAAGGCTCGGCGAGCCGGACCGCCGCTTGCGCATCCCGGGTCGGCTCGATGGCGATGGTCGGGAAGCGAATCGGGCGCCCACCCGCTGCCTCGATCAGACGGCAGAGAGGCTCGGCCTGACCAGCAGGACGAGTGACCAGCACCCCGCAGCCGGCAAGGGTCTTGCTGGCTGTCATGGCTCAGTCGCCCATAAGCGCCGCGAGGATCTCATCGGCGCCCTGGGCCAGCAGGTCCTCGGCCACCCGCACCCCGATCGCCTCGGCCTCGCTGCGAGGCCCCTGCCCTTGGGCGCGCAAGATACGCGAACCGTCCGTCGTCCCGACCAGGCCTTTTAGGATGAGCAGATCGCCCTCAAGCACGGCATGGCCTGCGATCGGCACCTGGCAGCCGCCTTGTAAGCGCGCATTCATGGCACGCTCGGCCAGCACCCGGTCAGTGGTCTCAGGGTCGGCGAGCGGTGCGATCAACCCATGCACCCGTTCGTCATCGATCCGGCATTCGATGCCGATCGCCCCCTGGCCGATCGCCGGCAGGGACGCATCGGGGTCGAGCAGGCTGCGGATGCGCCCGGCAAGACCCAGCCGGACCAATCCGGCAGCGGCCAGGATGATGGCGTCATAGTGGCCGGCATCGAGCTTGGCCAGCCGGGTATTGACATTGCCGCGCAAGGGTTCGATGCAGAGATCCGGACGGCGTTCAGCGAGCTGACACTGACGGCGTAGGCTCGAGGTCCCGACCTTAGCGCCTGCTGGCAGCTCATCGAGAGAGGTATAGCGATTGGAGACAAAGGCATCATATGGATTCTCGCGCACCAGGATCACCGCCAGATGAAGTCCTTCGGGAAACTCGACCGGCACGTCCTTCATCGAGTGCACGGCGATGTCCGCCTCCCCGGCCAGCATCCCTTGTTCCAACTCCTTCACGAACAAACCCTTGCCGCCGACCTTAGACAGCGGCGAGTCGAGTAATTGATCGCCCTTGGTGGTCATGCCGATGATCTCGACGACCAGGTCAGGATAGAGTGTCTTGAGGCGCGCTGCGACATGTTCGGCCTGCCACATGGCCAGAGGCGATTGACGGGTAGCGATACGAATGCGATTCGACATGGCTGATCCTGATTCAAACCGGCCCGGGTTAGGGTCCCATGGGGCAGCTTAGCAGTTGAACGATCTTATGGACAGGCCCAAGCTAGGCTGCCCTATCGGTCCCTAATAGAAGAGGCATACCGGCAGGCCAGATCTCACTAAGGCTGAGTGACACATTGTGGCATAAAGGTCTGCAACCGGTCTTCAGAACATCGCCTCGGGCGACAGCAATACATCCTCCTTACCTCCCCTGGACTTGCGACGGCGGGCGTTGAAGAGCTCCCTGGCCGCAGATTTGAGCAGCAGTTTAAAGACCTTGTGCTGGGCCAGACGGTGAGTACTGTTCAGTTCGCCGATCAATTGGAGCCGGGTCTGGAAATAGGCGATGTCTGATTCGAGCTTGGCCAAGCGGATGCGTGCAGTACGGCAATCACACGGATCATCCAGCGGGGGGCTCTTTTGATGATCAAAAAGGGGGGCTGGAAGGAAGGAATCCTGGATTGACATGGGTATCATGCATTGCCGAAGGCCCTAATTGGAAAAGTGTAAGCTAAAGTCCGATCATTCGATATCTGAACGCCTATCGTGTGTCTTTTTCCTTAAACGCGTAGCATGCCTCCTGTCTCCCCGATATGATTCAGCAATTGTTCCGTTGAACCGCGATGGCCTCGCCCGGGTCTTCAGCGTTGTGAGATACAACCCCCTGCCGCTGTTTGTTTCCCGACTCAGATCCCCGTAATGGATGTTCCTGCTCATCAGGCTATCGCCACCTGTCTGCTGCGCGATCGCCCTGCCCTGCGCGCTCGTTGGCGCGGTCTGCGCAAACAGGCGCACACCGGTCAGCCGAACGAGCAGGCCCTCAATGCGCTCTGGGAACGCATCCGCAGCTCACAAGCCATCGTCGCCCAGCGCCAGGCACTGACCCCACCCCAGATCGATTATCCGGACCTGCCGGTCAGCGAGCGACGAGGGGAGCTTGCCGAGCTGATCATTGCCCATCAGGTCGTCATCGTCTGCGGTGAGACCGGCTCGGGCAAATCGACCCAGTTACCCAAGCTATGTCTGGAGCTTGGGCGCGGTCACTTCGGACGGATCGGGCACACCCAGCCCAGACGGATCGCTGCGCGCGCCCTGGCATCACGCATCGCCCAGGAGCTCGGGGTTGAATTAGGAGGGCTCGTCGGTTCCAAGGTGCGTTTCCATGACCGCGTGCGCCCGGAGAGCGCGATCAAGCTGATGACCGATGGGATCCTGCTCAATGAGATCCAGCGGGATCGGCTGTTGCTTGAGTATGACACCTTGATCATCGATGAAGCGCATGAACGCAGCCTCAACATCGATTTTCTCTTGGGGTATCTCAAAGGGCTCCTGCCGCGGCGCCCGGAGCTCAAGCTCATTGTCACCTCGGCGACCATCGACCCCGATCGCTTCGCCCGCCATTTCGCCGATGATCAAGGCCAGCCAGCGCCGATCATCGAGATCTCTGGACGGCTGTATCCGGCCGAGATCCGCTATCGCCCGCCAGAAGACGAGAACGCCGCCGAGTGCGATGAGTCCATGCAGCAGGGGATCATCGCCGCGGTCGATGAGCTAGCGCGCCTGGGTCCAGGCGATATTCTGGTCTTTTTGTCCGGCGAGCGTGAGATCCGCACCACTGCCGAGACCTTGCGCCGCCATCACCCGCCCTCGACCGAGATCCTGCCGCTCTATGCCCGGCAAGGCCCGCAAGAGCAGGGACGGATCTTTCAGCCACATGCCACCCGGCGCATCGTGCTGGCGACCAATGTCGCCGAGACCTCGCTCACCGTCCCTGGGATCCATTACGTCGTCGATACCGGATTTGCCCGCATCAGCCGCTATAGTCACCGTACCCAGGTACAGCGCCTACCGATCGAACGCATCGCCCAGGCCAGCGCCAAACAGCGCGCCGGGCGCTGCGGGCGGGTGGCCGATGGGGTCTGCATCCGTCTCTATAGCGAAGAGAACCATCTCGCCCGCGCCCCCTACACCGAACCCGAGATCCTGCGCACCAATTTGGCGGCAGTGATCCTGCGCATGAAGCTGTTGGGGTTCGGGGCGATCGAGCACTTTCCCTTCATTGATCCCCCTGACCCCAGGCTGGTACGCGACGGCTATCGCACCCTGGAAGAGCTCGGCGCACTCGCTGGCGAGGGTACGCTCACCCCCCTGGGGTGCCAGCTCGCCCGCCTGCCGCTCGACCCGCGTATCGGGCGGATGTTGTTAGAGGCTGATCGTTTCCAGGGTCTGGAGGAGGTCATGGTGATCGCCGCCGCCTTAAGCATCCAGGACCCGCGCGAGCGCCCTCTGGATAAACAACAGGCCGCCGACGAGATCCATGCTACCTTCCAGCACCCCCAATCGGATTTTTTGGGGCTGCTCAACCTCTGGCAGTTTGTCGAACGCGAGCGCGCGAGGCTGTCGCGCCGCCAGTTTCAGGCGCTCTGTCAGCGGCACTTCTTGTCTTGGAATCGGGTGCAGGAGTGGCGGGATGTATATCTGCAGTTGCGCGAACAGATGCTCGAGATGGGGTTTAAGGATTCATCCGTCGGCCAGCCGCCCTATGATGCCGACGCCTATGCCCGCATCCATCGCGCCTTGCTCAGTGGGCTCTTGAGCCACATCGGGTTTCGCGAGTCCGAGCGCGAGTTTCAGGGGGCGCGCGGGAGCCGTTTCTTGATCCATCCGAGCTCTGCCCTCTTCGCCAAGCCACCCAAATGGGTCATGGTCGCCGAGCGGGTGGAGACCACCCGCGCCTATGGGCGGATCGCTGCTGCCATTGAGCCCGCCTGGGTCGAGCAGGCGGCAGGACATCTCATTCAGCGCAGCTATTTTGAGCCACATTGGCAGGCGGCAACCGGCCAGGTCGCAGCCTTCGAGCGGGTAAGCCTCTTTGGTATCACTCTGATCCCCAAGCGCCGCGTCAACTATGGGCCGATCAATCCGGCGGAGGCGCGCGAGGTCTTTATCCGGGCGGCGCTGGTCGGCGGTGAGTTTCACACCCGCGCCCCCTTCTGGCGCCACAACCGCGAGCTGATCGATGAGATCCGCCGGCTTGAGGCCAAACGCCGGCGCGAGCTCTTAGACGATGAGGCGATCTATGCCTTTTATGCCGAACGCATCCCCCTGGGGATCTATTCCAAGCCGCTGTTTGAGCGCTGGCTGCGGGAGACGGCGCGCCAACAGCCTAGGCTCCTGCACATGCGTCTCGCCGACCTCATCGGCGAGGGGCAAGGGGTCAGTTGCCAGGACTTCCCCGATGTCATCCAGGTCGGGGCAAGTCGCCTGCCGCTCGAATATCGCTTCGCCCCAGGCGAGCCAGAGGACGGCCTGACCCTGGTCGTGCCCCTACCGCTCATCAATCAGGTCGCACCCGAGCGCCTGGAATGGCTGGTGCCCGGACTTCTCCCCGAGCGGATCGCAGCCCTCCTGCGTAGCCTGCCCAAGTCGTTGCGCAAACCGCTCGTGCCGATCCCCGATACCGCCCAGAGGCTCGCGGCCCAGCTTGCCCCTGCCGGCCGGCCCTTGATCCAGGCCTTGGCCGAAGCGATCCGCGCCGCGACCGGTCTCCAGGTCCCCGAGGACGCCTGGGACCCCGGCGAGGTCCCTCCTTATCTGCGGATGAAGGTCAAGCTCATCGATGAGCAGGGCCGTACCCTGGCTTTGAGCGAGGATCTGCGTGCATTACAACGCGCCTATGGCGCCCAGGCCACCCAGGGATTCAGTCGGCTCCCCGACCCTGGGTTGGAGCGCAGCGGGATCAAACGCTGGGACTTCGGCGACCTGCCCGAGTCGGTGGACCTCGACCAGGGCCGGCTGCGGGTACGCGGTTATCCCGCACTGGTCAATGGCGATGAGGGACTCGCGCTCCGAGTGCTAGACTCCAAAGAGACCGCCGAGCGCGCCCATCGCCTGGGTCTGCGTCGTCTCCTGCACCTGCATCTCGGCAGCACCCTGCGTCCGCTCGAACAGTCGCTCACTGAGCGCGAGATGCGTCTGCAATATGCCAAGGCGCCATCGCCCCCTGAAGCGAGCGCCTTGGGGTGCCGACACCCTGAATCCGCTGCCACCTCCAAGCCGCCCGATCTGGCCGAGGAGTTGCTCGATCTGATCCTGGACCTAGCATTCATCGAGGGCCAGCCGCCCATCCGCAGCCAGCAGGTCTTCGAGGAGTGCCTACGGGCGGGCAAGGCGCGTCTGTTTGCCACCGCCGAGGAAGTCAAGCGACTGGTTGCGGCGATCCTTTCGGATTATCACGCCCTGCGCCAACGTTTGGCTGGAATTACTCAGAGTCACTGGCAAGAGAGCCTGCGCGACATCCAGGACCAGCTCGATGGACTGGTCTTTCGCGGCTTCTTGCAGGCCATTCCCTACGACCATCTCAAGGACTATCCGCGCTATCTCAAGGCGATCGGGATCAGACTCGATCGCCTGCGCCATGCCCCCGACCGTGACCGGCGCTGGATGGCAGAGATGTCCGGGGTACTTGCGCGCTGGCGCGAGCGGGTTGAGACGCTGCGTGCCGCGGGGCGGGTCGATCCGCGTCTCGATGAGATCCGTTGGCTCATCGAAGAGCTTCGGGTCTCGCTCTTTGCCCAGCAGCTCGGTACCCGTCTGCCGGTCTCGGTCAAGCGGATCGAGACGCGCTGGCAAGAGTTGGGGCTGTGAGCGCTCAGCACGCCAGATGTGATGGCTGACCCCATGCTTGCCCAGCGCCGCCCCTCGGGGTAGGGTACACATCGCCTACCTTCTACTCGTTCGGATGACTTGGTCGATGCGACTCGATCCGCAGTTTTATTGGGCCGCGGCCTTGAGCCTCTATATCCTCGCGGTCCTGTTTTTCACCCGCCTCCCCTATGAGGCTATGGTGGCGCGGGGCTTGGAACCCATCCGCGCGCTCTATTACAACCGCAAGCTGGTGCACATGCTCGCAGGCGGAGTGGGCTCGCTGGCAGTCCCCCTGGTCTTTACCGATCCCTGGTTTCCCCTGGTCAGCGGGCTGTTGCTGACCCTCCTGGTCAATCTGGCGCATGCCACAGGGTTTAGATTCTATTGGTTTCAGACCCCAGAGAACCGCAATGACGTCAAGTTCGCCTTCATGTGGTCGCTGTCGGTGGCAGGGCTGTGGTGGCTGCTCGGAGACCCCTGGCTTGCGGTCCTGCCTGGCCTCTATATGGCCTTCGGAGATGGGGTGACGGGAATCGCGCGCAATGCATTCATCCGCCGCCGCTCCAAGAGCGCGATCGGCAGCGTCTTCATGCTCCTAATCTGCATACCGATAGGTTGGATGATCGGGTCCATGGCACACCCGCCGATCCCTGTCTGGGGATTGATCTCGGCGCTGGTGGCGACCTTCATCGAGCGCTATGAGTTCGGGCCGATCGACGACAACATCCTGATCACGACCGCGGCCTCGGCGGTCTTGGTGATCGGGGTCTATTGGGGCTAAATACCCGGGACCGCTATTGGGCGAGCCTGGGATTGCGCAGGGCCTCGACGCCCAGGATCTGCGCCTGGGCGTGTTCGATCAGGGCGAGAAGCACATTGCGCTTCAGGTCTAGGCGCTCGAGGGTCTCGGGGACGATTGGCGGAGCATCACGCAGGTCGCGCGAATCGATCTCGGCGAGATGCGCGAGTGTGTTGGCGACATGCACTAACGCGACCGCCAGGGCATGCGTCTCGGGGGCGGCGAGCGGGTCATGATGATAGCGGATACAGGCGACCAGGCCCTCGGGCAGACCCCAGTGCTCAGCCAGGGCACCGCCGAGCTCGGCATGATCGAAGCCAAGCAGGGCCCGCTCGGCGGCGACGGGGGACAGCCGATCGATCTCGCCCAATGAATCCAAGAACGCCTGATGCTCAGCCTGTGGCGCCTGGGTAAAGAGCAATAACTGCCCCAGGTCATGCAATAACCCGCCAAGAAAGACCGCACCAGACAGGTGCGGCTCGCTCTGTTCGGCCAGGAGACGGGCGATGAGCGCGCAATAGGACGAATGGCGCCAAAAGAGCTCAAGCGGCAGCATCTCCTGGGGCGGCAGGCGGTCGGTGGCCTGGGTCACGGCGCTGGCGATCACCAAGCGGCGCAGCGGCTCGCGCCCAAGGAGCATGACGGCGCGCTCGACTGAATCGACCGTGCGCGCCGGCGCGAATGCCGCGCTGTTGGCAAGCCGCAAGAGGAGTGCAACCAGGGCGGGGTCTTGTTCGAGGACACGCGCGATGTCAGCTTGGCGGCTGTTGGGGTTATCGAGCAGATGTAAGACCTCACCGACTACCCGCGGCATCGCCAAGAGGCGTCCTGCTCCTTGCACAAGGCTGTTGATGTTCGGTGAGGGCATGGAGAGCTTCCTACCCAGGGCCTGTCAGAGACTAAACATGGACTTCAATTGATTGAGCTGACGCTCATTGCCCACAAGCTCGGGGATGGGCTCGCCGGGCGGAGGGGGTGTTAGACCCAGGAGTTTGAATGCGGGCATCGTCGAGGCATCAGGCACCTCGCGACCCTCTTCCCGTAGCGCCGACCAGCGTGCGATCAGGGCGATACTGGTATAGTCCGGCTCGGCGGCATGATACCCCCAGTCGCCATAGTGTTCGGCCACATTGACTAGATCATCGCCCAGCCCCCAATAGTTGATTACCAGGACGCCAGTGATGTTGGCCAGCTTACCGATCAGCGAACGGATCATCGGCAGCCCCTTATCGGGCGCGCGGTTTTCGATGAATTGGATGATGGGAACGGCCCCGACCCCTGCAATCAATCCCGCCAGCAATGCCCGCTCCCGATCGAGCCGACGGCAGATCTCGGCGATCACATAGCTGTGGGCCGAACAGAGGACACTGTCGTTCCAGACCTCTTCCATCACCTGGCGGGTCGTTTCACTCTTGGCGCGAAAGGCCTGACGTAGGGCGAGATTGACCGCGAGCATCCGCGTATTGCGGAAACCAAGACGCAATACTGCCTCGCGGATGGTCTTAATCTCTTTCGCCGCGCGAAATAGGGGGCTATTGGTGGCATGTAAGAGTGCACCGGCGATGGTGGGATCGCGCTGGATGATCTCGGTCAAGGCATCGATGCCGGTCTCTGGGTCACTGGTCATCTCCTGGATCTTGAGCGCCACCTCGGGACGCGCCGGCAGGACCAGTTTGTTCTGATTGATCAGGTGATACAGCTCGGTGAGAAACTCACTCTCCGCCGGATCGAGCTCGATGTCGCTGACCTCCATCCGCGTGGGGATGATCGATTCGAGCGCAGTCGCTGGGATACGCAAGAATAGACAGGGTGTCTCGGTCACCAGGCAGGCGTCAGGTGCCAAGGTCTCGCCAATCAGGTCGATCGGTTCACTCAAGCCGCGAAAGGCCTGGAGACGCTCGATGACGCCGTTTTCGAGACGGGCGATATGGCCATCGAGCAAAAACAAGCGATCGGGATGCAGCTCGGTCAATTTGATGCGATGTTTCGCTGAACATTCGATGAAACGGCAATGCTCCACAAGACTGCGACGCAGATCCTCGCTTAGCGAGCGTGTCAAGTCAATTTCACTCAGGACTGAAAAGGCCTGCCCCGGCTCCGCTATCTGCTGCATAGTGATTCGAATCTATAACGCTGGGAGAGGGTCATGATTTAGCAGTCAGTTTCCTTGCTAGTCTAGCAGGATCGCTGTCTGCCGTTGATATGAACGACAAGCAAGAGACCTTAGGGTCTGTTCTCAATCAAGTCAATCAGGCGATGGTGCAAGCCAGATAAACGAACGACAGGGAAGACGAGGCGAGCTTGTCGTAGCGCGTGGCGATGCGTCTGAATTGCTGGATGCGACAGAAGAAGCGCTTGATCAGATTGCGGTTTTTGTAGAGATGCCGGTTGAACGAGCGCGGATTGAGTCGGTTGGAGCGTGGGGGATGACCGCCTGGCTGCCCTGTGCGGTCACCGTTTCGACAAGGGCATCCGAGTCGTAACCCTTGTCGGCAATGACGCACTCGGTCGGTTGGTCCTGGATCAACGCCGCGGCCTGCTCGATGTCGGCGACCTGCCCTGCCGAGAGAATGACGCGCAGCGGATTGCCCAAGGCATCCACCGCAACGTGCAGTTTGGTCGTCAACCCGCCCCGCAAGCGACCGATTTCCTGTTGGCCCGCTTTTTTGGGGCGCCAGCAGAATGTGAGTGGGCGCGCACGATGGTCGAGTCGATGAACAGATGCTCCATGTCGGCATCGCCTTGCAGTGCGGCGGCCACGCGCTCCCAAACACCTTTCTCGCGCCAGCGCGAGAAACGCACATATGTCCGGTGCCAGTGGCCCAGCTCGGCTGGCAAATCGCGCCACAGACAGCCGGTGCGCATGATCCAGAGCACGGCTTCGACAACGCGCCGGTTGTCCCTCGCTGTGCAACCCGGATCGCTCTTCTTCCCCGGTAACAGCTGCTCAATGCGTGCCCACCGCTCATCTCATAACATCTTCCGCTCCATCCTGACTCCTGCGCAAAAGTCAGGATATGACCAGACTTCACCCACTGTGAACAGCCCCTCGCCATGTCAGTGACTGTGAACGATTTATGCAGCCTCGCTTGCATATGACATAGCACTATGCGCACGATTGAGAAGAGGACCTAGCCTACGCTGTTAAGCAAGTTGATGATAACCAAGCAACAGATCGGCTGCCTGGCCCGCTGTCCCATCGCTGCGAATGAAGCGCCCCGTTTGGGCAATTTGATCATAGGCGGCAAGCGCCACGCGCCTATGCTGATAATTCAGCTCGATGGCAGCGACCTGTGCTTGGCCGAGGGTTTGCAGGGTTTGGGCACCGCGGGCACCGAGTTGGACCAGGCGCAGACGTGCAAATACGGCATCCTGTTGATCGATGCGCCCGTCGGTATTGTCATCATAGCGGCCAAGTTCGGCGAATCCGTGGACAGCGCCGTTCTGGTCGCCGAAGAGTTCGCGCCCATCGTCGATGTACCCGTTGCCATTGCGATCGAGCGCCAAGAACCAGCTCTGGCCATAGACGGTGCTCATGCGTTCGAGCCGTCCGTCCCCGTTGAGGTCAAAGTCGATACCGCCCGCGATCCCTGTGGTCGTGATCCCCTGCCCGCCGAGATCGAGCACCAGTGGATCGCCTTGTTGGACGACGCCTCCCCCGGTAATCTCTAGGGCAAGCTGCTGGAATACCGCGGAATCATCCGCGCGGATGGACAATGCCAACTGCTGACGCGATGCCTCGACCCGAACGCCCAGGATCTGCACACCTGCAGGCAGTGCCGGCATGTCGGGGGGATCGGAGACGACCGGCTCGGCAGGCGGCGGTGATGCGAGTTCGTCATCCTGCACCTGGGCCTCGCTGCTCAGATCAAGGGTCCGGCGCAGGATTTGATAGTCGGGGTCCTGTTCGATGCGCGCCTGGATCTCGGCGTTGAGGTCTTCAGGCGCAGTGCCAGGGCTCGGCGGGACAGCGCCCTGGGTTGTATTGCCCCCCTGGGGCGCGGTTGCGCGCATCATGGACGGTATGGGCCGCATGGCGGCGTTGACAGAGGTCAGGATCATGGCTCGGCCTTCCCCGCTTAATGATCCAAAAGATTCAAGGCCCTCTGCATTCACAGGGGCTATCGAAGGACAAGGCGATGCCGTTTTCGGTATGACGCACGACCGTGGCATCGACCAATGGCCCACGTTCGCCGCAATCCAGCATCCCTGCGACCCGGATCTGGACCTTAGTACCGACTGGTGGCCAGTTTTCATGGCCATTCATCAGCAATAGCACGCCGCCCTTGCTCAGGTCTTCAGTCCAGACTACGCACGTCTCACCGCCTGGACGATATAACTCCACCTCGACCTGGAAGGGGAGCCGTAGAAACCTGCGCCGGTTTTCATTGGACTCCATACTATCGGACCTCTCTCGCCGTCCTTCCCTCTCGCTCATCCATCGAGACGGGGGTGGACCAGATTGTCCAGGGTCCAAAACTGACTGCCGCGCAAAAAACCGGGTTCAACCTCGCTGATCAGCGATGCGGGGTGGCCATCGGCATCGCGTTCCTCGATCCAATCGTCGGGTAATGAATCAAGGAGGTGAGCCATGGATAGCTGCCCATCGACGAGTCGGCAGAGCCGAATCTCACCCGTTCCCAGATGGCGAAAGGCCGGCATAAAACCCCGCGTCAATCCGCTGATCTCCAAGCTATCAGGTGCGACGTTTAGGATCAGATCCGGTTTGAGTGGCATGGTTCGCGCTCCTCATCACGGATGCGTAACCATTTAACGACATCCGGATATAAAACTTTAAGCACGGGTCAGATAGATAACTATCGAGGATGTTATGGCGGATCTCCCAAAAATGCGGTTTGGATCGCATTTATTTGGTGGAGGACAGGCTATGCTCTCTCATAAAGAACCTTGCTATATGCGCACGCGGCCCAATCCAGCCGCCTTCACAACAGGAAGCAATCATGGACATCACCTCGACCTTCGCCGTGCATGGTTATCCCAATACCTTGGCCAGCACCAAGACTGAGGCCAGTGTTGCAATCGAGATGCTCAATAAGGCCAATCAGATCCAAAGCGACTCGGCAAAACAGATACTCCAAAGCATCCAGCCATCTGCTGCGAGCACCCAAGCGCTGCCCGATCATCTAGGGCGCTATATCAATCTCACGGCCTGAGGTCTTGGCCCATACCTACGCCGCTAGCTAGGCAAACCGACTCACGCCGGCCTGGCTCTGCCCGGACGGGATGGCCAGACGCGCAGAGCCTCCACTGGTGGTCCTAGAAGTGGATGGAGAGATGTCGCGCGTCTCGGCAATCCCTGCCTTCATCACGCTCTCATAGATCCGGATCTGACGCTCGCGGAGGTCTTGCTGGGCGCGCATCTCCATGGCGCGCGCTGCCGCAGCCACGCGCACATCCTGACCCGAGGGTTCGGCGGGCGCCATCGCCGCGCGGATGATGGCGCGTGCCTTGGCGAGATTGCCCTCGGGGTCATCCGGGTTCATTGAGGTATCGATCCCGACCTCGCCCCCGATGGCGTAACGCCGGCCATCCGGCCCAGTCTGATAGGAATAACTCGGACCGCTGGTGATGTAGGCGCCGCCAGCGGCGATATGGGCCTGCTCGTGGGCACGCACCTCAGCATCGCGCTGCTTGAGCTGCTCGATCAGGCGCTGATCATCGCGCGACAGGGTCTCGCCTCTGGCATCCTTGGGCGCTAGCGGATCGCGCTCCTGGGGCGAGGGCTCGGCACTATCGGCGCGTCCTGTTGCAGTCTGATCTTGCGCGGCCCCTGCCCCCGGCTCCTGGGGTAGGTCTGGGCTACTGGCAGACGCCTTTGCCTCTTCTTCAGCCGCGCCTGCGCTTTTGTTTGCAGACGTACCCGACTGCATCTCAGCGCGAGATGGCATGGCTGTTAAAGGGCTGTGGATGAACGTTCGGATCTCCACGGCATCCATCCTATGAGGGGCTTGCTGTTATTAGTCTAGCTGATGCCCCTGACGGGCGCAGTGAACCAGCGCACGCACTTCATCCCCAAGACCCTATGGTAGATTGTCGCGGATCGAACCAATGGTCCGAATCCAAGGACCGTTGTCGCGCACACCGGCGGGCAGTGCGGGGAGTTCGCGGGCGGCCTGGGCACGGCTTGGAAAGCTGCCGAGCACGGCGATGATATAGGAGCGCGTCTGGATGTAATGGACACCCTCCAGGCCGTGCGGCTCGAGGACCCGGCGGGCGGTCGCCAGATCACGTGCGGCAACGAGCTGGATGGTGAAGCGTTCCGGGTCCTGGCGGGTCAGCCAGGCCAGATCCTCGGCCAGGTCATCCGCAGGCGCCAAGGGCGCGCTCGCTGGCATGTCCACCGCCGGCTCGGTCCCGGCCTGTGGAAGGACAGGGGGTGGCTGCGGTGATTCACTGGCAAGTGCCGCCTGCGGCTCAGAGGGGGCGGGCGCAGCAGGGTTGGATTCCGACTGGAGTTTCGCGACCACCACCGGCTTGGCCGGTTGCGCCGGGCGTTCGAGCGAGACCGAGCGGCGCGTATCGCGTGCCAGCTGCCAGAAGACCGGTGCAGCGATGGCCAGCAAGACCATCACCAGGATCAGCGGGATGAACCAAGGACGGCTCCAATAAGGCATCGGCGGCTTCGGCTTGGCGGTAACGGCGCGGATCTCCTCGCGACTAGCCGCCTTGGGTTCGGGTGGGGTATCCCAGGGCTGATGCTGGCGCACCCGCCTGAGGATCTCCTCGAACTCACTCTGGGCAACAGCGCTAGGGGCCTCTTCGTTGCGTAAAAAGTCAGAGAGCTGAGGTTCCCGCGACGGGCGGGTGGCAGGTTCATAGACATCGGGCTTGAGTTCCAGCGCGGCTTGCGGCAGCTCAACCACCTCATCTGGCAGGTTGGTTGACGGGGGTGGCGGGGGATCGCTGGGTGACACAGCCGCGGCTGTCCGTCCGCCCAGGACCGCCTTGAGACCCGTCTCCAAACTGCGGCAACGGCGCGCGAGCCAGGCGGTCGCCTGGGCATTGAGTGCCGCCGGCAGGCCCTTGGCACTCCCCTGTAATACGGCGATGTCACCGCGGCTGAGCAAGGCATCGGGATCATCGAGACCAGCCGCCCGCAGTCGGTGTCTGAGATAGGCCCCTGCCTGTTCGAGATTGAAAGGACGCAGGTTCAGGCGAACCACCTGGGCATCCTCGAGTAGATCGGGCAAGGGCAACGGGTGACGTGCCAAGGCAGGGTCACCGACGAGGATCAGGCGTAACCCCTGACCACCGCTTTCCAAGACAGCGGCGCGTAGGCGAATGAGCTTGATCAGACCATCGGAGCCAAGCAGATGGGCATCGTCAATCGCCAGGATGAGCCGGGTTCCCTGCGCACGTTCACCCAGCAACTCGGCCAGAGGGCGCGTCGGGCGGTCCAGACCCAGGGCCCGCAGATGAGTGCGGATGGTGACATCGACGGCATCGAAGGGGATATTCGGGCGGCTGCGAAAGGCGATCAGTTCATACTGTCCCTCGAGGGCGCCCAGAAGCCGCATCAACTGTACGCTGCGCCCTGCACCATCGGGTCCAGCCAGAATAACGAGTGCGCCCTGCTCGGCCAGCGCCCGCGCTGCCGTTTCGATCAGGCTTTCAAGCAGCGGGTCGCTATAGAGAAAGCCCTCATGCGGCAGCCCAGCGAAGGGGTGCTGCCGGAGCTTGAAGCGGGCCAGGCAATCAGGGTCTAGGGACATGCATGCGATCGTCGGTGGAAAGATGGCAAAAAGATCTTAACATTGCTCTGATGGCCAGGCCGTTTGAGGGGGCACTGCGAGCCAACCCTAGGACAAAGACCTGCTGCGTGATGTGATCATTCAACCCCCGGTGATTGTCGCGATGCGTCATCTCAGGCTCAACATGCAGGATATCGCCCGCTCCGGGCATATCACCCGCTGGCACTCGGTGCGCTGTGCGCGCAATCAGACGCTGGCCGAACACCATTATCTGGTAGCCATGATCGCGCGCGAACTGATGGAGCGGATCTTCGGTGACCGGCTCTCCCCCGACACCCGTCTCCAGGTGCTCGAATATGCGCTGACCCATGACACCCCAGAGCTTCTGACCGGCGATCTGCCCGCGCCCTTGAAACGTCGGATCGCAGAGATCGCAGGCGAAGACAATCCCTTGGCCCAGATCGAGTCCGAGATTGCCCCTGAGATCAGTAAACGCAAACAGGCGCTAGCGGGAACCGCCTTTGCCGACCTCGTCAAGTTAGCCGATCTCATGGATGGTTGTCTGTTCATCCGCGAGGAGGGGATCGGTCGTCATGCCGCCCTGGTCGCTGAGCTGACTGAACGCAGCCTGTGCGAGCGTCTCGAGGAGGCCCGCACCCGTTTCCCCGAACTCGATTGGGATCAGGTGTGGGTGCTCTACCGCGAGATGCGTGGCGAGCTGGGGACCGACAACCGATTCCTGCTCGAACAACGCTAGGTTTGCGACCACCCGCACACCTCACCTATCCAATTTACGAGTACATTAAGGGCCTGTGACCCCTATTGATCCCTAAGACCGAGGTGTAACCCCTCGGATCGACCCCTGAGCACAGAGAGAGTGGAGATGCCGCGACTCAATGACTTTCCTGTCTGGATCCGCCTGGTCGGCGCCCTCTGGCTGATCCTCTTCCCGGCCTGGAGCGGTCTGATCCTCTGGGCGGCCAACGAACAACGCCAGACCGCCATCGATCAGGCGGTGGTCTTCACCAGCACCCTACACGAGATGACCTTGGCGGGCCTGACGACCCTGATGATCACCGGCACCATCAACCAGCGCGCCGCATTTCTCGATCAGATTGTGGAACTGGCCAATGTCGAGGACCTGCGCGTCTTACGCGGTGAAAATGTCATCAAACAGTTTGGCGCTGGGAGTCAGCATGAGCAGCCGCGCGATGACATCGAGCGCCAGGTGTTAGCCAGTGGCAACCCTTATATCCAGCTGGAGGCCGATGGCCGCAACCTGCGTGCCGTGATGCCGGTATTTGCCCGCGAGAACTACCTAGGCAAGAACTGTACGACCTGTCACGCCCTCGCCCCGCGCGATTCAGTCCTAGGTGCCGTCAGCCTGCGGATCAATCTCGAGGAGGTCAATCGCTCGGTAAGTCTCTTTGCCATCAAGCTCTTTGCCATCGCCATCGCCTTAAGCCTACCGGTCTTGGTGATTCTATACATCTTAACCAATCGTTTTGTCACTCGCCCCCTACAGCAGATGACTGCAGGATTGGAAGGGATCGCCCAGGGGAACGGCGATTTAAGCCAGCGGCTCCCCGTTCGGGGGCGGGATGAGATCGGACGCGCCTGCCAGGCCTTTAATGCCATGATGGACAATATCCGCGACCTCATCGCCCGGATCCTTCATTCCACCGACCAACTGACCCGGGCGGCCCATGACCTGGCCTGTTCAACCGAGCAGACCACAAACCGAATCGCCAACCAGCGTCAGGAGATCGATCAACTCGCCTCGGCCATGCACGAGATGAGTGCTACTGCGCAAGAGGTCGCGCGCAGCGCCCAACACGGCGCCGATGTCACCCAGACGGCCCAGATGGCGGCCAGCTCAGGCAAGCAGATCGTCCACGACACCATGGCGCGTATTGATGAACTGGCTGCCGATATCCAGGAGGCGGCAGGGATCATCGAGGCGCTCGGTCAAGACAGTCAGGCGATCGGCAAGATCTTGGACGTCATCCGCGAGGTGGCCGAACAGACCAATCTGTTGGCGCTCAATGCGGCCATCGAGGCGGCGCGCGCCGGCGAGGCCGGACGCGGCTTTGCGGTGGTCGCCGATGAGGTGCGCGCCCTCGCTAGCCGTACCCAGACCTCCACCCAGGAGATCCAGACCATGATCGAGCGCTTGCAAAAAGCTAGCCGCCGCGCCGTCTCGGCGATGGAGGGCAGCCGCCACCATGCCGAAGACAGCCGCAACCGGGCGCTTGAGGCCGGCGAGGCGCTGGATAACATCACTGGGGCCATCAATACCCTCAGCGATGTCAATAGCCAGGTGGCAAGCTCTGCTGAGGAGCAAAGCGCAGTGGCCGAGGAGATGAATCGCAATGTCAGCGGTATCTCGGATGCCGCTGAGTTTAATGCGCGAGCAGCGCTTGAGACGGCCAAGGCATCCGAACAGCTCGCTAAATTGGCCGCTGAGTTGCAGGGCCTGGTCGGCCAATTTAGGGTTTAGGCCGGTAGACCCTGGGTGCGTCGATACTCCAAGCGGCTCGGGGTGCGGACAATGAGGGCGGGGATCTGATCAAGACCCAGGACCGCATCTACAGCCCCGAGCTTGACCGCCTCCTTGGGCATGCCATAGACGACACAGCTCTGCTCATCCTGGGCGATGGTGAGGGCACCAGCCTGATGCATCTCCAACAGGCCGCGCGCCCCGTCATCGCCCATCCCAGTCATGATGATGCCGATGGCATTTGGGCCGGCCGCCTGGGCGGTGGAGCGAAACAGCACATCGACCGAGGGGCAATGCCGGCTGACCAAGGGCCCACCCCTGACCTCGACCCGATACTGGGCCCCGCTGCGGCGCAGCAACAGGTGATCGCTCCCCGGGGCGATCAGGGCCAGCCCCGGGAGCACGCGATCGCCGTCCTTGGCCTCCCGAACCTCGATCTCGCACAGTTGATTAAGGCGGGCAGCAAAGGCGGCTGTAAACTGCGCCGGCATATGTTGCACAATGACTATCCCCGGGGCGGTGCGCGGCAACCGGGTCAGGATATATTCAAGCGCCTGGGTGCCACCGGTCGAGGTCCCGATCGCCACCACCCGATCCGTGGTCCCGGCCAAAGGGGTGGATAGCCGGTCGCCCAAGACGGCATCTACCGAGGGTTGAGGCGCCAGGGTGGAAAGCGGCGGCGCAGATCGGCTGGGGGCGCGATCAAGCCGCGCCTGGGCGGCGGCCTTGATGGCATCGCCAAGCAGGGTGCGCGATTCTTCGAGAAACTGACGCAATCCAATCTTGGGCTTAGGGATAATGTCCACCGCGCCGGCGCTGAGTGCCTGAAGCGCGATTGCCGACCCCCTCTCGGCCAGGGTTGAGCAGATCACCACCGGGGTCGGGTGTTCCGCCATGAGCTGGCGCAAGAAGGTCAGGCCATCCATGCGCGGCATCTCGATATCGAGCACGATGACATCCGGCCATTCTCTGGCCATGAGCTGACGCGCAAACAAGGGATCGCGCGCTGTGCCCATGACCTCGATCCCGGCGATGCTAGATAATTGTTCGGTTAGAACCTGGCGGACCACCGCCGAGTCATCGACGATGAGGACCCGAATCGCCATCTGCTGTTGCCTGCCTTTGAGGTTGAAATCAGGGCGATCGCACACGAAAAACATGCTCTTTTAAATCAACGATTTACTCAAATACCTAGATGGTTTGTGACGTAACTCATTGATCTAATTTAGTAAATATTATTAAAGTGCGATTGCCCTGATGCAATCCTATGCCCAAACGGAGTGAAGATCCGAGGATTCACTTCAAAAAAATTTGGCTGGACTGCCGGACTGCTGGCGCCGCGATCTAGATGCCCGATCGAGATAGCGCTCTTCGTCGCGCACGACGGTGGCGATCCCTGAACGTGGGATCCGGCGCATGAATACTGAATAATCCCCGCCGTGAAAATGGATCTGGCGCCCATGGACCCCGCCCAGATCTTGAGCAATCAGGGGGATACCGTCCCGCTCCAAAAAATCACGCACAAACAGGGCATTGGCGGCGCCGATATTGAAATGATTAGTGGTTGCGCCATGGCCATTGAGGACATTGGCCCCGCCGAACGCCTTGGCCCGGAGACGTTCGCGCCGGGCACCCTGTTTCAGCAGACCATTGACCAGTATCTCCATTGCCCAGACGCCATAGCGCCCAGCTTCGCTAGCCAACAAGGGCTCAGTGCTCTCCGGATGGCGCATCGGCAGCAGGAAATGATTCATCCCCATCACCCTAGCCTCGGGATCGAAGAGACAGACGGCGACACAGGAGCCCAGCAGGGTACTGAGGATCATGGGCTCCCGGGTAACGAAGTGCTCGCCAGGATAGATCAAATAGCGTTTGAGCAATTCGGGCATCGTGGATTAGCCCGGCGGTCGACGAAAGACCGAGGGCCGCTGCATCACCAAAGGTGTCCTCAACCCTTGCAAGGATTCGACATGACTGATAAACAACCAGCCGCCGGGCCGTAATGCCTCATAAAGACACTCAATCACCCGTTGTTTGACGGCCCGGTCGAAATAGATGAGGACATTGCGTAAAAATACGATGTCGAACGGCGCCCCCTCGCGGCGAGGATGCAATAGATTGTGCTGATCCCAAGACACCCGCTTTTGCAACCGCGGATCGATCAGGATGTAACCGGCCTGGCCCCTGACCCCCTTGAGGCAATAGCGCTCAAGCCAGAGGCGCGGTAGGTGCTTGGCCCGCTCCAATGGATACAGGCCCTGGTGTGCCTGTGCCAGCATCCGCGTGCTGATATCGGTCCCCAACACCGACCAATCACCTCTTAGACCCAAGACCTCGGCCAGCGCCATCGCCAGGGTGTAGGCCTCCTCCCCCGAGGAACAGGCGGCGCTCCAGACGCGCATCCGCTGTCCCCGATAGGCAGGCAAGACCTCGGAAACCAGATAGGCAAAATGGGCCGGCTCGCGATAAAAGAAGGTCTCGTTCGTGGTCAAGAGATCGATCAGATGCTGGCGCTCGCGGTCTTCAGCCGGTGCCAGCGCTCGATCGAGATAGGTGGATAGAGTGTCACAACCCAGCTCGCGCAGCCGTCGCTGGAGGCGGGCGCTGACCATCGGGCGTTTGGCGGCTGTCAGCAAGATACCTGTCTCGTCCCAGATGAATTCGGCTAACCGCCGAAAACCGGCCTCATCCAGCGCGCTCGATCCGCTCTCTGGCGCTCGACCCAACGACCGTTCAACTTCCAGCAGTGCCATCCTCAATCCCAGGGTCGGCCTCCTGGCCGCTCAGCGCGCGCAAGGCGGCAAGCTCTTGGATAGAGAGCAGATGATCGACCTCCAAGATGACTACAAAGGCCTCATCCACCCGCCCCATGGCGGCGATGAAATCGGTGCGGATAGTCGCCCCGAAGGACGGCGGCGGTTTGATGTCATCGCGCCCGATCTCTAGGATATTCTTGACTTCATCGACCAGCATCCCCAAGACCTGAGCCTCACCTACCGCCTGGACCTCCACCAGTACGATACAACTGCGTCGGGTTGGGACGATGGGGCTACGGCCCAAACGTGCCCCAAGATCAATGACGGGCACGACTGAACCGCGCAGATTGATCACCCCGCGGATGGCATCCGGGGTTAGGGGCACGCGGGTGATCGTTGGCAGTTCAATGATCTCTTTAACCACCTCGATGGGGACGGCCAGGCGCTCACCGGCCACTACAAAGGTCAGATACTGACCGACCTCAGTATTGAGCCCGAGATGCGCCTCAGTGTGGGGGAGTGTCACCAAGTTGCCCATTGTCTCTCCCCCTAGAACCGCTCAAAGTCCTTGGGATCGAACTCGGCTACCTCCCGCTCGCGGCGCGACGATACCGCCAACGGCGACCGCGCCCGCATCCTCGCTCCACCATCAGCGCTCGCCCCCAATTTGAAGAACTCCATGGTCTCCTGCAATTGACTCGCTTGAGCATTGAGCTCCTCGGCCGTCGCCGCCAACTCCTCCGACGCCGAGGCATTCTGTTGCGTCGCCTTGTCCAACTGGCTCATCGCCTCGCTGATCTGGGCAATCCCTTGCGCCTGCTCCGCCGAGGCCGCCGTAATCTCCTCCACCAGGTCCGCGGTCTTGATAATGTTGGGCACCATCTGCTCCAACAACCGCCCCGCCTCCTCGGCAATCGCCACACTGTTGGTCGCCAACTGATTGATCTCTTGCGCCGTCAGCCCACTGTTCTCCGCCAACTTGCGCACCTCCGCCGCCACTACAGTAAAGCCCTTACCATGCTCCCCAGCACGCGCCGCCTCAATCGCCGCATTCAAGGCCAAGAGATTGGTCTTATAGGCAATGTCCTCAATCAATCCAATCTTGTTGGCAATCTCCTTCATCGCCGCCACCGTGCGCGCCACCGCCTCACCACCCCGCCGCGCCTCCTCCGCCGAGGTCCGGGCAATACTATTGGTCACCCGCGCATTCTCCGCATTCTGCTGCACCGAGGCATTGAGCTCCTCGACGCTCGAACTCGTCTCCTCCACACTCGCCGCCTGCTCTGTCGCACCCTGACTCAACGTCTGCGCCGTCGCACTCACCTGACTCGACGCCGACGACAGATTGTCCGCCCCCGCACGCACCTCACTCACAATCTTACGCAGACGATCAACCATGGCTAACATATCCTGATAGACCCCGCGCAGGTAGCGTTGATCGAAGTCGATCGCCAGATTGCCCTCAGCGACCTTGCGGGTAATCTCAGCGATCTCCCTGGGATCTTTACCCAACTGGGCGAGGACGCTGCGAATGATCGCCCAGGCAATCAGGATCCCCAGGATGACAGCAATCACCGAGAGAACGGTGATGATCAAGGCGGTGTGCTGGTTGGCCGCCTGCGTCTCCTGGCGCATGGTCTCCAGATCGTTCTTATAGAGGGCCCTGATCTCATCGATGTCGGCGGCAAACCTGGGCCCTAAGACGTTTAAGCCCTTATCGACCAGCTGATTGCGCTCATAGGTCGCTTGGACCAAGCGATCAAAGGCCTCCTTATAATCAGCCTTCAGGCGCATAGTCTCGGTAAACAAGGCGCGTTGCTGTGGATCCTGCAAATGGCGGTCGAGTTCCTTAAGTTGCGCGTCAAGCTCAGCCCATTCGCGATCGAACCGCTCAACCTCAGAGGAGGCATTGGTGGCGATAAAACGGCGGACGAAGAGACGGGCGATCAGCAGCTGGCGCAGGGCGCGTGCGGCATAGAGGACCATCTCGTTATTGCCGGCTTGATTGGCACCCTCGAGGATCTTGGTGAGGGCCTGTTCAATCGCCTCGCCATCGACAGCCAAGCGTTTGAAATCCAGTTCATCCGCCTCGCGGCTCAGGGACACGACCTGTTCAAAGGTCTTGGCATAGGTCGCGATGCTAGCAGCTGCGTCCTCGAGTTTGGCGCGACGCTTAGGATCCTTGATCAACGCCAAAATCTCTTGAATAGTGTCTTGGGTCCTTTTTATATTTTGCTCAACCCCTTGAATATTCTGTTCGCTATGGGTCTTGATGTAATCCTTGACATTCAAGCGACTCATGAACATGAATACCTGCATCTCGCCTATGCGATTAGAGCGATCAGTCCGTTCGCTGTAATAATCAAAATCATCTGAGGCCTTTTTGATCGTGAGATAGGACAAGATACTCACAATCACGAGTAACCCCAGGACTGTGCTAAAGCCCAGGATGAGCTTGGTCGCCATTGTCATGGAGCGAAACATAGATTGACCCCTTACTTCTTTATTTGAGTTACTTGTAGATGCAAACGGATAGGTGCTCCCCTAGCCTGCCGAACAGGAGGGCGGCATCCGCTGGCCTGTCATCGCCATCGATTCACCCATTGCTGTCACCTAGAAACGTTCGAAGTCCTTGGGGTTAAACTCAGGGTGCTCGACTGCCACCGCCTCGAGCTCACGCATTCGCCCTGGCCTGCCAGCGGCAGGGCGCAGGGCTGCCCGCTGGCGCCCGCCCCCCACCGAGCCGAAAGAAGCTCATGGTCTCCTGCAATTGACTCGCTTGAGCATTGAGCTCCTCGGCCGTCGCCGCCAACTCCTCCGACGCCGAGGCATTCTGTTGCGTCGCCTTGTCCAACTGGCTCATCGCCTCGCTGATCTGGGCAATCCCTTGCGCCTGCTCCGCCGAGGCCGCCGTAATCTCCTCCACCAGGTCCGCGGTCTTGATAATGTTGGGCACCATCTGCTCCAACAACCGCCCCGCCTCCTCGGCAATCGCCACACTGTTGGTCGCCAACTGATTGATCTCTTGCGCCGTCAGCCCACTGTTCTCCGCCAACTTGCGCACCTCCGCCGCCACTACAGTAAAGCCCTTACCATGCTCCCCAGCACGCGCCGCCTCAATCGCCGCATTCAAGGCCAAGAGATTGGTCTTATAGGCAATGTCCTCAATCAATCCAATCTTGTTGGCAATCTCCTTCATCGCCGCCACCGTGCGCGCCACCGCCTCACCACCCCGCCGCGCCTCCTCCGCCGAGGTCCGGGCAATACTATTGGTCACCCGCGCATTCTCCGCATTCTGCTGCACCGAGGCATTGAGCTCCTCGACGCTCGAACTCGTCTCCTCCACACTCGCCGCCTGCTCTGTCGCACCCTGACTCAACGTCTGCGCCGTCGCACTCACCTGACTCGACGCCGACGACAGATTGTCCGCCCCCGCACGCACCTCACTCACAATCTTACGCAGACGTTGGACCATGCCATTAAGGGCATTAGCCAATTGACCGATCTCGTCTTTTTGCTCGATATCGAGCTGCTGGTTTAGATCTCCTTCTGCAATTGCGTTCGCAAAAGTAACGCCCTTACTGATCGGTTTGGTGATGAGCAAGGCTAGGAAAATGGCAATCATCGATCCGAGGATGACAGCGATGATCACAGTGACCACTATAATCACTATAGCATTCTGCACGCTTTGTTGCGCTAGCAGGCGCGCAGCTTCTAATTCCTGATGACCTACCATTTCTGCCTTCTTGGCTGATTCGATGACCGTCTCACCATAATTAGCCATGCGCTTGAGGATTTCATTGAGCTCATCGTCCTTGTCAATCCAGTTTTTGGCCGCCTGTTCATACTCCAGGGTCGCCTTGCGTGCATCCTCAATCAACCTGCGCTCGGCATCGCTGACGATGATCTTTTCAAGTCTATTATAGAGTTCCTTCAACTCAGTTAAGGCAACGGTCATCTGTTTCCAGGCCGTGCGATCTCGACGGATGATTTCTTCCTTTTCGAAACGAATGATGCGATTGGCCTTAATCCGGATAGCGACCGTCAGGATATAGCGCTGCACATAGCCATCCAAGAGGCGGACATCTGCACCTTGCGCTAGCGCGTCGGCGTATGACTTCTCTTGAATCTCCATAAACTTTTTTAAGGCCTCAATGACGGCGCGGCCCTTTTCGGTCATGGTCGCTTCAAATGCCGCGTTTGTCTTCAATGTGGCCACACCCTTGCGATATTCCTCGGCATATAAACCGGTGTCGCGACGGTCAATCTTGGAGAGTTCCAATAACTCTTGATTGTTATAGCGGGTCGCGATCTCATCGAATTTATCGAGAAAGGCAAAAAGTTCCTTCACATTGGTTTCAGCACGCTGATGGACTTCGTCCTTTTTAAGCAACAGATAGTTTTTTCTTCGAGGATGGTCTGCAACGCCATCCGTTTGACGCCATTTGCATATTCGACCGACTTAGAAGTATTATCGGTGATATTAAAGAGCGCACTGCTCACCTTGCTGAGATAGATATAGGCGAGGATACCAAAGATAACTGTGATTAAGACAAGCAACATGGCGCCCGCCAAGATCTTCGTTCGTACACTAAGATCGTTAATATTCATCGATGCTTTCGTCTCCAATCAGCCACTAGAGACCCCTGTCTGCCCCTGATTCCGCGGGAGAATGGGGTTTGGGATGCACAATGATCATTGCACAGACAATGATCCTAAACCTCTTCATCCGTGGATCGAGGCGGGATCGACCGCATACTGATGCAAGCCCTGACTGAGCGCGGCCAGTTCGGAGACATCAAGGATCAAAGCGACCTCGCCAGTTCCGAGGATAGTGGCGCCGGCAATCCCTGTCAGACGCTCAAAGATCCGCCCCAGGGGTTTGATGACCGCTTGGAGCTCGCCGTGGAGGGCATCGACCACGAGTCCGATCTTGTGATGCCCGAAACGTACGACCACTAGGCTCTCTCGCTGCCTGTGCGCTGCGGTCGGCTCGGCGCCAAAGAGTTCGGTTAAACGGATGAAGGGCAGGACCTCGCCGCGCAGATTGATGTAATACCCATGCTCACCGCTGCCCTGATCTAGATCGAGCTCGACGCACTCCACCACCTGGGCCAGCGGGATGACATATTGGCCTCCGCCAGCGCCGACCATAAAGCCGTCGATGATGGCGAGGGTTAAGGGCAGAGAGATCGTGAAGCGTGTCCCTTGTCCAGGCTCGCTCTCGAGTTCAATGGTGCCGCGCAGGGCCTCGATATTGCGCTTGACCACATCCATCCCGACCCCGCGCCCGGAGAGATTGGTCGCCTGCTCCTTGGTCGAGAGCCCGGGGGCAAAGATCAGGCGCAGGGCCTCTTCGCGGGTCAGACTCTCGTCGGGCCGGACCAATCCCAGGGCCTCCGCCTTGGCGCGGATCTTGGCGGCATCGAGCCCCGCCCCATCGTCGGCGATCTCGATCACAATATGACCCGAGTCATGATAGGCATTGAGCACGATTGTCCCTTGCGCCGGTTTGCCTTTGCTTAGACGGACCTCGGGTGGCTCGATACCATGATCGATGGCATTGCGAACGAGATGGGTAAGCGGATCGACCATCTTTTCGACCACGGTCTTGTCGAGCTCGGTCTCGGCACCGTTGATGACGAGCTCGATCTGTTTGCCGAGCTCCTGGGCGGCATCCCGCACCACCCGCTTGAAACGCGAAAAGGTGTCGCCGATCGGCACCATGCGCAATTGCAGGGCCTGGTCACGGATCTCGGAGACCAGATAATCGACCCCGTCGACCACCTCATCCAGGGCCTCAATACCCGCGCGCTTGGCAAGCACACGGATCGCGGCGCTGCTGGTAACGAGCTCCCCGATCAGATCGATGAGATGGCCCAAGCGCTGGGCATCGACGCGGATGAAGCGCGCCTCCTCCTGGACCCGATTGCGGGCCGCGGCCTGCACCTGCGCGGCCTGTTCGACGACGGCGGCTTTAATCGATCCTTGTTCGACCAGGATCTCGCCGATCTTCCTTCCTCCACCCTCCGCCTCTTGGATTGTCAAGGCGCGCTCGAGCTCGGCCTGGGTAAGCGCACCGATACGCACCAAAAGCTCGCCGATACAGCCGACCTGCTCGGGCGGCAGGGTATCTAAGAGCTCCAGATATTTGGCATGGGCAGTGTCGGGTTCGAGGATGCGGATCTCGCAGTCCTGATCGGCAAACTCAAAGACGTTTGCCAACAGGGGTTTATCGACATCGCCGCGAAAACCGATCCCGAATTGCAGATAACAGGTTTCGGGGTCAAACTCAAGGCTACAACCGGCCCCGGGGTCGATACGCACCGCGACATGGACCAACTCACCGAGCGAGGCGAGATAGCGCAGAAACGACAATGGATCTATACCATGGCGGAAGGCATCGCAGGTAAAGCGCAGGCTGATCATCCATAGATCGCGCCCAACGGGAAGATGTTTGGCCTCAGGCCCTGGGGATACTGCCCCGGTTTGCGACCCTTCACCTCCCTGGCCAAGCCGTTCAAGCAAAGATTCACCAGCTCGGATGAGCTGGGGATCGAGGGGGGACTCGGGCAGATCCGCAGATAGACAGGCCGCCACCAGGCAGTCGGTATGATCACGGCATTCAAGCAGTGCAGCGATGAGTTCGGGGGTCAAGGCGATCTGACCGGAACGCACCCGTTCCATCAGCCCCTCGACCGCATGGGTAAAGGCGACGATCGGCTCATAACCGAAGACACCCGCCGTCCCCTTGATGGTGTGCATGGCGCGAAAGACGGCATTGAGCGACTCGGGGTCCTTTGGGTCTTGCTCCAATGCCAAAAGGGCGTCCTCCATGGACTGTAAGAGCTCCGAAACCTCGGCGACGAATGCCTGACGCGCGCTATCCAGGCTCATGCGCCACCTCCAGTCTCACCGAAGCAGTGGCTAAGCTGCACGAGCTCCAAGAGCTCAGACACCGTCGGGCTGACACCTACCACACGCAATGATCCGCCGCGCGTGCGTACCGCATCGCGCAGCCAGAGCAAGAGCTGAAGACCGGCGCCATCGAGTTCGGTCGTTTCTGAAAGATCGAGGATGCAGTGCGGATGCCGTTCGAGATACGCCTGCATCCGCTGATAGGTCTCCGCAACGTTATAAATGTTGAGCTCGCCGGCCAAGATCAGCCGATCGTCTGCGCTCGCTTCTGTTTCTGCAGCGCTCATCCCGCCTCCCCCCGCATCTCATCAAGATGTTTAGCGAAATCGCTTCAGGGCAATATCAGCTTAGCAACGGCATCCAACAGAGCTGGCGGCTGGAATGGCTTGACCAACCAGGCCTTGGCACCCGCGGCGCGTGCGGCCTCCTTCTTTTCCGGTTGGCTTTCGGTGGTCAGCATCATGATTGGGGTGTATTTGTAATTGGGAAGTTTGCGGATCTCACCGACCAGGGTGATACCATCCATGTTGGGCATATTCACATCGCTGATGATGAGATGGATCTTGCGCCCATCGAGCTTAGTGAGTGCATCTTGCCCATCGCAGGCCTCGATGACCTCATAGCCCGCCCCCTTGAGCGCAAGCCCCACCACGCTGCGAAAGGACGCTGAATCATCGACCACCAGGATCGTTTTCGCCATGCCTTTACCCCTCCTCTGAGCAATTCTTTTGGCAGCAACAACTGCCCTCTACGCGACCTATCTTAGAAACAGCCTGATTTGCCCGATCTCGTTCCAACGGAACAAGGATCGAGCATTTACCAACAAGGTCCTGCGCCATTCTTGGCTGTGACCTCGCGGTCATAGAAATTATCCAGCCTGGTTGAGGGAGACTCAACAGCGGATACAACCAAAAAATACCCATAGGGACCGACCTATGGGCAGCATTTCAGGCGATGACAGCATTGAGCGACTCCAAAAGCTGACTGAGGTGCTCGCGGTACTGGGCCTGCAGCTCGGGCCGGGCCGACTTGAAGGCGCTGTCTTGCTCTACGAGTCCCCGCAGGATCTGATTGATGGCCTGGAAGGGTTGCTCGACAAACCCAAGCTCAGGACGCCCACCCAGCTCGCGCAGCTCGCGCATGAAATGCCCAAGCCGCAAGCGGCCCTCCCCTTGCGCGGGTTGATCTAGCCGCTGCACCCCCTCATAGACCTGGGCGGCACTGAAACGCTCGGAACGGCTCATCGTCAGATTCATCGCTGCAAGCTGACCGATATCAAAGCGAATCCCCTGCGCCTGTTCGAACGCCTTTTGCACATCGCCATTGAAAAAGTCGCGCGCCAGACCCGAGATATCCTGGATAAGGGTCTGGATCGCCTTGAGCTCATCCTCATTGAGGTCGCCCTCAACGCTGAACTGAAAACCGGTCTGCTCAGTGCGACTGACATCGAGGAGCGCAGCCTGATTGCCCAAACCATCGCGCAAAAAGGCAAAATTCCCCTGGGCCTCCAGGCTTCGGCCAAACCGGAGCTGTACGGTATCGCCCTCACGGGTCTTGAGCGACAGGCTAAAGTCATCCGTCTGCGCGAATCTCTGGGCCGCGGCTACGCCGGTTATAGACGATTCGGTCATCTGACGCGGCGCCAGCCTCTCTAGCCCCTCGAAGGTCAGCCGCTCGGTCTCGTCCACCTGTTTAGCGATGTTACCTGTCAGCACCTGCAGGCTGTCGAGGAGCTCGCGCGCCTCTTGAAAGCCTTGCTTGGCCCCCTTGAATGCACTTTCATACAGGGATTGCAGCTCATCCTCGGATTTACCGCGCAGCCTAGCGCTCTCAAGCCCTTGTGCTACAAAGCTCGTGATACGCTCGGCGACCCGCTCGGGGATGTAATCCTCCGCCTTGAGCGATTTGAGCTGCCCCACCTCCATGCCGAGGGCGCGCCCAATGGAGCTTAGGGCCCGCTCCTGGACCTGCCCTAAAGCGCCGCTAGATCCTTGCTGCCCCTGCTCCTGCTCTTGGGGCTTGGGAGTCGGCTGGGATCTGAGGATCAGATTGCTTGCCGAGGGCGAAAGATGGGTCAGTGGATTCATCAGATTTGCTCCAATGCCAGTGGGCATACCTTCTTTAACGGCGCCTTGACCCATCGCTTGAGGGTGCTGCTGATTCAGCTCAGCTAGCTGTCACTGCGTCCGCGGCGAGATTGGCCAAGCGCGCATAGCCTTCGACATCGATCCTCTCAGCACGCGCCTGGGGATTGAGTCCGGCCCGTTCGATCAGTTCCACGGGGACCAGCCCCTCTAGACTATTGCGCAGGGTCTTGCGCCGCTGGCCAAAGGCGGCAGCGACGATGCGGGCGTGCAGGCCGGGGTCGGCGAGCGGATAGCGCAGCGGGCGCCAGGGGATCAGGCGCAAAAAGGCCGACTCGACCTTAGGGACGGGTTTAAAGGCGCCGGGGCCGATGCGAAACAGGTTGATCGCCGCGCAATGGGTCTGGACCATAATCGACAGGCGCCCGTATGTCTTACTGCCTGGGGAAGCGGCGATACGCTCCACGACCTCTTTTTGCAACATCAGGTGCAGGTCGCGAATGAGCGCAAGCTGAGCAAGTAGATGAAAGAGCAATGGGGTTGAGATGTTATAGGGCAGATTACCGACGATGCGCAATTCGGCAGGTCTCGAGGTCAAGGCGTGCAGATCAAACTCGAGTGCATCGCCTTGGTGGATCAAAAGCCTTTCTGATACCCCCAGGCGCTCACGCAACGGCGCGATCAGGTCGCGATCGAGCTCGATGACATCGAGCCGCTTCGCCTGCTCCAATAGACCCCAGGTCAACGCCCCCTGTCCCGGGCCGATCTCGACGACATGATCGCCTGGCTGGACGGCGATCGCGGCGAGTAGGCGACGGATGACCTGGGGGTCATGGAGGAAATTTTGCCCAAAGCGCTTACGCGCACGGTGCCCCATCACGGCTCAAACGCCGATCTCGGCCTGACGCAGGATCAGGGCATTGCGGATGGTCTGGCGCTGTTCAACCTGATCCTGACCGGCGCGCAACGAACGGCTGGCGATCAGGGCATCGATCACCTGTTCGGCCCTGAGCCAATCGGCCTCGGCATGACCAGGGGCAAAGCCGCGGCGCTCGGCCAGATAATAGGCCGCGACCGCGATCATCTCATGGCGCTGTTCAGGGCTTGGGTGAGCGAAGGGGTCTGACATCAAGCAGGACGGCGCTGGTCGGGGCGCAGCTTGGGGGTGAAATAGTCATCCGCCAGATCCAGGTCCACGGGCTGGTTCGTTCCATCGACTAGCGGTTGCTCATCGTCCTTCCAGCCGCGCAGCCCGAGCTTGAGCGAGGCGACGTTTTGATAACCGAGTAGATTGAGCGAGTGCGCCGCCAGGATGCTCCGATAACCCGAGCGGCAGACGACCACGATCTCGCGCTCGCGCGCCTGTACGAGCTCGGGGATGGTCTCTTCATAGTCCCATTCGCAGGCCGATTCCAATATCCCGCGCGGGACATTGAGCGATCCTGGGATGTGCATCGCCTCGAACTCATAGGGTTCGCGCACATCGATGATCAAGAGCTCCGGATTCTCGCGGATGCGCTCCGCAAGATCCCAGGGCATGACCTCGCGGACCTCGGTGAGGCAATGGCGAATCAGCTCCAAAAAGGTCTTCAACGGGCTCTTAACCTCTCGCTCTCTGGGCCTCAGATCCAGGCATCCTCGGGATGCTGTCTCAAGCATTGGAGATGCTGAGCTCCATCCGCGGGTTGCCGATGATCTTTTGCATCCCCAGTCCTTTGGCGACATTGATGAGGATGGGGCCGGCGATATTGGCATGCAAGCCGCCGGCCGTGCCTTCGGTATCCTTCCACAGCATGAGCAATACAAGGATCTCCTCGGGATGTTCAGCTTGCAGCAATGATTGTTCGGTGTCATCGAGCGCAAGGACATAATTGAGCGCATAGAACTGCGGATCGACCAGGGTGAACTCGATCTCTGGGTCATCTTCGGGACGCAACCGGTATATACGCCCCCCTTCGGTATCCGAATAGGTGAGACGATAGGTCTTCAGGTGCTCGAAACCGGGAATACCTTCGGGAAAGACAATAGTGGTGGGCGAGGCGAGCTCAGGGGTCGCGGCTGTTTGCTGATTCATGCGAGACTCCTATGATGTTTGGGCACTGGATCGAGACTCGATGCGATCAGACCCTAAGGATATATGAATTTTGCCCAATCGCCATGAGCGTGTTTCAACGGGTATTGCAGTGCTCAACCATATCGGGCGTTGTGTTCTCTGGATGATCGCGCTCTGGGCGGGGGCTGAGGTCCGCTCGCAAGAGATCCCGCCGGCGAACGATGCCTGTTTCAAGGGGCTGGCAGAGACCGCGCCATCGACCGAGTTCACCCAGCTCGAAGGGGGTGCGGTGGTCAGGCATGAGCGCACAGGATTGGAGTGGCAGCGCTGCGCCCTCGGTCAGCAGTGGGATGCCGCATCTAAGACCTGTGCCGGACGCCCGACTGTACATACCTGGAAAGAGGCGGTTAAACAAGCCGAGCAGACGGGGGATGGCTGGCGCCTGCCGACCGGCGATGAGCTGATGACCATCGTCGAGCGCTGTCACGATGGGCCGGCGATCAATCCCCAGGTCTTTCCCAATACCCCCGGGGTCCTTTTCTGGTCATCCTCCGTCGATACGGGAGGGGTCGGGCGAGTCTGGGCGGTGAGCTTTTTTACCGGCCAGCCGTTTCGGGTCGGCACCGCGCAGAACGGTCGCGTCCGGCTTGTGCGGGGGACTATACAAGGACCCTGAATATCTCACCAAGGACGATATTCAAGTCCAGGGAGCGAGTCCTGACCGAAGCGCTCGGGGAGTGCGAGCAAAAAGGTCTTAAGCTCCTCTAAGGCCATATAGCGCCCATAGGACGCCTTAGCCGCATCGATCGGCAGCTCGACCCAATATCGCCGATTGGCCGGGTCATAAAGGATCTGGAGGGTGGTATCGCGCCCATCGATCAGTCCCAGATAGTCGTCCTCGGTCTGCAGCCGAGGGACGAGCTGCTCGCAAATGGCCTTGGCGCTCATCTCGATGGCGCGCATGGACGAGAGCGACTCGCCAGTACGCTCAAACAGATAAAAGACACGATAGTGCATGGCTCAGGCAATGATTCGGGAGTGGTCAGTCAAGTGGCAAAATGCCTTCTCTCTTGAAGGCCGGAACATAGATCCATTCCAGCGGATTGCGCCATTCCATCAAACCGCCTGGGTCACCGCCAAGTCCTTTGACCCAATGCACGACACGCCTCGCCCTTCAGAGGGAGAATCTCAATCCTCGCTTAGATCGATCGCGATCTCGCTTGCCCCGGCGCGCGCGCCGAAGGCCCGCAGATCCTCCTGGATCTTGGCCAGCGAGCGCGCATCCAAGCCCTTCCCGCCACGCCGCAAGCGGGCGTGTAGGAGCAGATCTGGCGCACGCCAGGCGACATCCAAGGCAAGCTCCAACCGCGTCACTTCATGGGAGGGTTTAAGCCGCAGATCAAGGGTAACCGCAAAGGAGGCGGTTGCCAGACGCGGTCGGCGCATGCGCACCTCCTTGAGGGCGCACTCGGGATCCTGGGCACGGCGGCGCAGGGCATAGACCAGCTCGCGGTCGCAAAAGGCCGAGATAAGGCGGTTGACCTCGAAGAGCTGGCGCTGGGCCTCGCGCAGGCGCTGGGGGGACTGTTCGGATCCCTCGCCCTGGCGACGCAAGGCGCGTCGCAGACGGTCGAAGGCCTTGGGCTGGGTCCCGCTGTGAAAACCACGGCGCAAAAAGGCGCGCAGGGTCTCGCCGTGGGTGCCGACGATCGCGGGCTCAAGCGCTGTCCTTACCAAACCATCGGATTGAACGGCGTAGAGCCCGGGTCGGACGGCAAACCCTGGGGTCGCCTGTTGATGATTGGCGGCATAGAGGCGCCAGTTCTCCTTGAGCTCCCAGACCAGAAACCCAGCCAATCCAGGCAAGAGCAGGATAGTCAGGGTGACGAAGGGGAGGCTGATCCATTTCGGTAACACGGGATCGAGAGCCTCAACCATGAGCAGGGTGATCCAGGGCAAAAAGGGCAGCATCAATTTATGCGCCACGGTCACCAGCGGGAAGTGCTTGATCGGGTTGATCTGAGGCTCGACCAAGACGGTGAGATAGAACTGGAACAGCCATTCGCACAGCCGCCATACCGGTGCCAACACCGATTTGACCAAGAGCTCCGGCCAGGACTCGCCTTGTCTGTGGCTTAAGAGCTCCTCGATCCAATGCAGGCCCTGCTGGAAGCGCCGAGTCAGCTCCTTGAACAAGGCGAGCAGCTCCTGGATCAAGCCAATGACCAGGGTCTGGTTGAGCCGGCGGATGAACCGCCCCAGCCCGCTGATCAGATCATCGAGCAGACGCCGCCCGCCCGGGGTATTGCGCACCAGGATACCCAGAAGCAGGGTCAGGGCGATGAGCGAAACATTGGGTTCGATCAGGTCGCCGCGGATCACACTGAAAAGGGCCAGTATTGGCACGACCAGCAGTGCCCCGCTCAAGAAGGGCTGCACCAGGTTGCGATTGAGCCCGCGTACGAGCTCGGTCTCGATGAGCAGGCGCACTGGCGGCCAGCGCATGAAACGCCTGAGGCCATCGAAGAGAAGCAAGCGCAGCGTCCACCAGAGTACGCGCAGCAGGAGATAGACCCCGATGCGCCCGGAGCGGGTATAGACCAGGGCATTGAGCAACAGGCCCAACCCAAGGATCAACCACAGGCTGGTGAGATGAAAGGTTGCCTCCAGCATCGGCAGGATGCCGATGAGGATGTCCAGGGTCTTTAAGAGCAAAAAGGCAACGCCTACCGGTAGGAGGAGATGGCGCACGAGCAACCGGCCCAGCGGCGTCCCGAACAACGGGGCGGAGAGGCGTTGCAGACCCTTGAGATAGATCTCGCCGGGGCGATAGAGCCCTGGTAAGAGACGTGCGGCCTGGCGATCGAAACGATCCAGCCGATCGCCCTTGAGCCACTCGGCGAGGCTGACATCGGGTAGGCGCAAAGGGTTGCGAGCGACCAGGTCGCGCACATCGGTGAACCTGAAATGCCGGCGGCGTTCGATGACATCCAAGAGCTCGCGCAAGAGCTTGTTGAAGGCCACCATCTCGCGGTGATCGCGGGCGATGAAGCCCGCCTGGTTCAGGGCTTCGCTCAGACGCGGGACGAGCCCTCGTTCAAGACGCGAGCGGATGACTGCAGCGAGTGCCGCAAGCGGGCGGATCAAGCGCTCGATCTCGGTAGGCGGCCAGTTGATCCACTCAAGGTGGGCTTGGGCGGACTCGAGCGCACGCAATGCCCGCAGATCGGCCTGAAGGGGCAAGGGTCGGCGCAAGGGGCCGCGGCCAAGGAGCCAGCGCAGGGGCTGCATCTCATAATAGACCTGCGAGCGTTCTCTCAGCGCTTCCTCCAGGTCATCCAGGACCCATTGCACCGCCGTGCCGTGCGCCTGCCGCGTATCGCCCAGATGCGCGATCAACGACCTCAGCTCACGCGCCCGCCCTGGATTGAGCGGCCAAGCGGCAAGCAGCGCCTGGGACAGCGACGACTCCGCGCCCTGCTGACGTTGGGCAATCAGCGCCAGGACCCGCTCGGCCTCGGGCGAGCTTGGATCGGCGAGCACGAGCAATGACTCACGCGCGAGCGCGAGCTGATGGATCGCCGATCCATAGCGCCCTGCCTGTTCAGCGCGTTGGGCGCGCCTTAGGGCCAGGACGAACAATTGCAGCTCAAGCGCCGGCTGAAACCTCCGCGTCAACCGCGTCAGACCAAGGAGCGGACTCGCAAGACCCAGGATGGCAACGAACAATGCCTCCAGGAAACGCACCAGGCCCTCGGCGTAGTGTGGTCCAAACCCCTGTTCGAGCGCACTCGCCCAGCGGCTCAGCTGAAAGGTCGATCTCATGCAGCCTACTCGGTCGGCGAGGGGACGCACATCCTGCGCCCCAGGCAGTCCCATCTGGGACGCATCCTGCGGAGGTTGGGTATGAAATGCTGAGTTCGATGCCTCGCCCCCCCGACCGCGGTAAAGCCGCAGGTCGACATCTGAGCGACCGCAGAGCAGACCAGACGGCAAGTGTACAAGCCGGGTCGGATGGCCGCAGAGTGGATCGGGGCGGGCGGCAAGCAGCGCCTCGGGCAGGGGTCCATCGAGGCTCGGCGGCGGCCAATCCAACCCCCCTGCCCGCACCCAGTCATCGAGCGCCGACCAGTTCTGGATTGCCGGAAACCAATAGCCGCGCGTCCCTGGGGTGAAATAACGCAGGCGCACCATCAAGGCAACGAATGACCGGCAAACCCAGGGGTCGTCCACCCCTGAGGGGATGACGCCGTCCTGGATCAGCACCTCCTTAAGCTCGAACCAGGCGGTCTCGCCGACCAGCCGGCGCAAACTGGTTGGACCAAAAGCGTTGGGCTCCGGGTCGCGATCGCGCGCCTGCTGCCAGATACGTGCCACCTCCCCCTCGAAGCGGCGCGCCCAATAATCTCGCCATAGCTGGATGAGGGCCGTCTCTTCAGTCGGCAGCTCCCCCGGCAAGGGCAACAAGATCACCGAATCAGGGAGATCCAAGACCTCGATGACGGTCAGGGCCTCAGGGTTTTCCTCCTCGAGTGCGGACAAAAAGGCCGCGCGCGACATCACATGATAGCCAAGGCTTGGGATTGCGCCGGCATCGCCCCGGGGATCGAGCTCATCGGCGAGGATTCGTTCGATGGCGCGCGGATGAAAGAGAAAGACGCCCTCGGCAGGTTTGAAGACTCGGGCACGAAACAGGCGCGCAACAGATTCAGGGCTGGCCGTTTGAACCAGCGCCGGATCTCTAGCGCCTGGCGGGAGGGGTGGGCTAGAGGTGCTTGCCATCTCTGCGCTCCTAGACCTTGGGCGGCACGCAGTCAACAGCACCCCATCACGCTGGACCTATCCGCGCGGCAAATCAGACAAAACGGTGACGAGGACCCGTCGGTCCGAGCGGGGGCCGTCGAACTCGCAAAAAAAGATATTCTGCCAGCGCGACAGCCCCAACTCGCCCGCGATCAAGGGGATGGTCTCGGAGGGGCCGATGAGACCGGCCTTAAGATGGGCATCACCGTTGCCGTCTTGTCGATCATGGCGCCAGACGCCCTTGGGGATCAGGCGGCTCAAGAGATCGATGACATCCAACTGGACGCTATCATCCCAGTTCTCTTGGATCATGATCGCTGCCGTCGCCCCCTGGGCATAGACATTGACTAGGCCATCGCGGATGCCGCTGCGCGTCACAATGGTCCGCACGCGATCGGTGATGTCGATGAGTTCCTGTGGACAGTGTGAGGCAAGATGAATGGACTCGCGCATGCTTGCGCGCCATGATGCGGGTATGGTGGGCGCAACAGGGATTGAACCTGTGACCCCTGCCGTGTGAAGGCAGTGCTCTCCCGCTGAGCTATGCGCCCATGTAGGAGGCAAATGTTAGCTGCATCGGTTGACCCTGACAAGACCCAGGGCCCCGAAACTGCGTCGTTGAGCAGGCAGCACACCGCCTTGAAGACTCGGCGTCAAAGAAGGCCGACTAGGGTACGCAGCACCTACCCCCTAACCCCTATAGCAACCCCGCCAACGCCTGAAGCACCCGCGCGTTCTCCTCCGGGGTGCCGACGGTGATCCGCAGGCAGTCCGCAAGCAGTGGATGGGTGCCGTCGAGGTTCTTGACGAGGATGCCGGCATCATACAGCCTGGCAAAGAAGCGATCCGCCTGACTCGGGGACACGCGGACCAGGATGAAATTGGCCTCGCTGGGATAGGGCTGAAGCCCTGGGAGCTGTTTTAAGCCCTGATAAAGCCTTTGGCGCTCCTCGCGGATCAGCCTAGCCTGCTCGTCGAAGACCGACTTATGACGCAGGGCGAATGAGGCCGTCGCCTGGCTGAGGACATTGATGTTATAGGGCAGGCGAACCTTGTCGATCTCGGCGATCCAAGCAGCGGGGCCGACCAGATAGCCGAGCCGAATCCCAGCAAGCCCCATCTTGGAGAGGGTGCGCAGAACCAAGAGATTGTCCCAGTCCCCCACCAGCCCTAGGAAACTCGCATCGGTGAACGGGGCATAGGCCTCATCGATCACCACCAGCCCAGGCGCCGACTCGATGATCTGGACCAGATCTTCGGCGGCGAAGCGATTGCCGCTCGGGTTGTTGGGATAGGCGAGATAGACAATCAACGGGCGCTCGCGCTCGATGGCTGCAAGCACCGCCTCTAGATCCAGCGCGAAGTCATCAGCCTTGAGCGGAATGCCGAGATAGTCCAAACCGGCAAAGCGCGCGATCAGCCGGTACATGACAAAGCTCGGCTCAACTGCAAGGATCTTGCCGCCAGGACGCGCCACCGCAAGCGCCAGCATCTGAATGAGCTCGTCCGAGCCATTGCCGAGCACCAGGCCCGCTTCGGATGGGATCCCCATCGACTCGCGCAGCATGGACGCAAGCTCGGGGGCGCGCGGATCCGGATAGCGGTTGAGCGCAAGGTCCTTAAGCACCGCAAGCCAGGGGTCGCGCAAGCTTTCGGGCAATGGGTAGGGGTTTTCCATCGCATCGAGCTTGATCAGCCCCCTGGCATCGGGCACTGCATAGGCCGAAAGCGCGGCGATCTCGGGGCGGATGATGTCTTGGAGCCGCGCGCTCATGAGCTACCATTCCCACGATATTCGGCCGAACGGGCATGCGCGGTCAGCCCCTCGCCGCGCGCCAGGATCGATGCGGTCTTGGCGAGGACCGCTGCGGCTTGGGGTGAGACCTGCAGGATACTACTGCGCTTCTGGAAGTCATAGACCCCCAGGGGCGAGGAAAAACGCGCGGTACGCGAGGTCGGCAGGACATGATTGGGTCCAGCGCAATAGTCACCGAATGCCTCTGGGGTATGGCGCCCCATGAAGATCGCTCCGGCATGGCGGATGCGCCCAACGACCGATTCGGGGTCGGCGAGGGAGAGCTCCAGGTGTTCTGGGGCTATGAGATTGGCGACCGCGATCGCATCATCGAGGTCGCAAGCCAGGATCAGGGCGCCGCGTCTAGTGAGCGCCCGCGCGATGATCGGCGCGCGTTCCATGCCGGGCAGCAGGCGATCGATGCTCGCCGCCACCCGATCCAAGAAACGCTCGTCCCAACTGACCAGGATCGCTTGGGCGTCCTCGTCATGCTCGGCCTGGGAGAAGAGGTCCATGGCGATCCAGTCGGGATCGGTCTGGCCGTCGCAGATCACCAGGATCTCCGAGGGTCCGGCGACCATGTCGATCCCCACCCGCCCGAAGACCGCACGCTTGGCGGCGGCGACATAGATGTTGCCTGGACCCACGATCTTATCGACCGGCGGGATGGTCTGGGTGCCATAGGCGAGTGCAGCGATCGCCTGGGCCCCGCCGATAGCGAAGGCGCGATCCACACCGGCGATAAACGCGGCGGCGAGCACCAGGTCATTGAGCTCGCCATCTGGGGTTGGGACCACCATGATGAGCTCGGGGACGCCGGCGACCTTGGCGGGGATCGCATTCATCAACACCGACGAGGGATAGGCAGCCCTGCCGCCCGGGACATAGAGACCGACGCGGTCTAGGGGCGTAACCTGTTGTCCGAGCAGGGTGCCATCCGGCTCGCGATAGCGCCAGCCGTTGGTCTTCTGATGCTCGGCATAGGCACGGATACGCTCGGCAGCGAGCTTGAGCGCCGCCCGTTGTTCGTCCGCGATCGACTCCCAGGCCCTCTGTAGGCGTGGGCGCGGGATCTCGAGGGCAGCCGCCGAGACAGGAGTCCAGCGGTCGAAACGCGCCGTATAGTCCAAGAGTGCCGCATCGCCGTGCGCGCGGATCTCGCGGATGATCTCAGTGACGGTCGCCTGGACCTGGTCGTCGGCGATCGATTCCCAGGCTAGCAGCCGTTCGAGCTGGGCCTTAAAGCCAGGGTCTGCGGTTGAAAAACGTTGGATGTCGGTCACGGCGATCGATCCCTAGATAGGTTCTTGATAAGAAACACATGCTTTTGAAATTGAGTGAGCTGTCCAGATGTCGTGGGCATGGAAAGACGAGACATGAGATTGCTGTCGTTTGCGGCGCGCGAAGGGGCCCAAGGGCAAGCGGGGTAGGCGCAAGGTGGGTGAGAAGCGGGCGCTGTTGGCGGAGCAGGACGCCCAGATACGCAAGCTCATGTGCGACGGGACACCGGATCAGCTGAAGCTGCCGTTTGCGCTGTGGAGCCGGCAGGCGGTGCGGCAGTTGATCCTCGACCGTTTTGGCATCGAGCTCAGGCCGCAGGGGGAAGGCAAGTACTTGGCGCGCTGGGGATTGACGCCCCAGAAACCGATTCGGCGCGCCTATGAGCAAAGCCCGCCGGCGGGCAAGACGTGGCTTGAGGAGACCTACCCGGACATTGCCCGGCGCGCCAAGGCCGAGGGCGCCGAAATCCACTGGGGCGATGAAACGGGGCTGCGCTCGGACGAGGTGCGCGGGCGCTCTTATGCGCCGGCGATCAAGACGCCCGAGATTCGCGTCACGCACCGTCGCGAAGGCCTGTCGGTGATCTCGACGCTGACCAACCGCGGCAAGGTGCGTCGGAAGGTGTTCGCGGGGGCGATGAACGCCGACATCCTGATCGACTTCATGAAGCGGCTCGTCAAGGACGCCAGGGGCAAGAAGATCTTCCTCATCCTCGACAACCTGCGCGTGCATCACACCAAGCCAGTCAAGGCCTGGCTGGCTGCATGCGCCAATCAAATCGAGGCCTCCTCCCTCCCCTATAGCCCGGCACTGAACCCCAACGAGATGCTCAAGGCCACCATCACCGCGCAGGCGCCCTCCCGCGCCAAGGGCGATCTGAAGAAGGCGACCGTCAGCCACCTGCGCCGCCTTCTCAATTCCCCCCAACGCATCATGCGCTACTTCCAGCATCCCAAGCTCCATGATGCCGCGTAATACAAGTTCATTGGTTTCGGATCAATAAAAAGGCCATCAGGCCTTGTAGGGTGCACAATGCGCGCCCTACTGCCCGGGCGCCACAGCCGCCCGCAGGGCCGCTAACAGGGTCATCACGGATTCGTGTTTCATCTTCCAGGCGGCCTTATTGACGATCAGACGTGAGCTGATCTCGGCGATGAGCTCCAAGGGTACCAGACCATTGGCCTTGAGCGTATTGCCGCTCTCGACCAGATCGACAATTAGATCCGCTAGCCCCACCAAAGGGGCGAGCTCCATCGAGCCATAGAGCTTGATGACCTCGGCCTGCTGGCCCTTGGCCGCGAAATGGCGTTCGGCGGTGTGTACATATTTGGTGGCAACCCGCGGCCTCCGGTGACCGGCTAAGTGGCTATCGGGCCGCCCAGCGACCATCAGGCGGCAGCGTGCGATGCCGAGGTCCAGGGGCTCATAGAGTCCAGAACCACCGTGCTCCATCAGGATATCCTTGCCGGTCACCCCGAGATCCGCGGCGCCATATTCGACATAGGTCGGGACGTCGGCGGCGCGGATGATCACCAGTCTAACCAAGGGGTGTGCGGTCTCGATGATCAGCTTGCGGCTGGTCGCAAGATCTTCGAGCGGCGCGATCCCCGCCTGGGCCAGCAGCGGCAGGGCCTGGTCGAGGATGCGTCCCTTAGAGAGGGCCAGAGTCAAAGGCGTCTGTAATCTCATGGGGCAGTACTCCGGTCGGCACCCTGAATGCGCTGGATACGCGCGCCGAGGGCAGCCAGTTTGCTCTCCATCCTCTCATAGCCACGGTCGAGGTGATAGACGCGATCGACCAGGGTTTCTCCCTGGGCGACCAGGCCCGCCAGGACTAGACCGGCGGAGGCGCGTAGATCGGTGGCCATCACCGGCGCAGCGGTGAGTCGCTCGACGCCGTGACAGACAGCGACATGCCCGTCGATGCGGATGTCAGCGCCCATGCGCTGGAGCTCGGGGACGTGCATAAAACGGTTCTCGAAGACCGTCTCGGCGACCGTCCCGACCCCCTCGGCGATGGCGTTGAGGGCGCAGAATTGGGCCTGCATGTCGGTGGGAAAGGCGGGATAGGGGGCGGTATGGATATCGACCGCCCGCGGACGCCCGCTCATCGCCAGCTCGATCCAATCTGAACCGGTTAGGATCTCAGCCCCTGCCTCAGCAAGCTTTTGGAGGACCGCATCCAGACAATCGGGGCGGGTCTCGGTGACCCGCACCCGCCCTCCAGTCATGGCCGCCGCCACCAAAAAGGTCCCGGTCTCGATGCGATCGGGCATGATCCGGTATGCACCGCCGCCGAGCCGATCGACCCCCTGGATCTGGATGCAATCGGTCCCCGCGCCCTCGATCCGCGCGCCGAGCTGGTTGAGGAAATGGGCCAGATCGACCACCTCGGGCTCGCGCGCGGCGTTTTCGATCAGGGTCTCACCCTCGGCCAAGGCGGCGGCCATCATGAGGTTCTCGGTACCGGTGACCGAGACCAGCTCCATGACGATGCGCGTCCCGCATAGTCGAGGTGCGCGGGCGCGGATATAGCCGCCTTCGACCTCCACCTCGGCGCCCAAGGCGCGCAGACCCTCGATATGCAGATTGACCGGGCGGGCACCGATGGCGCACCCCCCAGGCAGTGATACATCGGCCCGGCCATAGCGGGCGACCAATGGTCCCAGGACCAGGATGGAGGCGCGCATGGTCTTGACCAGTTCATAGGGGGCCACCAGGCTGGCCGGTTGGTCTGGATGGATGTGCAACGCGTCATTGTCCTCTGCAGAGCGCACCCCCAGACGCCCGAGCAGATCGAGCATGGTACGGATATCGCGCAGACGCGGGACATTGCTCAGGGTAACGGTCTGGGTGGCGAGCAGGGTCGCAGCAAGGATGGGCAATGCGGCGTTCTTGGCGCCCGAGGCGCGGGTCTCGCCATACAAGGGGACACCGCCAGTGATCAGGAGTTTATCCATAGGTTGAGGATGGGGGTTGAAATAGAGCAAACCCGCAAGGCGCTAAGCCGCCACCGGGCGGCTGGGCCCCTGATCGACGAGCGGCAGGAGCCCACCCAGGTTGGATAGGGATGCCAGGTGGACAAGGGACTCAGGTATCTGGGCATAGCCGAGCTCCAATCCCTGATGCCGAGCGAGCGCGAGCCAATCGAGTAGAAGGGCGAGGGCTGCGCTATTGGCAAATTCAACCGCTGCCAGATCGATGGTGATTCGCCTCACCCCTTGCCGGGCGGCAGCGCGCAACAGACGCCGCCCCTCTGGGGCGAGCAGTGCGACGCCGTCGAAATCAAGCATCCCGGCGATGGACCAGCGATCGGCGGCAATGACCAGCAAACGGGCGGGCCTGCTCATGCCCCACCTTGGCGGACCATCGACTCGAGCCGAGCAATCAGCCCATCGATCCCGTTTTGCCTGATCTCATCGGCAAAGCTGCTGCGATAATTGCCGACCAGGCTGGCATGGTCGATGATCACGTCATAGACCTGCCAGCGTCCATTGGCCGAATGCATGCGATATTCGATCAGGATGGGGGCGGCCCCAGACTCGCGGACCTCGATCGCGACCATCGTCATCCCAGGGCGTTGCCCTGGGCGCTCGGGCAGATAACGGATTTCCTGTCCAGAATAATTGAGCAAGGCATGCGCATAGGTACGGATGAGCACTCGCTTGAACCCCTCGACCAGACGGCGCTGTTGGTCGGGGCTGGCCTGGCGCCAAGCGGGACCGACCGCTCCCTGGGTGATCCGCTCGAAGTCGAAATGCGGCAAGACAAGGGTTTCGACAAGGCTATCGATCAGTGCGGGGTTCTGTTCGAGCTCGACGCGGCGGGCCTTCAGTACTGCCAGCACCTGATCGGCAATACGCCGGATCAGATCGGTTGCCTCGCCGGGCTCAGCGGCCTTTACCTGAAATCCCAAGGCTGCGCCCCCCAACAAGGAAAGCAACAATACCTGACGTCGCGTAAGCATTCAGTCCTCAACTGCCTTTTTGAAGAGAAATTGCCCGATCATGCGTTCGAGCACCAATGCCGATTGGGTATGCGCGATCTCATCGCCGTCATGCAAGACCTCGGGGCTGCCGCCAGGTTCAAGGCCGATATATTGCTCGCCGAGCAGCCCGGCGGTCAGGACGCTGGCAATCGTATCCGCAGGGATGGCATCGATTCGGGGATCGATCCGCATCAGCACGACGGCCTCATAGGTGCGTTGATCGAACTGGATCGACTCGACCCGCCCGATGCGCACCCCCGCCATAGTCACCGGCGCCCGCACCCTGAGGCTGCCGACATTGCCAAAACGCGCCGTCAGCCGGTAGCCGCCCTCGTCCAGATGCAGGCTAAGGTTGCTGACCTGCATTGCCAGAAAGAACAGGGCAAGCAGGCCCAGGGACACGAAGATCCCAACCAGAAGCTCGAGCATGCCGCGCTTGACCATTTCAATCACCCCCAAACATCAGTGCTGTCAAGACGAAATCGAGCCCCAAGACCAAGAGGGCCGATTGCACCACGGCACGCGTCGTCGCCCGGCTGACCCCTTCGGCGGTAGGTATGGCATCGTACCCCTGAAAGAGGGCCACCCAGGTGACCACCAGCCCAAAGACCAGGCTCTTGATGACCCCATTGATCAGGTCCTCCTGGACATCGATCCTGGCCTGCATCTGGCCCCAATAGGCCCCGGCATCGACACCCAAGAGCCCGACCCCGACGACATAGCCGCCCAGCACACCCACGGCGCTGAAGATGGCCGCTAACAGCGGCATGCTGAGCAATCCACCCAGCAGACGCGGAGTCAGAAGGCGGCGTACCGGATCGACCGCCATCATCTCAAGCGCCGCGAGCTGTTCGGTCACCTTCATCAATCCGATCTCGGCAGTGAGCGCCGAGCCCGCCCGTCCAGCAACCAAGAGCGCTGTGACCACCGGCCCCAGCTCACGCACCAAGGAGGTGGCTACCAGAATCCCCAGGCTTTCGGCGGCGCCGAACCGCACGAGCACCGTATAGCCTTGCAGACCCAGGACCATGCCGACAAACAGCCCCGAGACCCCCACGATCAACAAGGACAGGGCTCCGATATTAAGGACCTGTTCGAGCAATAGACGTGGGCGGCGCAGGACCTCATCCAGGGCAGACAGGGTCGACAGCAGCAGAAGATGCGCCCGTCCGAGCCGTTCCAGGCCAGCAAGGACAGTGCCGCCGAACCGCCTTAGGGTGTTGAACATCACCCGCTCCCCAGTAGATCCAGGGTCAGGGGCGGCGCCGGATAATGAAAATGTACCGGGCCATCCGGCAGGCCATCGATGAATTGCCGCACCCATGGGGAAGTGTCTTGGAGCAGCGCCTGGGGGGTTCCCTGGGCGAGGACCCGACCCTCGGCGATGAGAAAGATCCAATCGGCGATCCGCAGGGTCTCTTGCACATCGTGCGAAACCAGGATCGAAGTCAGATGCGCGGCATCATTGAGCTGGCGGATCAGGGCCATGAGCATGCCCATCGAGATTGGGTCCTGACCGGCGAAGGGTTCGTCATACAGGATCATCAGCGGATCGAGGGCGATAGCACGGGCCAAGGCGACCCGCCGCGCCATCCCCCCCGATAACTCGTTTGGCATGAGATTCCAGCCCCCGCGCAGACCCACGGCCTCGAGCTTGAGCAAGACCAACTGACGGATCAGCGCCGGATCGAGGCGGGTATGCTCGCGCAACGGATAGGCGACATTGTCGAAGACGCTCAGGTCAGTCAGGAGGGCGCTCGATTGAAACAGCATCCCCATCTGGCGCCGCAGGCGAAAGAGACCGCGCTGATCCAGCCGGGTGACCTTCTCACCAGCGACCCGGATACTGCCAGCATCCGGTTTGAGTTGACCAGTGATAAGTTTCAGAAGGGTCGTCTTGCCGGTCCCGCTGGGGCCCATCACCGCAGTCACCGTACCTTGCGGGATATCCAGATCCAGGTCAGCAAAGATGACCCGCTCGCCGCGCCGAAAACACAGACCGCGAATCTCGACCAGCGGCTCCCCGGGCAAGGGATGCGGCCCGACCGCAACAGCCGGCGGGACCGGGGTCTCAGCGATTGCGAGGGGTGGGACGCTGCTCATCGCGGTGCTATGCAGTTAAAGTTTTTAATTGTCAATGAGCTGTCGAGCAAACGTCAAGCAACCGCCTGACTCAGGGGCGTAGGTAAACGCTGACCTATTCGTCACCCCGGCGAACGCCGGGGCCAGATTATTTAGGGTATGGATTCCGGTTTACGCCGGAATGACGAGCACCGATTGAAACGATTTGTTCAACGTTTCCCTAACAATGACTCAAAGCGTTGCGCCGCCAGCTCCCATCCCGCAGGTTGCGAATATATGCGATTTTTTTGAGCGAGCAATGCTGCCGCCTTGTTTGTGAAATCCTCCACATCGCCCGCGCAAGCGAGCATTTCGGGATGATCCTGCAGTATCCATGCCGTACCCGGCACATTGGAGGCAACCACCGACACACCGCAGGCCATGGCTTCGTAAAGCTTGGCCGGATAACTGTAATTGCCGAAAGCACTCGGTTGATTGAATACGAACATCAGATCGAGGCTATTGACGATTTGCGGCACCTGCTCTGCCGGACGGTAACCGAGCCAGTGCACCCCGACCGGAAGTTCAACGCCTTTGGCGAGCCGCCCGGACAACACCAGCTGAATCCGCGGGTCGTACTCACGGAGCCGCGCGTACACTGAAAAGAGCTGGTCGACGCCACGATTGGGGTGTAGGGACCCGGAGTACCCCACCAGCGTCCGGTCCAGCGGCAGTCCCAGTGCGCGCCGACATTCCGCCTTCGGTAGTGGCATGAAAACTGGGTCTGCCGCCATCGGCACCACCTCGACGTAATCGCGCCCGGAAGTTATGCGCATCCACTCGGCCAGTTGTGGCCCGGCGGCGGTCACCACGTCGGCACGCGCAAGCGCGCGCCGCCAGGCGGAATGCAGCGGACGCGCCCACGGGATGTAACTTTCGTAGTTGTCGTAGGCATCGATCAGCGATTTGCAGCCATGCTTTGCTGCCAATCGCGTAGCAAGGATGCCGTACCAGGTGTCGGAAAAGCCGACGACCCAGTCGGGCACAAACGTCGTGCAAAGCGCATGGGCCTTCGCCAGATAGGACCAAGGCCCCCATGGAAGCGCTGGGACTGTGTGAACATGAAGCCCGTCGATACAACGCGTCTGGGCAGGCTCATGCCGATACCCCAGTAGCAGCAGATGTGCCTCATGTCCACGCTCGACCAACAACTGGGGAAGATGAAAAAACCGTCCGTAAGGCTGGGTGAAAAGATCACGCCCCTGGGGCCTGCGTTTGCTGAGAAAAAGTATCTTCATTGTTGAAGAACTGTATCGATGATCTCCGCAAGCCGACCTCCAAACTGCGGCTGTGCCCATCGCCCCGCATGTTCCCGACCGGCGGCGGCCAGACGCCGGCGCAATGCGTCATCCGTAGCAAGTTTGCGCATGGCCTCGGCAATCCCCTCAACCGACCCGGGATCGAACAGCAGGGCAGCGTCACCCACCTGTTCCGGCATCCCATAGATAGCGGATATGGCCATCGGGCACCCTGCCACCATCGCTTCCAGCGGCGGGATATTCGTCGGCCCGAAGAATGTCGGCATGATCAGGGCAAGCGCACGCCGATAAAACTCGGGCATATCCTCGTCCGGGACGTAGCCAAGGATCTTCACGCGATCGGCCAGTCCGTGCCGATCGATGGTTTCTAATACCCGACGGTAAGCATTTTTTGCCGAGCCCACGAAAACTAGATGGAGGTCTGGCAACTCGGGGCGCAGCATGGCCAGCGCCTCCAGCAGCCGAACATGATTCTTGTGTTCCCAGAATTGCGCCGGATAAAAGATGAATCTCTCCGGCAAGCGGTAACGCTCGTCGAAACCGGCAGGCGTGGCCTCGACCTGCATGTAAGCAGGCGCAACATAGGGCAGCACATGCACGCGACCGGGCGGGGGATGGTAGGACTCGATCAGCTGGCGCCTGCCCACCTCGGAATCCACGAGCACACCGCGCGTATGACGACAAAGCCGCCGATAGTGTCTCTCCCGCCGCTGGTACAGGCCAAAGGCGGAGACCTCCGGAAAGCGGGACTCGTAGCGATGCATCAGGTCGTGAACAACACCGAGGGCCGGAACGGGAATCGCATAGGTCCAGACATCCTGGGCCGGGAATACCCACAGATCGCAGGTGGCGTGACGCAGGCAGCGCGTCAGGGGATGAATGGCCGGTGCCATCAGGCGCCAAAGCGACAATGGAAACCCAAACCGCAAGCCTGCCCTGATCGCCGAATCCAGCAAACCCTCATGGACCCAAATCCGCTCGACCTGCGCATCGCAGCCATCGAGCCTCGACGCCCACGCCGGGTGCGAATACGCGACAACGATCCGGTACTGCGTGCTAGGAAGCGCCGACAATGCCGACAACACCGATTGCGCATACTGGAAAGCGCCACCGCCCTCTGGCGGGAACCCCAAATAGATACCGACCCGCTTCATCGCCCAGCGATGTAACAGGCATTCCAGGCATCGGCGCCGAGTGCGCGCCCGTCCAGCCACCGCTGTGCCGCTAGCCGTCTCATACCCGCGGCATCGAGTAAGAGATCGACCTCCGGGGTGAAGAGATAACGCATCGGGTGGACCTCGCGGATGCGCTGTATGCCCGCCTGGCTTTCCACGATCACCTCGTAATGCACATCCACCCGGTTTGCATCGGGATAATGCACCGGCTCCGCGATACGGGTAACCTCGACGCCGTCCCCATGCAACCGCTTGACCCGGGTTGTAGGCGGGTCACTCAGCACGCCCGGACCATACCAGCAATCGAAAATAAAAACCCCGCCCGGCGCAAGATGCGCCGCGGCCGTCTTGAATGCGGCGATCAAATCGGCATTCGTGGTCTGGTAGCTCATCACATGAAACAGTGCGAGCACCACGTCGAATGTCCGTCCTGTCCGAAAATCACACAGGTCGCCTTGCACGAACGTCAGACCCGGGGCACGCAGGCGCGCCTGCGCCACCATCGCATCGCTGCGATCCACCCCGGTCACACGATAGCCGAGCCGTGCCAACGCCTCTGCGTGGCGCCCGGTTCCGCAGCCGAGTTCGAGGAGATCACGACCGGCAGGGACATAGTGCTTGATCAGGGCGTGGACATAGTCCACCTCCGCCGCGTAGTCCTTGTCCCGGTACAGCAAATCGTAATAGGCCGCATAGGCATCGAATACCGTTTCTTTCATGGACTCACCCAGGCAACACCTCTTTCAGGGCCGCGATCACCTGATCCTGCTGCGCCTCTGTCAATGCCAAACCGCTCGGGACATAAAAACCGCGTCGCGCCAGCCTCTCCGCAACAGGGTAGTGCTCACCCTCGAACAATCCTATCCGGCGCAGTACCGGCTGCTCATGCATCGGCCAGAAGAACGGACGTGTACCGATCCCTTTCGCCGCCAGTCTTCGCATAGCCTCTTCAGCGTCGAAAGGCATCTCATCGGTCAACACCACACCGAATACCCAATAAATGTTTTCGGCGTAGTCGGTTCTCGCCAATGGCAGTTGCAGTCCGGGCATCCCTGCAAGCAGCTCGGAATAGCGCGCCCCCATGCGCCGCTTGCGTGCGACGAACTCATTCAGCCGCTCCAATTGCGCTACCCCCAGCGCGGCCTGGACGTTGCTCATCCGGTAGTTCCATCCTAGCTCGTCGTGGACGAACCGCTTTTCCGGCTTGAAGCAAAGATTGCGTAAAGAACGGCAGCGCTCGGCCAGGGCAGCATCGTCGGTGACAATCATCCCTCCTTCGCCGGTGGTGATGAGCTTGTTTGGATAAAAGCTGAAGGTAGAGAGATCGCCAAAGCTCCCGCACGGCCTGCCCTTATAGGTCTGGCCGTGCATCTCGGCAGCGTCCTCGATCACCGCGAGCCCATACTCCCGCGCAATCTCCAGCAACGGGTCCATATCCACCGGAAGCCCGAAAATGTGTACCGCCATGATGGCCTTGGTATGCGGAGTGACCTTGGCCTTGATCTGCGTGACATCCATGTTCCAGGTCTCGGGGTCGCTGTCGACCAAGACCGGCCTCACCCCGGCACGCACGATCTGGCCGATACAGGAGATGATCGTAAAGGTCGGCAGGATGACCTCGTCGCCGGGACCGATCCCGAGCGCGGCGAGAGCGATGTCCAGTGCGGCCGTGCCATTGCAAACGGCGATCCCATGCTGGCGCCCGACATATTGAGCCAATCCGTTTTCCAGACGGGCGACGAAGGGGCCCTCGGACGAGATCCAGCCAGTCTCGATACACTCCTGGAGATACTTGGCCTCGTTACCATCGAGCAGCGGTTCGTTGACGGGGACGTGGCTCATCGGAACAGTTCCAGGATGAAATGGCAGTAGATGTTCTCGTCGAGCTCGGCCTGATTCCTCAGTGCGCGCAGGCGATATCCCAGACCGACCTTGCTCGCCGGTTCCAGCACCCTTCGCACAAGGGCATGTGCATCATATTTCCGCTTTCCGCGACGAAAGCACACCCCAGGTATCCATACGCACATACTCGACCGCCGCTGGATCGGAATGGCCGCGCCCCCAATATTCGGGGGTCGAGTATGCACAATAGTGCGTATACATGTAGAGCGGCAGGATGACGACCCTTCCGCCGGGCACAAGCAGGCGGGCCGCCTCCTGCACGAAAAGGACGTCATCGTCACCCGCAAACATCTCGAACGCGCAATGCAGGGAAGCCCCGCGCACGGATGCGTCTGGGAAACTGGTAGCCGTCGCATTTTCACGCTGGTAATAGCTCAGCGAAACCCCCCGCCGATTTCGAGATCAATAGCCCACGCATTTACACCGCGGGCCTCACGCAGATGTCTGGCCCAAGGCGAATTGCAGGCCGCCACATCGACGTAAACATCATCCGCACCAAAGCCATCGAGTCCCAACAACTGGGCAGCGATGAAGTGCTCCAGTAGCTTTTCGTCCCAGACACCGCCGGCCCGCCCACCGTGATAATCGTCCGGAAACGGATTTTCCGCCTTGAAGCGGGTAAAGAACTCTGGATCGACCCGGTAGTCCTCGATCACCACACCGAGGTTTGCGAGATCACCCTCGATCACTCTCAACTCAGAAGGTGTGGGATTGCGATAACGTGGCGCATGACGCACGCGCCACGCATCCGCATCCCAGCCAGATTTCCGCCGTGCCCACCTAGCGGTATAGACAAGTGTTACCAACACACCGCGCCGCCGGATCGTCTCGAGTGGATTCATCGCACCTCGCTAGGCGTTGCTTTCCGGGCGATGCCCAACAAATCGCGTCTTATCATTGTCACCCGCGTAGGGTCCTTGTTTGACCTCGATGATCTCTGCCTCTTCAAGGATTTCGAAACCGTGCCCGCCAGAAGCCAGTAAAATGACATCGCCGGGACCAAGATCGCGGCTCTCCACCCAGCGCTGATCATCATCATAGAAATCGACACGCACCCGACCCGAGCGGATAAACAAAACCTCCTGGGTATACACCACCTCGCGCGGCACCGGATTATGGACGTGCGGCTCGATGCAGTAACCGGTCGGCCGGCACATGTAGGCAAGCTGCTGCGAGAAATCATCCGGGGTAAAAAAGCGGATGCCGTTTTCCCGAAATGTCGCCGGTATGATAATGGCGAACAGCCTGCCGTTGTGTTCGATTCGTTCGCTCATGTCTCGGCACTGTCCACATCGATCATATTTAAAAAAAGTTTGTTTTCATCACCCAATTGCGCACCTCGATATCCTCCCGGTACGCGCGTTGATGAAAGTCATATCCCTCACGATAACCAACCGCCATGCAACGGCGCAATTCCCTCAGCTCGGGGTTCATCTCTAAACTGGAACGGAGCCAGCGACTGGCAAACAGGGCAAAAGACCGCAACCCAAGCCAAGCCGTCCGCCGTCCAAGGCGCAGATCAGCAAAAGAATCCGAAATCCCCTGATCGAATGCGCGCTGGCGAAAGTACCCGAACGTCATGCGTGCCGCACTGACAAAATGAAAAACCGTGGCCCCCGAATGGAACAAACACTTTAACCCCAAGGCCGCGACCTGACGAGACACATGGGTCTCGCCGTCGCCTCGAAACCGAATCAACTCGCGCGGCATGGCGTCCGGATGAAAACCTCCCGCATCGAGCAGCGTCTGTCGACGGATTGCAAAATTGCAGCCCCAAACATACGTCGGAGCGATTAGACGAATCCCATCCGGCAGCCGCAGAATGCTGAGCCAAGGAATGGCCTGACCACCGTATACCGGACGCTCCCATAAACGCAAAAGCCAACCGGGCGGTGTTTGCTCGAAGCGGGGAAGGTTGTTGCCGCCCACCATGACCACCTCGGGATCGGCAAAAGCCTCGACAATGGCAGCAAGCCACCCAGGTACCGCCTCGATATCGTCATCGACAAAGACGAGAAGGTCACCGCGCGCTTCCCGCAACCCTCGATGCCGGCCGGCATGCAGACCAGGCCGCAGCTCCCGGACACTGCGCAGGTTGGACAGGCGCAACGCATGATCCGCGACGACTCGGGCGGTTTCGTCCGTGGAACCGTTATCCACCACGATCACTTCGAAATGCTCCCTCGCTAAGGTCTGAGCGGCAATCGACTGCAAAGCGCGGCTGAGCAGATGCGCGCGATTTCGGGTCGGAACGATTACCGAAATCATCGTGCCAACCTGCCCCACCACAGGTTTGGCAACGAACCGGATTCGTTTACGAGCGGTTCGACCTCGTCGCGCACGATACGCTGGACCCCCTCCGCCCAGCCGATGTCATGGAATGCCATCACTGCTCCCGGCTGCAGCAGCCCTCGGTAAGCGTCCCAATCGCGCTTGCTCCCCTCCCACGAGTGATCGCCATCGACAAACAACATCGCAAGCCCATTCGGTGCCAGTCGACGGACTTGGTCCACGACCGCGTGGCTGAACCCGCGTATCGGTACGATGTAACCGGAAAATCTGCGGGTGTTGGCCATGAATTTCGCATAGGTATCTCGTCTGCCCTCGCTCATAGCATCGTTGTTCCACGTATCCACGCAGAGCACCTGCCCCGATCTTCCGGAAGAGAGTCTTCCGGCCGCGAGAAAATACGCTGAGGCACCGAGATAGGAGCCTATTTCAAGGATTGGCCCGGGCGACACTGAAGCAGCAAGATGATAAAGAAGCGCCCTCTCGGAAATTGTTAAATGGGATGCAATGCGAAAACCAGATAAGTGTCGCAATATCATTGGCGCCATCATCAAGGTGCCAATCTTGTGTTGGAGCAGTAAATCCATCTTCAAGAATTTGATCTCCTTATTATATTACAACCAATATTGATAGAGCTAACAATAGTAGCCAGGACAGTGCACCGCTAGACAAGATATATCCTGGAGAGCATTCGTAGAATAAGCCAGGCTAAGCAGACGGAACCATGTCGGGAACATCGCCCCCCGGTTCCTGCGAGACATCATTTGTCGATGCCCGTAGGTCATGCCTTCATTCAGACGAAATACAAATCCACCATCATCGACCTGATTGACTACAACCCATGCCTGCGCCTTTTTCAGAGCCATAAGCACTCTTTCCCGATATTGTGGCGCATAAGCGACAAGGCGAGCAAGGATGTAGATCGAATCGATATCTTCGCAGGCACTGGAATTTGGTGTTGGCGCAAATCCGCCATATTTGTTTTGTGTCCTGAGCGCAGCCTCTAAAAGTCGATTCACATTGAATTCCAACCTCCTGTCATACAAAAAAATTGGAAGCAAATGGTAGGCAAACTGGACACCTCGTGATACTTGGACTGGATCATTAGGGTTATACGCCCCCCACAACCCCGTATTGGCATTCATCTTATCCAGTAAGTAATCCTGAAGAAATCGAACTGCATCGCCAGCCTCAGAATCTTGCCAGTGATCTCTCTGATATTGAAGCAAGCAACCGATATTCATGATTTTGTTATCGATATCCTGAGCATGATCGAAGCATGCCGACCAGTCGTGACTATCCAGCCATGTAGAAAGTATGTTCGTATCTTTGTAAGACCTAAGGAAGTAAAATGGATACCTTGGCCGCCCACCCAGCGTGGTATATGCACTAATCATGTGGAGAGCAAGATGCCTTGCTCCCCACCAATCGGAATCGTCAAACAATTTATTCTTTACGACCGGGTCGTAAAACAGACCGGTCTGCCGACTCTGCATGGAATCAAAGTAGGCAATCCACCGCGCCTTGCTTTCTTGCGAAATCCTCTGAAGTTCACCCAATAAAGAATAGATCATGCATGCGTATGCAGAGGAATAGAGCGTAGGCTGAGTGCAATCCGCGGAATAGCGATACCGAATACCTTCATCATCCATCTGCATGGAGCTGACGAAAGACAGTGCATTATTTTTGCGTCGCTCGAAGTCGTATCGCTGGGTTTCTGGGTCGGACATACGCCTGGAAACCATCCGTTCCGTGATGGCAACCTGCAGCGGCCTATACAGACTGCGCGCCATGGGCTTGAGAATCCTTGGGATCACACTGAGACCCTATCTTCTGTGACTGCTGAGCAGGCGTCTGATCGTCCGTCCCTCGCCGAGTATGAAGAGGGCACTAAGGATAGCCAGCATACCTATGGCGACCGTCGCTGCCGCTTGCGCAAACAAGCCATCGACGTGACGCGATAGCACCATACCAACAGGTATGGCTGCAGACGCCGCTAGTGTGATCAAGGCAAAAAACCTGATTAGCGGCGCCAGACTTATGCCTAGCAGGTGCCGGACAAGAATCAAATGCATGGCGTTTGCAGCAGCGGCTAAGGCAAAACGGGCCCAGACAAACGCCTCGAAACCATGCCGGATACTCCAGAGATAACCAATCATGTATATCAATAGAAATGTGGCGTTAACGATGGTTTCATAGGCCGGTTTCCCAATCGCACGATAGACCTCGCCGTTGGCCCCGACAACCCACGCTACACCATGCATCAGTGCCATCGCCCCGATCACAAACCCAATACCAGTCCATGCCTCACCGAATATAAGCACCCCGAGCGGCTCCGCGGCCGCGAACAGGATGAACGCGATCGGGATTGCCACCAGGATGCTCGCCTTCACGACCCGCACATAGGTGGCCTTCAATCGCTCCCTGTCGGCCTGAATCTCTGAAAGGTGGCTGTATAGCACAGGCAATAGAGGAGCAAAGATGATACCGAACAGCATGATGACGAACTGGTTACCCGTCCGGTAGAGGCCGAGGTCGTGGGCCCCGAGGTACATGCCGACCACGAGGGTGTCGGCCCAGACATAGAACCAGGCCAGCAAACCGGACAGGGCCACCCACGCCCCGAACCCGGCCATTTCGCGCGCGATCTGGAAATCGAAAGCCCATCTCGGTCGCCATACATGTACGCGCCACAACACTGTTGTCTGAACGGCCTGCCCGAGGAGGGTGCCGGCCACCAGCGCCCAATAGGAGCCTCCGGTGAGCGCCATCGGGATCGACGCGAACGCAGGCAGCGCGACGGTCAGCAGCCGCACCCAAAACAGACGCTTAAAATGGAACTCCTTTTGCAGAAGTGCAGTGTGCACGGAGGCCAGCGCAGCGAGAACAATCTGCAGGACCATGACCTGCAAGACCAAGGTGACACGATCGTCCTGGAATAGATGGTGGGCGACCGGTTCGGCGAGGCTGAAAACCAGCCCACCGACCACAGCGCCCAAAGCAACATTGATCCAGAAGGCGACGTCGGCAGCTTCGTGGACATCTTTCTGGCGCTGGATCAGCGCCTTGGACATCCCGGCCTCCCAAAATACCTGGGAAAAATTGATAATCATGGTGGCGGCAGCGACCACGCCAAAATCCTCGGGCGTGAGTATGCGGACTAGGATCAAGAAAACGAGGGGCTGGATGACTCGTGACGCCAGCTCACCAGCGGCCGACCACTTGAAGGCATGAAAAAGGAGGTGGCGAAAGAGGCTCATCTCATCCGATTACCAGTAAAGCGGGCATGTCGACGCCCACCGTCAAGCCTCAGATATTCAGATAAGAGGCGTGTCCCAATATAAGGGACTTTTTTAAAGAATATCTATCGCAGGCTTCCGCTGTCTGAAACCAAAAAACCCGCATCGCGAAGACCCGCCCGCAGGCGAATAGGTCTTTACTGCGATGGTGCAGATGGGCGGCAAGCTGAATCTGCACCATCAACCAAGCGCACACCAACCTTGCGATGACGATGATGGCGGCCTGCTACAACCTGAAGCGGCTGGCCTATTCTACAAGACCGGCATCATAGCCGCATAACACTGAAATGGGCCAAATCGCCGTAGGCCAGGGCAATTCGGGGTAAACGACAGGCGAAGTTTCCCCAAAAAGGTGCGCTGATTGATTTCGCTTCGCTCATCCTGGCGCAAGCCATAATCTAGACGCAGTGAAGGCCGAAAGGCCATGATGATCAAGATTCAACCGAACGGCCTAACACGCGAAATGAGCGAACGCCGCAGACTCGGCACCCTACCCCTTGCCCTCTCCACCGTCCAGATCGAGCGGCTCATGCGTCTCGGTCGGGCAGTGATCGAGACCGAGGCTCAAGCGGTCGCCGCCCTGGCCGAGCGGGTGGACGACAGCTTTGCCTTGGCCTGCCGCTATATGCTGGCCTGCGAGGGGCGCATCGTGGTGCTCGGCATGGGCAAATCCGGACATATCGGCAGCAAGATCGCCGCCACCTTGGCCAGCACCGGCAGCCCCGCCTTCTTTGTCCACCCCGGCGAGGCCAGCCATGGGGATCTCGGGATGATCACGGCGCGCGATGTGGTGCTGGCCATCTCGAACTCAGGCGAGACCGAGGAGCTGTTGACCATCCTACCCGTCCTCAAGCGCCTGGGTGTGCCCTTGATCGCCCTCACCGGGCGAGCCGACTCGACCTTGGCCCGTAGCGCCGATGTCCATCTGGATGTCAGCGTGACGACGGAGGCCTGTCCGCTCGGTCTGGCACCGACTGCCAGCACCACGGCGGCCCTGGCCATGGGCGATGCCCTGGCGATTGCCTTGCTTGAACAGCGCGGCTTCACGGCTGAGGACTTCGCCCGCTCCCACCCAGGCGGACGATTGGGCCGGCGCTTGCTGCTCCATGTCGCTGACGTGATGCATCAAGGCGAGCGCGTACCGGCGGTACCCAGTGGAACAACGGTGCTCAAGGCCCTGGAGGAGATGTCGCGCAAGGGCCTGGGGATGACCGCGGTGCTTGCCGCAGATGGGGGACTGCTCGGGGTCTTCACCGATGGTGACCTGCGCCGCGCGCTCGACCGTGGGGTCGAGGTCCGCCACACCCCCGTCGATGCGGTCATGACCTCGCCCTGTGTCACCATCCGCTCAGGGGCGCTGGCCATCGAGGCGGTTCAGCTCATGGAGATGCGTGCGATCAACGGTCTCTTGGTGGTCGATAGCGCTGGCCGTCTAGTAGGGGCACTCAATATGCATGACCTGTTGCGCGCCAGTGTCGTTTGAGTCCGCCCGGTGTATTGACCCAAGCAAAGCTGCAGGTTACAAGACCGCCAACCTATTCGTCTAAGATATTCTCACCCATGAGCGCAATCCATGAACGCGCCGCCCGTATCCGTCTGGTGATCTTTGATGTCGATGGGGTGCTCACCGATGGCAGTCTCTTCCTGGGCGACGACGGCCAGGAATATAAGGCATTCAATGTACGCGACGGCCACGGCATGACCCTGCTTCAGGAAAGCGGAGTGCGTCTGGCCGTGATCAGCGGGCGGACCTCCAAGGCGGTGCATCTGCGCATGGAAGGATTGGGCATCTCGGATGTCTTCCAGGGGTATCGCGACAAGCGTTTGGCCTATGAGGCGCTAAAGGACCGCCATGGACTGGTAGATGAGGAGATTGCCTATGTCGGGGATGACCTGATCGATCTACCGGTAATGTCCCAGGTGGGGCTGGCGATCGCGGTCGCCGATGCCGATCCGCGGGTCCGCGCCCTCGCCCATTGGTGCACCGAGGCCCCCGGTGGACGCGGCGCCGCCCGTGAGGTCTGCGAACTCATCCTCGAGGCCCAGGGTCACCTGACCCTATTGCTCACCCTAGATCCAAATGCGTGCTGAACATGGACTCGCCCGTCGTTATTGGCTACTCGGCCTCGGACTGGGACTCCTTGGCCTGATCACCTGGTGGCAGGTCCAGCGCCTGCCCAAGGACATCGCAATGCCAACCCCTCACGCCCGTCATCCCGATTATCGGGTGGTGGGTTTCACGGCTCTGGAAACCGATGCCCAGGGCCAACCAAGCCGCCGGCTCACGGCGGCCGGGTTGCGCCATTTTGCCGACGAGGACCTCAGTGAACTGGATCAACCGCGCCTGATCCTGTACCGCGCCGATGGTCCACCTTGGCTGGCTGAGTCCCGCTCGGGGCTCGTGCGGGCAGGGGGTGACGCAGTCCAGCTCCTGGACGAGGTGCGCCTCGAGCGCGCGCGCGGGCCGCATAATCGCGCCGTTCATCTCAAGACCGAGCGTCTGGATATCTGGCGCCAACAAGGGCTCGCTGAAACGGACCTGCCGGTTCAGATCGAGAGCGACGGCGAGACCTTGACCGCCAATGGCATGCGCCTGTGGTATTTAGAGGATGCCATGCGCGGTCAATTTAAGGGTCGCGCCCGGATTCGCCTCAACCCAGCAACGGGTACCCCCCAGCTATGAAGCTACCTCCCAAGGCATGGTATCAGCGATCCAGATATATCCCCATGGCCCTGCTGGCGGGTCTATTTGCCGTCTGCTCGCGGCCCCAGGCGCTCGAAGCCGATGCTCAGCAGCCGATCCTAATCGAAGCCGACGAGGTCGAGGTACGCGAAACGGACAATACCAGCATCTATGTCGGCCATGTCCAGGTCGAGCAGGGATCGATGCATCTGCGCGCCGACCATGTCACCGTCTATCACCGCCCCGACCGCCAGCCGCGCCTGATCATCGCCATCGGCCAGCCGGCCAGCTATCGGCAATTGCTCGACGGAGAGCAAGGCGATGTCCAGGCCTTCGCCCGGCGCATGGAATACGACGCCGACAAGGATGAGCTCACCTTGATCGGCGACGGCCTGCTGATCCAAGGCGAGGACCGGCTCACCGGCGAACGGATCATCTATGAACGCGCCAAGGCGCGCTTTCGCGCCGGCGGCTCGGGTCGGGTCAGGATCAGGCTCACCCCCGATCAGCGATGAAGGGTCTATGCGCCGAACAACTCATGAAGCGCTACGGCGGACGCCAGGTGCTTCACAATGTCAGCGTCCAGGTCGAGCCGGGTGAGGTCGTCGGTCTGCTCGGTCCCAATGGCGCGGGCAAGACGACGTGTTTTTATCTGATCGTGGGCCTGATCCACGCCGACCAGGGACGCATCCTCCTCGATGGGCGCGACCTGACCCGCCTGCCGATGCATGCCCGAGCACGCGCGGGCTTAAGCTACCTCCCGCAAGAGCCCTCGGTCTTTCGCAAATTAAACGCCCGCGATAACATCCTGGCCGTCCTCGAGACCCGCCGCGACCTCGACCACGCCGCGCGCCTGGCGCAGTGCGAACGCCTGCTCGAAGACCTCGGTATCCTGCATGTCGCCGATTCACTCGCCTTGAGCCTGTCAGGGGGCGAGCGGCGGCGGCTAGAGATCGCCCGCGCCCTGGCCGTCGAGCCTTCGGTAATGCTCCTCGATGAGCCTTTCGCTGGGGTCGATCCGATCGCGGTCGGAGACATCAAGTCAATCATCGCCCATCTGCGCGATCGCGCCATTGGTGTGCTCATCACCGATCACAATGTGCGCGAGACCCTCGACATCTGCGACCGGGGTTATATCCTGAACGCCGGCACGGTGATCGCTGCCGGCCCCCCATCCAGCCTTTTAGCTAATCAGCGGGTGCGCGAGGTCTATCTGGGTGCCGATTTCGTCCTTTAATCCACTTGGGTTCACAGCGTCCAGAGATCGCCTACAAATTGAATTAGGCACCTTTATTGCACATTCAATCATCTTAGCCGTCGCAATGAAGCCTAGCCTCCAGCTGCGAGTCAGCCAGCAGCTCAGCATGACCCCCCAGTTGCAACAGGCCATCCGCCTCTTGCAGCTTTCAACGCTCGAGTTGCAACAAGAGATCCAGGCAGCCCTGGAAAGCAACCTCATGCTCGAGGAGGCCGAGGAATCTGATCCCGCGGATGTGCTTAACGGCTCCGAATCCGCGATGAACTGGCTAGAGACGGAAGAGGAAGATGATTTTGCCCCGCCTCCTGCGGAACGCGAGATCGATACCGCCTACGAGCTCATCCCCGACGAGCTCCCTGTGGATGTGCAATGGCAAGACATCTTCGACGGCTACCCACCGCTTACTGCCTCGGGTCTGGACGATGGCGAGGGTCATGACCCCTTGACCCTTCACAGCCGCCCCCAGACCTTACACGAGCATCTGGTGTGGCAGCTCAATCTCAGCCGGCTGAGCGAACGTGAGCTCATGGTCGCGCACGCAGTGGTCGATGCGATCGATGCCGAGGGCTATCTACGGGCTGGGATCGATGAGTTGGCCGCCGCCCTCGATCGACCAGACCTCAGCCAGGAGGAGATCACCACCGCGATCCATCGGGTACAATCCCTGGATCCGCCTGGGGTTGGGGCGCGCGATCTGGCCGAATGCCTCATTATCCAGTTGCGCCAGCTACCAGAGACCCTGCCTGGACGCGACCTGGCACTGGCGATCTGTACCTCGGGGTTTGCGCAGTTGGCGCGCGGTGACGTCGCCGGACTCGCCCGCCTGCTTAAGGCAGAAACTGAGGCGGTGAGCGAGGCAGCGGCCCTCATCCGCCGGCTCAATCCACGCCCAGGGCGCTTGATCGAAGAGGCTGCACCGGAGTACGTTGTACCCGATATCCTGGTGCATAAGCACAATGGCCGTTGGCAGGTCGAGTTGAACCCCGAGATCACCCCCAGACTGCGGATCAATGCCGATTATGCGCGCTTGGTGCGACGGGCCGATCAGAGCGCAGCTGGGCTCATGCTCAAGAGCCATCTTCAGGAGGCGCGCTGGTTCATCAAGAGCCTGGCGAGCCGCAACGAGACCGTGTTGCGCGTAGGCGCCAAGATCGTTGAGCTGCAACAAGATTTTCTCGAACATGGCGAGGAATGGATGCGCCCCCTGGTCTTGCGCGATGTCGCCGAGGCCCTGGGCCTGCATGAATCGACCGTCTCGCGGGTGACGACCCAGAAATATATGTTGACCCCGCGCGGGACCTTCGAGCTTAAATATTTCTTTTCATCGCATGTTACTACCCTTTCCGGCGGCGAATGCTCGGCCACCGCGATCCGTGCCCTGATTCGTAAATTGATTGCAGCCGAATCCCCCGGCAAACCCCTCAGCGATCAACAGATCGCCCGGGCCCTAGCGTCACAGGGCATCCAAATCGCGCGCCGAACCGTCGCCAAATACCGCGAGGCTATGGGTATCCCCGCCTCGAGTGAGCGCAAACGCCTGGCTTGACAGGCCGTTTGAACCTTCTGCTAAGGAGTCCAAGATGCATATCAATCTGACGGGTCATCATATCGAGGTCACGGACGCGCTGAAGTCCTATGTGGACAACAAGTTTGAGCGTCTGGCGCGCCATTTCGACCACGTCATCAACGCCCATGTCATCCTGAGCGTTGAAAAGATCGAGCAAAAGGCCGAGGCCAGGCTGCATGTCAACGGCAGCACCCTCTTTGCCGATGCGGTGCATGAGGATCTCTATGCCGCGATCGACGGACTGGTTGACAAACTTGACCGCCAGATCCTGCGCTATAAGGAGAAGCGGCATAATCACCGCAGCTCCGCCGTCAAAGCCGCGGAATAAGCGCGTTTTGAGTTGACACTGACCCGATGGACACCCGCGGTGTCGCCCCCGCCAGGGTGTCTGCGGGTGTCAAAGATCCGGCCAAGCCGCAGACCCCGAGCAAATGACCGTCCCCGAGCCCTGCCCAACCGCCCTGAAGGAATAGCATCCATGACGTGCATCCCCTTCCGCCCGTGCTCAGGTCACACTGCCGATCGCATCGCATGCTTTGCCCTTGGGCGGCATGAGATTCACTGGAGACCAGGGCCATGTTGATGCCCGAACTGATCGCGCCCGAACGCATCCGCTGCGCTCTCGAGGTCGCCAGCAAGAAGCGGCTCATCGAGACGCTTGCCGAGCTGCTGGCCAGCGCTCATCCGCGGCTGCAGACCGAAACCGTGTTCGAGCACCTGATTGAGCGCGAGCGTCTCGGGAGCACAGGGCTGGGGTATGGTGTCGCCCTGCCCCATGCGCGCATCGCCCAGATCAGCGATGCCGTTGGCGCCTTCGTGCGGACCAATCGCGGGATCGATTATGATGCTACCGATGGTCAACCGGTGGACCTCGCATTTGCCTTGCTGGTACCAGATACGGCCAATGACGAGCATCTGCGCCTGCTCGCCCATCTGGCGACCTTGTTCAGCGACCCCGACATCCGCGCCCAATTACGCAAGGCTACTTCGAGCGACGAGGTTTTGAGGGTCTTAAACACCCTCTAGCGTACGCGAACCATGATCGACAGCCTGCAAAGCGTCGTGGCCCAGACCAGCCCTCAGCTCAAGCTGCGCTGGCTGACCCCTGAGCCCTCAACCCCACGTCCCTTGCGCGGCGATGATCCCGAACAATCGCTCATCGGTTCGCTCAATCTCATCCACCCTAACCGGTTGCAGGTGGTGGGTCCGCCTGAGCAACGCTATCTCTCGGGGCTAGGGCATAGTGCATATTCCGAGATGCTCGACAAACTCTTTGCCGATCGCTTGGCCGCTATCATCTTCAGCGATGGGATCACGCCGACGCGTGAATTTATGGAGCGCGCCCGCGCCTCGGCAACCCCGATGCTTGCCTCGCCCCTGGGCGACCAGGAATTGATCAATCACCTGCGTTATTTTCTCACTCAGGCGTTTGCCGAGCGCACGACAATCCACGGTGTCTTCATCGAGGTCCTGGGGATGGGCGTGCTCCTGACCGGTGCGTCCGCCGTGGGCAAGATCGAGCTGGCGCTCGATCTCATCGGCCGGGGCCATCGCTTGATTGCCGATGACGCCCCTTGTTTCGCCCGCATCGCCCCTGAGGTTATCGAGGGCCGTTGCCCCGGGGTGCTTCAAGATTTTCTAGAGGTGCGCGGCCTAGGAATTCTCAATATCCGCGCCATGTTTGGCGAGAGTGCGGTCCTACCCAACAAACCGCTCAACCTGATCATCGATCTCCAGCCGCTGGGCCATCCCCAGTTCGCCAACTGCCTCGAGGGTAGCCTGTCGGCGATGACCATCTTGGGCGTGAGGATCCCGCGGGTCACCATGCCGGTGGCCTCTGGGCGCAATTTGGCGGTCTTGGTCGAGGCTGCGGTCAGACAGCAGATCCTGCGTATCCGCGGCTATGAGGCGAGCGCCGACCTGATCGAGCGGCAGGCGCGCGCCATCCACCAGGCGCATCCAGAGCCGCTAGCACAGGCCTAGACAGCGGATACGCCGGCAGGAGGAGGCTGTCGATGCAGTTGATCATCCTCAGCGGTCTATCTGGTGCGGGCAAGAGCATCGCCCTCCACACCCTGGAGGACGTTGGTTTTTATTGCATCGACAACCTGCCCTTTTTTTTGCTCCAGGACCTGCTATCGCGGCTCACGCATCAGCCGGATACTGCACTGCGCAAGACGGCGGTCGGTATCGACGCCCGCGGGACACCCGAGGCCCTGCACCGCCTACCCGAATTGATCCAAACCGCACAGGCGCATGGTATCGACTGCCGCCTTCTGTTCCTCGATGCCCAACTCGATACTCTGATCCGGCGCTATAGCGAGACCCGCCGCCGCCACCCCCTCACCCAGGGCGATCGCTCGCTGCGTGAGGCGATCCTGCTCGAACAAGAGCTCCTTGAACCGGTTCGCGCCCATGCCGATCTGCGCATCGACACCAGCCAGACCAATGTCCATGAGCTACGCGACCGGGTGCGGGGCTGGATCTTGGGGGACGCCTCGCCGCGGCTCTCGATCCTGCTTAAATCATTCGGCTTCAAACATGGGGTGCCGCCGGATGTCGATTTTGTATTCGATGTGCGCTGTCTGCCCAATCCCCACTGGCAACCCGAGCTGCGTCCGCGGACAGGTCTCGACCCCGAGGTGGCCCAGTTCCTGGAGTCCAACCCGGAGGTGATCCGCATGCGCGACGAGATCCTCGGGTTTTTCGAGCGCTGGATGCCACAACTCGAGGGCGACGGACGCAGTTATCTCACCATCGCCATCGGTTGCACTGGCGGCCAGCATCGCTCGGTCTATATGATCGAGCGCTTGCGCGAACGCTTCACTGCCTTGGGTCATCGGGTCATCGTCCGCCACCGCGAACTCGCGTGAGCGTCGGCATCCTGCTCCTCACCCATCGCCCCCTCGCCGGTGATCTTCTGAAGATCGCCGCCGAGATTCTGGGCGCTCTGCCGCCGGGCATTGCCTGCTGCGAAGTGATCCAGGACACCCCGCCAGAAGAGGCCCTCAAGCGCTGCCGCCATCTAGCAGCCGGACTTGATCAGGGTGAGGGGGTATTGGTACTCACCGACCTGTATGGCGCCACCCCGGCCAACATCGCCCATGCCCTCGCCGCCTCTGCCGATCGAGTGCGCGTCATCAGCGGGTTGAACCTGCCGATGCTCCTGCGCATGCTCAACTATGCCCACCTCGACCTCGAGCACCTGACTGAAAAGGCCCTGAGTGGCGGACGCGATGGGGTGCGCGAATGAAACATCGGGTCGATCTCAACCGACCGCAAGCGATTTTGGGTCTAACCTTAACAGTGAGAGAAGGGTCCTGCGGATGATCCGCAAAGAGCTCGAAATCATCAATAAATTGGGCCTGCACGCGCGGGCGGCAGCCAAGTTGGTGAAATGTGCCGACAGCTTCGCGAGCGAGATCCGGGTGACGCGCGGCGAGCAGAGTGTCAACGGCAAGAGCATCATGGGACTGATGATGCTGGCTGCAAGCCAGGGGACACGGATCATCGTCGAGACCGATGGAACCGATGAGCAGGAGGCGCTGGCGGCGATTGAACAGTTGATCGGGGAACGTTTTGGAGAACCAGAGTGACCCTGGCCTTTCAAGGCATTGGGATCGGTTCGGCGCAGGCGATCGCCCTGGGACCAGCCTTCATCGACAGCGGTGGGCAGGTAGGGCTGACCCAGTCATCGATCGCGGTTGAGGAGATCCCAGGCGAGCTTGCGCGCTTCGAGCGGGCGGTCGATGCCGCCCGCCTATCGCTTAAGGAGGTACGCGCCCAGATCCCGCATGAGACCCCGATCGAGATTGTCGAGTTCATCGACACCCATCTCCTGATGCTGAAGGATCAGGCGCTGATCGAGGAGGTGCGCCGGCGAGTCGCCGATGAACGCTGTTCGGCTGAATGGGCCTTGCAGCGCCATCTGGATAGCCTATTGGCGGTCTTCGAGCGCATCGAAGACCCCTATCTGCGTGCCCGAGGCGATGATCTGGCGCATGTCGTGCGCCAGATCCAGCGCTTTTTGAACGGCACACCCCCACCCCCCGGACGCACCGAGCGCGACCTTAGCGGCTATGTCGTGGTCGCCCGCGATCTGATGCCTACCGACGTCCTCCTCCTCCATCAGCGGGGGATCGGCGCCTTCGTGACCGAGTACGGGGGGCCAATGTCGCATACTGCGATCCTGGCGCGCAGCCTGGGAATCCCCGCGGTCGTTGGGCTGCACGCCATCACCCGCTATCTGCGCGCCGGCGAACTGCTGATCGTGGATGGGCGGAGCGGAACCGTCATCGCCGATCCAGACACCCAGATCGTCGCCGCTTACCGCGCCCAACTCCAGGGACTCAAGGTCCGCAGAGACCGGCTGCGCACCCTGGCCCAACATCCAGCACGCACCCGCGATGGGGTCGAGATCCAGCTCCAGGCCAACCTGGAGCTGCCCGAGGACGTGGAGCTAGCCAAGCTGGGTGGGGCGAGCGGCATCGGGCTGTATCGCACCGAGTTTCTCTATATGAACCGCCCAGATCTACCAGATGAAGAGGAGCATCTGGCCAACTATCGCGCCATCCTCGCCCAACTCGATGGCCGCCCTATCACCATCCGCACCCTGGATCTGGGGCTCGACAAGCATAGTGGGGCCTTTGCCACTGGGGGGGCCTCGAACATGAGCAACCCTGCCCTGGGGCTGCGGGGCATCCGCCTGTGTCTTAAGGAGCCCGAGCTATTCACCCCCCAGGTACGCGCCATCCTACGGTCATCTGCCTTGGGCCCGGTACGCCTGATGCTTCCCCTGGTGACCAGCGTCCATGAGGTGGAACGGACGCTGGCGCTGATCACCCACCTCAAGCAACAGCTTGATCGCGAGGGCCTGGACTATGATCCGCAGATGCCGGTCGGGGCGATGATCGAGGTCCCGGCTGCGGCCCTCACCGCGCGGGCCATCGCCCGCCGGGTGGATTTCCTATCGATCGGCACCAATGACCTGATCCAATACACCTTAGCGGTCGACCGGCTAGATGAATCGGTCAATGACCTCTTCGATCCCCTGCATCCTGCGATCCTGCGCCTGATCCGCCTAACCCTGGAGGCCGGGCGCGCGCTTGCTATCCCCGTCGGGATGTGCGGCGAGATGGCCGGCGATCCGCGTTTTACGCGCCTGCTGCTCGGCATGGGTCTGCGCGAGTTCAGCATGCACCCTGGCGCCCTGCTCGATGTCAAGGAGATCGTGCTGGGCGCAGAACTCACCGAGCTGAGCCGACGCGTTGACCATTTTTTCGAGCAGCTCGATGAGGCCGATCCTGCGCGTTTCGTCGCCGAATTGAACGCGCTCTGATCAGATCTAGGCTCAATCAAAGCCCGCGGGCGTCGCCTGATGCCAATGGGTCAGATGCTGATAGCGATGGGCGACATTGAGCAGCCGGGCTTCTTGGAAATGATCGCCGATGATCTGCAGGCCCACCGGCAGGCCAGCCAGTGGCTCGATCGGGATCGAGATGGCCGGCAGACCGGCGAGATTGGCGGGGATGGTATAGATGTCGTTGAGATACATGGCCACCGGATCATCGCGTTTGGCGCCAAGGGCAAAGGCGGTGGTGGGCGTGGATGGACCCATGATGACATCGACCTCGGCGAAGGCGTGCTTGAAATCAGCGGCGATCAACTGCCTGACCCGCTGTGCCTTGAGATAATAGGCATCGTAATAACCGGCGGAGAGGACATAGGTACCGATCATGATCCGGCGCTTAACCTCATCCCCAAAGCCCTCGGCACGGCTACGGGTGTAAAGGTCCTCGAGGTCGATGGGATCGGTGCAGCGATGGCCGTAACGGACGCCGTCAAAGCGGGCGAGATTGGACGAGCACTCCGCCGGGGCGATGACATAATACGCAGGCACCGCCGAGGGGCTATTCGGCAGGCTGATCTCGCGGATCACAGCGCCGAGCCTTTCATATTCCCGTACCGCCTCCATCACCCGGTCGCCGATCGCAGGATCGAGCCCCGAGCCAAAATACTCTTTGGGCAGACCGATGTGCAGACCGTGGAGGTCATCATCCAGGGCATCGACATAATCTGGTACCGGCACATCGGCACAGGTCGAGTCGCGCGGATCGAAGCCGGCCATCTCGTCGAGGATACAGGCGGCATCGGCGGCAGAGCGTGCCATAACCCCTGCCTGATCGAGCGAGGAGGCAAAGGCGATCATGCCCCAGCGCGAACAACGACCATAGGTGGGTTTGATACCGGTGATCCCACAGAAGGCTGCCGGCTGGCGGATCGAACCGCCCGTATCCGTGCCGGTCGCCGCGGCGCACAGGCGCGCCGCCACCGCTGCCGCCGAGCCTCCGGATGACCCCCCCGGCACCCGGCTGGTATCCCAGGGGTTCTTGACCGGACCATACCAGCTCGTCTCGTTGCTCGATCCCATCGCAAACTCATCCATGTTGGTCTTGCCGAGCACCACAGCGCCGGCAGCGGCCAGACGTTCGACCACGGTAGCATCATAGGGGGCGATGAAATTGTCGAGCATGCGCGAGCCGCAGCTCGTCTTGAACCCTTGGGTGCAAAAGATGTCCTTATGGGCGATGGGGATCCCGGTCAAAGGGCCGGCATCGCCCGAGCGCAAGAGCTGATCGGCGCGCGCGGCGTCGGCCAATGCTTGCTCTGCCATGACAGTGATAAAGCTATTCAAGACTGGGTCGAGCCGAGCGATGCGATCTAGATAATGCCGGGTCAGCTCGACGCTTGAATAGAGACGCAGCCGCAGATCAGCGGCCATTTGGGCAATGGATTTGTTTTGCATCAGTCGATGACCTTGGGAACCAGATAGAGCCCGGCCTCGGTCAGGGGGGCAATGGCCTGGAAGCGTTCGCGCTGATTGGATTCGGTGGGCACATCGGGACGCATCCGTTGGGTCATCGCCAGCGGATGGGCCATAGGCTCGACCCCCGCCGTTTCGACTGCATTCATCTGGGCGACCAGATCGAGGATGGTGCCAAGGTCTGCAGCATAACGTGCCCGCTGCTCGGGGGCGATGGCCAGACGCGCGAGGTAGGCGATCTTATCGATATCGGCTAGATCCAGGTGCATGATGCCTGAGTAAGCGCACAACCATGAGGACTATGAGAACATATCATAAAACGATCGGGATCGTCGGTGCCTTGCCGAATCTAGGCTGGGATTGCTAGATTAGCGCCCCGATCGTAGCGCGTGCGCGCGCCCTCGACCTCTCTCTAACCCCGACACTCCTCATGACGGCGGTATGCCTCCCAGGGTCTTGCCGGCCAGAAGGTATCCGAATACACCGATGTTCCTTAGAAACATTCGCGGACTGTTCTCCAATGACCTATCGATCGATCTGGGGACGGCCAACACCCTGATCTACGCGCGCGGGCGCGGCATCGTCCTCAACGAACCCTCGGTGGTTGCCATCCGGCATGAACGGCAAGGGGGCACCAAGACGGTGGTCGCCGTGGGCGAAGAGGCCAAGCAGATGCTGGGACGCACCCCGCAAAACGTCACGGCGATCCGGCCCATGAAGGACGGGGTGATCGCCGACTTCACCGTCACCGAAAAGATGCTCCAGTATTTCATCCATAAGGTGCACGAATCGAGCATGTTGCGTCCCAGCCCCAGGGTGCTTGTCTGCGTGCCCTGCGGCTCGACCCAGGTCGAGCGCCGTGCAATCAAGGAATCGGCGCTCGGCGCAGGCGCGCGCGAGGTCTATCTCATCGAGGAACCGATCTCGGCGGCGCTGGGTGCGGGGCTGGCGGTCCATGAGCCGCGCGGCTGCATGGTCATCGACATCGGCGGCGGAACATCGGAGGTCGCCGTGATCTCCTTAAACGGCATCGTCTATGCCGAATCGGTGCGCATCGGCGGCGATACCTTCGATGATGCCATCATCAACTATGTGCGCCGCAATTACGGCATCCAGATCGGCGAGGCGACTGCTGAACGGATCAAGCACAACATCGGTTCGGCCTTCCCGGGCAATGAGGTGCTGGAGATCAGCGTCAAGGGACGCAGCCTCGCCGAAGGGATACCGCGCAGTTTTACCCTAAACAGCAATGAGATCCTGGAGGCGCTCCAGGAACCCCTGTCGATGGTGGTACAGGCCGTCAAGATGGCCCTGGAAAAGACCCCCCCTGAGCTCGGGGCAGACATTGCCGAGCGAGGGATCGTCCTAACCGGCGGCGGTTCGCTCTTACGCGGATTCGACCGACTGATCGAAGAAGAGACCGGGCTGCCGGTGGTGGTGGCCGAGGACCCCTTGACCTGTGTGGCGCGCGGTGGCGGGATGGTCCTGGAGATGCTCGACAGCCAGGATAGCCTGCTCCTGGCGACCGAATAGGCCCCAGTCGGGGTGTGTCCCCCTTGCCGAGACCGGGCTTGAGTTGCGTACGCTAAAGAGGACGGCGACCATCAAACCCCTGTTTAAGTCTGGTCCCTCACCCCATGTCCGCGTCATCCTGGCGGTAGGGGCGGCCCTCGCCCTGATGGTAGCGGACTATAGCGAGCAGCCGCCCGAACTACTGCGTACGGCGCTGTCCCTGCTCACCTATCCCCTCCAATTCGCTGCCGACCGTCCCAGCCAGCTCGTTCGCGAGATACGGGTGCGCTTTGTCAATCAACAGCGACTACGCGATGAAAACGCCGAGCTCCAGCGCGAAAACCTGCTGTTGAAGGCGAGGCTGCAGCAGTTTGCCGCACTCGAGGCCGAGAACGCCCGTCTGCGCGAACTCCTGGGCTCCTCCCTCGATGTCAGCGATCGGGTGTTGATCGCTGAGGTCATGGCGATCGACCTCGCCCCCTATCGCCAGCAGGTCATGATCAACAGGGGTTCCAATGCTGGTGTCTTTATCGGTCAACCCGTGCTCGATGCCAATGCGGTGATGGGCCAGGTCATCCGCGTCACCCCCTTCTATTCAGTCGTCCTCCTGATCACCGATCCCGATCACGCTCTACCGGTCGAGATCAATCGTACCGGTTTCAGGACCATCGCCGCTGGCCGCGGCCCCAATCTGGACCTCGAATTGCTATACATCCCCAAGAACGCCGATGTCCAGGTTGGGGATCTGGTGCTGACCTCGGGGATGGACGGGCGTTTTCCGCCTGGTTATCCAGTCGCCCGGGTCAAGACGGTGCGCCAAGACCCCGACAACCCCTTCACCACAGTCATCGCCGAGCCGACCGCTCGGCTCGATCGCAGCCGCGAGGTCTTGTTGGTCTGGAGTCATAACGAAAATCTGCGCGCTCAGGCCCTGGCCGCTGAGGCCTTCAAGCCGAGTGAATTTTCTAAATGAAGACTGTAGGCAAACGCGGCAAGCGACCCTATGCAGCAGCGCGCCAGCCGATCTGGCCGATCGCGCTGAGCTTGATCCTCGCGCTATATCTCACCATCCTGCCGATCGCGAGCTGGCCTTGGGATTATCGTCCGCCCTGGGTGGTGCTCACGATCCTATTCTGGTGTTTTGCCACCCCGCGCCGCGTCGGGATCTTCACCGCCTTTATCCTGGGTCTGCTCCTCGATGTGCTCACCGGCACCCTACTCGGCCAGCATGCCTTGAGCCTGTCGGTAACGGCCTATCTAGCGCTCGTCGTCCGCCCGCGCATCCGCATTTTTCCGCCTTGGCAGCAGGCGTTTTTTGTGGCCCTGATCCTGTTGAGCGAGCGCCTGCTCACCCTCTGGATCATCGGTGCAACAGGACAAACCCTGCCGTCGCTGACCTATTGGTTCTCGGCCCTGGCCGGTTTGGCCTGCTGGCCCATTCTAGCTTGGCTGCTGACCCCATTTGAACGGCGCCTCGAGACCCCTTGACCCCATGCTCGCCAGTAGTCTCGAGGACCGCGAGCGCGAACGTCGCCTGGTCAGAACGCGCCTGGCAATCTCCGCGCTCTTCTTTGTCCTGGGGCTGGCACTGATCCTGATCCAGCTGTACTACCTCCAGATCGAGCACTATGATCATTTCGCCGTCCTCTCGACCGAGAACCGGGTCAAGATCCAGCCGGTCCCACCCAGCCGCGGGCTGATCTTCGATGCCAGGGGGGTACTGCTGGCGGATAACCATCCCTCCTTTTCCCTTATGATCACCATAGAAAAGGTCAGGGACCTCTCTGCCACCATCGCGGCATTAAAATCATTGATCGCTATCCAAGACAGCGATCTAGCGCGCTTCGAGCGTCTCAAACGCCAACGGATGCGTTTTCAGCCCGTCCCGATCCGCCAAAACCTGACCGCTGAAGAGGTGGCGCGCTTTGCGGTTGATAGCTACCGCTTTCCTGGCGTCGAGGTCCAGGCTGAGCTGATCCGCAGCTACCCCCACGGCCTGCTCACTGCCCATGTACTGGGCTATGTCGGGCGGATCAACGAGGATGACCTTAAGCGCATCGATAAAAGTAACTATGCGGGGACCAATTTCATCGGTAAGGGCGGCGTCGAACTGGCCCATGAGGATGTACTGCATGGGCGGGTCGGCTATCAGCAGGTTGAGGTCAATGCCCGCGGGCGTATCCTGCGCACCCTCGAGAACACCCCACCCATCCCTGGCCAGGATCTCTATCTCTATCTGGACATCCGCCTACAACAGGCCGCCACCGAGGCGCTCGGCGCCAACCGGGGCGCAATCGTGGCCATCGACCCGCGGACCGGCGGGGTCTTGGCGATGGTCAGCCAACCGAGCTTCGATCCCAATCCATTCGTCGAGGGGATCAGCAAGGCCGACTATCAGGCGCTGCTCCGCGCACCGGATCGCCCGCTCTACAACCGCGCCATCCGCGGTCAGTATCCGCCGGGATCAACTGTCAAGCCCTTCGTTGGTCTGGGCGGTCTGGCGCTCGGCTTCATCACCCCGCGCAAGACGGTCTATTGCCCGGGTTATTTCAGTCTTCCTGGGCAAGCGCACCGTTTTCGCTGCTGGCGGCGCGGCGGACATGGGACGGTGGATCTGGAGCTCGGCATCGTGCAATCCTGCGATGTCTATTTTTATTCCCTGGCCAATCAGATAGGCGTCGATAAGCTCCATGCTTTTCTCACCGAGTTCGGTTTTGGCCGACGCACAGGCGTGGATGTCGCCGGTGAGCTCGCCGGGCTCTTGCCCTCGCGCACCTGGAAGGAACAGGTGCGCAAACAGCCTTGGTATCCTGGTGAGACCCTGATCATGGGGATCGGTCAGGGCTATTTTTTGGCGACACCCATGCAATTGGCCGCGGCGACGGCGGCGCTCGCCAACAAGGGGCGATTTATCCAGCCGCGCCTGGCCTATGCCCGCCGGGTCCCGGGCGCTACGACCGCCACCGCCTTTCCGATGATCAGCCGTCAAATCCAGATACCCAATCCAGGCGATTGGAATACCATCATCGACGCTATGGCCAAGGTCGTGGAAAGCCCCCGTGGTACGGCCAAACGTATCCACTCCAATGATTACCGGATCGCCGGCAAGACCGGGACCTCTCAGGTGTTTACCATCGGTCAAAAAGAGCGCTATGACGCCGCCAAAGTACCTATCCATCTACGCGACCACGCGCTGTTCATCGCCTTTGCGCCGGTCGAGGATCCGCGGATCGCGGTGGCGGTGCTGGTCGAAAACGGCGGCTCCGGCGGGGCGACCGCTGCACCCATCGCCCGGCGGGTGATCGATGCCTATCTCGGTGGCACCCCGCTAAACGACCCAGAAGAGACGAGCGGTGGCGACTGATCCATTCCAGGCGCGGGGCAACTGGGCGGTGGAAACAGCGGATGGTGGCTGGTTGCGCCGGCTGCATCTGGATGCGCCCCTGTTGACCGGTCTGCTTGCCCTGTGCGGTTTTGGTCTGATGGTGCTCTATAGCGCTGGTGACCGCGAATGGGAAATGGTCGAGCGCCAGCTCGTCCGTCAGGCCCTGGCCTTTGGGTTGATGCTGGTCATCGCCCAGGTCCATCCGCTCCAGTTCAAACGCTGGTCTCTCACCTTCTATATCTTCGGATTGCTGATGCTGGTGGCGGTGCTCTTGATCGGCGACATCGGCAAGGGGGCGCAGCGCTGGTTGGATTTCGGGGTCATCCGCTTTCAGCCTTCGGAACTCCTCAAGCTCGCTGTTCCCATGGCCGTGGCATGGGCACTGGCACGTTGTCCGCTGCCGCCGCGTCTGCCCAGCATCCTCCTGGCTGCGATCCTCACCCTGATCCCCGCAGCGCTGATCGCCAAGCAGCCAGATCTCGGGACCGCCCTACTGGTGGCCAGTGCCGGCATCCTGGTGCTGTTCATCGCCGGGGTACGCTGGCGCCTGATCATCGGCCTGCTCTTGCTCCTCGCTGCCCTGGTACCAGTGGTCTGGGGTCATCTGCATGACTATCAGCGAGCGCGTATCTTGACCTTTCTCAATCCCCAGTCCGATCCGCTTGGCAGCGGCTATCACATCATCCAGTCGCAGATCGCGATCGGCTCGGGCGGGCTCTCGGGCAAGGGCTGGCTGCACGGGACCCAATCGCATCTGGAGTTTTTGCCCGAGCGTCATACCGATTTTATCTTTGCCGTGATCGGCGAGGAGTTTGGTCTCACCGGGATCTTGGGGTTGATGTCAATCTATCTGTTCGTGATCGGGCGCGGCCTGTTGATCGCCGCCCGCGCCCAGGAGACCTATGACCGCTTGCTGGCCGGCAGCCTGACCCTGGTCTTTTTCGTTTATCTATTCGTCAATACCGGCATGGTCAGCGGTCTATTGCCGGTGGTCGGCGTGCCCCTGCCCTTGATCAGTTACGGTGGGACCTCAATGGTCACCCTGATGGCCGGCTTCGGGATGCTGATGGCGATCGAGACGCGGCGCAGCCGGCGCTATCAGGATGTCTGAGTCCCAGATTAGATCCGTCAGCCGCGCGGCGCTGGCCAGCCTGCTCATCGGGCTGGCGGGCTGCGCCGGTCCTGGGCCCCGCGACGATGACATCCCCCCCGAGATCGCCCGTATCCCGGATGCAGTCCCCAAGGTCGAGCCGCTGGCCCGTTCCGGCAACACCCCATTCTATACTTTCAACGGCCGACGGTATGTCAGGCTTGCCACGGCCCGCGGCTATGTCGAGCAGGGGCTGGCCTCCTGGTATGGCGAACCTTTCCACGGACGTCTCACCAGTTCGGGTGAGCCCTATGATCGCTATGGTATGACCGCGGCGCATCGCACCCTGCCGCTGCCTTCTTATGTGCGGGTCACCAATCTCGACAACGGACGGCGGGTGATCGTGCGGGTCAATGACCGCGGCCCTTTCATCGAGGATCGGCTGATCGATCTGTCCTATGCGGCAGCGGTCAAACTCGGTATCAAGACAAACGGCAAGGCACGGGTCAAGGTTGAAGGGATTGAACCCAAACGCTGCCTTTGGCCCTTTGACTGGTTCTGCCCTTGAGCCTGAGGCGCAAAACAGTTGGCGAAGGCACCAAGGCGCTGTATGATTTTTGATATAAAAAAGTGCAAATCCTGCAACAATCCTAACCCAGGCCACCGGATCTCAATGACTCTGATCATCCAGCGTCTGCTTTTGCCCTTGCTCCTGACGCTCAGCCTGAACATCGGCGCTCAGGGCCCCGCCGCCCCCCCGCCGCCGGAGCTCAACGTCAAGGGGTATCTATTGATCGATTTCTATAGCGGGCGGAGTCTCGCCGAGTTCAATGCCGATGAGCGGCTTGAACCCGCCAGCCTGACCAAGATCATGACCGCATATACGGTGTTCCGCGAGCTCGCCTCGGGGCGGATCAAACTCAGCGACCCAGTCATGATTAGCGAGAATGCCTGGCGTACCGGCGGTTCCAAGATGTTCATCGAGGTCGGCAAACAGGTCGTCTTGGAGGATCTGCTCAAGGGGATGATGATCCAGTCGGGTAATGACGCCAGTGTGGCCCTTGCCGAATATGTGGCCGGCAAGGTCGAGTCGTTCGCCAATCTGATGAATGCGAACGCCCAGCGGCTCGGCATGACCAATAGCCATTTCACCAATCCCAATGGCCTGCCCGACCCCGAGCTCTATACGACCGCGCGCGATATCGCCCGCGTGACCAGAGCCCTGATCCGCGAGTTTCCGCAGTATTACACCTGGTATTCGCTCCCTGAGTTCACCTACAACGGGATCACCCAGCAAAACCGCAATCCCTTGCTCAAACGCGATCCCACGGCTGACGGGGTCAAGACCGGCTATACCCGCGCCGCCGGCTATTGTTTAGTCGGTTCGGCTAAGCGCGGCGATATGCGCTTGATCTCGGTGGTCATGGGCGCCCCCAGCCCCAAGGCGCGCGCTGAGGCGAGCCTTGCCCTGCTGAACTATGGTTTTCGCCTTTATGAAGCCGATAAGCTCTATCCAGTAACCCAGCCGCTCGTCAAGCTGCGGGTTTGGGCCGGCGAGCGCGAGGAGGTGGCAGCGGTGCCCCAATGGGATGTTGTGGCTACCATCCCGCGCGGTCAGTATGGCCAGTTGAATGCCTATGTCGAGAAGCTCCCCAACATCGAGGCCCCTCTGACGCGCGGCGACCGCTTGGGTGATATAGTTGTGCGTCTAGGCGAGGAGGAGATCCTGCGCGTCCCCCTGGTTGCGTTCGAAGATCTGCCCAAGGGCGGATTCTGGCGCCAGGCCAAGGATTCGCTCTTGCGCCTGTTTTGAGTGATCTATCTGGGTTACACCAGATACGGGGACGGCCCAGTAGAAGACGCCGTCCAAGTACGCTCCGAGTCATTGTGAACGCGGCCTAGCCGTGCGGATCAAGCTCCTTCAGGGCCCTCAGGACTATCTGGACATCTGGGCAGCGATGCGCGCCTTCACCGAGATGCGCGGGCCAACCACCCCAGATGAGCTCTGGTTGCTCGAACATGCGCCGGTCTTCACCCTCGGTCAGGCCGGGCTCCCAGAACATCTCCTCGATCCAGGCACCATCCCGGTGATCCAGAGCGACCGCGGCGGTCAGGTGACCTATCATGGCCCAGGCCAGTTGATCGCCTATCTGTTGTTCGATCTCAGGCGCGCTGGGATCGGGGTGAGGTACCTGGTCGAACGTCTGGAGCAGGCGGTCATCGACCTGCTGCATGGCTATGGTATTCGCGGCGAGCGGCGCCCGGGTGCGCCTGGGGTCTATGTGGCCGAGGCCAAGATCGCCGCCTTGGGGCTGCGGGTACGCAACGGTTGCTGTTACCACGGACTAGCACTCAATGTCGCGATGGATCTTGCTCCCTTTGCCCGGATCAACCCTTGCGGCTATCCGGGGCTTGCCGTTACCCAACTCGCCGATCACTATCCCCAGGTCGAGCTTGCCGAGTTGAGCTGGCCCTTGGCCAGACAGCTCACGCGCCAGCTCGGTCTGGAACCTGTCGGCGTCGATGCTGACTGATCTGCCCTCAAGAAGGTGCGCAAACAGGCGCACTGTGCTCTTCCTGCCCCGAATGCGGAGCGCATTCGTCTCTGACAGGTGTGACTTTCCCGACTACGGCAGAGACCCTCTCTGCTGTAGCGCCGCCGTTACCGGACGGACTCGCCACGGGTAGGGCAGTTGCGGTTGCCAGCCGTTTGAGATTGAGCGCGGCATTGATGTCCCGATCATGGCGCGTGCCGCATTGAGGACACGTCCATTCCCGATCCTTCAACGCCAACATCTCATTCTCCCAACCACAGACCGAACACAGGCGGCTGCTCGGATCCCAGCGATCAGCTAAAACCAACCAGACGCCGTAGCGTTTCGCCTTAAGGCCGCTCGGACATTGGCAATGCGTGCGTGCGGCCTTGCCAACATCGCAGAGGATTTCCTTCGATTCTTCAAGATCGGAAGCCTTGTGCCTTTTGGCAGTCTGGCACTTGGCGCAAACCCAGCCCCGACCTTGGCCGCCTCAACCTTGCAAGAAAGGCGTCTGCCTCGAATCCTGAGACAACGAAGCGCAGAGGAGATTCAACAGACTCGCCATTGGAAAGCCTGGCTGCCGCCTCAACGCCCAGGTCAACACCAGTCGTTTCATGCGCCTGCGATAGAACGCAGCATCGGCCACTTCAACCTGAATGGCGACGAACCTGCGATCCGCAGTACGCAAACTTGCGCTTAAAGTTCAGGCCGCCGCCGATTTCCTCAACGAACTCAACATTCGACAAGCCTTTCGCCACATCAAACTCTTCCAACACCTTGCGCTGGTCGGCGAGGTCTGGCTTCTGCGCAGCACTGGATATGCGACAGTAGGCATCAATCCGCATTGGCTCTGATACCTTACTGCGCAAGCCAATCAACTCGCGGATTTGTGCCTCGCGACTGTTCGCGCCACCAGGATCAAACCCCCTTCGCGCTCCCAGCGTTGCAAGGTCTTGACCGAGACGCCAAGCCGCTTCGCCGCCTTGTCTGTGCCCATCATCGCGCTTTCCATGTGGAAAATTATCCACTATCACGCATAGCTTGTAATACTAGGGTTGGCTCCTCCAAGGGAAACATGGATTGATTCCACCTTGGTCATTCCGGCGAACATCCGAATCCAATCAATTCAATCGTTTGGATGGGCGGTGCTTGCCGGTATAACACATCGATCAGCGGTTCTAGGGTACATCCGCCGTCGGGCGCATCTCGGTGTCACAGGCCCCACCGATGCTGACTGGACGCAGCAGAGCCGACCCAGTGCATTCCTTACCCCGATCTGCGATCCGGCACTGGATCTCGACTGGACGACCCTGAGCCAGCCAGCTCGGTACCCGGCGATAACGCCCGGTGCCTAAAGAAGGACAGCCCAGAGGGATACCATAGGCCGGACAGCGCGCTGGCTTGCCGAGGCTGACCTTGCGTGCATCGATGGCAAAGCCATGATAGAGATCTTGGAGCTCGATACGGTCGCGCTCCGCCTCGGCATGGACCCTAAAGAGCTGAAAGGCGTAGCCGTCTTTTAGGCGTTCGCCGACCGCAATGCGGGTATTGGCGATCAGGGCATGATCCTCGCCGCGGCGCGCTACCGCCCCGCTGATATATTCGACGCGCGGGTGATCAGGGAAACACTGACCCATGGCCGGGGCATGATAGTAATGGCGGGTGGCGAGGAGATCGGAAAGGGGCGTCCCAGGAAAGACCTCCGCCAGCTCCGTCTCGCTGCCATACAGGACCCGCTCGGCATCCGGCAAGCTCTGGGCGTACATGGCCTGGAGCCTGGCATAGGGCTCGCGGTCGGCGAGATCGGGGCGCAGATAACAGGCGGTCAACCCCGAGATCTGGGTGAGATATTCGTCCCAGATGTTGTATTGCGAGGGTGTCGAGGCAACGCCCTGGACATCGCCGGGAAAGCGGCAGCCCTGGGCAGGCTGACACTGCCCGAAGGCGCGGTTGCGGATCGAGAGCACCACAATATTGCGCTCACAGGCCCCATAGGCCGAACAGCCGCGCCCGAGGTGTCCCTCGTAGAGCGCGGTACGCAAGGCATAATCCAGATCGCGGGCGCGTTTGAATAGATCGGGCGGCCCGAGATCGGCGCTTTTGGCGATAAAGGCATCCCAGGCCCCCGCCAAGGCCTGACGGCGCCCCCAGAGACGTCGCTGGACAGCGGCGCACTCCTCCGAGTCATGGAAGGCGCGCACGATGCGGTCGAGCGCGCTCACCCCGCCGCTGCTCCCTGGCGGGTTCATTGGACGGGGCGGATCAAAAAACGGCGCCTTGTCCAGGGGATAGAGCAGGCGAGCGCTGATGACCTGGCTCGTCCCTGCAGGGCAGTGATGATTGGGCACCCTGAGCTCCTGGCGCGCGGCGATGGCCTGTCTGAAACGCTCAGGCGAATCCAGGGTAGCCGTGCGCGGATCGACGACCACCTCAAAGCCCACATAGGGCGTCCCCGTGGGATCGGTCAGGGAGATACCGTCGCGGATCACCAGGCAGGGGATGAGCGAGGTGCCCTGCATAAGCGTCCCTGCGGATGGGGCCGAGGTCCCAGAGGCGGCAAAGGAATCAGCCGCGTAATAAGGGATCTCCAGCGGACCGTTGAAGCGATAGACGGTCAACACCGGCGTTGCTGGGATCTGGGCCAATGACCCAAAGGCCCAGACCAAGAGAGCTGTCCCAAGCAGGCTACGCATGATGATCGCGTCCTCAATAGGCTCAACGATTAGAGATTTAAGGCCGGCTCCAGTCGGCATCAGCTAGATGACCCAATGCACGACAAGCCTTGCCCTTCAAGAAACGCTGATGAATTCGCAACCCCGCACCCGCCGCCTTCGCATCTCGGTGATGTTTCTGGATTCCGTTGCGGCTTTCGCCGCAACGACGATATAAGACTTTTTCAGCGTTTCCTTCAGGGCGGAGAGGATGTCAACTCTCGCCCCTTCATACCCCGCAGGCTTGGTGATCCCGGTGCAAGTCCCAAGAAAACGGAGTAACCCCAAAACCCTTTGCGCTTGTCTCGATCTGCTATGATTGCAACCCCACACCATCCGCTCAAGATGCCCTGGTCTCTATTACAAATCCTGCGCGCGCGCTGGCTCAATCTCTCCCTGGCGTTTTGGCTGGGTTGCGCAGCCCTGGTCGGGGTGGCGCGCACCTATCCTGAGCTCGATCTGGCCGTCTCCCGCCTGTTTTATACACCGGATACCGGTTTTACCCTGAAAGGGAGCCCCTGGGAACAGGGGCTGTATCGATCCATCCCGATCCTGACCCTGATGATCAACCTGGGGCTGATCGCGCTATGGTGGTTCAACCGGCGCACTGGACGGCGTTGGCTGGGTCTCGATGGACGCCGGCTCGCCTTCTTGTTGGCATTGCTGATCCTGGTTCCGGGTCTATTGGTCAACCAGACGCTCAAGACCCACTGGGGCCGCGCACGCCCCATCAATGTCATCGCCTTCGGCGGCGACCAGCCATACACCCCTGCCTTTGTCATCTCCGTTCAGCAGGGCAAATCGTTCAGTTCTGGGCATGTCGCAGCAGCTGCCTATCTGATGGTCGTGGCCGCGACCCTGGCGGGACGGCGTTCCTTCTGGTTTGGCATGGCGCTGCTCTATACGCTCGCCGTCGGGGCCGCCCGCATCGTCGCGGGCGGTCATTTCCTGAGCGATGTCCTGACCTCCATCCTGCTGGTGTGGATGGGTCAGGGTGTGTTGCGCACGATCTTTCTCGTCGACTGGCCAGACGAAAGCCCAAAGGTCAGCGATGCAAACTGATTGGCGGTATCTTTAATTTCAAAGCCACACCTCGACCCGATTGCGCCCCTGGGTCTTGGCGCGCGCCAGCGCCGCCTCGGCGTGCTGGATCAGGGTTTCATAGCTGCTCCCTCCTCGGCCAGAGGTGGCCGCGATCCCGATGCTCAGGGTGAGGACCCCGTGGGGCGAGGCCGGATGCCAGATCCCAAGCTCAAGGATCTCCACACGCAACCGCTCGGCCAACGCCCGCGCCTCATCCAAGGTCATCTCGGTCAGGACAGCGACGAACTCCTCGCCGCCATAACGGGCGCAGAAACGACCGTCCCCCCCCAACCGCTTATCCAGGATCGCGGCCAGGGTACGCAGACAATGATCCCCTGCCTCCTGACCGAGGGCGTCGTTATAGCCCTTGAAATCGTCGATATCGCACAGAATCGGGGCGAGGGGTCGCTGTTCATGACGGTCCGGTTGGAGCTCCTGGAACAAATGCTCGATGAAGAAACGGCGGTTGGGGATATTGGTCAGGGCATCGAAGACCGCCTGCCGGCGCAGATCTTGCTGAGCATGTTGCAACCGCTGTCCCAATGAGCCGATGAATCCCACGCCGGCAATGCCGACCAGGGCATGGCTTGCCATGAGCTCCAGCCAAGGGTATGGGACTGAGCTGGGGCAGGGTGATACTGATCCCCCCCGCACATCGCCGAGCTGATAACCATCTTTGCGATGACATTTCAAACAGGGCTCTTCGGTGAACAACGGGGCCATATACCGATACACCTGGCGATCGCCCTCGGTCGAAAAGCGCGCCCATTCCTTGGCACCCTGCTCGAAGGACTGCAAGGCCTCTATCTCCCAGGCAAAGGGCGCGTTTTCGGGGCGAAGAGGCCTCAGGCTGGTGATATGGAACTGGACGCCAGTGCGCTCAGCGGCCAGTTTGGATAGGAGGCGGGTCATATAGGCCGGGTTACCTTGGTGAGGGTCAGTTGGTCGCTGACCCGGATGTCGCGCATCGGGTATTCGAGGTATGGATTGGGCGGCATTTTGGGTGTCACTGGGACATAGACGCCGCCATGTTCGGCATTCCAGCGGCGCATGAGCACGATGAGGTCATAGAAAGACCGGGCGGACTGATAGGCCAGTGCCTTGCGCTGGTGTTCGGCCTGGCTGAGGTTCCAGACCAAGGAAGCCCCTAGGAGCAACAACCAAAACGCCATCAACCAGATCAGCCCGCTCTCGGCGTACAAGGTGCGGGAAAGGTGGTGGGTTGGGGTCATTGCCTCATCCCTGGATGCATGTTTCATGGGGATGATCCGCGTGACCTAGAGGCCGACCTGAATAATTCGGTTAGGGTACGCAATTCATTGGGGGGATGGGCGAGGTTCCATTCAAGATCCACCAGCGGCGGTCGGTTGACGGCGCTAAGTGGATCAAGCGGCGGGATCTCGATGACCCGCAGGATATGGGCGCGCAAAGGTAAGGCGGTAGCATCATGCATCTGCCCGACTAATAGCAACAGGCTTTGACCAGGTTGATAACCTATCCCCGCCACGGTGAGTATTAGGCGCCCCTGGGCGATCTGCAACAGCTTGTGCTCAAAATCGGCGTCGTCATCGAGGATCACCTCGAGCACTGGGGCCAGCGTGAGCCTCGTTCTCTGGGCAGCGTTCTGCCTTTTGCCGGAAAACAGCCTAAGCAGTTTGGTTAGCCGTTGCTCACGGGTGTGCGACAGAATGGATAAAGCGCAGCCCGATCTGCCAACGCCCCGTGTCCAAGCCTTGGCTACGGAGCACCTCGGCCTCGATCGTCAACGTCTGACCGCTCACCCAGGGAAAACGGACAACCAAGTGTTCGCCCACCTGGATACAGGTCATGAAAATGGGCATTGATCAGGGTCCCCATACCCGCCCGCCAGACCTGGATGGGCAATGCGACCGCGAAACCGTCATGTGAGCGCTGTTCAGGCATGATCATCCCCTCCTCGATGCGTGCCGGATCAGACCCCTGTGCAGCCGCATTGGACACGAGGGCCAGGCTGCGACTACCACATATATACGCGCCGTTTGACCCAACAATATGCCTTTTGTTATACATTACCAACTTTTGCCCTGACCTGAATCAGGCGGCGGGCACCGCGCGCTCAAGCCTTACGTAGTCGTAGTATAGGCAATTCCATGATTTTTAATCCCCATCCGGATTTTAGGGCAAGGCCCTTTGGCGGAGTACAGAGTCCATGAAGCATCGATGGTTAACAGCGGTTTCAATAACAGCGGCTTTGCTAAGCGGTTGGGTAATGGCTGCAGAAGATCTGCAGCCAGCAGACCCGGCCCGCGGGGCAGCCAAGGCCAATAGTATCTGCATGGCCTGCCATGGGCCCCAGGGCAATAGCGTCGTCCCGCAATGGCCTAAATTGGCTGGGCAACGCCCAGAATATATCATGAAGCAATTGATGGATTTTAAGGCCGGCAATCGAGTCAATGTCCAAATGACGCCGATGGCCAAGCCGCTGACGGATCAAGAGGTGGTGGATCTGGCGGCCTATTTTGCAAGTCAGACCCAAAGCGGCGGGGTGGCCGATCGTGAACTGGCCAACCTAGGTGAATCTATCTATCGCGCCGGCAACCCGGCCACCGGCGTCCCTGCCTGTAGCGGCTGCCATGGTCCAGCCGGTATGGGTCAGGGGCTCGCCAAGTTCCCCCGTCTGGCCGGTCAGCATGCCGACTATGTCAAACAGACCCTACACTATTTCCGCTCGGGCGAGCGCGCCAATGATCCCAACGGGATGATGCGTGGGGTCGCGGCCCGCATGACGGATCAAGAGATCGCAGCGGTGGCACAATACATCCAGGGTCTATCCAAATAAGATTGGGCAAAGGCCGCGTCTGCGGCCTTTTTCATTTCCCCAGCAGCCACTGGGCTGCCAATGCATCCGCTGGCAGGGGGCGGCCATAGAGAGGGCCGCTGCCCTCGAGGCAACCCTCGGCTGCAAGGAAATTGGCCTGCTCGACCGTTTCGATCCCAGCGGCCAAGACCCCCCATCCCAGTGCCCGCGCCGCTCCGATCAGGACGCGTACCACCGACTCCCTAGTCCCCCCTTGCCCGATCCCCGCAACCAGGGAGCGGCTGATCTTGACCTGGGTGAGCGGCAGACACCCAATCCTGGAGAGTGAGAAACAGGCAACGCCGAAATTATCCAGTACCAGGTTTGCACCCAGGGCACGAAGATCAGTGAGTGTTTGACCTAGCGCCTCCGAACGCGTCATCAGGCTCGACTCACCGATCTCAAGCACCAGGCGCTCAGCATCAAGACCGCTGGCCTGCACGATGCCGGCAATCCGTTCCACGCTCTCCGAGCGATCGAGCGTAGACCCTGCCAGCTTGACGCTTAAGCGCGGGACCCAGAGCGCCGCGCTATCCCAGGCGGCCATCTGCCGACAACCAGCCTCCAGTACGCGGAGGTTCAGCTCGTCACTCAATCCCATGTCATCGACGACTGGCAAAAAGCGCTCAGGGGTCAGTAGGCCGAGCTGCGGATGCAGCCAGCGACATATTGCCTCGATCCCTACCAATTGGCCTGTGATCAGATTGACTTGTGGCTGATAATGCAGGATGAGAGCCTGCTGATCGAGGACCAGGCGTAGGTCTTGCTCGATCTGCCGGCGTTCGGCCACCCCTTTGGACATCTCCGGGGCAAAGAAGCTAAACCCGTTGCGTCCCGACTGTTTGGCCCGATACATGGCGAGATCCGCATGCTGGATCAGGGTCTCGGCGTCCTGGGCATCGCCGGGATACAGGCTGATCCCGATGCTCGCTGTCATCAAGAAGCTATGGTCGGCGACGACCAATGTTTGCTTGAAAAGATCGAGGATGCGCTCAGCGAAATGGGCGGCGAAACGCGGCTCGGGGATATCCTCAAGGAGGATGACGAACTCGTCGCCTCCCAGCCGCGCGAGCGTATCGACGCTGCGGACCTCCGCCTTCAGCAGGTCAGCGATCTGGCGCAATAAATCATCCCCAACCCCATGCCCGAGCGTGTCATTGATCTCTTTGAAGCGATCGAGGTCCAGGAAAAGGAGTGCGCACTGACGGCGATACCGCCGGGCGCGCTGGAGACATTGTTCGAGCCGCACCTGGAGATAGGTACGGTTGAAGAGACCGGTGAGGGCGTCGTGCTGGGCCAGATATTCGAGCTGTTCCTCGAAGCGTTTGCGCTCGGTGATGTCGCGATTGACCCCTCGACGCCCCAGAAAGCGATTATCGGCATCGAGCACGGCGATACAGACATGCTCGATCCAATGTACCTCGCCATCGCGCGACCGGATACGCAATTCCAGGATCTGCTGAGGCGTGGCTGGATCGGATTGGATGCGCTCGAGATGCGTCTGCCATCTCTCGCGGTCGGTATCTAGGATCAGTCGTCCAAAGAGATCTGGATCGAGGATAAATGCCTGCGGCGGATAGCCCGAAATCTTTTCGCAGGCCGGCGAGACATAGAGATAACCGCCATCGACATCGCGCCAAAACTCCCAGTCCGAGCTGAAATCGGCGAGCACCCGGTAATGATCGTAGCTTTCGCGCAGTCGCTCGGTGGTTTCCTGGAGGCACTGGCGCTGGCGGACCATCTCAGTGCGGTCTATGATGGCACACACATACTGGGCGATCTCTTCACCTAGGGGCGGGAGGATGGCCAGATGGAGATCGCCGATGAATGCCTCCCCTTCCCTGGTGCGCAGCCGGATCTCGGGGAGGAAGATACCTCCCTTCGTCAGATTGGTCCAGGCCAAGACCACCCGCTCGCGATCCGGTTTAGCGATCAGGCGGGCGAAGAAATGCTGCCTGAGATGATCCTGATCGAGTCCAAATAACCGCTGCGCCGCTGGATTGGCCTCATGGATCAAACCATGACGGTCGATCACCAACTCGGCGATTGGGAGCGTATTAAAAAAGGCGGTGAAGCGCCCCAGGGCCTGCTGGGTACGTGCCTGACTCTGGATCAGCTCGCCGTTTTGGATCTCGAGCTCAGCCTGATAGATCCGTAGGTTTTCGATCAGTGCCTCTTGATTGAACCCTTCTCGACTGAGCAGCTCCTCGACAAGATCAAAACGGCGGGCATGCAAGGCTTCGAGGGCGCGTTCGCGCAGACTCGGGCCGGCATCAGCTTCTGAAGCTGCCGATTGAGAGGGCTTGGGCGATCTAGGTCTCAGGGTTTGCTCGTCATTCATCTCGATGGACGGACCAATCGGTCAGGTCGATATGGCTGACGATCACCCCTACTCGGCCATGGCGGATGGGCGCCGCATACAGGAGATATTGATGTGCCCCTGCCTCTGCATCTGGCAAGACGTACTCCAGCCAGAATGACGACCGTTCGTTGGCGATCACTTGCTCGATCCCCAAGCGGATCGCCTCGGCCTGAGGCACTGCAGCCAGATAACCTGTGCGATAGGCGTCGAAATAATTGGCCCCAAGACCGCAGGACTTGAGCTCCGGATCGCCGTGGCTGCGGGCAAAATCGCGCCAGGCGTCGTTGGCGATGGTGATCGTACCCTTGCTATCGAGCACCGCGACCTGCATCGGCAGCGAATCGAGCACCGCCTGGAGGTGCTCGATGTCGCGCAGGCTAGTGATATCGACAAAGGTGGCCACAGCGCCGCGCGGTTCGTTGGAACGCACGGCATAGGGCAATACCCGCACGAGATAATGGCGATTGTTGGCTGCCTTGATCTCATGCTCGAACATCTCGCCGCGTTCGATGGTCTGACGTAGATCGGTAATAAACTCCGGATACTGGAGTAGATTGGTAAAGTCGTCGATCGGTCGCCCCAGGTCGGTATCGCGGATCTTAAACAGGGTCGTGGCCTCGGGCGTAAAGCGGGTCAGACGCAGTTGCGCATCGACAAAGACGGTCGCAATCGATGCGGCCTTGGCCATGCTGTCCAGATCGGCATTGAGCCGGTTGAGGATCTCGATCTTTTCTTGGTTTTCGGCATTGACCGTATAGAGCTCCTCGTTGACCGATTGCAGCTCCTCGTTTGAGCTCTGCAGTTCCTCGTTAGAGGCCATGAGCTCCTCATTGGTCGCCTGCAGCTCCTCATTGGCGGTCTCGAGCTCCTCGATCGTCGCCTGCAGACTCTCGCGGGTGGCAGCGAGCTCGCGTTCGAGGTTCTCGATACGCTGAGTGGTCTCGCGGTCGAGGCTGATGGTCTCGATGGCCTCTCGATCCATGCCCTCGATGATCCGCAGATTGCTGGGCTCAGAGGGGAGCACCTCCTCTGGGCCGTAGCCGATTACGGGCTCGAAAGAGAGCAAGAGATGGAGCTCGCCGCTGGGGGGCTCGACCGGGCGCGCCACCAGACGCAGGCGCTCGGTGCGCTCATTGTCCAGCGCCAGGCCGATGATATCCGAACGCAACGGCAGCCGGTCGCGGGCCGCCTTATAAAGCAGGGCCTTGGCAACCGCAACCAGCGAATTGGGCAGGAGCTTTGAGAGGTCCAGGCTGACGCTGCCCTCGCTGATCCGCAGATAGGGTCCGACATCCCCGAAGACATGCAAAAGGTCATGATGCTGGTTCAGCAATAGACTCGTCGGGGCGTATGCGTGCAATAAGACCCCTTGCGCCGCATCGATCGCTGCGGCATCGGTCGCGACCCCGCGGGTGCGAACCCCTGGGCGGGGGGACGCGGGCACGATGGTGACCTGGCGGGTACGCGGACTGCTTGCAACATCGAGCGGCAGAGAGACATGGCGCAGGATGCGATAGATCTTGTGCTTGGAGCTGACTGCGGTAAAGTCGGTATGCAGATTGGCGATGGTCTCGCTTGGGCCCAAGAATAAAAAACCACCCGGTGCCAAGGCATATTGCAGACGGCGCAGGGCGCGTTCCTGGGCCTCGGGGCGAAAATAGATCAACAGATTGCGGCAGGAGACCAGATCCATGCGGGTAAAGGGCGGGTCTTCGAGCAGGTTATGGCGCGCAAAGACGATGCTTTGCCGGATCTCGGTCTTGACGACGAAATGATTGCCGCGCTTGATGAAGAACTGCTCTAAGCGCTCGGGCGAAACCTCGGCGGTGATCGCCTCGGTGAAGACGCCGGCCCCAGCGATCTCGATGTTCTGTGGCTCGACGTCGGTCGCGAAGATCTTGATGTTCGGCCAGCGGCGCGCCTTCTCGAAGGCCTCGGCAAAAAGGATAGCGATCGAATAGGCCTCCTCGCCGGTGGCCACCCCAGGTACCCAGACGCGGATCGGCTGGTTGCCGCTGTGGTCGCTGACGATGGTACGGATCGCGGTCTCGGCCAGGACCTCGAAGGCATCCGGGTCGCGAAAGAAGCTGGTGACTGGGATCAAGAGCTCACGCCTGAGGGTGGCCAGCTCCCCGCGATCGGTGCTCAGCAGCCGGACATAACTCAGGAGATCGGGGGTTTGGCGCACTTGCATGCGCCGCTCCATGCGCCGCATCACCGTTGCCGGTTTATAGTCACGGAAATCGATCCCGCCGGCATGTTGCAGGAGGTGCATGACCTCTTCGTGGGCGCTGTCGCGGTCGATCTCCATCGCCATCGAGGGCGGACGCACCTTGGGCTGTGGACGCTGATGGATGTGATCGACCAGACGCGGCCCGATCTCCTCCGGCGGGAGCACGGCATCGATCAGCCCTGTGGCGATGACGCTGCGCGGCATCCCATCGAACTTGGCGGTTTCGGGGTCTTGCGCAACCAAAAAACCGCCGGCATCGTTGATTGCCACCGCCCCACGCGTTCCATCCGAGCCGGTCCCCGACAGGATCACCCCGATGGCGCGGTTGCCGAACTCCTTGGCCAGCGAGCAGAAGAACAGATCGATCGGTAGGGTCAGTCCCCGTGGATTCTTGGGGCTTAGGCGCAGGATATCGCCGCTGATGGTCATCAGGCTGGCCGGCGGGATGAGATGGACCCGATTGGCCTCGATGCGCATGTCATGCTCGACCGTGACGACCGGCATGGGTGTATGGCGCGCCAGCAGATTGGCCATCATGCTCTTATGGTCCGGCGAGAGATGTTGGACCACTACATAGGCCGCACCAGTATCTGCCGGTAGGCCCTGAAAGAATCGCTCCAGGGCATCGAGTCCACCTGCCGATGCACCGATGCCAACGACATAGCCATCGAAACGGCTTGGGAGGGAGGTCATCTCGACCCCATCCATTGTGTTCGGGTCATCGGACATCATACAGCCACTCCTGATTATCCTTCGTGCACCCTGATGACCTGAGCAACGACCCGCTGCGCCCTGTGCTCAGGGAACAGCAGTTCGCCCCGTCCCATCAAACAGGATCGACGCCATTCGGCATCTCGTATAAATCGCCAGTTGTCAATCTCAGCCGACCCCTGCAATTAACTGGCCTTAGTGCCGGATACCCAGCGGCTTGAGGATCAGCCGACCATCGATCAACTGCATGGCGCCGATCCCCAACAGCCCAACGATCAGCATGGCCAGATAGATCACCGCCAGGGGCTGCTCGATCAAGGCAAAGCCCAATAGGGCCAGCCCTACGCCCAATTCGAGCACGCCATGGCCCCATACCGGGGCACGCGCCTCCCGCGTCTCCCACCCTTTGGGGGTGCGGATGAACTCAGTGCGGTGACCGAGCAGGGCCTCGAGCCCGCCGCGGGCGTTCGACAGCAGCAGACCGCTGGTTAAGACCACGGCACCCATGATCTCGATCAGGGTCCAACGCCAGCCGACCTCGTTGCCAGCCGTGACCAGAAAGACGATGGGGGCTACGAAGCCCAGCAGCGAGGTGACAAAGGCCATGAGATCGACCCCTGGACTACTGACGGCTGCGCCTGCCATGAAGGGCAGACCCATAATCAGACAGGCCACGCCGACCACAAAGGCCAGGGGCTGGCCGATCTGCAGACTGATCATCAGCTTGTGCCAGACAGGAAGGCGCGCGCTGCGCCATACCTGGGGCATGAGTTTGATGAAACATTGGACGAAGCCCTTAGTCCAGCGGAACTGCTGGACGCGCCAGGCACGCGCCGAGACGGGCAAGGTTCCGGGGACAACCAGGTCCTCAATGAAGGCCGAGCGCCAGCCGGCGAGATTGGCGCGCATGCTGAGGTCAAGATCCTCGGTCAGCGAATCCCCGTTCCAGCCACCCGCAGACTCGATTGCCGCGCGCCGCCACAGGCCACAGGTGCCATTGAAGGGTAGCGGCAGTCCCAACCGCCAGCGTGCCTCTTGCTCGACGCGGAAATGCGAATCGAGCAGGCGCGCCTGGATACGGGTCAGCAGGGACTCTTCGCGATTCAGATGACCCCAGCGGGTCTGGATATAGGCCAGATCGGGATTGGCGACCAGGGCGCCGACGGTCCGGCGCAGAAAATCGGGCGGGGGGATGAAATCGGCATCGAAGATGGCCACGAAAGGAGCATCCGAATGCTGCAGACCGGCCGCCAACGCCCCCGCCTTGAAATCGGTTCGCTGCAGGCGATGCAAGAGCTCGATCCGCAAACCCTGTTGTTTCAGGGCTGCAACCGCCCGCTGGCTGATCGCAAGCGAGCCATCGATGCTATCGTCGAGTATCTGTATCTCAAGATGGGCGTGCGGCCAATCGAGCGCCATGACTGCAGCGAGGACGCGCTCGACCAGATGTCCTTCATTGAAGAGTGGGATCTGCACCAACACATTCGGACAATCGGAGTCAGCAAACTCGGCGCAAGCAAGCCTGCGGGCTGGCAGCCAGCGGCGTGCCAAGGCCAGGGCGAGCAGATTGAGCGAATAGAGCGCCAAGAGGACGAACCCGAGGGTCAGGTAATACTCGACCGAGATTTCAGCCGCGAACATGACGTTGAGCTCTCTAAATCAAAGGAGGATGGACATTGGCAGCGGCCTGGATGAGGCTCGCGCCCGCAAACCGCATAACTCCGTCAGCGTAGCGCGGATAAGGAGGCAGGCCGAGCATCTATCGGCCATCTCAGGCGCACCCCGCCCCATCATCCGGTATGAGTTGAGCGTAATGAGGCGGGTGCACACAGGGCGCCGGAGGAAGGCGCAGCTTAGCCCCCGCCGATCAGCCGTTCGTATTTGGCTCGTAATTCCTCTTCCGTTTCTTGGTGATCGGGGTCCTTGATGATGCAATCAACCGGACAGACCTCGACGCATTGTGAGGTCTCGTAATGACCGACGCACTCGGTGCAGAGATTGGGATCGATCACATAGGTCTCCTCGCCTTGGGAGATGGCCCCATTGGGGCACTCGGGGGCGCAGACATCGCAGTTGATACATTCGTCAGTGATTTTTAAGGCCATAGTCAAGACTCCTTGGATTGCTTGGCTGGATATTTACAGTGGCTTGCAAACAGGGAGGTGAGGAGTTTGGCGATATTACCCAAACCGCGCATGCAATGCAGCCTGAACCTGCGGGGTGACAAAGCTCGACACATCCCCCTGTAAACGGGCAATCTCACGCACCAGTGAGGATGAGATATAGGCATATTGTTCAGCCGGCATCAAGAACAGGGTCTCGATGTCTGGGGCCATCCGTCGGTTCATCCCTGCAAGCTGAAACTCATATTCGAAATCCGAGACCGCACGCAGCCCCCGCATGATGACCTTCGCCCCTTGCAGACGCACGAAATTGACCAACAAGCCACTAAACGATTGGACCTCGACATGGGGGTGACTGTTGAGACTGGCGCGGACCAGCTCAACCCGCTCGGCGGTCGAAAAGACCGGTGTCTTGTGAGTGTCGGCAGCGACGGCCACGATCACCCGATCGAATAAGCGGGCAGCCCGCTGGATGAGATCCACGTGCCCATTGGTGATGGGATCAAAGGTCCCTGGATAGACCACAGTGCGCAAGCCTTGGCTCCTCATGGATAGGCCCGGCGCCGCCGGGCGGGCGTATTACCCATCCACCTTAGCACAGCCTGGGGCGCAGGATCGAATCGCCCGACTCCATTGCTTCAAATCACACCTCGTCGCGCACCCTGGCAAGACCATAGCGCACCTGCCCAGCGCGCTGGTCGCGGATCAGTTCGAGGCAGTCGGGCAGCGGCGGCAGGCCATCACGCGCTCCGGCCTCTAGATAGAGATAGGCGCCAACCGCCAGCCAGCCGCGATGGACCAGCCAATCGATCGCCGGGACAAGCAGACCGGATGTATAGGGCGGATCGAGAAAGACCAGGTCAAAGACCTGTGCCTCGCGCTCGAGCCAGCGCAGGGCATCGGCCTGATCGATCTGAAGATTGGATTCGCCAAGACGGGCGGCATTGGCGCGCAGTTGGCAAACAACCAACGGGGCATTCTCGACCATGATCACCTGGGCCGCCCCGCGCGACAGCGCCTCGAAACCCAGCGCACCGCTGCCGGCGAACAGGTCCAGACAACGCGCACCCTGAATCACTGGGGCAAGCCAGTTGAACAGGGTCTCGCGCACCCGGTCAGGGGTTGGGCGCAGACCAGGATGATTGGGAAAAGGTAGGCGGCGCCCGCGGTGCCGCCCACCGATCAGACGCAGCTCATTGGCTGGGCGGGTCACTGGTCACTGGCCATCGATACCTGCTGTCCCGACTGCCCCACCATGACCACGGCGAGTCGGTCGGGATGGATGCGCCGCCTGAAGGCATCACGGATCTGATCCGCAGTCACCGCCTCGATCCGCTCGCAAAAACGCGCGAGATAATCGAGCGGCAGGTCATAAAACCCGATCATCGCAAGATATTGGACCCGATCGGCGTTGCTGGCGATCTTGAGCGGAAAGCCGCCGGTGATGTTCTTTTTGGCGGCAATGAGTTCTTCCTCGGTTGGGCCGCGTTCGATGAAGCGCCTTAGGGTCGCAAGCAGCAGATCGCGCGCCTGTTCGGCCTGGTCATTGCGGGTTTGCAGACTCAGCAGGAAGGGCCCCGGCTGGGCCAAGGGGACGAACCGGCTGTAGGTGCTATAAGACAGACCGCGCTTTTCGCGGATCTCATCCATCAGGATCGAGACCAGACTGCTGCCGCCCAGGATATGGTTGCCGACATAGAGGGGGAAATAGTCCGGATCGCCGCGCCGCATCCCCGGCTGACCAGCCAGGACCGTGGTCTGGGCGGAGGGAAAGGCGATGCGCTCAAACCACGCCTGGTTGAGCGCCTGGACCTCGGGCACGGGTGCGGCACGCTCGCCGCGCGGCAAGCCCCCAACCAGACGCTCGGCGAGCCACTCGGCCCCTGGGCGATCTAAGTCACCGACCAAGGCCAAGACGGCATTGGCCGCCACATAGTAACGGCGGTGGAAGGCGGCAAGATCCTCCTGCCGGATGGAGTGCACCCCCTGGGGGGTCCCAGCGGGATCGCTAGCATAGGGGTGCTGACCAAAGATCGCCCGATAGAGCGCCTTTTGCGCGACCAAGCGCGGCGATTCGTCTTGTTGGCGCAGTTCGGTCAGACGATTGCGCCGTACCCGTTCGAACGCCTCGGGAGCAAAACGCGGACGGGCGACCAGGGCGGCGAAGGTCTCAGTCGCAGTATCGAACGCCGGCTGGCGGGTCAGGGTACGCAAGGCGATCGCGGTCATGTCGCGATCGACCGCCGTGTTCAAGACCGCGCCGACGCCATCCAGCCGCTCGGCGATGGCATCGGCATCCCAGTCGCCTGCGCCCTCGGTCAACATGGCCGCAGTCAGCGAAGCCAGGCCCGATTGCTGACCGTCGCGGGCACTGCCGGCGGCAAGGACCAGGCGCGCATCGACCATCGGGATCTCGGGGGCGGAGACAAAGAGTACGCGCGCGCCGTTTTGGGTCTGCCAGGTCTGGATCTGAGGTGTAGCCGGGGCAAGCGGGCTGGCCAATAAGAGGGTACTGGCCAGCCAGGCGCTCAGGGTGCGGACGGCGCGTTCGATGCGATCGGGATGTCGTTCAGTACACATGGGTCTGTCCTCCAGCGCGGGTCGTTGCCGACCCCTTATCGCCTGCAATGGGCTGGGGAGCAAGCACGGCAACGGTCAACCGTTCAGTGATGAAGTAGCGACGCGCCACGGCTTGCACCTGCTCGGCCGTCACCTGGGCCAGGTGTTCGACATAGCTGTCGGCCAGTCGCCAGTCGAGGCCAATCGTCTCCAGTAAGCCGAGCTGCATCGCCTGATAGAACAGCGCATCGCGCTCATAGACCTTAGCTGCAGTAAGCTGATTGCGCACCCGCTCAATCTCAGCAGGAGCTATGGGCTCGGTTTGCAGACGGGTGATCTGATCGCGCAGGGCAGACTCTAACGCCTCTATAGTCTGGCCCTTGGCCGGCACGCCATCGAGCATGAACAATCCAGGCAGACGCTCAAAGGCACGATAGCTGGCATCGGCCGAGGCGGCGATCTGGCGCCCACGGATCAAGTCACGGGCAAAGCGCGCGCTCTCACCGCCCGCCAGGAGATGCGCGGCGACCTCAAGGGCATAGGGCTCCCATGGCTCAGCGGCGTTGCTGAGGGTCGGCACCTTATAACCCATCAGGAGATAAGGTTCCTTTGCCGGCGCCTTGACCTGCAGGCGCTTTTCACCTAGCTGCTCCGGTTCGGGGCTGACGCGCGGCGGATGGATGGTCTCAGCCGGCAAGGACCCAAAATGTTTCTTGGCCAGGGTCAGCACCTGTTCAGGATCGACATCGCCCGCAACCACCAGGATCGCGTTATTGGGCGCATACCACAGTCGATACCAGTCGCGTAGATCTTTAAGGCTGAGCTGATCCAGATCGCCCGGCCAACCGATGATCGGGTTGCGATAGGGCGAGGCGTCGAAGGCAACGGCCATCAGGCGCTCATAGGTCAGGTCCTGGGGGTCATCCTCGGTACGCATGCGCCGCTCCTCCTTGACGACCTTGAGCTCCTTGAGGAACTCGGGCTCGCTCAGTTTGAGATGGCGCATCCGCTCGGCCTCCAGTCTCAGAGCCACCTCCAAACGATCGCTCGCCAGGTTTTGATAATAGGCCGTGTAGTCGCGGCCGGTGAAGGCGTTCTCCTCACCGCCATTCTCGGCAATGATCCGCGAAAACTCACCCGGCGCCAGGTTCTCAGTGCCCTGAAACATCATGTGCTCCAAGAGATGCGAGATCCCTGTCAAACCCGCTGGTTCATAGCTTGAACCGATCCGATACCACAACTGCGAGGTCAGGATGGGGGCACGATGATCGGGCTTGACCAAGATCTTAAGCCCATTGTCGAGGCGATATGCACTGACCTCAGCATCCACTAAGGCCGCGAAGCCAAACCCAAGTAGTATAAAAGCGACGAGATGTTGCAAATTAAGCACTCCGCTCTTTCAGTCATGCCACTATAAGGTTTATCATGAGAACCAAAGTTCCCCAATCGGGCAGGTGGCTTCCGAGAAGCTGTCCGACTATTGCCGGATTAGCGATTCTCAGCGGTTCCAATAGCGTCATGTTGTATCTCGTTAGCCTCTTTATCGCTGGCCTGCTCATTGCCCTCGCGGCCCTGCCGCTCGATCAAGGCGCCCAGATCCAATTCTCCGTCGCCCTCCTCGCCTTCCTGGTGTTGTTGCGCCCCTTGATTTATGGACGCCTGCCCTTTGATAACCGCCAGCGTTTCTTGCGTATCCTTTTCGTCTTGCTAGCCCTGTTGCTCAGCATCCGCTATTTCTGTTGGCGGACCTTCGAAACCCTACTGTTCGCAAACCCTTTGAGCCTGGTGCCTGGGCTGATCCTCTATGGCGCCGAGCTCTTTGCATTCACCGTCCTATTGATCGGGGCCTTCGTCTATATCCAGCCGCTCAATCGCCCTGTGCTCCCGATGCCCAAGGATCGCTCGCGTTGGCCTACGGTTGATGTCCTGGTCCAGACCTATGACGAGCCGGACTCGGTCATCGAGCTCACCCTGCTTGGAGCGCTTGCGATCGATTATCCGGCGGACAGGATCAAGATCTGGCTGCTCGATGACGGGGCGACGCGCGCCAAGCGCACCCAGCCGGATCCGGAAAAGGCGCGCGCGGCGTGCGAGCGCGGGAGATGTCTAAGAAAGCTCTGCGCACAGCTGGGGGTCAATTATCTCACCCGCGAGCGCAATGAGTCCGCCAAAGCGGGCAATATCAATCATGCACTCCAATATCTCTAAGGCGAATTTGTCCTGGTCCTGGATGCCGATCATGTGCCTACCCGAGATATCCTGATAAATATGCTCGGCTGGATGATGAAAGATCCCAAGCTCTTTCTCGTCCAATCGCCGCATTTCTTTGTCACACCGGACCCCATCGAAAAGAACCTCAATATCTTCCAGCAGATGCCGAGCGAACAGGAGATGCTCTATACCAACATCCAGCGAGGCCTGGACTTCTGGAACGCGTCATTCTTTTGCGGCGCTGCTGCGGTGCTGAGACGGTGTCATTTGGACAAGATCGGCGGCTTCCAAGGTAAAACCATCACTGAGGATGCCGAGACCGCATTGGCGCTCCATGCGCAAGGGTATCGCAGCGCCTATATCTGACAGCCGATGATTGCCGGCCTGCAGCCTGAGAGCTTTATCAGCTTCGTCAAACAACGCTCACACTGGGCCCAGGGGATGACCCAGATCCTGATCCTGAGCAATCCATTACGGATCAAATGGCTCAAATGGTGGCAGCGTTTATCCTATCTCAACAGCATGCTATTTTGGCTATTTACATTTGCGCGCTTGGTCTTTTTGATCTCGCCCTTGTTTTATCTCTTGTTCGGGCTGGGTATCTTTAATGCCTCAGTCCCCGAAATCCTGACCCTGGCCGTTCCTCATTTTGTGTCACTTCCGATCCTCAATGATTATCTCTATGGCAATGCCCGCTGGGTCTTTGTCTCCGAGTTCTATGAGCAGTTATTGCCCCTATTTTTGCTCAAGCCGATCGTCGAGGTCTTCCGCCGTCCGCATTCACCGCAGTTTCTGGTTACACCTAAGGGTGAGACGCTCGATCAGGATGCGATCTCACCGCTCGCCCGACCAGTCTAATCATATTTGCCCTGGCCCTGCTGGGATTGGCGATGGGGGTGTGGCGCTATTTCGCCTTTCCCGATGAGCGGGATACCGTGATCCTGATCATGAGCTGGGAGTTTGTGAACCTGGTGTTGCTCTTTGGGGCCCCGGGTGCCTTGCTTGAACACCGGCAGCGGCGCAGTAGCGTTCGCATCCCCTGTCGATATACCGCCGAGATCCATGCCGGCGGCAGACATCTCATCGCCGAGACCTATGATCTCTCGCTGGAAGGTGTATGGCTGCGTCTAAGTCCGGCATCAGCGGCCTGGCTGAAGGAACGTCCACCTGCCTGTGTCCGGATCTATAGCCCGCGCACCAAATTTAGGCGCATCACCACCGGGCGCATCCCTGCCCAGATCCAGGGCATCATCACAAACACAATAGGGTGAGACGGGTAGGGCTTAGGATCTATCCCACCCAGCCAGACGACCGGCGTGCCATCTTCGCCCTGGCCTATTCGGGCAGCAAGCGCTGGCGCATGATGTTGCGCCAGCGCGATCAGAGCGTCGGGGTGCGTCGCGCCATTGTTTCCCTATTCAAACTCGCCTTCCGTCATGTCGGCGAGCACCTGCGTCTGCCGCTCTGCACAGCATGGTCAAGGCGTTCCTCCCCCAAGGCAACCGCATGATATTTTTCTTTTCCTTTCAAGGATCACCCATGAGCGCATTACTCTTTGGCTTAGATCAGGCGGGCAGGCGCGTGAGCCGCCGGCACTGGGTAGCCGCCATGCTATAGCTGGTATTGTTGCCCCCTGGTCTGGGAGTTGGCCAAGCGGAATTGGCCGTCGAGGCTCAGCAGCCAGCGCGCGACGCCGGGTCCTTGGACGCCCCTGCCGCTCGGCAGGGGCGTGCCGAACGCCCCTTGGCCAGCTTCACCGATGCCTTCAAAGAGGCGCGTCTGCTCGGCACCAAGGCAGCTGTCTATTTTGACATCCCCGTGCCGGCGCGCTGACGCCCGCTCGATCTGCGGCTGGATCTGGTCTATCGCAACTCGATCAGTCTCCTGGCCGCCCATTCGCAACTGCAGGTCGAGCTCAACGGCCTGATCATCGCCCAACTCAAACTCGATCCCGCCCGACCCGAAGGCCGCGCCCAGATCTGCCTGCCCTTGGATCTGCTCCAGTCCGGCTATAACCGCCTTGCCTTCAGTGTCGCCCAGCACACCCTGGTTGGCGAATGTGAAGACTTAGGCGCCCCTGAGCTCTGGACCCAGATCGATACCCAGGCATCGCGCCTGATCCTGGATTATGAGCGTATCCCCCTGGAGCCGCGCCTCACCAGCCTGGAGGCACTCTTTGACCCGCGTCTCTGGACCCAAGAGACCTGGCCCATCCTGATGCCCAGTTCGGCAGCCCAGCTTGATGACGATCAGCTCGCATGGGGCGCCTTGGTGGCTCAGGCGATCGGCAAACGCCTCGAGTTCAAGCCACCGCGGATCGAATCCATCGTTCTGGATAACCAGAATCAGGCGCTGCGCGACCTGTCCAAGCTGACCGAGTCCCTGACCAGCGATGCCATCCTGGTGGCACACGCGCTCAGCTCGAGCCCATCCTGGGCAATGCGTGGGGCCAAGGGGTCGGCGATGCCTATCTTGCCATCCTGCCCCATCCACAGGATGCGACGCGCGTCATCTTGGTGGTCTCGGGGCGGGATGCCCAGGAGGTCAGACGCGCGGCAACCGCACTCGCCTTCATGTCCCAGCCCTTCCCCGAGGACCAGAAGGTCTTGGTGCGGGATCTAGAACTGCCAGACCTCCCTCCAGGCGCTGGGCCTGATTTCATCCCGGGGGGACGCGCTTTGCCGATCTCGGTGCGGGCACAACCACCCTGTTTAGCCCGATCGCCCCTGCCCGCTGGTTCACCGAGCCCGGCTTCGCTGGACCCGGCGACGAGGTTAGCGACGCCCAGCGCAGCCTGCGACTCAGGTTTTGGGTCCAACCCGGGCTCTATGTCGAGGGTCTCCAGGATGCGATCCTCAGGCTCAATTTCAGCTATGGGGCGGGTTTTCGTCGCGATTCGCTGCTCAATGTCCTGATCAATGGCCTGTTCGTGCGCGCCATCCCCCTGAATGAGCCATCGGGCGCCACCTTGCTCGATTACAAGCTGCGCATCCCCGCCGGCATGCTGCGCTCGGGCCCCAATCAGCTCGAGATCCTGCCGATGCTGGTGCCTGCCGAGACCGGCTGGTGTCAGCTGTGTCAGGCCGAGAATCTGCTCTTGACGGTCTATGGCGATTCGACCCTAGAGCTTCCGCCGATGACCCAGTTTGCGCGCCTGCCGGACCTCGAGCTCTGGGCGCGCACCGGCTTCCTCTCTTTGCGCGACCCAGAGGGCAGCGGCCTTGCGGCCCAGGTCGTAGACGCCAGCCCAGATGCCGCAGGCGCCGCCTGGACGCTTTTGGCACGCCTCGCCCAGATCAGCGGCCTGCCCCTGTATCGCGCCGAGATCGGAGCGGACCCAGACCTCAAGGACCGCAAGGTGGTGGTGATCCGGGCATTTCAGGACCTCGACCCCGAGCCCAAGGCCGCCGCCCCCTGGCGTCTGAGCGATGCCCAGTCCTTTGCCGATTATGGATCCCTGCGCACCATCGCCGAGGCCGAAATAGGCGGCGCCTGGTGGCAGCACTCGCTCGCCCGCATCCAGGACTGGTTCGAGACCCAGATCGCCAGCCCTAGGGATCATCGGGTGCGCGTCCTGTATGCCGATCAGATCCTCAGATCCTGCGCACGGCGGCGGTACTGACCGCTTTCGAGTCGCCATTCCATAAGGGCCGGACCCTGGTCCTGATGACCACAAATCGTCCCGATCTACTCGTCGAACGCGCGGCCCAACTCGTCCAGCCCGATTATTGGTTCAATGTGCGCGGCGCCCTAGTCCTGTGGGGCGACCGGCCAAGGGGCCTGCGCTGGCAGCCGGCGCAAGAGGTCTATCTGGTCGGCAACGGTCCTATGGGCGCTCGGCTCTCCTTTTTGTTCAGCCAGTATCCTCAAGCCCTGCTCGCCATCCTCGTCGTACTCGCGGTCATCCTGGCCCTGCTGCTGGCCATCCTGATCCGCCGTTTCAAACGCCGCCATCATCCACTGGTCCCAGATGAAGACTAAGCTGTCCCTTGGCCTATTGTCACTGTTACTTGCGACCCTGAGCGCGCCCTTTGCCTCCACCTGCATGTGGCAGCCAGGCCCGCAGGATAACTGGGCCCTGTTTAAGGACCGTTTCATCGCCCCCGAGGGTCGTGTGATCGACACCGGCAACCAGGGGGTGGCCCATTCCGAGGGCCAAGGGTTCGCCCTGCGCCTCAGCCTCGCCTATGACGATCGGGCGACCTTTGAGCAGGTGTGGGACTGGACCCAGGCTAATCTGTATGTGCGCGGGGATGCGCTTGCGGCCTGGCGTTGGCGTCAAGGGGGCAACCCGTCCGTCGATGACCCGAACAACGCGACCGATGGGAATCTTTTCATCGCCTGGCCGCTGTTCTTGGCCGCCGAGCGCTGGCAAGAGCCGAGGCTTCGCGCGCGCCCAGGCGATCGCGCAGGCGATCCGCAATAACCTGATCCGCCAGACCAGCCTAGGGCCTGTGCTTTTGCCCGGCGCCGTCGGTTTTGAGCGCGAGGACGGCCTGATCCTCAATCCCTCCTATTGGGTCCTTCCGGCATTACAAGACCTGGCTCGACTTGAACCGGATCAGCCGGTATGGGGCGAGTTGATCCAAAGCGGTCTTAGGCTCTTGGAACAGGCGCGTTTCGGGCGCTGGGCACTCCCACCCGACTGGATCGCCCTCAAGGACGATGCGCTCAGCTTCCCGCCTGATTTTGCCCCGCGTTTCGGCTATGAGGCGATCCGGGTACCGCTGTATCTGATCTGGGCGGGATTAGGCGATGACAAGACCCTCAAACCCTTCCTGGACTATTGGGAACAGACGGGACCCCTGCATCCCGCCTGGGTTGATTTGATCGCCGACACCCCTGCCCCTTATCCCGCAAAGGCCGGCACCCGCTCGGTCCTGGCGCTCGGCGCCTTTGTATCCCCGCAGTCCAGCACCCGCGCCTTGCGTCTGCCCGATCTTGCGTCAGAGGACGGCTATTACACCGCCGCGCTGAGCTTGCTGATGGAGGTGGCGCTGAAGAAGTGGTGCCAGGCGCAGTAGGGTGCACAATGCGCGCCCTCACGGGGGATACCGCATGAAGAGACGGCGGAGGTAGGCGATACAGCATTTACAGACCACTAACGGAGCAGCAAGGGTGCGGGATGCGCACTCTACGCCAAGAGGTTGAGATCCATGTCGAACCGTCGATCGTTCAACCCGTCGATCGTTCAACGCATCCATCCTCTGCTGGCTGCTGTGCTGCAGACTGGGGGTGGGCCCCGTCTGGGCGCAGGCCGAGCAGGGGACACTGGTCGAGGAGCAGCGCCAATCGCATCCTGGACTGATCGAGCATGAGCAACTGCCCTCCCCTGTGCTCCCCGAACCCAGCCCCCCGCAGACGGAGACCCCAGGGGAGCTGCTCACTGCGCCGCCTGCTACCCCCGAGACCATCCCGCCCGAGCGGATCTATTCACCTGGCCGGCGCGCCGAGCCCAGGCTTTGGGAGATGCTCAATCAGGGGCAGTATCAGGCCCTTGATGCCGAGATCAAACGCCTGCGGGTGGAGGACCCCAACTGGACGCCTCCGGATGAGCTGATCCATTGGCTCAACCATCACCTCGGGCTGTTCGCCCAGCCTCAACAGACCCCTCAAGCCGCGTCACCTCCGGTCAAGCGCGCCCCCAGCCCCGCCGAGCGCCAGCGCCTGGCCTATGAACAGGCTGCAACCGATGCCGATCGCCTGCATCGTCGGGGACAGAGCGAGGCAGCCTTAAGGCGTCTTGCGCCCTGGGTCGAACGCATCTATCAAACGCGCGATGCCGAGCGCCTTGAACTCCTGGCCTGGATTCGCCTTGCGCTTGGCCAGAGCGAACAGGCGCTGGCCGACTTTCGCCAGGCCTTGGCCTGGAGACCAGGGATCGAGGCGGTGCGCGGTGAGCTGTTGGCTTTGCAGAGCCTGGGGCGGGATGCAGAGCTCTTGGTCCTCGCCCCCGAGCGGATCAAACGCTGGCCAAATCTCAAACAAACGGCACTCGATGCCCTGCGCGGCCTTGCCGCCAAACGCCATGAATCAGGCGACTATGAGACCGCCCAGCGCCTGCTGGCGACCGCCGTCCAGCTTGGCGCAGATGACCTCGACACCCACAGGCTTGCTGCCTGGAATCTTTATAATCTGGGGCAATTCCGCCTGGCCGCCGATCGGTTTCAGACCTTGTATCGCGCGACCAAGGACGAGGACAGTGCGCAGGGCCTGATCCTGAGTCTGCGCGCATTGAACGCCGCGCCAGAGATTGCCGCACAAGCGCAGACGGTCAGGGACCTCTAGGGCGACTGTGGCGTAAGGAACAGGCACGCGCCGCCTATTCGTCCGGACACCTGAGACAGGCCTGGCAGATCGATCCAGAGGCCGTCCCTGAGCTTGCTGGATTCACAAGCCCCAGTCTGCTCGGCGGCGCCGGGATGCGCTGGCGCTCGGGCGACTCGGGCACCAGCCGCTTGCGCGAATCGAGCCTGCCCCTCCTCGGCTACGAACACAGCTTCGGCCCCTTACGCCTTGAGCTGCGCGCCGAGCGCATCGCGCTCGACGCCGGGGACCTCGAGATAGGACGACCCATCGGCTCGGCAGCGAGCGATCCGAACACCACCTACCGCTTTGCACCGACCACACGCCTAGACGACGGCCTGCGCCCGAGCCTGAACCTGAGCCTCGAGGATCAGCTGACCTGGGGGCTTCTGCTCGATGCTACGCCGAGCTCAGGCGAGCTGTCGCCGCGCCTGGATGGGGCGCTGAGTCTAGCCCAATCCCGCAGCGATAGTGCCTCTTGACATCCTCCCCGGCCTGAGGCCGGGGATTCCAACGGCGCTCAGGAGTGGTATTGAAGCGCTCCTGAACCGCTTCGGTGGGTTCCTGCTTCCGGCCGCCAGCGCGGCTCGATCCACAGGCCATCCGGGCTGACATGCTCATCACACATCCCGACAGAAGCGTCTGCCGTGTCCCGCCCTTAGCACATTGATCGCGCCGACCACATCGGCGTTTTCCTCAAAACCGCATTCCACGCACTCGAACCGATCTTGCGTCTGGCGGTTGTCCGCCGACACATGGCCGCAGCACGGGCAGGTGCGGCTTGTGTTCTGCGGCGGCACGGCAATGAGCCAGCCACCCCGCCATGCCAGCTTGTAGTCCAGTTGCCGGCGAAACTCAAACCAGCCCTGGTCGAGAATGGACTTGTTTAGGCCAGCCTTGCCCCGAACGTTTCTGCCCGGCTGTGCGATTGTCCCAGCCGCCGACTTGGTCATGTTCCCTACCTGCAAGTCCTCGATACACACCATCGCGTGGTTTTTGCTGATCGCGGTCGAGGTCTTATGTAGGAAGTCGCGGCGGGCATTACGGATGCGGGAATGAATGCGCTGGACTCTGGCTTTCGCCTTCTTCCAGTTGTTGCTGAATTTCACCTTGCGGGAGAGCGCCTGTTGCGCCTTGCGCAAGCGCGTCTCATGCCGCTTGAAACTATTGAGCGGGGCGTAGACCGTCCCGTCGCTCAAGGTGGCGAAGCGGACAATGCCCATGTCGATGCCAACTGCGCCACCCTGCGGGATGGGCCGCTCTACCTCGCGCTCGGTCTGGATACTCACGAACCACTTGCCGCCGGACTGGCTCACGGTGACGTTCTTCACCACGCCAAGCACCTCACGGCTGTTGCGATACCTCAGCCAGCCAAGTTTCGGCAGGAAGATACGGCTGTTGGCCTGGTCGAGTTTGATTTTTTCCGAATCGGAGTAACGGAAACTGTCGGATTGCCCTTTCTTCTTGAAGCGCGGCGCGTCCGCGCGCTTGGCGAAAAAGTTGGCGTAGGCCTGGTCCAGATCCTTGAGAGACTGCTGCAAGGAACAACCCGACATCCAGAAACACTACTGGAAGGGTGGGCTGTGGTCGCCGTCCTACTTCGCCTCAAGTTGTGGCGGCGCACCAATTTCCATCGTGCGCCAGTACATCGAACAGCAACAGAAACCACACTGAAACCAAAGGACGGCTGCGCCGTCCGCGCTATCCTTCCCCGCCCTCAACGACGGGACTTGCCGCACACCGGGTCATGGCGTCTCGAACAGCGACCAGTGCGCGAGAGCGTCCTGTCATATACGGGTCTGTGCGACCTCTATACCGGCAAGACCTGGGGCCAGGTCAGCAAACGTGCGGGGTTGCGGCCGAAGGTTGGCAGGCGCTCGGCTCGCGCCTGAGCCTGAGCGGAACCCTTGAACTCCATGACTACCAAGGCCATGAGGTCGCTGACAATCGGGGGATGTTCGGGCGGCTCGGGCTCAGCTATAGATTGAAGCGCGATGGATTTGCCTATCTCAACATGGGGCCCTTCATCGACTATCGCCGCTTCGACGACAACCTCAGCCACTTCATACTGGGTCATGGCGGTTATTACAGCCCGCAGCGCGACCTGGGGCTCGGTCTCTCCCTGGACTTCCAGACCCTGGAGGGCCGGCTTTGGCTGCTCAAGGGCTCACTCTACGCCGCCTGGCGTACCCAAGAACAAGACCCAAGCCCCTGGTTTCCGCTCGCCGATGACGGGTAGCGCTATGCGGGCGACGAGCAAAGCAGGTTCGGCGGCGGGCTTGCCCTGCAAGGGACCTGGTTGCTCAGCCCCCATTGGCAACTGAGCGCCAGTGCACTGTTCGATCACAGCCCGAGCTTCGATCAGGGCGCAGCCATGCTGTTTGTGCGCTATCAGTTCGAGCCGCGCCGCGCATTGTTTAGCGAGGACCTGAAGTTGGGGGCCATGACCGTCGATTGAGGTCGATGGCGCAAGACCGAATACGTCTATACCAGCCCCGCAGCCCTATGCTGTATCTTGAACCCCTTGCGGGCATAGGGATTCGTCTCGCCGGTCATCGGCTAGACAACCAGCACAATGGCGAGGAGACGACGGCGCGCCGACTCCAGGACCGCGCCGCTTGTCGGGGCGATCTGCTAAGATCGGGTCTCATGATCACCTCTGCAGAAGATTGACCGGACCATGTTTGGCTTCGGTAAGAAAAAAATCGGCCCAGCGTCCAATCCGGATACAACCCATTCGACCGAGCTCCAGACGCCGGCATCCCCTGTCCCGTCAGACCTGCTTCAGGACACAGATGCACTCGCCGGCCAGCCACAACCAGGAGCCGAGCTGTCCCCAGAACCCGCTAAACGCCCCTGGTTTGGCAGGCTGTTTCGCGCCCCATCGCCAGCGCATGTGCCAAAGGCACCCGAGACATCCGCCCCTGACACCCCAGCGGTCGATGGTCCCAGACAGCCGGCCGAGTCCCCCCAACCCGTAGCTGAGAGAGCGACTGCAGCCGAGGACGAGACAAGGCCCAAGCGCAGCGTGTTCGCCCGCCTGCGCGAACGGCTTGCTAAACCGCGCTCCAAGCTCGGCGGGGGGCTCAAAGGGCTCTTGGGAGGGCGCCAACGGATCGACGAGGACCTGCTGGAAGAGGTCGAGACCCTGCTCATCACCGCCGATGTCGGGGCGGCGACCACGGCGCGCCTGATAACCGAGCTGCGGGCGCAGGTCAAACGCAAGAGGCTCACAGAGCCCGATGCGCTGATGGCCGCGCTCAAGGAGTCGCTTGCTGCTATCCTGCGTGCTGCTGATGGCCCGGTCAAACAACCATCGCCCGGTCGCCCCCAGGTCATCCTGATGGTCGGGGTCAATGGTGCCGGCAAGACCACCACCATCGGCAAGCTAGCCAAGCGGCTCCAAGACGAGGGCAACCGTGTCATGCTGGCCGCAGGCGACACCTTCCGCGCAGCGGCAGTGGAACAGCTCAAGACCTGGGGCGAGCGCAACGGGGTGCCGGTCATCGCCCAGCAAACGGGGGCGGATAGCGCCTCGGTGATCTTCGATGCCCTCCAGGCAGCCACGGCGCGCGGGATGGATGTGTTGATCGCCGATACCGCCGGGCGCCTACATACCAAGGACAACCTGATGGAGGAACTGGCCAAGGTGGCCCGGGTGCTCAAAAAGATCGACCCGGATGCCCCCCATGAGGTGATGTTGGTGATCGATGCCACGACGGGTCAGAATGCCATCCACCAGGCCGAGCAGTTCCATCGCGCCGTCGGCCTCACGGGGATTACCCTCACCAAGCTCGACGGCACAGCCAAGGGCGGGATCCTGTTCGCCATCGCCGAGCGCTGCAAGATCCCGATCCGCTTCATCGGAGTCGGCGAAGCGATCGAGGATCTGCGCCCCTTTGATCCAGATGCCTTCGTCGAGGCATTGCTCGATTAGGCCGCGCCCTGACGAAGGATGCATCGGCGCCTTGCTGTCCATTCACCTTGGAGGCTAGAGCAACACCCTTTATGACCATCGCCGATCTCTGCATCCAGAATCGTGGCGGCGAAACCATGGACGCTTGGTTGAGCGGATATACAGATCGGATAAAGCGCCGACTTGCTGTTGGTACATGGGCTACATGCCCAGAGAGGATGGCGCGACTCGGGCAACAACGACCATGATCCGCTTTCAGAACGTCTATAAACGCTATCCTGAGCGCGGGGATGCACTCGCTGGGATCGACCTTGAGATCCAGACGGGCGAGATGGTCTTTTTAACTGGACACTCGGGCGCCGGCAAGAGCACCCTGTTGCGGCTGATCGGGCTTCTCGAACGCCCGACCCGCGGCCATGTCCTGATCAATGGGCGCAATCTCGCCACCCTTCCCCGCCACGAGATCCCCTATCACCGTCGGCAGGTGGGGATGATCTTTCAGGATCACCGGCTGTTGCCCGACCGCAGCGTCTTTGACAACGTCGCCCTGCCCCTCATGGTCATGGGCGTGCATCCCAAGGAGATCGGGCGGCGGGTACGCGCGGCACTCGATCAAGTGGGTCTGTTGCGGCGTGAACACGCCTTACCGCTGGCGCTCTCGGGCGGGGAACAGCAGCGGGTGGGGATCGCACGTGCCCTGGTCGGACGTCCGGCGGTACTGCTCGCCGATGAGCCGACCGGCAACCTCGATCCGGATCTGTCGCGCGAGATCTTTCACCTCTTCGAGCGGTTCAAATATGTCGGCATGACCCTATTGATCGCTACCCATGATTTTGACCTGGTCGAGGAGCTGGGGCACCGCACCTTGAAGCTGGACGAAGGGCGGCTAGTCGGCGATACCGGGGCCTGGTGAGCATGAACAGACGCCGCCCGCCACAGCCGCAGCGTCCCCCGCCCCGCCAGCGCCTAGGGCGGGCGCGTCGGTTGCCGGCCCTAGATCGCCTGGGGATCTGGCTCTACCATCACCGCCAGACCCTGAGCGAAAGCCTCGATCGGCTGCGGGATGCGCCCTTGGCTTCGGGCATGACGGTGACCGTGATCGCCATCTCGCTTGCCCTGCCCGCGCTGCTCTATGTCTTGAGCGAAAACCTGAGGTTGCTCGTCGGCAATTGGGAACAGACAGCAGCGATCTCGCTCTTTCTCGACTTGAAGATCGACGATCAACAGGCACAGACGCTAGCCAGCCAGTTACGCAGCTGGCCCGAGATCGCGCGCGTCGAGGTGATCACCCGCGAACAGGCGTTGGCCGAGTTCCGCGATCTGGGCGGGTTCGAGGAGGCGCTCGATCGTATCAAGGAAAATCCCTTGCCGATCGTCCTAGCCGTCTATCCCCAACCCGATCAGGCCGATCCTGCCCAGCTTGAGGGTTTGCAAGAGCGTTTATTGGAACTGCCTGAGGCTGATTTCGCGCGCATGGATACGCTCTGGCTCCAGCGTCTGGAGGCGATCATCGCCCTCATGCGGGTCATCGCCCTGCTGATCGGCAGCCTGCTCGGGATCGGGGTGCTGTTGATCGTCGGCAATACCATCCGGCTCGAGATCTCAAATCGCCATACTGAAATCGAGGTCATGGAACTAGTGGGCGCAACGCCAGGGTTCATCCGACGGCCGTTCCTCTATACCGGGGCCTGGTATGGATTGCTCGGAGGGGCCTTGGCCTGGGTGTTGGTAGGGATCGCCCTGCTGATCATCCAGGCCCATGTATCGCGCCTGGCCTCGCTTTATCACAGCGCATTCAAACTGACTGGTCTTGGACTCGGCGCCACAGGCATCCTGATCGGCGCAAGCATCCTTCTGGGGCTCATCGGCAGTTGGCTGGCAGTCAGCCAGCATCTGCGTCAGACGCGGACGTTTTAGTCCGATACCAAGCGATCGCTCGCCTCCAGGGTCGATTCGGCCAGACGCAGATTGGGTGGCAACTCGATGCACATGCTGATCGGCAGATGATCCGAAAGCATATAGTCGATGACCCGTGCCGATACAATCTCAATGGGCCGCGAGACCAGGATATGGTCCAGATTATGGCGCGGACGCCAGCTCGGAAAGGTCTTGAGCTCGCAATCCAGGCCCCGCATACCCGCAGCGCGGACCATCGAGCGCAGGCCCTTGGAATCGCAGCCGCAATTGAAGTCACCCATCAACACCAGATAGGGATAACCCCGCGCCAACTGGGCGAGATAATCGAGCTGGCGCCGGCGCGCCCGCCAGCCGAGTGACAGATGGACGACCCCGACCGCCAGCACCTCACCATCAGCCAGGTCAAACTCAGCGGTCATTGCCCCCCGCCCTGGTAGCCCAGGCAGGCGGTGTTCAGTGATCGAGGCCGGGCGCAGGCGCGAAAGCAGGCCATTGCTGTGCTGGGCAAAGGGCCCGAGATTGCGATTGATTTGACGATACCAGTGCGGGAAGGCGCCTTGTCTGGCGAGATACAGGGTTTGATCGACCTGAGCGCTGCGCAGGCTGCCCGCATCGACCTCCTGCAGCCCGACGATATCGAATTGACGCAACATCTGGGCGATGCGCGCAAGATTGGTGAGGCGTTCAGGATGGGGCAGGAGATGTTTCCAGCTTTGCAAGAGATAGTCGCTGTAGTGACGCGACTCGATCCCTGCCTGGACGTTATAGCTCAGCAGATTCAGCCGTTGCATGGGGCAATGGTGAGGCTCGATGGAATCTGGCGCGGGCGCTGGATGCGCAGACGCTTGTAACGCGCCCGGTCACCGCTGAGGAGACTGACCTGGCTGAGCGGCACTCCGAAGGCATCGGCGATGAACCGCTGCAGCGCCTTGTTGCCCTTGCCCTCGACCGGCGGGGCCTTGAGCCGCACCCAATAATACGCCCCGCTCGGATCGGGCGTGTCGAAGGCATCGCGGGGTGCGCGAGGCTGTACCCGCACCCGCAGTTCCAGATCCTCGCCTTCCCAGCGATACCAACTCATCGTTTTACACTGGACTTGCCACCAACCATTTGAGCGGTGGGATCAACAACATATTGAGCAGGACCAGGACGATCATGGCCGCAAGCGGTGCCAGATCGATCCCGGCGATCGGAGGCAGGAGCTGCTTGAACGGACGCATGACCGGCCCGGTGAGTTGATCCAATAGCCGGTTGGCCGGATTCGCGGGATCTGGGTTGACCCAGCTCAGGATCGCGCGAATCAGGATCGAGAAGAGAAAAAGATTGATGAACAGCTCAACCATGCTCGGAATCGCCCAGAGAAAGGCGCCCAAAGGCGAACGGCCCAGTCCGACGATCCAGACGATCAAACCGAGCTCAGCCGCAGACAGCAGCCAGATCAGCACCAGGGCCGCAAGATCCAAGCCGCCATAACCAGGGATGATCCGGCGCAAAGGGCGCAAGGGGGCCGAGGTCAGCCTGACCACCGCCTGAGAGATCGGGTTGTAAAAATCGGCGCGTACCCATTGCAGCAGAAAGCGCAACGCCACCGTCGCCGTATACAACCCAAATAGGGTTTGGACCAGAAAGACCAGCGGATCGATGAGATAGGATGAACTCATGCCGACTCCGAGAGGATGCGCGATAGCTCGACAGCGCGGTCGCGGGCAGCGCGGGCAGCGCGCTCGACCAGGCCGCGCAGATTGGCTTCGGCAAAGACGGCGAGCGCCCGCTCGGTGGTCCCGCCTGGCGAGGTCACCCGTTCGCGCAACCGTGCCGGCGGATCGGTGCTTTCCATCGCCATCTTGGCCGCCCCGAGCGCAGTCTGCAAGGTCAGGAGGCGGGCGGTCTCGGCCTCTAGACCCAGCTCGATCGCCGCCTGCTCCAAGGTCTCCATGAGCAGGAAGAAATAGGCCGGCCCGCTGCCAGAGATAGCGGTGACGGCATCGATCGCTGCCTCATCCTCGACCCAGCGCACCAGACCCACGGCGCGCAGGATGGTCTCGGCACGATTGCGCCCCTCGGCATCGACCTCTGGGCTGGCATGCAGACCGATGGCACCAGTCTGTAACATCGCTGGGGTATTGGGCATGGCACGCACCACTGGGACTGGGCCACCAAGCCAGCGTTGGATGGTCCGCTCGGTCACCCCCGCCATGACCGAGACCACGAGCGGGCAGTGTTCGCTGACCATCGGTCCAAGCTCGGCGCAAACCATCGCCGCCATCTGCGGTTTGACGCAGAGGACCAAGGTCCCGGCCTCAGCGAGCCCTTCGAGATTGCTGGCCAGGGCACGCACCCCCAAGGCTGCTTGCAGGACCTGTCGGCGCTCGGGGTCGGGATCGGAGACCTGGATCTCAGCGGGTGTATAGCCATCGGCGATCAGACCAGCGATGAGACTAGCGGCCATGTTACCGCCACCGATAAAGCGAATCTTGACTGTCGTCATGGATCACTCATCTTGAGGTCTTAAACGAGACTGTGGCCCATTTTACGCCTAGTTTGCCAACACTTAAGTACGGTTACCGAATAAGGCAGTACCAACACGCACCTGGGTCGCCCCTTCCAGGATCGCTGCCTCCAGGTCATCGGACATGCCCATCGACAAGACGGGCAGCGGATGCGATGGGGTCGCCAGGCGGTCGCGTAGCTCGCGCAGCCTCCGGAAGGGGCGGCGTTGGGCTTCCTCCCCCATAGCCGGTGCCGGCAAGGTCATCAACCCGCAAACCTCGAAGTTCGGTAGTGATTTACAGGCGGCAAGCAGTTCGGGGAGTGCCTCGGGTGCGACCCCGGATTTGCTAGCCTCGCCGCTGAGATTGACCTGCAGACACACCCGCAAGGGCAAACGCTCAGGGGGGTGCTGGGCGCTGAGGCGTTCGGCATGGTGGCGATCGGCCAAACCATGGACCCAGGCGAAATGGGCGGCGAGCGCACGGGTCTTGTTGGCCTGGATGCGCCCGATGAAATGCCATTCGATGTCCTTCAGGTCGGCAAGCTCGGCCTGTTTACCCAGGGCCTCTTGCACATAGCTCTCTCCAAAGGCCCGCTGCCCTAGGGCATAGAGAGCGCGGATGGCCGCCGCCGGCTGTTGTTTGCCGACTGCGATCAATTGGATGGTTTCAGGCGATCTGCCGGCGCGTTCGGCCGCAGACCGGATACGTGCCATGAGCCGCTCATAATTGGCGGCGATGTCCTGCGGATTCATGCTGCAAACCATTGGCGCAACCGCTGTAAGGCCTGGCCGCGATGACTGAGCTGGTTCTTGAGCTCTGGATCGAGCTCAGCGGCGCTGCAACCCTGCGTTGGGACCAAAAAGACCGGGTCATAGCCAAAGCCCTGGGTCCCGCGCGGCTCGAACAGGATGCGACCCTCCCAGGTGCCTTGGCAAACGAGTGGCATGGGGTCCTCGGCATGGCGCAAATAAACGATCGCGCACTGAAAACGGGCGGTGCGCTCGGCCTCGGGGACGCACTGGAGTGCATCGAGCAGCTTGCGCAGGTTCTCCTCGTCCGTGGCCTTGGGTCCGGCATAACGGGCGGAATAGATCCCAGGGGCACCAGCGAGCGCATCGACCTCGAGCCCCGAGTCGTCAGCGATCGCCGGTAGACCCGTATAGCGGCAGGCCTGCCGCGCCTTGAGGATCGCGTTCTCGACAAAGCTCAGGCCCGTCTCCTCGACCGCTGGCACACCATATTCCCCTTGACTGCGAACCTCGAAAGGGAGTCCCGCAAGCAGGCGGGCGATCTCACGCATTTTGCCTGGGTTGTCACTGGCTAGGATCAAGAGTCCAGCGGAGGGTAAACGCATCTTCCTGAACTCGATTCAGAGGAGGCTCAACCGCCGTTCAAGACCGCACACTGGGCAGCTTGAATGGCGCGGATACCCGACTCCCCCAGGGATAACAGGGCGTCGAGTTCATTGCGGCTGAAGGGCTGCGCCTCAGCGGTCCCCTGGATCTCGATGAAGCGCCCTTGCTCATCCATCACCAGGTTCAAATCGGTCGCAGCGGTCGAATCCTCGGCATAATCGAGATCAAGCACCGGTATCCCCTCCCAGATCCCCACCGAGACCGCAGCGACCTGCGCCCTAAGCGGATCAACGGTCAATGCACCACTGTCAAGCAGACGGTTGATCGCCAGGCGCAGGGCCAGCCAGCCGCCGCTGATTGCTGCCGTGCGCGTCCCGCCGTCGGCCTGAAGCACATCGCAATCCAGGGTAATCGTTCGCTCGCCCAGCGCCTTAAGGTCCACCGCCGCCCTGAGACTGCGCCCAATCAGGCGCTGAATCTCCTGAGTACGCCCGCTTTGTTTGCCCCGCGTTGCCTCGCGTGGGGTACGTTCGGCGGTTGCGCGTGGCAGCATCCCGTATTCGGCCGTTACCCATCCCTGTCCCTTGCCCTTGAGAAAGGGCGGCACATTGGGATCGAGACTGGAGGTGCACAACACATGGGTATCGCCGAATTCGACGAGCACTGAGCCTTCAGCATACCGAGTAAACCCCAGGGTGAAACGGATCAGACGCAGCTCGTCAGGGCGGCGTTGAGAAGGTCGCATGCGCTTTCTTACACCCTATCTATACCTTAAAACTCTAGATTCCAGAAGCTATTCGCAACCGATCTACTCAACCATTCATTGAGCGGGAAACTCATTGATCCATACCATGATCGGCGCATGTGTACCTGGTATGCAACACTGAGCCCAGTCGCGGCGCCCCAGACAGTTCATCAGCGCCCGGGATCCCCTGGGTACAGCCAGTTTACTGGTATCGCGAAAACTTTAGCACTAAGATATCTTAAAACTTGGCGTTGAAACTGTCGAAAAAGGGGCGAATCCACCTTAAACGATTGGGGTTTACTCTGGCAGAGGTGACCCCATGCCAAAATTCAAACCCTGCAACTACGACCAGATGGTCATGCTGCCCATCTCCCTCGAAAACCAGATCCTCCCCGGCAGCCTGGAGCACACCATTCACGAAGTGGTCGAAAAGCACATGGACCTTTCGGTCTTCGACCAGCGCTACAACAACGACGAAACCGGCGCAACCGCCATTCACCCCAGAATCCTGCTCAAAGTCATTTTGCTGGCTTACGCCCGCGGCTTGCTCAGTTCCCGACAAATCGAGCGCGCCTGCGTCGAAAACGTCACCTTCATCGCGCTCGCCTGCGGCTATTCCCCCGACCACAGCACCATCGCCAACTTCGTCTCAACCATGCAGGAAGAAATCGAGAGCCTCTTCTGCGACGTCCTGCTGGTGTGCGAAGAGATGAACCTGCTCGGCGGCTCGCACTTCAGCCTGGACGGGGTCAAACTCTCCGCCAACGTCTCCAAAGAGTGGAGCGGCACCTTCGACGAACTCAAGCGCAAGCGCGATAAGTTGCAGGAGAAACTGCAGCAGGCGATGGCAGACGCCCAGCCGGAGGTCGAGTTGGAACGCCAGCAGCAGCGCGAGAGACGCCTGCAGCGGGCAGTCGAACGGTTGGAGCAGTTCCTGCAGAGCGAACAGCCCAAGACGGGCAGCGACGGCAAAGAAATCCAGAGCAACGCCGTGGACAACGAATCGGTCAAGATGCCCACCGCCCACGGCGTCGTGCAGGGCTACAACGCGCAGGCGCTGGTCGATTCCAAACATCAAATCATCCTCGCCGCCGAAGCCTTCGCCACCCAGGACCACGACAATCTCGAGCCGATGTTGACGGGTGCGAAAAAGAATCTCAAGGCGATTGGCAAGGACGAGACCTTCTTTCAGGGCAAGACCCTGACCGCAGACAGCAACTATCATAGTGTGGAAAGCCTGACGTTCTGCCAGACTGAAGGAGTGGACGCCTACATCCCCGACATCCAGTTCCGCAAACGCGATGAGCGCTTCGCCGATCGAGACCGTTTCAAGGGTGGACAGCAGAAGGAAGCGCCCTTCTCGCTGACGGATTTCACGTTCGACCCCGACCGACAACGGTATCTCTGTCCCCAGGGGCGGGAACTGACCCTGCACGCCCGCAGCCAGCGCAACCGCTATCGCATCTACGACGTCTACCACGCCCGCCCCCAGGACTGCGCCGCCTGTCCGCTGCGCGAACGCTGCCTGAGCAAGCCCTCCGCTTCCCGCCGCTATCTCTCCGTTCCGACCGCGCAGCCGCCCAATCTGCTCGACGAGATGAAGGCCAAAATTGACAGTCCACAGGGCAAGAAGATTTACGCCCGCCGTTTAGCGATGGTCGAGCCGGTCTTTGCGAACATTTGCGTTCACAAACACATGAACCGCTTCACGCTGCGCTCGAAAGCCAAAGTGGATGTACAATGGAGATTGTACGCACTGGTGCACAATATTGGTAAAATCTGCGTGTTTGGGACGTTGAATTAGCCGAGAACGAGAGCAAATCTCTGCCCCAACCGCCTGGCATGCCCCCTCACCCCGCCGCGCCAGCCGCCCCAGGCAGGTTTCGCTCCGCGAAAAACGGTTTTTAGACAGTTTCGTTGGGTCTATTTAGACACAGGTTAGACACAGCATGGCACCTCTCGATTAACAAGGCAGCCAGGACGACTCAGGCTTGAGCATCTGCCGCACTTAGGCTGTAGCATGTCCTGCCATCAATTCCAGTTGTTGCAAAAAAAAAACAGTAAATGCCAGTGTGTCTTTTTTAGCCTAATCTGTTGCAAAACGCCATTCGGTGCTCTATAGTTCACAACGCAAAGCATGATTGCGCGCGGTTTCTGCAGTCAAACGAGACAAATTCACAACACCGGAGAATTCTTATGAAGAAAAAACTTCTAACCCTAGCAGTCGCTGCCACGATGGTTGCCCCAGTTGCTGCAACGGCCGATGCCATCCTCTATGGCAAGCTGCATATGTCGATCGACTGGGCAGATGTCGAAGGTACCGGTTTTAAGGGCTGGGGGCTGAACGGTCGTGGTGCGATCCCGGGCGAAAGCCGCGCCAACCGGATCGGTGTCAAGGGCTCCGAGGACCTGGGCAATGGGCTCAAGGCCATCTACCAGGTCGAGTTCGGTATTAGGATGACCGAAGAGAGCACCAGGGGCAACGCTGCATCGGGAGCAGATGATAGCATCACGATGCGCAACAGCTTCGCCGGTTTGACCGGCGATTGGGGTACCTTCGTGGTCGGTCGCAACGATACCCCCTACAAAAACTCGACCGCAAAGCTCGACCTCTTCTCCGATACAATGGCGGACTACAACGGCACGGCCAAATTTGACGATATCCGCGCTGACAACGCCATTGCCTATGTAAGCCCGAATCTTTCCGGCTTCCAGCTTGCCGGAGCTGTCCATGCCGGCGGTGCCTCGACGGCGGGCTATGGCGAAAACCTCAATTCAGATACCTTGGCCGAGGCCTACTCGATCGCAGGCATCTATAGCAATGGCCCCTTCTACGCCTCTCTGGCCTATGAGTCGCTCAGCAACGAGCTGTTCATGAATACCGCAGTCAGCAGTAATCGGCTTTCACCAAGCTATGTCGCTGATGACTATACTAAGTGGCGCGTTGGCTTAGGGATGCTCGACTGGAACGGTTTCACCTTGGCAGGTATCTATGAGGAGCAATCCGATCTGCCCAGGGGCCAGATCAGCCCGGCCACCACGAACGACTCGCTGAAGCTCTGGCAGATCCAGGCTGGTTACAGCTTCGGCAACAACATGATCAAGGCCATGTATGGCAATGGTAACCGCGACGGTCGCGTCCCGCCCGGCGCACCCAAGAATGTGCGGGATGCCATTGATGGCGACTATTACACCTGGGCGGTCGCTTTTGATCACAACCTGAGCAAACGCACCAAGGCCTATATCCTTTATACCCAGACCAACGACGACCTTCCAAACACAGACTGGGATGGTTTCTCAATCGGCATGATCCATAACTTCTGATCCTGCCGCTCCCGAAATACGGGATACACCTAAGGCGCGGGGCTTTAAAAGCCCCGCGCCTTTTTATGTCATCAAACCCCTTTTTATGTCATCAAATCCCTCAGCTGCGCGCGATGGTCTGTGGACCGTTTTGCGTGCCCAGGATCAAGACATCGGCTGGGCGCAAGGCAAAGATCCCGACCGTCACTACCCCAGGGATATTATTGATCTGTTGTTCGAGCGCCTTGGGGTCGTGGATACTTAGACCCTGTACATCCAGGATGACATTACCATTATCGGTAACAAAACCCTCGCGCCATACCGGCGTCCCGCCCAATCTGACCAATTCACGCGCCACGAAACTGCGCGCCATAGGGATCACCTCGACCGGCAAGGGAAAGCGTCCTAAGACCTCAACCAGTTTGCTCTCATCGGCGATACACACAAACCGGCGGCTGGCCGCAGCGACGATCTTTTCGCGGGTCAGCGCTCCGCCGCCGCCCTTGATCAACTCAAGTTGATGATTGGCTTCATCCGCCCCATCCACATAGAGTCCCAGCTCACCTACGGCATTGAGATCCAAAACAGGGATCCCATGCTGTTTCAGGCGCTCGGTTGAGGCCTCGGAGCTGGACACTGCACCCTCGATCCGATGGCAGATGCGCGCCAAGGCGGCGATGAAATGATTCACGGTCGAGCCGGTCCCAACGCCGATCACGCCGCCTTCGACATAGTCGAGCGCCGCCTCCGCTGCCTGTTTCTTGAGCTCGTCTTGATACATACGCTGCGCGTCCTCCTATTGTTAAACCCCAGGCGAAAGCTAGTCATGGCTGCGATCCCTGGTTTAAGTCATGTGTCACCGAACCGCTATCAAGGTAGATAACAACCCGCTTCGGTTAGGATCATATCAAGCCGAATGTCCCAAGGCTTGGCCTCGATGTGCTCTACCCGCTGGCATTCATGGGCAACACCGACCAGACGCGGGCGCTGCCAATGGGTATAACGCCGCCGATAGGCCAGGGTGCGGTCATAAAAGCCGCCGCCCATACCTAGACGGTTACCGTGAGCGTCAAAACCGACCAGAGGCAGGATGATGAGATCGAGGTGACGTATCGGAATGAGCTGCCGCCCGCATTGATGCGGTTCAGGAATACCAAAACGGTTGAAGCGCAGTGGTCCGTCCGGGCGATAGCGGGCGAACCACAGGGATTTAGACCGGCCCAGCGGGTTTAAGACAGGGAGATAGACATGCTTGGCGCGGGCATGAGGCCGATCCAGCACGGGGCGCGGATCGATCTCGCCATCTGCCGGCCAATACAATGCCAAACGACGGGCGCGGAGGAAAAATGGATGTTTGCCCAAATGCCTAGCCAGCCTTCGGGCATGAAGGCGTTGAAGACTTGGGGAAAGGGCGCGCCGCGCGGTACGCAAGACCTGTCTGAGTTGACTGCTATTCTGCATTCGGGAAAACAGACACCCCCCGCTGGTGGCGCTGCCTGCCTTTGTTCTTGAACCGCGAGGTTCAAGGGGGGACGGTCGGCGTGGCCTTAAGGCTTTCCGCTCGGCGGCGGACTTGCACACTGGCTGCACACACTCGCATCCCCTGGGTAAGGATTAGGCTCAAGAATATACCCAGGCCGCTGACGCACACCGCAGGGGGTGTCTTAAGGACTAGGCTATACCTTTTCGCGCGGGGCGTCCAGTGCGGATTGAGATACGGGCTCAGGCTGATCGAACCGAGGAGGTTCGCAGAGTTCATCCCTTTCGCCTGCAAGGGCCTGATTGACCCGCTCTTGTAATTGTTGCAGACGACGATTGAGCTCATTTTCAGTACCGGCGCAGGCGCGTTGTAGCTGAATGAGGTCATAGGCGATATTGAGTGCCGCCATCACAGCGATGCGATCGGTGCCAACCACGCGACCCGTCTGGCGAATCTCACGCATGCGGTTGTCAAGCAGTCGCGCCGATGCCTTTAAATCGTCCTGTTCATGGAACTCGCAAGCGATCCGATATTCCTTGTCGAGGATCTTGATGGTCAGTTGCAACGGCTCTTCGATCACAGATGTTCCTCCATCGCGCGCAGTCGCAACAGCATAGCCTCAAGGCGGGTGCGCGCCTGTTCGTTTTTTCCGATGAGCTCAGCGCGCTCGGCCAAAAGCAACGCCTGATGCGCGCGCAAGGAAGCGTTTTCGTCTTTCAGGCTCTCGTTTAAGCGAATCAGGGCATGCACACAGTGTTCAAATCGATCGAGATCGAATTTGGCCAAGGTCGGAGACTCCGTAAGAGTGTACTCACTATAGAAGGGGCTTTGCGGGCGGTCAATCCGCCAGGGCCGTGCTATGATGGCAGCGTCGTCTCCCAACATCCGCGGGTGCACTCTCAGGAGGTTGCTACGGATACCCTCGTCCCTGATATCGCGCGTTATCTCGAGTCGGGCTGCCTCTGCCCGACCCTCAGTGAGGCCCACGGTATGCTCTGCGGCCTCATCTGCGCCGGTGAACCCAAGGCTGTGGATGTTTGGCTAGATCAGATCATACCCGCAGGCGACAATAACCCGCCCTCGCCGGATACGGGGCGAGTCGTCTTATGCGAGTGGGCAGCGGGCATCTCTGCCCATTTTCAAGCCCCTGAGCGAGTCTTGGATCTCCCCTCCCCTGACGACTCGGCACCCCTGCGCGAACGGGCCTTGTGGCTTTACGATTGGACGCGGGGCTTTTTATATGGACTGGGTCTGCATAGCCTCGGCATCGCCGACTGCTCTGCCCAGGGGCGTGAGATCATCGCCGATCTCACGGCCATCACCCAGATGGATCTCGGCCAGCTCGACGACAGCGAGGATAACGAACAAGCACTCGCCGAGCTCATCGAGTTCGTGCGCGTGGCCGTGATGTTGCTCCACGCTGAGCAGACATCGGCCAAGCAGACAGCCCCAACGCCCATCGCTTCGTCATGACCCCTGCCGAATACCTGCGTCGCCGCCGACGGCTTGTCAAGGCGATCGGACCCCAGTCTATCGTTATCCTCCCTGCAGCCTCGGAGAGGCTACGCAATCGCGATGTGCACTATCCCTTCCGCCAGGATAGTGACTTTAGCTATCTCACCGGCTTTCCCGAACCGGACGCCTGGTGTGTCCTTGTCCAGAAGCGCAAAGAGGGGGAATTTATTTTATTTTGCCGTCCACGCGATCCCGAACGCGAGCAATGGGATGGCATGCGCATTGGGCCAGAGGGCGCAATCAAGCGCTTCGGCGCCGATCAGTCCCATCCTATGGGCGCCCTTGACGAGGAGATGCCCAAGCTGATCGAGGGCTGCAAGCGTCTGTACTATCCCATCGGAACGAATACCGATCTCGACAACCGGGTCATGGGCTGGGTGCGTCAGGTGCGTGCCAAGGCACGCAGCGGTACCAGGGCGCCAGAGGTCTTGATCGACCTCGGCTCGATCCTACACGAGCAGCGTCTCAAAAAAAGCGCCGCCGAGATCGCTATCCTGCGCCGCGCTGCGCGCATCTCGGCGCAGGCGCATCTCAAACTGATGCGCCTATGCCGCCCAGGTCTGACCGAAGACCGTTTGGCAGCCGAGTTCCGCTATCGCTGCGCGCTCGCCGGGGCATCCGAGCTCGCCTATCCCAGCATTGTGGCCGGCGGTGCCCACGCCTGTGTTTTACACTATATTGAAAACGCCGCCGAGCTGCGCGATGGCGATCTGGTCCTGGTCGATGCCGGTTGCGAGCTGTCCGGTTATGCCTCGGATATCACCCGCACCTTTCCGGTCAATGGCCGCTTCACGCCGGCGCAACGCCAGATCTATGAATGGGTGCTCAAGGCCCAGCAGGCGGCGCTCAAACGCGCTATCCCCGGACGCCGCTGGAACGAACCGCATGAGGCGGCGCTCAAGGTCCTAACCAAAGGGCTAGTCGAGCTGGGTATCTTGGACGGCGATCCGAAACAGCTCATCAAGGACGAGGCCTATAAGCCCTATTACATGCATCGTACCGGCCACTGGCTGGGGATGGATGTCCATGACGTCGGCGACTATCAGCGTGATGGCGAATGGCGCAAACTCGAGCCGGGCATGGTCTTCACAGTCGAGCCTGGGCTGTATCTGCCACAGATCGAGGCGGTCCCCGAGGAGTATCGGGGCATCGGGGTGCGGATCGAGGATACGGTCCTGATCACCGAGGAGGGCCATGAGATCCTGTCAGATGCAGTCCCTAAGGACCCAGAGGCGATCGAGCAGCTGATGCAGCGAGGTTGAGGATGACTGATTTCGATGTGGTGATCGCAGGCAGGGGTCTGGTCGGAGGGAGTCTGGCCTGCGCCTTGCGCCACTTACCGCTTAAGATGGCCTTGATTGAATCGACACCTGCCGGCCCGCCTCATCAACCCGGCCCAGACGATCGGGTGATCGCCCTGTCCTTGGGTAGCCGGCAAATCCTGGGCGGTACAGGTCTATGGCCGGCGATCGCGCCCCTGGCCGAACCGATCCGCTGTGTCCATGTCTCGGAGCGCGGCGCTTGCGGGTTCACCCGCATCAACCATCGGGAGGAAGGTGTCGAGGCCCTGGGCTATGTGACCCCGGCGCGGGTGATCGAGCGTGCCATCGAAGGGGCGCTCGAAACGAGCACCGGTCTCAAGATCTTCCGCCCCGCTCGTCTTGCCCATCATTATGTACGACCTGGCAGGGTCGAGCTTGAAATCGAACTGGCCGGCCAGCGCCAGACCCTGAGCACCCGCTTGCTCGTGGCTGCTGACGGGCATGACTCAGGGATACGCAAGCGTTTGGGTATCAGGGTCGAGGGCCATGACTATGGTCAGGACGCGGTCATCACCACGGTCGAGGTCAGTCGCCCACGTCCAGGCTGGGCCTTTGAACGGTTCACCGACACCGGGCCCCTGGCCTTCCTGCCCATGACCGGCGGGCGTTATTCGGTAGTCTGGTGCTGCCACCCGGAGCAGACCCCGGAGCTGATGGCGCTCGATGATGCGTCATTCGTTGAGCGCCTCCAAGCGCGTTTCGGCTGGCGTCTCGGGCGGCTAGGGCTGCCCTCGCTGCGTCAGGTTCATTCCCTCAAGCTGCGTTTCCTCGGCCAGACGGTCCATGAACGGTTGATCCTGATCGGCAATGCCGCCCATACCCTGCACCCAGTGGCTGGACAGGGGTTCAACCTGGGTCTGCGCGATGTCGCGGCCTTGGCCTCTGTCCTGGACGAGGTAGCGCGCGCGGGGCAAGATCCAGGGGACTCAGCGACCCTCGCCGCCTACCGGCGTTGGCGAGGCCGAGACCAACAGCTCACCGCCATGCTCACGGACACCCTAGCCCGGGTCTTCGTTCCGAGTGTCTGGCCGCTGCGCTTGGCGCGCAATCTCGGGCTACTGGGGCTTGATCTGACACCGCCGGCGCGCCATCGTCTCGCCCGCCATCTCATGGGGCTCGATGGTCCCCGACCCCGACTACCTCTGGCGGGCGGGATTGAGCTGGAGGGCAGCTATGGTTGAGGAGCAGACATTCGACATCATCATCGCCGGCGGCGGCATGGTCGGTGCCGCTTGCGCCTTGGCGCTGATCGGCCAGGGGCTGGAGATCGGGGTGATCGAGCCGCGCCCGCCTCGCACCCATTGGCATGCGGATGAGAGAGACCTCAGGGTCTCAGCAATCAACCGCGCGAGCCAAAGGTTTTTGGAGCGCCTCGATGTCTGGGAGACCATCCGCGACCTCGGGGTCTGTCCATACCGCGAGATGCGTGTGTGGGATGCCCTAAACGGTGCCGAGATCCATTTCGATGCGCAGGGGCTGAACGAACCCGATCTTGGACATATCATCGAGAATCAGATCATCCAGCGCGCTCTATGGGAGTCCCTATCGGCCTGTGAGGAGATAAAGCTGATCTCACCCGTCTCCATCATCGACCTCGAGACCGAGGCGCAAGGGATACGGCTGAGGCTCTCGGATGGGTGTGCTCTGAGAGCGCGTCTGCTCATCGGTGCCGATGGGCGAGACTCACTGATCCGCTCCTTGAGCGGGATCGAGACCCAAGCATGGGACTATGGACAGCGTGCCATCATCGCCCATGTCCAGCCTACGCACTGGCACCGCGCAACCGCCTGGCAGCGCTTCCTGCCGACCGGCCCCTTGGCCTTATTACCCCTGGCCGATGGCCGCTGTGCGCTCGTCTGGTCTGCGGATGAAGATTATGCCGCCGAACTCATGGCACTCGATGAAGCAAGGTTCAATCAGGCCCTGACCGATGCCTCTGAATCCCGGCTGGGGGCACTGAGTCTGGTAAGCCAGCGCCTGGCCATCCCCTTGCGTGCCCATCATGCCCGCGCCTATGTTAGGCCTGGGGTCGCGTTGATCGGCGATGCGGCCCATGCCATCCACCCCCTAGCCGGGCAGGGGGTCAATCTCGGTTTCATGGATGCCGCGGCCTTGGCCTGGGCCATCCAAATGGGCCTTCAGCATGGGCGCGATATCGCTGGCCTGTGGACCCTGCGCCGTTATGAGCGGGCGCGGCGCGGGGCCAATCTCCTGATGCTTCAGGCGATGAATCTCTTCAAGGCGTTATTTGGCAACCGAGAGCCGGCGATCGTGCAGACACGCGCCCTGGGGCTTGGTCTTGCCGAGCGCCTTGACCCCCTCAAGCAGCTGTTCATGCGCCAGGCATTGGGGCTGGACAATGAATTCGCTTAAACACTGCCTGTAACCAACGATTGGGGAGGACCAGATGTCGATCAAGAATGCCTTCTATGCCCAATCCGGCGGGGTGACCGCCGTCATCAATGCCTCGGCCTGCGGGGTGATCGAGACCGCGCGCCAGCATCCAGACCGTATCGGTACCGTCTTTGCTGGGCGCAACGGGATCATCGGGGCGCTCACCGAGGACCTGATCGATACCAGCCAGGAATCGGACGAGGCGATTGCTGCCCTACGCTATACCCCTGCCGGGGCCTTCGGCTCATGCCGCTATAAGCTCAAGAGCCTGGAGGCCAACAAGCGCGAATACGAGCGCCTGATCGAGGTTTTTAAGGCCCATGATATCGGCTATTTCTTTTATAACGGCGGCGGCGATTCAGCGGATACCTGCTATAAGGTCTCGCAGCTCTCGGAGGCCATGGGCTATCCCATCCAGGCCATCCATGTCCCCAAGACCGTAGATAATGACCTGCCGATCACCGACAACTGCCCGGGATTTGGCTCGGTCGCCAAGTACATCGCCACCTCGACCCTCGAGGCCTCGTTTGATGTGCGCTCGATGGCCAAGACCTCGACTAAGGTGTTTGTCATCGAGGTGATGGGCCGGCATGCCGGTTGGATCGCTGCTGCCGGCGGTCTGGTCGAGGATCAAGGCATCCCGGTCGTCATCCTTTTCCCCGAGGTCCCCTTCGATCAAGAGCGCTTTGTTGCGACGCTCAGATCCAAGGTCGAGACATTCGGCTATTGCACCGTGGTGGTCTCAGAAGGCGCCAAACATCCGGACGGGCGTTTTCTTGCAGAACAGGGCACCCGCGATGCCTTTGGCCATGCCCAGCTCGGTGGGGCAGCACCGGTGGTGGCCAACCTGATCAAAGAGACCACGGGCTATAAATACCATTGGGCAGTGGCCGACTATCTGCAGCGTGCTGCCCGTCATCTGGCCTCCAAGACCGATGTCGAGCAGGCATACGCCGTGGGGCGCGCGGCGGTTGAGTTTGCGCTGGCCGGGCATAATGCGGTGATGCCGGCGATCAAGCGTACCAGCAGTGACCCTTACACCTGGGAGATCGAGATGGCACCCCTCGCCAAGGTCGCCAATGTCGAGAAGTTCATGCCGCGCGAGTTCATCTCGGAAGACGGGTTTGGGATTACCCAGTCCTGTAAGGATTATCTCTATCCCTTGATCCAGGGTGAGGACTATCCGCCCTTTGCACGCGGCCTGCCGAGCTATGTGACCCTGAAGAACGCCCCAGTCGCGCGTAAGCTCGCCGATTTTGCCCTCTGAGTCACTGTTGCGCCGCCGGATGAGGCCCAGTACCCGCATCCGGCAGCCAGTCCACTGCCCTGAGCACCACCCCCTACCACGCCAAGACCAGGCCTTTGGTAGAATCCGCTCCTTCCCAGTAACCTTTAAAGCTGAGCAAAAATAGATACCCATGGATCTCTCCAAGGTCTCGCGGGGGGACAATCCCCCCTATACCATCAATGTCATCATCGAGATACCCGCCCATTCCGAACCGGTCAAATACGAAATGGACAAGAAGACCGGCGCCATGTTCGTCGATCGTTTCATGTCCACCGCCATGCACTATCCCTGTAACTATGGCTATGTCCCCCATACCCTGTCTTCAGACGGCGATCCGGTCGATGTCATGGTGGTCACCCCTTATCCCTTGATCCCGGGCTCGGTCATCAAGTGCCGCCCGGTGGGGGTGTTGAAGATGACCGACGAATCGGGCGATGACGCCAAGGTGCTGGCACTGCCGATCGACAACCTCTATAAGGGCTATCGTCAGGTCGAAAGCTTTCGCGATCTGCCCCAATATTTGCTCGAGCAGATCGCCCATTTCTTTGAGCACTACAAGGACCTCGACGAGGGCAAATGGGTACGGGTCCTAGGCTGGGGAGATCGCGAGGAGGCCTGGGCTGAGATCATGGCGAGCATCAAGATGTTTGAGGATGCACCTGAAAAGCCGGCTTTCTAGTCGTTGGTCTAGGTCACCCTATCAGACAGGCTCAAGACCAAGGGTACAAAGTGATGCTGATCCATTTCACCGCCAGCGGTGCAGTGCAGATGGTCGATGTCGGGGATAAGCCTGAGACGACGCGCCGTGCCGTCGCCGAGGGTCGAATCCTGATGCAGCCTGCCACCTTGGCACTGATCGAGTCGGGCGGGCATGCCAAGGGCGATGTGCTGGGGGTGGCGCGGCTCGCCGGGATCATGGCCGCCAAGCGGACCGCAGACCTCATCCCGCTCGCCCATCCCTTGTCGCTGACCCATGTCGCCATCGATTTCGCCCTTGAGCCTGAATCCTCGGCCGTGCGCTGCCAGGCGACGGTCGAGACGGTCGGGTGCACGGGTGTGGAGATCGAGGCCCTGTGTGCCGTCGAGATCGGTCTGCTGACCATCTATGACATGTGCAAGGCAGTCGATCGCGGGATGCGGATTGCCGAGATCCAGCTCATCGAGAAATCGGGCGGGCGCTCGGGTCATTGGCAGCGGGATGCATGATCCCCATTTTGGGGGCAGAGGTTGCCCAGCCCGACCCCTTCAGCCGCCTGCCCTGGTTGAACCGATCTGTCCCAGCCTCCAATAGCGAATCGATGACCGACCTGCGCCTGACCCCCTCTGAGCGGATCGACCCCTTTTATCAGGGGGCGCGCTTTTTGGCCGCTGCTGCGCGGCTCGCTCAGGCCCCGCCCGATCAAGGGCGGGAGGTGGCATTTGCCGGACGCTCGAATGCCGGCAAATCGAGCGCCATCAACGCCATCTGTCATCAAAGATCGCTTGCCCGGACCAGCAAGACCCCAGGGCGCACCCAGCAGCTAATCTTCTTCCAGCTCGATGATGAGCGCCGCCTGGTCGACCTTCCGGGCTACGGCTATGCCCAGGTCCCTTTGGCGGTCAAACAGGCCTGGCAACAAGAGCTGGCGCGCTATCTCGAAAACCGCCGCTCGCTGGTCGGTCTGGTGATCGTCATGGATATCCGCCATCCCCTGACCGAGTACGACCAGCAGATGCTCGCCTGGGGGCAGCGTGTCCGGTTGCCTGTCCTCGCCTTGCTCACCAAGGCCGACAAGCTCAAATGGGGGGCGGTGAAGAGCGCCTGTTTAGCAGTCGAACGTGCCTTGGGCAAGGATCATGCTGTGCTCGAGGTCCTGCCCTTTTCGGCGACCGAGCGGCTCAATGTCGCAGCCGTCCAGTCCGTTTTGGATCTCTGGCTCGGGATCGAGCGCCCATTTTGCACCTGACCCTTTATCGCCGATGCGCCTTGATCCCCCCAGGCCCCATGAGCAACGCGCTGGTTTGCCCAGTCAGTCGTCCACGGACAACGGGATAGGCAATACCCTGCCGCCAGATCCTTGTATCACTGGGCCGGTCGCCCTGCTTGCGTGGCGCCCTGAATCCCATTGGCCGATCGTTTACGCCTCGCCAAATGCTACGCATCTCTTCGGCTATCCGCCTGAACAGATACTGAACCAGGCGTTCATGTCCTTGATCCATCCCGACGACCTAGAGCGGATCACGTCCGAGGTGGTGCATCATCTCAACGCCGGTCCTGAATCTTGGAGCCAACGCTATCGCATCATCCGCGCCGATGCCCAGGTACGCTGGCTATATGACCTGAGGGTCGTTCAGCGTGATGAACTGGGCACGCCGCGCCTGCTCTACGGCTATATGCTCGATGAGACCGAGTATCGCGGGTATGAAGAGGCGTTTCGCCTGTTCGCTGAGACGAGTGCGGAGGCAATCTGGCTTAGCGCTGACCAGGGTTTCATCTATGCCAATCCCGCAGCCTTGCGCTTGACCGGCCATGAGTTGAGCGCCCTCAAGGGCCTGAGTTGGCGCTACCTGAGCGCGCCGCGCGAACACCACCGCCTACCCACCTACTTCGCCCAGATCGAGGCGGGTCGATCCGTGCATACCGTGCTGTGGTTGCATCGCGCCAATCAGTGCGAGGTCCTGGTAGAGCTGGGATTCCACCGGCTTGCCGACGGGTGCCTGCTAGCCATCGGGCAGGCAGCACAGTCGGCGCTCCGCAACCAGGCACCGCTCGACCCGCTGTTACACGGGCTCATCCGCGCCATTCCCGATCTCGTTTGGCTCAAAGATCCCGATGGGATCTATCTCGCCTGCAATGCGCGCTTTGAATCTTTCTTTGGGGCATCCGAGTCCGAGATCATCGGACACACCGATGCCGACTTTGCGGCCCCTGAGCTCGCCGAGCTCTTTCGCCATTATGACCGCGAGGCCATGCGCACCGGGTGCCCGGTCCTCAACGAGGAACGGGCCATCTTTGCCAGCGATGGTCATGAGGAGCTGCTTCAGACCACCAAGATCCCCTTGCGCACCCCCGAGGGTGACCCGCTCGGGGTCTTGGGGATCGCCCGCGACCTCAGCTCCTCTCGCAAACTGCAAGAGGAGCTGAGCGAGGTCCAGGCCATCTATCAAGCCATCTTGGATCAGGCCACGGATAGCATCGTCCTGATCCATGCCGAGACCCTGCGTTTCGTCGCCTTCAACAAGGTCGCCTGTCAGACCCTGGGCTATACGCGCGATGAGTTTGCGCGCCTCGGCATCCCTGATATCCAGGCCGACCTGACCCCCCGCCGACTTGCCTATTGGAGGGACCGGATCAATTGTGTTGGTTGGGGAGACCTCGAGACCGTCCACCGGCACAAAAACGGCGAATTACATCCGGTCGCGGTCACCAATCGCCGGGTCGAAACGCGCCAAGGACCCTGTTGGGTGGCGATCTGGCGCGATCTCAGTGAACACAAGCGGGTCGAGGCCAAGCTGTCCACCTATCGCGAACGACTCGAAACCCTGGTCACAACCCGCACTGCCGAGCTTGAGTCTGCCCGGCTGCGTGCCGAATGCGACCGACTGGTTGATCGCCAACTGCTTGCCGCCTTTTGCCAGGCGGTTTGCCAAATATACGGGATGGCTGCCGAGCATCCGGATGTAGGGTTGAGACCCGGTGTCCGGCCGGAGACAGGGGGCGAGGACGGTCACATCGCTCAGCCGGGCGCGAGTGGGGGCAGCGCATGGCTGGCAGAGATCGGGCGCATGCTCATCGATCGGCTGAGGCCAGCAATGGATGCACAGCAAGCTGCACCCGAGGTTACCTGCACCCCTAGAGACTGTCTGATGCGGGTGATCCAGCTCCTCGAGGGCGAGGCAGCGGCCAAGGGTATTCGCCTGATCTCTCTGGTTGATCCAGACCTACCGAAGGACTTCTGGTGCAATCTGCCCACCTTGGAGCAGATCCTTTTTGCCCTAACCGCCCAGGCTATTGCCTTGAGTGCCGCTGGCCGGATCAGGTTGCACGCCAGGTGCAGCGAGACGGGCGGCCAGGGGCTTGGCATCCGTTTCGAGCTCCAGGGAGATGCCATCCCCAAGGATGCCTGGCCGCGGCAACTGCCTCTCGAACCTCTGGCCGCATTGACCCTAGGCCAGGAGACCTTCCGTTTGGTCAGCATTGGGGCACTTGCCGAGCGTTTGGGCGGTACCCTGGGGATTGACCCAGACCTATCGGCGGTTTGGCTGGATCTGCCCTTGGTATCGTACGGCTCAGCGCAGACCACATCCTCCGGCCCCCAGGCATGAATGATCTTCCCTTTCAGGTTGCATACAGAGGCTCCCGGGCGCATTCAGGGGCGCTAGAGAGCAAGATTGAGCCGCCGCGTCTGAGAAAACTACATAGGGCTCCCACATTATGCCCAAGTTTTTCTACAAGGCCGTCAAACCCGATGGCGAGCTGATCGAGGGCGAGCGCGAGGCGCAGACCGAGCTTGAGGTCATCCGCCATCTCCAGGCCGAAGGCCTGATCCCGCTCGAGGCGCGTACACGCCGGGGCTTTAGCCTATGGGAACGGCGCCCGCGGCGGCATTTGAGCCAAAAGGAGATCGGCCTCATCACCCGCGAGCTTGCAACCCTGCTCGAGGCGGGGATGACCCTGGATCGATCGTTGCAGATCCTGATCGATCTGACCAGCCAGGAGCATCTGGCGCGGGTCCTCACCGACCTTCAGACCCGGGTACGCGGGGGGGCCTCCTTTTCTAGCGCCCTGGAATCCCAGGACCGTCAGTTTCCCCCGCTGTACATCAATATGGTGCGCGCAGGTGAGGCGAGCGGGGCCTTAGAGCAGGTCCTTGATCGTCTGGCCGATTATCTCGAGCGCCTGGCCGAGCTACGCCAGACAGTGATCTCGGCCCTGGTCTATCCCTCGATCCTATTGATCGTCGCTGGCCTCTCGGTGATCCTGCTTTTAGTGTTCGTAGTCCCCCAGTTCACTGTGTTATTTCAGGACATGGGCGCGGCGCTTCCCTTGCCGACGCGGATCGTAGTCGCTGCGGGTGACCTGTTTCGCAATTATTGGTGGGCGATGCTCTGTGCGCTCGCCCTGATCGCCATCCTGCTCGAGCGTTGGCTGCAAACCCCAGAGGTCAGGCGTAGGCTCGATCACTGGGTCCTGGAGCTCCCATTGTTCGGGGATCTCGTCTGGAAGATGGAGACGGCGCGCCTGTGTCATACCCTGTCGGTCTTGCTCAAAAACGGCCTGCCCTTGCTCAATGCCCTGAATCTGGCCAAGGAGGTCGTAGGCAATCAGAAGCTTTTTGGGCTGCTCACCGAGACGAGCGATGACCTCAAGCACGGGCGGGGGCTGGCGGGGCCCCTTGCCAAGCGTCAGGCATTACCGGAGCTTGCACTGCAGATGATCCGAGTAGGCGAGGAGTCGGCGAGCCTGGATGCGATGCTCGCCAAGGTCGCAAGCCTCTATGAGCGCGAGACGCGCGCCAGTATCCAGCGGCTTTTGACCCTGCTCGAACCGGTCTTGATCATCGGTCTAGGGGTGATCGTGGCGGGGATCATCCTCTCTATCCTGCTGGCGATCCTGGGGGCCAATGAGCTGGTCGTCTGATGCGCAACCCTGCACACCCACCTGCCGATGATCCTATCATTCCGGCGCAAGCCGAAACCCATATGCTGTGATCCACCGGACACAGGTCTTCGCCGGAGCGGCGGATTTCAAAGGTTCGATGGGATGATGCGTGTTTGGGTTTAATGGCGTAAACCTTTACCAAGCCCCGAGGATGGATCCGGGCAATCACAACCCCAGGCTCGCTTAAGGATCTATGGTGGAAATGCCTGAGACGAGAGATGATGGCGCTGCTTTAAGGTGAATTTGAGATGGGTCTGTCCGCCACCGCCCCCATCCAGCGCAAGGGCGGGATCAAGGCCCCTCGCCCCATCGCTTACAGCTCGGACGATGACCGTGCCGAGTTCCTCGGCCTGACCCTTATATCAATTTCTGCGATTGCTCTGCCCCTCACCTGGCGGTCGGGTCTTGAAACGGCGATGGACCCAAAAATACTGGGCTGGCATCTCAGAGAAGGTGGCTTCGATCGCCTGGTTCATGCGCGTTGCATCAGATTGCACATCGCCGCTCGGGAAGTCGGCAAGCGGGTGAAGAAAGATCAATTCCAAACCCCGCCCCCAGGGTAAGAAACGCGCCAGGGTAGGGATCACAGCGGCCTGGGTCAGGGCAGCGAAGCGCCCGAGCATGGGCACTGTCGAGGCCAGGACCCCGCAAAAGGGGACAAAGACCCCGCGCCTGCCTGCATCCTGATCGGGGAGATAAAACAAGGGTCTGCCTCCTTTGAGGGCGCGGATCAGCGGTCGCAGGTCGTCTCGGCGCTCGATCGCTATACTTCCGAAGCGCTGGCGGGCGCGTCTGACCCGCTGGTCGAAGACCGGGTTGCGCAGCCTTTGATACATATAGGCCCCCGGATGGACCAAGGCGCTGAAGGCCGCCCCACCGAGCTCCAGACCCACGAAATGCGGTACCAAAAGGATGACCGCTTGCCCGCGGGCGATGCATCGATCCAGATGCTCGCGCCCGCAGATGCGCACCAGACGGGCAAGACGCCTGCGCGAGGCGGTCCAGACCACCCCCTGGGTGAGGACCGCAACCCCCAGCCAGGCGAAATGGGCGATGAGCAAACGCTCGCGCGTGCGCGCATCAAGCCCCGGAAAACACCGCTCCAGGTTGCGCCGCGCAACCCGCCGCCGTTTTCCGGCGATGAGATAACCCAACACCCCCACCACCTGTCCGAGGGCCCAGAGGACAGGAAAGGGCAGATGCCCCAATGCCTCCAAGCACCAAACCACAAACCAGCTCGGCCAGGCGAGTGGCCCCCACAGCCGCCAGTCAATGTTCAAACTTGAAAAAGAGATCCGCACCCTGCTTGGCGCCCGTTTCAGCCTGGAGCTCGATATGTTTGGAAAGATCGTAACGCAGCTTGAGCCGGTTCGAATCGCCCCCCAGCCCGCTCTCGTATTCCATATAGACCCTGGGCGCGATATAGGTCCCGACAGCAAGCCCCGCCTGGGCCCGATCATTGGCTGTGGGGGGGATACCGGTCATGAGATATTTGGTGATGTCGGCCTGGGTCAAACCCGGATCGGTCTCGGAAAAGAAGGTCAGCTTGGGCTGGCGCAGGGTCCCGACGACCCGCACCCCGGCGGTCAGATCCCCGCCCTGCCGCTCCGCCTGGAGCCAGAGCCCAGGGTTGTTAAGCGGGCTTTTGGCAAAGACGAGCCGGCCCTGGGTGATGTGCAGCGGTGCACCGAGCTCGGCAGCAATCCCAAATCCACTGCTCAGGCGATACTGGCCGTCGATGATCTGGAGCTGGCCATCACCCAGGGGTTCGCGCCCTGGCGTTTGGGAGAGATGGAGGTCGCCGACCAGACGCCCGCGCAGCCCAAATCCATCCATGCTGACCTCGTCGCCCAACACCAGGCGCAGATCCAGGCGCAGCGGAAAGGATTGGCCCGCCTGCTCAGAGACGAGGGTCACATCGCGCGAGGGTGAAACCGTCCCCGGCGGCAGGGTGTGCGGGCGCAGGCGTGCCTCGGGGATACGGATCTCGCCGCTGACCCGGGCGCCTTCCTGATCCAATCCGAGCTCGAGCTGGGGTTCGACATAGACGGTATATTCGCGGGTATTGACGAGCTTGATGCGCCCCCCTGACAGCCCCAGCCTGACCCAAGGCCGGTCCGCAAGGATCTGCCCCTGACCGCTGAGTTCGAGCGTACCGCCGCCCAACCTCGCCTGGCCGTAGATGGCAAGCTGACTGTTGGCAGAGGCGCCGACTGCGAGGTCGAGGTCCTCGACCCTGAGGGCCAACATCGGCACCTGGAAACGCAGGTCGCGTAGCTGTGCCTGAACGCTGACCACGGGCTGCGCAAGCGTGCCGCTCAGGACTAGATCCGAGCGGAAGGCGCCCCTGAGGTCGCTGATCTCGGGAAGCAGAGCGGCGAGCGGTTTAAGGTCAAGAAGTTCGGCGGAGAGCCGCCCGCGCAGTGACGATGCACTCTGATCGAGCCGCCAGCCCGGCAATCCGAGTTCGCCCTGGATGCGCCCCAAGCGACCGAGCGGCAGCGCCAAACGCGCTTCCAGGCCAGCGCGATTCGCAGTCATGTCCAGACGTCCGTCAGCCAGCTCCAGCGTCTCGATCTGATCGCCGCCTAGTTTAAACCTGAGGCGCCCACGCGCCATCTCAGCGCGTACCTCGCCGCTGAGGAGGGGACCCTCCGCCTGGAGGCGGCCTTTGAGCCGGATGGCGCCCTCAGCCTCTAGGCCGTCCGGTAAGCTGCCTTTGACCAAGCCGGCATCGAGTCGGTCCAGGTCAAACTCCAGGCCCCAGCGCCCAGGGGCGGACTTCTCGAAACCTAGACAGCCTCCAGAGCCCTTGGTTTCGCGCAGACACCAGGGCGCTGCCGCCAACCGCTCCCCATCGCGGCTCAGCTTCACCGGGCGCTGGAGCGACCAGCACCCGAGATCCTTGCCTTCCAGGTCCAACCGGGTCACCTGTCCCGCATAGCGCCCGCTGTCGGCCAGCGATCCCTGGGCCTGAAGGTTGAGCGCCAGCGGCGCCCCCTTGAGCTGGGCCTGGAGGCGATGATCCAGGAGGCTCCCCGAACTGGTCAATTCAAATGCGGACCAGGCCAGGCCTCCGACCCTAAGGTCGCGCCCCTTGAGCTGGAGCGCGGCGCGCCCGCGCCCCCCCAGATCGAGTTCGGCCTGGCCCTCGAGTCGAGCGAGCGCCTGCTCGCCCAGGCGCATCCCTTCACCCTTGAGCTCCAGGCGCACGCTGGGGGAACGGCGGTCGCCGCTCATTCTGGCATCGAGCGTCAACTGACCGGCAGCACCGGGCCAGAGGCTTGCAATCTCTGGGGCATCCAGGTTGAGCGCAAGGTCAAGCGACTGGGCGATACGTCCGCTTAGGCTCAGACGGCTGGGTCCGGAGGTCAAACGCAGCCCCTGGATGCTGAGGTCATGACCGTCTTGCATTGCAAGCTCGGCGTCTGCAGCGAGAGGATAACCGCGCAACTCGCCCTGCACCTCCTGGATGGCCAGGGTCCAGTGCTGGAGCCCCCCCTCGGTGTTGAGTCGCCCGGAGAGACGCCCAGGCCAATCGGCGAACCAGGTGCCAGGATTCACTTCGATCGCCCTCAGGTCGAATGTCCAATCCAGCTCGGGCGACCAACCGACATGCCCCTGGCCCTCCAGCTTCCCGTCAAGGGCATGGATGACCAGGGTATCGATACGGGTGTCATGCGCCCCCCCCTGCCCCGCCAGCTCGACCGCGACATCCATGAGCCCCCTGCCCGCGGCCTGACCGGCAAGACGATAGGTAAAGCTCTGGAGATCCCCTTGGGCAGCAAAGGTGCCGGCATTGCTGCGAACCTCAGGCGCACCGGTCACTGGCCAGCGCAGCCCTTGCCAATCGCCCTCGAGGATAAAACGAGGCATCGGCTGGCCAAGATCCAGTTCCCCGCGCACCCCAAGCCTCGCCTCGACCTCGGGGAGCGTGCAGGCGAGGTACTGGATCAAGAGGCGCTTTCCTTGCCAGCGGACCTCGAACTGGGCCGCAAGCAGCACGGGATCAGGCTCCAGCGGCGCCTTGAGCTGCGCCTGACCAGTCACTTGGGCGTCATGCAGCCGGCCTGTGCTCGCAAGATCGGCCTGGAGATCCAGCTTGGGTAGGTCAGGCGTCTCGACCTGCGCGACCTGGAGACGGGCGTCCCACTTCGGGTCGGCGAGCAGGTCTTCGAGTTCAGCCTCGACCTGGGCCAAAACAGCGCCGCTCAGGGTCTGGGCGAGGCGTAGATGCCGCAGATCCCCCTCTACCCGCCCCGAGCCAGCGATGGCCGCGCCCGCGGCCGGGTTCAGATACCAGGCAAGGTCGACCGCCAATGGATAATCGCCAGTTAGATTTGCTCGACCTGCAAGCTCCAGATGCAGCCCAGGATGGTCTAGATCGCCTTCCAGACGCCCCACCTGCAATACCCCATCCGCCAACCGCCCATCCTGCAGATGCGCGGATCTCAAGACAAACAAAGGCTCAGGCTGGCCTGTCCTCTGGAGCTGCAAACCCTGCAGCGTGATCTCGCCTACCTCGATCCTCAGAGGCAGCAGCACTGCCGGCAAGCTCAGAGGCCTATCCTTCTGGCTTGCAGGCGGCAGCCGGATGGCAAGCCCCTGGACAGCAAGGCGGGTGACCACCAGGCGGCCGTCGAGCACTGCCCGCGGCTGCCACGCGAGCTCCAATGATTGCAGATGCAGACCGAGGTGCGGCAGGTTGAGGGTCAGGTCGGCCACATACAGCCGATCGCTAAGCCGCCCCTCCACCTGGACGACATGCAAGGGCAATAGGCGCTCGGCGAGCGCCACACCCCAGCGTAAGCCGCTGGCTGTGCTGATCAGGAAGGCCGCCAGTGCGATCAGGATCAGGACCAGGGCCAACAAGACGCTGGCCAAGCGGAGCGCCCAAGACCAGGGCCGCGGCTTGGACGGGGTCTCCGGGGACTGCCCCGTCTGGATATCCGCGCCAGTCGGGTCGGTGGCTTGAGTCTTCTGATCTTCGGCCATGCAGCGCCCCTATGCCTATGCTCAAAGATCCGGTCCGATCACGATATGCAGGCGGGCCGGCGGCCAGCTGCTATCCGGATATTCCTTGGAAAGGGCAAAGGCCAGATCCAGGCGTACCGGACCGAGCGGTGAGGCCCAGCGCAGGCCCATACCCAGGCTACTGGCGATGTCTTGCTTGTAATCCGGATCGAAGGCATTGCCGAAATCGGTAAAGATCGCAAGACTCCAGCGCCCTTCGATCCGGCGTTCGAGTTCCAGGCTGCCGACCGCCAGATAGCGCCCGCCCAGGGTCTCATCGGTCTGCGGATCGGTTGGACCCAGGGCCTCGAAGCCCCAACCGCGGATCGAGTTATCGCCGCCGGCATAAAAGCGGCGGCTGGCGGGGAGGTCTAACAGATCCTTAGCCCAGGTTGCCCCAAGATCAGCCCGGGTGATCAGGCGGTAATCGGGATTCAAGCGCTTGATCCATTTGAGCTGGGCTTGAACGCTGAGATAGGAGGTATCAGCCACCACCCCTTGTACGGCGCCGACCAGGCTGTAGCGCATGCGGTAACCTTCGTTCGTATTGATCGGATCATCGGCGACCGTCTTGGACCAGGCGACATTGGGGGCCAGCTCGGCGAGCTGCACCTGACGACCGCCCTGATCGCTGAGGTCCTCATCGCGATAATCGAGCCCCAGGGTGCGGCGCCAGCCATGGGGGCGCTGGCTCGAATGGGCAATCTGCAACCCATGCACCCAGCCTTCACGGGCCGCAGTATCATAGTAGTTGGAGAAGGGTCGAATCAGGATGTAATCGCGCGTAGGGTCGCCGATCGGGAAGCGATACTCCAGTTGCCATTGCGAGAAGGCGGGGGCTAGGCTCAGCTCGGCGCGCAGCCGGTCACCCCAGGGATTGAGATAGCGGCGATGATAATCCAGGGTCAGACGCGGGCCGACATCGGTCGCAAAACCCAGACCCACCCGGTATTTGTTGGCCAGGTTGCGCTGAGCCACGACCTCGATCGGGATGCGGCGCTCGGCATCAGCGGCCTCCTTGTGCGGGATGATCTCAACATCGCGGTAATACTCGCTGCTCAGCAGGCGCCCTTGCAGGGCGAGCAATACATCCGGGTTATAGATCTCGCCAGGGGCAAAGCTGGCATAGCGCCTGAGCAGCCGCTCATCGAGCAGATCTTGCTTGAATTGGACCGGACCAAAACGGTATTGCGGGCCGGTATCGAGAGAGAGCTCGACCAAGGCTGTATTGGTCAGGGGATCGACCAGGACGCGATGGCGGCTAAGCTGATAATCCACATAGCCGCGGCTGAGAGCGGCATATTGCAGCTCGGACTTCGCCTGTTCATAGGCAGCATGGCTCAAGACCTCGCCGCTGCGCAATGGCAGCGATCGAGGCAAGGCTGGATCGTCGGCGCCAGGTCCGGTGAGCTGATAGTCGATCTGCACGATGCGTACTGGCTCGCCTGGATCGATCCTGTACCAGGCGCGCCAGGCACCATCCGGTTCGGTAGGCGGTTCGAGCTGGGATTCGATCTCGGCCCGATAAAAGCCAAATGGTTCCAGGGCCTTGCGGATCTGCTCGGGGGCACGCCGATGGAGGGCCTCGATGCGTGCCGCGGTCAGATCCTTGGCATCGCGTTCCTGATAGATGCTCAACAGCGCCAGGACATTGGCCTCGGACTCGCCGCTCAGCCCCGTGACCTCGACCTTGAGGCTCAAGGCCTGGACCTGGGCGATCCACAGCGCCCCCAGAAACATGACGATGCATGCAGATCTGGAGCGCTGGGACATCGCGCTCATTGCAGGGCCATGAACCGCGCTGCACCGAACAGGGAGATATCGGGTTGCAGGATGACACGCACCGGCATGCGCCGCATGAGGGACCCCATGCGTCCCTTGTCGAAAAAGCCCTCAAGGAAGGCACCACGGCGCAGGCATTCGAGATTCTTGAGCACGATCCCCCCGCCGAGATAGACCCCCCCCAAGGCCATATATTTGAGCGCCGTGTTCCCCGCCTCACGCCCATACAGACGCATAAACAGGTTCATGGTCTCGCGGCAGAGGGGACAGCGCTCCTCGACGGCCGCTTGGGCGATCGCCGCTGCCATGTCACCGCCTTCTTTACTGATCGCCTGTAACCAGTCAGGAACCTGGACGCCGTGATGAAAACAGAAAAAATCGAAGAGATTGACGATCCCTGGTCCAGAGACCACCCGCTCCCAACTCACCCGCCCGAAACGGCCCTTCAGGTAGGTCAGGATGGCAAATTCCAGGTCATCGGTGGGGGCGAAATCGGTATGGCCGCCCTCGCTGGCAAAGGGATGATGACGCAGACCGTCCCAAAACAGACCTGCCTGCCCTAAGCCAGTCCCAGCAGCGATGACGCAGGCATTGCCTTGGCTTAAGGAATCGCCGGCATAGAGCTCAAACAGATCCTCGGTGTGTAGGAGGGGGATCCCCCAGGCGACAGCCTCCAGGTCATTGATCAATTCGACACAGGTCAGGCCCAGGTCCTGTTCGAGTGACTCGGCATCCAGCACCCAAGGTAGATTGGTCGCCTCGCAGCGGCGATCATAAACAGGTCCGGCGACTGCAAGGGCGGCGAACCGGCAGCGTGCACCGGTTTCATGGAGATAATCCTGGATGATCCCTTCAAGAGAGGCGGATATGCGGCTTGGATAGCGCCTCGTCTCGCTCAGACGTACCGACCCGCCATCCGTCTCAGCCAGCCCTAGGGCCGTCTTGGTGCCACCGATATCACCGACCAACACGCGCATCTCCAGATTCTCCCCACAGATAGCGACCAACAGAGCATCGGGCGGGAATGGACGCCGCGACCCATGGGGATCATAACAGCACCAGGGCGCGGCGGTGCAGTGGCCACACCCCTACCCAAGGGCAGGGGCTGTTTTGGCATCAACTACTGGCCTTTTTTAGTGGATGACTGGGTATTGGTCGAGGGATAGACATAACCGGGATAGGGATAGGCATAGACCGGCGCCGCCCAGGGCACGACACCATAGGGGTGGCCATACCAGGGATAGCCAGCGTACCAAGGATAGCCGCCATACCAAGGTCCGCCCCAGGGCCCACCCCAGGGCCCACCCCAGGGGCCGCCATACCAGGGATCGCCCCAAGGGCCCCACCATCCCCAGAAGGCCTGGGTAGGTAGGGCGGCGAGGCCCGAAACACCCGCGAAGATAGATGCCAATAGCAAGCGCTTCATCATCGTGTTCCTCCACATGCTGGTTCAATGGATCTTCAACGAACGCCGCTGATGGGGGCCGCTCTATCGCCGGATGGATAGAGAGACCCGCAGGTTCACAGACCTGTCTCTTTGACAGCGCTATGAACCGGTGCCTGATGACATGGCAAGGCAAAATTATACAAAGGCGGCTAGGATTTACAGTGTTCTCCAAGATCGGGGCAATGACCGCCTCGGTGTCAGCCGACCGGTAATCAGGCAGACGTGTCTTGAGATCGTCCAGATGGGCATGTCCCTCATCGGGACAGCCAATGATCGTACAAACCGATTATAATGATCTTTATAATCCATTTTCACCCGGTCACAATCATCCATTAAACTAACCCTTGCTTCAGATCACTAACCCCCTCAATCCCTTACAAGGAGACGCGAAACATGTTCCAAGACCGTACCGGTAGCCGTGTCCCGAACGTCACCTTTCGCACCCGCCAGGGCGCCGACTGGGTCGATGTGACAACCGATGAGATCTTTGCCGGCAAGACCGTGGTCGTCTTCTCGCTGCCCGGTGCCTTCACCCCTACCTGCTCCTCCTCGCATGTGCCGCGTTACAACCAGCTAGCCCCCGTCTTCAAGGAGCTCGGGGTCGATGCGATCGTCTGCATCTCGGTCAACGATGCCTTTGTCATGAACGAATGGCAGAAGGCCCAGCATGCCGACAATCTGATCTTTTTGCCTGACGGCAACGGCGAGTTCACCGAAAAGATGGGCATGCTGGTGGACAAGAGCGCCATCGGCTTTGGCAAGCGCTCCTGGCGGTATTCCATGCTGGTGCGCGATGGTGTGATCGAAAAGATGTTCATCGAGCCCGAGGTCGAGGGCGACCCCTATGAGGTCTCGGACGCCGACACCATGCTCAATTATCTGGCGCCCGAGAAGCAGGTGCTGGATGTCGCTGTCCTCAGCCGCGATGGCTGCCCCTTCTGCGTCAAGGCCAAAGAGGCCCTGCGTAATGCCGGGATCGAGTTCGAGGAACTGGTCCTCAACCGCGACTATACCGAGCATGGTCTGCGCGCCATCACCGGCGCCCGCACCGTGCCCCAGGTCTTCGTCAATGGCAAGCTGATCGGCGGCTCGGAGGCGGTCATCGCCTGGTTGCAGGAACGCCGCTAAACCCCGCGGGGGCGGGTGTGCAAACCCGTCCCTTCCTGTCATCATCCTGTCAGCTGTCTGCAGCGGGTGAAAGGCCCGCTTTCATTTTCAATGGCCGGTCCTTTTCCCCAAGGACACCTCAAGCGCCAGGAGCAAAGGTATGTCCCAACACTTTGATCTGATCGCCATCGGCGGTGGCAGCGGCGGCCTAGCAATCGCCGAAAAGGCCGCACAGCTTGGCAAGCGCATCGCCCTCATCGAGCGTTCTAAGCTCGGCGGGACCTGCGTCAATGCCGGCTGTGTCCCCAAAAAGGTCATGTGGTATGCCGCACATCTCGCCTCTGCGGTCGCCGAGGCCCCTGGTTATGGCATCCTGGCTGACCTTGCAGGGGTCGATTGGTCGAGATTAGTGGAAGGGCGCAATCGCTATGTCGCTGCCATTAATGCCTATTGGGAGGGGTATGTAGAGCGGCTCGGGATTGCACATCTTAAGGGTACAGCGCGCCTTGTCGATGCCCGTACGGTGGCAGTCGGTGATGAGCTATACAGTGCCGAGCACCTGGTGATCGCCACCGGCAGCCGACCGATCGTGCCGCGGCTGCCCGGGGCCGAGCTAGGCATCACCTCGGATGGCTTTTTTGCCCTCGCGGAACAACCCAAGCGGGTGGCGATCATCGGCGGGGGCTATATCGGGGTGGAGCTGGCGGGCGTCTTGCGCGCACTCGGTTCTGAGGTCACTGTGGTTGCACTCGAGGATCGGTTGCTGTGGTTGTTCGACCCCTTGGTCAGCCAGGTCCTCGCCGAGAACATGCGTACCTCTGGCATCGAGATCCATCTTGAATTCGAGGTCGCCGCACTCGAGCGGGATGAGCAGGGCATCGCGCTCATTGCCCGCGACGGCCAAAGGCTCGGCGGCTTCGATCAGGCGATCTGGGCGGTCGGACGCGCCCCCAACTCGCGTGAACTAGGGCTTAAGGCGGCGGGGATCGAGGTGGCGCCCAACGGGGTCATCCCGACCGATGAATATCAAAATACCCAGGTCCCAGGGATCTATGCGATCGGCGATGTCGCTGGGCGCGAGCCCTTGACACCTGTGGCCATCGCCGCCGGTCGCCGGCTGGCCGAGCGCCTGTTCAACAACAAACCCGAGGTCAGGCTCGATTATGACAACATCCCGACCGTGGTCTTCGCCCATCCCCCCGTCGGCAAGGTCGGGCTGACCGAGCCCCAGGCGCACGAGCGTTATGGCGATACGCTCAGCATCTATGAGACCCAGTTCACCCCCATGCGCTATGCCATAAGCGCCCATGGGTATCGGACCGCGATGAAGCTTATCTGCGCCGGCCCAGAGGAGCGGGTGGTCGGCATCCATCTGATCGGCGATGGGGTCGATGAGATGCTGCAAGGCTTTGCAGTCGCCGTCAAAATGGGCGCCACCAAATCGGACCTCGACAATACGGTCGCGATCCATCCCTGTAGTGCCGAGGAACTGGTGACCTTGAAGGAGCCGGTGCGCCGTCCCGGCACCCGTTAAAAACAGGCTGAGACAATGGCCAGGCGCCACAGGGCGCCCCTGCACCTGGGGTAGCGATCCATCGGTTGAGACCTCGCTAGCCAGGGAAAGGCGGGGGGATGGCCGTTTTTCTTAGCGTTTCCTAGGAGCCCTTTTTACCCCACAGGCCTGCGCCCAGGCTTGGCCGACGCCACAGCCGCCAGCGGTGGTGGGGCTTCAGTCTAAAGAGAGGCCCCTGGCAGGGGTCAAGGGTCAAAGAGGCCAGCTGCCGCCGCGCCATGATCTTCCATAGCCGGGCGAGGGCATCATCCAGGGCGCGGGTGGCCGCCTGCCAAGACCCTAGATCCTGATCCACAGAGGCCCGCCAGTGCCGGTCCCAAAACACCATTCGCCGTTGAGGACCTGTCGCGGGGTCGGCGAGCCAGTCGTCTAGGGTCCGATATGCACAGCCCCCGAGCTGAGCCAAGCCCTTGACCAACGGCAGATCTCCGATCAACTCATCCGCTGTTGGGGTGAAGGCCGTTGGCAAACGCCCCTGACCCCAGGTCCAAAGACCATTCAGGCTTGGCCGCCCTAAGGCGGCCCGTCTCTGATTGACTGGATGGGCGTGAAAAAGCATCTGGGCCTCAGTGAGCAGACGCATCCAGATCACCGCATCCTGACCCTGCGGGAGGTATCCGCTCAAGGAACGGCCCTGGACCACCGGCAGCGGTGCCATCTCTAACTGCAGCGGGCGGTGTCTGAGGCACAGATACCAGCGTTCGGGCGCCGCAGCGACCAGCTCTAACCCCTCAGGGGCAAAATGGCGATTGAATGCAGCAACCAAGGCCTTCACCTCCTGCGGTTGCGGGGCAAGGGCCGCGCCCGCATAGAGGCGCAACTGATCGCGATCAGGGCGCAGGTGTACAGGGTTGGCATGCATCCAGATGACCTCAGGATCAACAGACCATCCCTCGCCCAACAAGGCGATGGGGGCGCTCGGCGGCGACTCATCAGCCGGCCAGGTAAGACCGGCCGCGCCCAGAAAGACCGCTCCAGGGTCTGGCGATGCCTCCCCAGTCAGGCGAGACATATGATCGGCGCGTCCTATCAGCCTGGCCAAGGCAGGTGCCTGAAGGGGGAATGCGGCTGGATCGGCAAAAGGCCCAAACAGCCCCGGACAGAGGATGTCAAGCCGTGCCATCAGCGAGGCCTGGTTTTGTCTATTGATCCGAAACCAATGAACTTGTATTACGCGGCATCACGGAGCTTGGGATGCTGGAAGTAGCGCATGCAGCCAGCCACGCCTTGACCGGCTTGGTGTGATGCACGCGCAGGTTGTCGAGGATGAGGAAGATCTTCTTGCCCCTGGCGTCCTTGACGAGCCGCTTCATGAAGTCGATCAGGATGTCGGCGTTCATCGCCCCCGCGAACGCCTTCCGACGCACCTTGCCGCGGTTGGTCAGCGTCGAGATCACCGACAGGCCTTCGCGACGGTGCGTGACGCGAATCTCGGACGTCTTGCCCGCCGGCGCATAAGAGCGCCCGCGCACCTCGTCCGAGCGCAGCCCCGTTTCATCGCCCCAGTGGATTTCGGCGCCCTCGGCCTTGGCGCGCCGGGCAATGTCCGGGTAGATCTCCTCAAGCCACGTCTTGCCCGCCGGCGGGCTTTGCTCATAGGCGCGCCGAATCGGTTTCTGGGGCGTCAATCCCCAGCGCGCCATGTACTTGCCCTCCCCCTGCGGCCTGAGCTCGATGCCAAAACGGTCGAGGATCAACTGCCGCACCGCCTGCCGGCTCCACAGCGCAAACGGCAGCTTCAGCTGATCCGGTGTCCCGTCGCACATGAGCTTGCGTATCTGGGCGTCCTGCTCCGCCAACAGCGCCCGCTTCTCACCCACCTTGCACCCACCCCCCTTGCCCTTGGGCCCCTTCGCGCCCATAGCGTTTGCAGATGTCGAACACCCCTGCGCCCAACAATCCCCTCTGCGCGCCTATCGCTTCATACGTCCAGCTACGCCGCCGCTCTTCGCGCGCCGCAAACGACAGCAATCTCATGTCTCGTCTTTCCATGCCCACGACATCAGGACAGCTCACTCAATTTCAAAAGCATGTGTTTCTTATAGCATGTGTTTCTTATTAAGAACATGGACAGCTTAATGCGTTCAGACCGCGGGCCAGATCGGTCTTAATATCATCAAGCGCCTCCAGACCCACAGCGATGCGGATCAGGCCCTCGCTGATCCCAGCGGCAGCGCGTTGTTCCGGGGTGAGCCGGGCATGGGTAGTGGTCGCCGGATGGGTGATGGTGGTCTTGACGTCGCCGAGATTGGCGGTGATCGAGAGCAGCCGCGTCGAGTCGATCACCCGCCAGGCCGCCGCGCGCCCGCCTGCGACCTCGAACGAGACGAGCGCCCCGCCTGTGCGCTGCTGGGTACCGACCAGATGATACTGGGGGTGATCGGCAAGCCCCGGATAATGGACGCGCAGGACAGCAGGCTGGCCCCTCAGCCACTCGGCCAGGGCCTGGGCCGCCTGCGCCTGGGCGAGCATCCGCAGCTCCAGGGTCTCCAGCCCTTTGAGTAACACCCAGGCGTTGAAGGGGCTAAGGCTTGGACCTGCCGTGCGCAGCACCCCATAGACCTCTTCGCCCACCCGCTGGCGATCGCCGACCACCGCCCCGCCGAGACAGCGCCCCTGACCGTCGAGATATTTGGTCGCCGAATGGACCACCAGGTCCGACCCCAGGGCCAGCGGACGCTGGAGCGCGGGCGTGCACAAACAATTGTCCACCACCAACAACGCTCCATAGCGATGGGCAATCTCGGCAAGCGCCCGCAGGTCCACCATCTCGGCGAGCGGATTGGAGGGCGTTTCACAAAAGAGCAGCCGGGTGCGCCCATCGATCGCCGAGGCCCAGGCCTCCAGGTCGCTTAAAGGGACATAAGAGGTCCGGATGCCAAAACGCGAGAGATATTTATCGAAGAGGACGGTCGTTGTGCCGAACAGACTGTGCGACGCCAAGATCCGATCGCCGCTCTTAAGCAGTCCCAGACAGACCGCCAGGATCGCCGCCATCCCCGAGGCCGTGGCCACACAGCACTCCCCGCCCTCGAGCGCCGCCAGGCGCTCCTCGAAGGCCCGTACCGTGGGATTGGTAAAGCGCGAATAGACGTTCCCGGGCGCCTCACCGGCAAAACGGGCCGCTGCCTCGGCGGCGTTTTGAAACACAAAGCTCGAGGTCAAAAAGAGCGGCTCGCTGTGTTCGCCCTCGGCGGTGCGCCGATGACCGGTGCGGATGGCACGGGTGGCAAATCCCCATGCAGCGGGCTCAGGGGTCTCGCCCGCATCCAAGAGATCAGTAGGAGTTATAGAGGTCAAGGGTGTCCTCGCCATCACTCGGTTGATGCACCCGAACCCGATCGTTGCGCCGGGCCTCGAGCGCCTGGAGATATTCAGGCGTGACATCGCCGGTGACATAGTCGCCATTAAAGACCGAGGTGTCGAAGCGATCGATCTGCGACTTGCCCTTCTTTTGCACCGCCTCGATGAGGTCGGGGAGGTCCTGATAGATCAGGCCATCGGCCCCGAGCGCCTGCCTGACCTCTTCCTCGGTGCGGTTATGGGCGATCAATTCACTTGCCGCCGGCATATCGATCCCATAGACATTGGGAAAGCGCACGGGAGGGGCTGCCGAGGCGAAATAGACGCGATAGGCGCCGGCGTCGCGCGCCATCTGGATGATCTGCTGCGAGGTTGTCCCGCGCACGATCGAGTCATCGACCAGGAGGACATTCTTTTTGTGAAACTCAAGATCGATGGGATTGAGCTTTTGGCGAACCGAGCGCTTACGCACCTTCTGCCCCGGCATGATGAAGGTGCGCCCGATATAGCGATTTTTGATGAAACCCTCGGCATAAGGAACGCCGAGCTCACTGGCGAGCTGCAGGGCTGCAGTGCGGCTGGTGTCGGGGATAGGGATCACCACGTCGATGTCGTGATCCGACCACTCGCGCTTGATCTTGGCTGCCAGCTTCTTGCCCATGCGCGAGCGCGCCTTGTGCACCGAGATGTTGTCGATGATCGAGTCGGGGCGGGCGAAATAGACAAACTCAAAGATACAGGGGGAGAGCATCGTCCGCTCGGCGCACTGTTGGGTATGGATCCGCCCATCGACCGTGATCACCACCGTCTCCCCAGGTGCCACATCGGCGATGGGCTTAAAGCCCAGAGGCTCGAGGACAACGCTCTCGGAGGCGACCATATATTCGACCCCCTCGGCGCCCTCGCGCTTGCCATAGATCAGGGGCCGAATGCCATAGGGGTCGCGAAAGGCGAAGATCCCAAACCCAGGGATCATGGCTACCGCGGCATAGCCACCGCGACAGCGCCGGTGCACCCCGGCCACGGCGCGAAAGACGTCTTGCTCGTCGATCGGGACCCGGCCCTGGATCTGGAGCTCATGGGCGAGGATATTGAGCAGGACCTCGGAGTCCGAGTCGGTGTTGAGATGGCGCAGGTCCTCGTGGATCAGGTCGTGCTTCAAGGTCTCGGCATTGGTGAGATTGCCGTTATGGGCGAGCACGATCCCATGAGGCGAATTGACATAAAAGGGCTGGGCCTCGGCGAGGCTGGAGGTGCCGGCGGTCGGATAGCGCACATGTCCCACCCCCATGGTGCCGCGCAACCGGATCATGTGATGGGTCTGAAAGACGTCGCGCGCCAGCCCTGCATCCTTGCGTAGATGCAGCCGATTCCCCTCGCAGGTCACGATCCCCGCGGCGTCTTGGCCGCGGTGTTGTAACAGCAGCAGGGCATCATAGAGCGTCTGATTGACGGGACCTGTACCGACGATGCCGACGATTCCGCACATGCAAGACCTCAACCGCGCTCAAGAGTGCGAGCGCGCGGGATGATTGGCGACCCAGCAGACTAACCGAACCCAAACCCTACCATCAATATGTCAAGACCGAATCCTGTTGACGACCTCCATCCCTTCTTCGCCTCGTGCCGTAGGGCAGGAAGGAGTGATAGTCAACCCCGGCCCTCTCCACAGCCGGCGCTTGAGGTGTGCAAACCAGGAGTGTTCAGGTAAGAGGAGCAGGTGCACGAAGGCTAGTACTGCCGGTTGATACCAAAGGCTGGTCAACCAGAGCGGCGTTATCCCGTTTGCTAGCCAATGTTCGGCGAGCCGCTGGAGATTAAAAAAGCTGAAATAGGCCAGTCCAGCGATGAGGAGACGCCCAGTGGTGCGTTGACGGGGGCTTTGGTCAACCAAGGGGATGGCGACGAAGACCAAGATGATGATTGAGAGCGGAGCGGCGAGCCGATGTTCGAGTTCGACCCGATCGGCGAGCCCTTGCGAGTGGATAAGCTCGGCGGTCGGCAGGGTTACGGGCTTGCTTGTGGCTCGCGCCGCCTGTCTCGATCCCTTGATTCGGAGCTCATAGCGCTCGAAGGTCCCGATCAGATAGGCGCCAGATCCCGCCTGACCGTCAAAGCGCCAACCCTGGTCGAGGGTCACCAGATGATCCCCCATCTCCTCGTCGAGCCGATGCCGGCCACCGCTACTAAAGATCAGACGGGTTTGGTCCCCGCTGCGGTCGAGGACAAAGATGTCCTCCAAGGCGCGCTCGCGATCGATCGCCCCTATATAGACCACGCGCCCCCCACCTGGGGCGATATAAAAGCGCCCTGCCTGGAGCCCGGCGATCTGCGCCGCCTGACCCTTCTGTTGCCAGCGGATCTCTTGGATCCCGGCCGCGGCCTGGGGCTTTAAGACCAGTGCTGCCCAGGCCGTGATCAGGGCCACGGGCAGCGCCAAAAACAACAGGGCGCGATAGAGACGCGGCGTCCCGATACCGCAGGCCTGCAGTGCGATCAGTTCGCTATCGCGCGCCAGACGCGCCAGCCCCATCAAGACCGCCAAAAAGAAGGCCGGCGGCAGGAGGCTTGCGAGATCGCGCCCAAGCTGTAGCCCCAAAAAACGCAAGACCAGATCCGTCCCCAAGGCCCCGACATTGACCTCCTCCAGGGTACGCAAGAACAACAGGCTTCCCAGGATCGCCGTCAGGACCAAGAGGATGGCAGCAAAAAGCTTGGAAGTCTCGGCGAGGAGATAGCGATCGATCAGGGACAGGCCGATCATGCTGGGGCCTGAGGGCTCCTTCTTCTTCCTTAGAGGAAACTTCAGCCCCAACTTTTCCAACTGCGACTTGATTTGCATCTCCCAAAGGCTGGCCGTGCTGAGCAGCAAGACATGTCGAGGATCTTGACAGAAGACCAATGCCTGGCGGGAGAGTTTTCCAGTCTCGCTATCCCACTAGATGAAGGCATGTCCAGAAGTAACTTCATGCATTGCCCGTCCAGAATTCATCAGGCAAGGGCTCATCAAGGTCCGCGCTCCCCCGCATGCAGGCCTGCACTCCGAGCCGAGAAAGGCGCCAAGCGAGCGATAGGCATTGCCCTCTCAGTGAGGATCCATCCGCACCCTAAAGCAAGCTGGGAGACCAATTCTTTAAATGCTCCTGGAAATGCTCCTGGGCCTCTTTAGACCTCGATTTCTTTGCTTAGCGTGCAACATGCCCCATATCGATCTGCTGTGCGTCGGCGGCGCCTTCCCATCAAATCCTTGTAGCCTTCCCTCAACCCCTCATCCATGATAGCCCTGCAACCGCCGAATCATGAACAGGCCTTGGAGACCAGCTCGAAGACATCAGGCGACCGCGCCCCCTGCTTCGAGATGCGCACAAGCTCGGCGCGCATCAGTGCCTGGCGCTGGGGGTCAAACCGCCGCCAGCGGATCAGGGGTTTGAGCAGGCGGGCGGCGAGCTGAGGATTGAGGGGCTCTAGCTGCAAGACCTGATCGGCCAGCAGGCAATAGCCTGCACCGTCCGCGGCATGAAAACAGATTGGGTTGTGCGCAGCGAATGCCCCGATCAGGCTGCGCACCCGATTGGGGTTGCCCGGATCATAGGCCGGATGGTGCAGTAGGGTAACAACGCGCACCAGGGTCTCTCGATGAGGGGCTGTGGCCTGCACCGCGAACCATTTGTCGATAACCAGGGGCTCATGCGACCAGCGCCGGTAAAACTCGGCAAGCGCGGCCTCTGCGTCATCCCCACCCCGCTCGACCAATAGGCGAAGCGCCGCCAGGACATCGGTCAGGTTGCGCCCTTTCCCAAACTGCATCCGGCAGAGTTCAAGGCCCTCGGGATTACCGGCGCGCATGAGATAGGCAAGCGCCAGGTTGTTGAGCGCCCGCCGCCCGACGGCCTCGGGCGTCAAGACTGAGGGATCAGCCTCGGCATTGTCCCGATAGACGGCGATCCAATCCTCCCGCAGATGCCGTCCGAGCTCGGTGCCGAACAGCCGATGGGCGCGGTGGATGCCCTCGACATCGATCACCGCCATCTGCTCGCCGAGCTCTTCCTCGGAAGGCGGGGTCAAGACCTCGGCGATGAGCGCCGGATCGGCCTTTGCGCGCAATGCATGGCGGAAGGCCTCGATGAACTCAGCAGGGAGCGAGGCCTTGGGGTCTGCGACAAGGCGCAACAAGAGATCCTGCATCAGGCCCTGCCCCGCCTCCCAACGGCCAAAGCCATCGGGATCATGGGCCAGCAAGAACAGGCGGTCGGACTCAGTCAAATCGTCCTTGAGCTTGACCGGGGCCGAAAAGCCGCGTAGAAGCGAAGGCACCGGGCGCGCGTCGAGACCCACAAAGACAAAGTGCTGCTCGCTCTCGGTGACCTCCAAGACCCGCGTACCTGCTGCAGGCGGTTCGGGCTCACCGGCCAACCAGACCGGAAGCTCGCGTCCGTCCTCACCCAATAGACCGATCGCCAAGGGGAGATGCAGGGGGTGTTTGACCAGCTGACCCGGGGTTGGGGGAATGAATTGGCGAACATGGAGGGTATAGGTCTGGGCGGTTGGGTCATATCCCCCCCAGATGCTCAGCTCTGGCGTCCCTGCCTGTTCATACCAGCGGCGAAATTGACCAAGGTCCCTGCCGCTTGCCTCTTCCATACAGCGCACGAAGTCCTCGATGGTCACTGCCTGGCCATCATGCCTGGCGAAATAAAGATCCATCCCGCGCCTGAATGACTCAGGCCCGAGAAGGGTCGCCTGCATGCGGATGAGCTCGGCGCCCTTTTCATAGACGGTGGCAGTATAAAAATTATTGATCTCGAGATAGGAGTCGGGTCGCACCGGATGCGCCAAGGGTCCGGCATCCTCGGGGAATTGTTGCGCGCGCAAGAAGCGCACATCGCGGATGCGCTGCACCGAGGGTGAAAAGAGACCTGCAGCAAACTCCTGCTCGCGATAGACGGTGAGCCCCTCCTTCAAGCTCAATTGGAACCAATCGCGGCAGGTGATGCGGTTGCCGGTCCAGTTATGGAAATACTCATGGGCGACGATGGCTGCGATATGGGCAAAGTCCTCATCGGTTGCGGTCTGCGGGCTCGCCAGTACATAGCGGTCGTTGAAGAGATTGAGCCCTTTGTTTTCCATTGCCCCCATGTTGAAGTGGCTGACCGCAACGATCATAAAGACATCGAGATCGTATTCGCGCCCGAAGCGTACCTCATCCCAGCGCATCGCCTGTTTGAGCGATTGCATGGCATGGGCGCAGCGCTCGCCTTTCTGCGGCTCGACATAGATCTGAAGCCGTACCTCCCGCTCGGATGCCGTGACAAACCGGTCCTCGACGCATTCGAGGTCGCCTGCGACCAAGGCGAAGAGATAACAGGGCTTGGGGAAGGGGTCCTCCCAGGTCACCCGATGCCTGCCGTCAGGAAGCTCGGCGCGCTCGATCGGATTGCCGTTGGCGAGAAGCACGGGAAAACGCTTGCGATCGGCGATCAGGGTGGTGCGATAGCGCGCTAGGACATCCGGGCGATCGAGGAAAAAGCTGATCCGCCGAAATCCCTCGGCCTCGCATTGGGTGCAGAGTATGTCCTTGGACTGATACAGTCCTTCGAGCGCTGTGTTGCGCGCTGGATGGATCGCCACGCGGCTATCGAGCCGAAAGCGTTCCGGGACCTGCCAGAGCGTCAGCCCCTGCTCATCGAGCCGATAGGCGTCCGGCGGGAGCGGCTGACCGTCGAGCGCAAGCGCAAGCAGCTCAAGCCCCTCGCCGGCGAGACGCAGGCTGCCGTTGGCCTGCCCTACTGCCGGATTGCGCCTGATGCTTAAACGCGCGCTGACCTCGGTGTGCTCTGGGTCGAGCTCAAAGCACAGCTCGACGGCATCAATGAGAAACTCGGGCGGGCGATAGTCCGCAAGACGAATCAGTTGGGGGCTGGTTTCAGACATGAGACAGCCGCTCTTGACATCCTCCCCGGCCTGAAGGCCGGAGATTCCTACGGTGGCAAGAAGCGACAGCAAGCCGCCTCTGCCGCTTCACTGGGGCTCTAATACCCAGCAGCGCCTGGTTTTGACCGATCGCGGTCGGGCTCTGGTGCAGAAGGTCGCGGCGGGCATTGCCGATGCAGCAATGAATGCGCTGGACACGGGCTTTCGCCTTCTTCCAGTTGTTGCTGAACTTCACTTTGCGCCTCATGGCCTGCTGCGCTTTGCGCAATGCGGGCCCATGCCGCTTGCAGCGGGTGACTCGCGTATAAAACATGCCGTCCGAGAGCGTGGCGAAGCGGGCAATGCCCAGGTCGATTCGTTTGTTCGAGTTTGATCTGTTGTAGAGCGGGATAGCGGAGGCATGGCTCAATCATACATGACAACGACATGAGACGCGGACGGCAGTGCGTTTTTTATTGATCCGAAACCAATGGACTTATATTACGCGGCATCATGGAGCTTGGGATGCTGGAAGTAGCGCATGATGCGTTGGGGGGAATTGAGAAGGCGGCGCAGGTGGCTGACGGTCGCCTTCTTCAGATCGCCCTTGGTGCGGGAGGGCGCCTGCGCGGTGATGGTGGCCTTGAGGTCGGCGTTCATCGCCCCCGCGAACACCTTCCCCACAGCCACCGCCTGCTCAAGCCAGGCCTCAGCCATCCATCACCCCCACATCCGCGCCCGCATCGACGCCATCCGCGCTTGGGACGAGGTGACGCATGGCCGATGATGCCGACCGCGCCCAGGCCGGCCGAAGATGATGCGCGCCGAGAAGATCGAGCGCGTCGCCGAGCAGGCGACGTTCTAGCTGCCGTTTCGCCAGCGCCGACTTTCAAGTCCTTCCTCTAGCAAGTCAGGCTGCTGTATTACGGCCATAAAGGCCTGTTCGGCCATGCGGACGTAGCGCGGCTCCTTGTCGATCCCGGTGAACTTCCTCCCCATTCTGGCCGCAGCCACGCCACTCGTCCCGCTGCCGACGAACGGGTCGAGCACCCAGTCGTCTGGGTCGGTGAGAAGTTGGATGAGACGGCGCGGCAGTTCAAGCGGAAACTTGGCCTCGTGATCGTCGTTGGCGCGCACGGATGGAATAGACCATACTCCGCGCGATCCCCATGCGATCCATTCGTCCTTTGACAGCCGCTCGCGCACCACACGCGTTGGCCCAGGTTTCCAGAAGATATAGATGTGCTCGAACTCATCGACCGCGCGGTAGCTCATGGTGTGCCAGCGACTGTTTTCCCACGCGGCGTCCTTGACCCAGACGCGTCTGTCGTAAAGGTACATTCCAGCTTCCATCGCATATTGCTCGAGTATCCCGCCGACGAGCAGAACGCGCGTCTGAGTCTGATATTTGCCGCCGCGAATGTTGTTTCCCTTGAGGCGACGATCGACTGTTTGTTCGCTGCAGCCAAGAATTGCGGCAATCTCGCGCCGGTTCAGCCCAGGGTTTGCGGCCATGACCTGGAGCACCAGCTCGCGGGTAATATCAGAGCGTTTGCGGCGGGAGACGTTCTCCGCCATCAGGCGCGGCATGGATGGATCAGGAAAACAGAGGATGTCGGCAATATTGACGGCAACGAATCCGCCTGGTTTGATGACCCTGGCGTGCGATGCAAGCGTGCGGCGCAGTAGGCTTTTCCACTGCACGAAGGATTGATCGCGCTCATAGCTTTTGCCGACATGGTATGGTGGCGACCATACAGATAAGGCAATGCTGTCAGGCTCGCAAAAGGTCTCAAGGTCGCGCGCATCCCCGAGAAAAACGCCTTGCTTCATGCTTCGCTCCATTCATCTGTCGTCTTGCCATCCTCGTCGAACACGAACGTCTGCACGCGCCAACGCGCTTTTTGAGCAAGCCTGTTGAACGAGAGTCTGACGCGGAAACTTTCTCCAAGCGACGGCGCATTGCGCCCAGCGATCCAGATTGTGTCTGACTGATCTGGGTTGTATCTCTCCTGCAGCAGACCATTGGGCACGGCGACAAGGGTTAGCGCCAGCAAGCGGTAGGGTGGTCTGTCCTTGCTGTCATTGCCGCTCGCGGCGGCGTAGTGGTAATGCGCCAACAGTGTTGTGGTTAGGTACTCAAACCCAGCGTAAGTCGTAATTTGCGGTATTGCGCCTTGAATATCTGTAGGCGCGCCGCCACGGTGCTGGCGCACCGCCAAGGATGTCTGCGACATCTGTAACGTAGCGCTGTTGCGCGACTTTTCCGCCTTGCTGTCCACAAATAGCGCTTGACGCACAGCGAGGCCTGGGTGGATCACATACCGCGCCTTGCGGTAATCGACGTTGCCGAAAATGCGCTGCTGTATCTGGAACCCACTAAAACGATCCAGCATTTCACGCGTGATGTCCTCTGCGATGTCCTTGGGGTCGTCCTGACTTTGGCGAAAATACTCCCATGCGTCGACAGAAAAGTCACGCGCCGCCAGCCACAGGCTACGCAAACTAGTGCGCTCGATGTCCTCGATATCATCAGAGCGCAGTTGTCCAGGACGTTTTTCCAAACAATTTCACCAGGTGTCTAAAAACGTGGCAGCACACACAGGATCGACCTCATGGAACTGGAGCGCCGGACTCTGCGCCCGATGACGTAAGCCATGTGGCGCGAGGTGTGCTCTCACTTGTGGATTGAGATTTTGCATGATCCTCTATGCAAAATCTTACCAGCTGAAACCATAACGCGCTTGGGACGAGGTGATGCATGGCCGATGATGCCGACCGCGCCCAGGCCGCCATCGACTTGCTGCTCGCTGCGGCCATTCAAGGCGCAAAAAAACCCAGCGGGCCGTGCCCCACCGGGTTCTGCCTTAACTGTGGCGAGCCGCTCAAGGACGGCCTGCGCTGGTGCGACGCAAACTGCCGCGACGACTGGGAGCGCTACCACGCCTTCGGCAACCGCCACCACCAGTGAGACGGCGGGATCGCGGGCGGCTTGCCGGTGGCCTCGTCGACCACCCAGCGGGTCAGCGTATTGGCGACATGCGTCCAGCCAATCGCTGCGCGGAACATGCGATCGAACGCCTTTGGATGCGCGCGAAACTGCGCATCCGCCGCTGCCATCATCGCCAGCGCCTGCGCATCCAGGCGGTCGCGCAAAAACTCCAGCGCCGAGCGCGCCAATAGCACCTCGTGATCGACCACCGCCCAGGCCCAGTCATCCCAGGCCGGGATATTCTCCTCGGCGACGAAATCAAACCACGCCAGCCGCTCCAGGAAGAAGCGGACTTCCTCGTCGAACGGCTCATATGCGGTCACCACGGCCATAACGCCCCCTTAACGATACGCTCAGACTTCGGCTGCACGATGGGCGACACCGAATAGACGGGGTTCTCAATGCCGTCACGGATGTGGTGGGTAATGAACGTCAACCGCTCCAGATTCACCACCCTACGCACCTTGCCGCGGTTGGTCACCGTCGAGATCACCGACAGGCCTTCGCGACGGTGCGTGACGCGAATCTCGGGCGTCTTGCCCGCCAACAGCGCCCGCTTCTCGCCCACCTTGCACCCACCCCCCTTGCCCTTGGGCCCCTTCGCGCCCATAGCCTTTGCAGATGTCGAACACCCCTGCGCCCAACAATCCCCTCTGCGCGCCTATCGCTTCATACGTCCAGCCACGCCGCCGCTCTTCGCGCGCCGCAAACGACAGCAATCTCATGTCTCGTCTTTCCATGCCCACGACATCTGGACAGCTCACTCAATTTCAAAAGCATGTGTTTCTTAATCAATAACTCCCATCGAGTTTTTGCTGGCCCAGGTCCTGTCGCGCCTGTTGGTGGTGCTCGCCGTCAATACCATCGTCTATGCCCTCGCCGATGGGTTGCTCGCCGTCCCGATGCAAGGCGCCTATTGGGTGCTCGGGCTGGTCTATACAGCGAGTGCGCTCTGTCTGATCATCCTAGGGCTCATCGTCGCCGCAAGGCTGCGCAACGAGGAGCTTGCCGATGGGCTTTTAAACCTGATCTCTTGGCCGATGCTTCTCTTTTCAGGGGTGTGGTTCTCCCTAGAGGGCGCCAATCCCATCGCTCAGGGGTTCGCCCAGCTTTTGCCATTGACTCATCTGGTCAATGCGGCGCGGGCGGTGATGCTCGATGGGGCAGGATTTATCGAGGTTTGGCCCTAGGTCATAATCCTCTTGACCTTCGCTGCGGTGTTTTTGGCAGTGGCGGTGCGTCTGTTTCGGTGGGAGTAACGGGTAATGGGCAGATGAGATGGGGGAGGACGGCGGGGCACGGCGGTGCATGCCCCGGTAAAGGTTGTCGATCAGCCGTCCTTGTCGCGCATGGTCAAGACCTTAACGGCGACCCGGGCGGTACCGCGTTCAACGATGCCAAGTTCACGAGCAGCCTGTTTGGAGAGGTCGAGGATGCGACCTCTCACAAAAGGGCCGCGGTCATTGATCCGCACAACGACGCTGCGCCCTGTCTTGGTGTCCGTGACCTGGATCCGGCTGCCGAGCGGTAATGTTTTGTGTGCGGCACTGAGTTGGTTTTTGTTGTATGGCTGACCGCTTGCGGTGCGGCGCCCGTGGAACTTGTCGTGATAGACCGAGGCGATGCCCTGTTGGACATGACCAGATTCGCTTATTTCTGCGCTATTAGTGACCAGTGGCATGATGCCGGTCAGCAATCCAGCAGTCAAAAGCGCCTTCTTCATGTAGCCAACCTCCTGTTTCCAAAGGGGATTTTAGTTGCGTCAAAGAGCAACGAGCCCCCTTCTGATTAAAGGGAGATCTGAGTCTAAGGGAAAACCCTAGAGGGGTAAACCCCAAAAAAGGCGCTTTTCTAGCAGATCGTGTAAAACTCAGAGACCCTGACGCAATACCGGCTGTTTGGCGGTTGTTGCCTCGCCGCATGCCATCTCAGACATAGGGCCAACAAGCACTGCTGGCAGGTGCGTCCAGGCGCTGATCAGCGAGACCAAGACGCTGGCGAGATAGGGGATCGATTGCGCGAGAAGCACCAAGGTCCAGACTTGCACATCGAGCATAAAGGCGTCCTCGCGCTGCATGACCGCATAGGCGGCAAGCATAAAGGCGCAGACCAAAAGTGCCTCCTCACGCACATCCATCAGGGCGCGGATCAGCGCCGACGCCTGGGCGAGCTTGGGCGTGCGAAAGAACCCGAGGCGCTGAGTGAACAGGCCGGCGAGGATGGCGCGAGCGATGGTATGGGAGAGGGCAAGGCCCGCAAGACCCGCAGCGATGCTTTGGCGCAAGCTGGCAGTGACGCGACGCCGGTAGAGCACCAGGGTCTTGATCAGCTTAAAGCCGAATAACACCAAGGGGACGAGGGCAACGCTGAGATAAGGGGGGGACACGGTCTTGGGGGCAAGGGCCATGGCCACCGACCAACCGAGGGCCAGCAGGTTGAATAAGAGATTAAAGCTGTCGGCAAACCAGGACAGCCAGCCGACGATGAAATGATAGCGCTGACCGAGGGTCAGGCGGCTCTTGCGCAGACCCAAGATGGCGTGGCGGTGCTGGATGAGGATGCGCACCGCGCCATAGGCCCAACGATAACGCTGTTTGCAGAAATCGGCAAAGGTATCCGGCATCAACCCCTGACCATAGGTGCAGGGGATATAGAGCGCCTGGTAGCCGGCGGCAAAGACCCTGAGTCCCAGCTCTGCATCCTCGGTGATACACCACTCGGCCCAACCGCCGAGCGACTCCAGGACCTGGCGGCGGATCATGGTCATGGTCCCGTGTTGGATGATGGCATTGCGCTCGTTACGGGTGATCATCCCGATATGGAAGAATCCACGATATTCGGCCAGACACATGGCCTTGAAGGCGCTCTGTCCACCATCGCGATAGTCCTGGGGGGCCTGGACGATGGCGATCTTGGGATCGGCGAAAGCAGGTGCCAGGTGTCGCAGCCACTGCGGGCGGACGATATAGTCGGCATCGATCACGGCCACGACCTTGGCGTCTGGGTCGGTGTGACGCAGGGCAAAGTTGAGCGCCCCCGCCTTGTAACCGGACAGGGGCACGACATGAAAGAACCGAAAGCGCGGCCCAAGACGCGCGCAATAGTCCCTAACCGGCTCCCATACCGCGGGGTCTTGGGTGTTGTTATCGATCACCAGGACCTCGAAAGCCGGATAGTCGAGCGAGGCGAGCCCATCCAGGGTCTCTTTCAGCATCTCGGGCGGCTCGTTATAGGCGGGGAGATGGATGGAGACGAAAGGCAGTGCCTCATCTGGCACCAGGCGCAGGGGAAAGGGCCGGCGCCAGCGGCGCAGCCACAGGGCCTCGGCCCATTCATGCGCCTCGGCCATGAGGAGGACCAGCACCCCTACTCCGCCGAACAGGAGCAAGACCCCGACCAGGGTCGTGGCCGGAGTCATGTATTGGCGCGTGTAGTCATAGACGATCAAGACGGCGGCGGTCGAGATGGCATAGGTGATCAGGGCCAAGAACCCCTTGCCGCTCTTGGATAGGGTCTCGCTATCGCGATAGAGCAGGGTCAAAAGCAACACCCCTATAACCACCGACAGGCCCGCGAGCTCGCGCCATTGTGGGATGCGCACCACAGGCTCGGTGAAGACGAACTTGGGCCGGCGGTTGACGTCATAGACCCCCCAATAGGTCCCTGCTGCGCCTTCGGTCTTGACCTTCCAGGGCTGATCGAAAGCCTCCATGAGGTAATAGACATAGCCCTCGGATTCGGCGATGGCCAAAAAGCGGCGCAGGAAACGTGTCTGATTGGCAAGGGAGGGTTCTGCTCCACGGTTGCGCCGCCCGTTGCTCGGCCAGCCGACCTCACCGATGATGATAGGTTTGTCTGGATAGGCCGTCTTGACCTGGTTGTAGCGATTGATCGCATAATCCACCGCCTGCTCGAAGGGGATCCCCTCCCAGTAAGGCAGGAGGTGCAGGGTGATAAAGTCCACGTGCTCGACGAGCTCTGGGTGTTTGAGCCAGACATGCCAGGGCTCAGCGGTGCTTACCGGGATCTGGGTCAGGCGCCGGATGCGTTCGAGATAATTGATCAGCTCATCGACCCTGACATCGCGCCTGAGGATCGCCTCATTACCCACCATCACCCGCACTACATTGCGATAGCCGCGCGCCAGTACCTGGAGCAGACGCGCAAGCTCGGAGTCATTGGCCTTGCGCTCGGGGCCGATCCAGGCGCCGAGCGTCACATTGAGTCGATGTTGCGCGGCCAGGCGGGGGATCTCGGCAAGCGGGCCATCGACGCTGTATGAACGCACCGCATGGGCGCGCCCCTCGAGCAGGGCGAGGTCCGCATCAATCTCCTCGAGTGTCGGATAGCGTCTCAAGGTTGGGTTCTGACCTGAGCGCATCGGCGAGAAGGCGAATCCCTGGATGCGCGTCGGCCAAGGGGGTTCCTCCTTGGGCCGATTGAGTATCCACCAGGCAGAAACGGTGAGCGCAGCGATCAAGAGGGGAATGATGAGATCGGCGAGGCGGTTCATGGACGAGCTCTGGAGGGCAAAGGGGGCAGCGGCGCATCGTTCAACCGCGATTCGACGATCTGCCATTGCCAGGTGCCGACGAGAGGACGCAGCCGATAGGTGCTGAGGGCAAGGCGCAGGTGTTCCGAAGGGGTCAGGACGACCACAGGCCAATGACCTGCCAGCGATGGCAGCTGGGCGCCGGCGGGCGGCTCGCCCCAGAGCCGGACCTGGGAGGCGAGATGATAGCTCAGGGCGATGAGTTCGCCGGCGCTGACCCCATGGATGCTGGCCAAGACCAAAGGGCGTTCGCCGGCATTGAGGATCTGGGCGAGGGCAGCGTTTTGGGCGCTGAAGTGCTTGTTCGACCAGCCCTCGGCCTGTTTGATGCGGACCTGAGAGACCATCCCCAAACCCAGCAGACCGACCAGGGCGATCGCCCCCCAGCGCCGCACCTGGAAATCTCCAGACTGCAACGCCTGCCCGATCCACCAGGCGATCATGAGCTCGAGGGCGAGCATGGACGGCAAGGCATAGCGCACATGTTGCGAGCGGCTGCCGCCGCATAAAAGATCTGGGCCCAAGACCAGAGCAACATGCGCCAGGGCAAGCCCCAGGATCAACCAGGCCGCAGGTCTGGGCGCGCTGTGCCTAAACCGCCAGGCCATCCAGCCGAGCGGCAGCAATATCCACCACCAGAGCGGCTCTGGGCTGGGCTTCAGGTCCACAAAGGCCGCAGCGAGATGATCGGCCCAAGCGCAAGCGATCTCATTTATACCAATCGGCCGCTGCATCCAATCGGTAAAGGAGCGAACCTGCTCCTGGTTGAGGATCAGTACCCCAACCCAGGGCAAAAAGGCGGTGGAGGCTACAGCAACGGCCACAATAAAGGTGATGAGCCGCCCATCCCTTAACCCACCCCCTGACCAGCTCATGCTGAGCACCCAGACCCCTTGGACAACGATCAGGACGGCAAAGAGCAGATGGCTATAGAGCCCAGCGAGCGCGCTCAGGGCATAGAGTGACCAATCCCAGAGTCGGTTGTGGTGCAAAGCCCTGACCAGTGCCAGACATGAGAGCGTCAACAACAACAGCCACAGGCTGTATTGGCGCGCCTCCTGGGCATAGAGCAGATGCAGGGGCGAACAGGCCACGAGCGCCGCGGCGATCCAGGGGAGGGGACCGCGGCCAAAGAGGGCCCGCATCAGGGCATAGACCGCAGGGATCAGGAGCACCCCGAAACAGGCGGCAAGCCCGCGCAGGGATAGGATGGGTGCGACGGGCAGAGCGACCGCCAGCCTGCCCAGGAGATAATATAGGAGCGCGTGTTCGGGGTGTTCGGCAAATGCAGCGAGCGACTCACGCCAGCCGTGATCCGGTGAGGGGTGCTGGAGGCTTAGGACCTCTTCGGGCGTTAAGGGCTTGCCAGAAAACAGGGTTGTTTGGATCTCGGCGACCGCATAGCCCAGGACCCGCGCGACGCTGAAGACCTCGTCGTGCCAGACGAGCAGCTGGTCGAGGCCGGTCAGACGCGACCACAGCAGCCACACCCCAAGCACCGCGGCTGCGCCCAGGCTGAGAGGTCTCAGCAGCGGCTTAGAGGAGTGAGACAGGTCCATGAGGGTCGATGGCGAGCGGATGCCTACTGGTTTTATTGATCCGAAACCAATGAACTTATATTACGCGGCATCATGGAGCTTGGGATGCTGGAAGTAGCGCATGATGCGTTGGGGAGAATTGAGAAGGCGGCGCAGGTGGCTGACGGTCGCCTTCTTCAGATCGCCCTTGGTGCGGGAGGGCGCCTGCGCGGTGATGATGGCCTTGAGCATCTCGTTGGGGTTCAGTGCCGGGCTGTAGGGGGGGAGGGAGGAGGCCTCGATTTGATTGGCGCATGCAGCCAGCCAGGCCTTGACCGGCTTGGTGTGATGCACGCGCAGGTTGTCGAGGATGAGGAAGATCTTCTTGCCCCTGGCGTCCTTGACGAGCCGCTTCATGAAGTCGATCAGGATGTCGGCGTTCATCGCCCCCGCGAACGCCTTCCGACGCACCTTGCCGCGGTTGGTCAGCGTCGAGATCACCGACAGGCCTTCGCGACGGTGCGTGATGCGAATCTCGGGCGTCTTGATCGCCGGCGCATAAGAGCGCCCGCTTCTCGTCCTTGAGCCCTTGGGCCCCTTCGCGCCCATAGCGTTTGCAGATGTCGAACACCCCTGCGCCCAACAATCCCCTCTGCGCGCCTATCGCTTCATACCTCCAGCCACGCCGCCGCTCTTCGCGCGCCGCAAACGGCAGCAATCTCATGTCTCGTCTTTCCATGCCCACGACATCAGGACAGCTCACTCAATTTCAAAAGCATGTGTTTCTTATCAAGAATCAACCAGCTCGCTGCCGCCCAGCTGATCGGCAATCGCAGCATCATCGGCGAGGTGCTCGATGAACTCCTCGACTATGCCCAGGGTCATTTCCAGCACGAGGAGGAGTTTATGCGGCGCACGGGCTTTGTCGCCTATGAGAGACATTATGGGATCCATCAACGATTTGAGGGCTGGCTCAGTCAGGTACATTGGCAATATCTCAAGGGATTGCGCCAAGACCTTTCTGAAGAATTACTGAAATACCTCAATGGCTGGCTAATCACACATATCCTCGACGAGGATCTGGCCTGTCGCCTAGAGGGGGCCAGGACCTAGGCCTATAGGCGTCGAACAGCCCCCCGGTGACCCCTGACCGAGCGGGCAGATGCTGGGCCTTAAGCCCTTCGCCAGGAGGGGTTCCACCCCTGGCCCCCGCCTCACCCGCGCCGCCGCGGGCGCTGTCCTCGGTGTCTATCACCACCGACTGTCCAGCGGCACAGCCCTAAGGCGCCGGATTGGGCTGTTTGGTGTGAATCGTCTCGATGCCGGCGATCACCGCATCATCGAGCCTGAGATCCAGGCTGCCGATGTTGCTCTTGAGCTGCTCGAGCGTGGTCGCACCGATGATGGTCGAGGTGACAAAGGGGCGGCTGTTTACCCAGGCGAGGGCCATCTGCGCCGGATCTAACCCATGCAGCCTCGCCAAGGCGACATATTCGGCAGTCGCGCGCTCGGCCTCGCCGTTGAGATAGCGGCTGAAACGCTCAAATCGGGTGATCCGCGCCCCGGGTGGGCGTTGTCCATTGAGATACTTTCCCGAGAGGACGCCAAAGCCCAAGGGCGAATAGGCCAAGAGCCCGCATTGTTCGCGGATGGCGATCTCGGCCAAGCCGATCTCGAAGGTGCGGTTGAGCAGGTTATAGGGGTTTTGAATACTCACCACGCGCGGCAGATTGTGTTGTTCAGCCAGCGCCAGATAGCGCATCAGACCCCAGGGTGTCTCGTTGGAAACCCCCACCATGCGGATCTTGCCCGCCTTGACCAGGTCGCCGAGCACCTCGAGAGTCTCCCACAGCGACACGCTATAAGAACCGCCGGAAAGTCTGTGAAAAATACCGGCGCATCGGTTAGAGTTAACCGCCTTTAGGCTTTACTTTTGATATCCATATCAGGCGGGTCTTAAGCCATCCGCCCGGCTCGATCCGCAGGAGACCGTTATGCTCCCCGATCTCATCGCCCCCTCGATCCTGTCGGCAAACTTCGCCAAACTCGGCGAGGAGGTGGCCAATGTCCTGGCTGCCGGCGCCGACATCGTCCATTTCGATGTCATGGACAATCACTATGTCCCGAATCTGACCATCGGTCCTTTAGTCTGCGAGGCGCTGCGCAAGCATGGGGTAACGGCGCCCATCGATGTGCATCTGATGGTCAAGCCGGTGGATCGCATCATCCCTGACTTCGCCAAGGCGGGCGCGACCTATATCACCTTCCACCCCGAGGCGAGCGAGCATATCGACCGCACCCTGCAGTTGATCCGGGACTCGGGCTGCAAGGCGGGGCTGGTGTTCAATCCTGCCACCCCCTTGGTCTATCTGGACTATGTGCTCGACAAGCTGGACATGATCCTCCTGATGTCGGTGAACCCCGGCTTCGGCGGTCAGAGTTTTATCCCCTCGGCGCTCGACAAGCTGCGCGAGGTGCGCGAGATCATCGATGACTCCGGGCTTGAGATCCGCCTGGAGATCGACGGCGGGGTCAAGGTCGAGAACATCGCCGAGATCAAGGCGGCGGGGGCCGATACCTTTGTCTCGGGCTCTGGGATCTTCGGTTTTGGGCGCGATTCGGATCCGCATTGCTACGACACCATCATCGCCGAGATGCGCCGGGCGCTGGCCAGCGTCGAGCGCTAGGACGCTAGGAGTCCGACCATGCTGTTTGCCCCGCGGATGGTCTTGATCGACCTCGATGGGACCTTGGTCGATAGTGTCCCCGACCTTGCCGAATGCGTCGATGCCATGCTGGCGCGGCTTGGGCGACCGCCGCACGGCGAGGCCAAGGTCCGCCAGTGGGTGGGAAACGGGGTCGAGCGTCTGGTGCGCCGCGCCCTCGTCGGTCAGCTCGAGGGCGAGCCCCAGGCATCCGAGTTTGAGCGCGCCTATCCGATCTTCCTGGAGCTCTATGCCGCAAACACCTGTACGCATTCCAAGCTTTATCCAGGCGTACGTGAGGGACTCGAGTTTCTCAAGGCGGCCGGCTATCCGCTCGGCTGTGTGACCAACAAAGCGGAGCGCTTCACCAAGCCGTTGCTGAAACAGCTCGGGGTCTATGACTATTTTGGGATCGTGATCAGCGGCGATACCCTCCCCCGCCAGAAGCCCGATCCCCTCCCCTTGCTCCATGCCGCCCAGCACTTTGGGGTAAGGCCGCAGGATGCACTGATGATCGGCGACTCGATTAGCGATGTGCAGGCCGCGCGCGCCACGGGCTTTGCGATCATCTGCGTGAGCTATGGCTATAACCATGGTCGCGACATCCACGAGGCGCAGCCGGATGCGGTGATCGACTCATTCAGCGAGCTGCCAGACCTCTTGGCCGCTCCCTGCCGGAGCACCCCATGACGCCCCAGAGTTTTCAGGCCCTGGCCGCTGCGGGTTACAACCGCATCCCCCTCGCTTGCGAGGTCCTGGCCGACCTCGAGACCCCGTTGAGCGTCTATCTCAAACTCGCCCGAGGCCCCTATTCCTATCTACTCGAATCGGTCCAGGGCGGGGAGAAATGGGGGCGCTATTCGATCATCGGTCTGCCGGCGCGTACGATCATCAAGATCTGGGGCCAGCGCGTGGTCGTGGAACGCGAGGGGCAGGCGATCGAGGAGACCGAGACTGCCGACCCGCTTGCCTGGATCGAGTCCTTCCAGGCCCGCTTCCAGGTCGCCGAGGTCGAGGGCCTGCCGCGCTTTACCGGTGGCTTGGTCGGCTATTTCGGCTATGACACCATCCGCTATATCGAGCCGCGCCTGGCCCGCTGGACCAAGCCGGACCCCATCGGCACGCCGGACATCCTGCTGATGGTCTCGGATGAGGTGGTGGTCTTCGATAACCTCAGCGGGCGCCTTTATCTCATCCTGCATCTCGATCCCACCGCCGGCGATACCCTCGAGATCGGCGAGGCGCGCCTCCAGCAACTGGGCGCGCGCATGCATAAGTCCCTGCCCGAGCTGCCGGCAGTCAGGCCGCGCGCGATTGATGAATCGCATTTCGTTTCGGGGTTCACCGAGGCGGGGTTCAAGGGGGCAGTCGAGCGGATCAAGAACTACATCTTAGCGGGCGACTGCATGCAGGTGGTTCTCTCGCAGCGCCTCTCGATCCCCTTTGCGGCGCCGCCCTTGGATCTCTACCGGGCGCTGCGGGGCATGAATCCCTCGCCCTATATGTATTTCCTGGATCTAGCCAATTTTCAGATCGTCGGGTCATCCCCCGAGATCCTGGTACGTCTCGAGGACGGTTTAATCACAGTGCGACCCATCGCCGGCACCCGCCGGCGCGGACACACCGAGGAGGAGGATCGGGCCCTGGAGTCCGAGCTGTTATCCGACCCCAAGGAGATCGCCGAACATCTGATGCTGATCGACCTCGGGCGCAACGACATCGGGCGGGTCGCCGAGATCGGGAGCGTTCAGGTCACCGACCGGATGATCGTTGAGCGTTATTCGCATGTGATGCATATCGTCTCGAACGTCGTAGGGCAGCTCAAGGAGGGTCTGAGCGCGATCGATGTTCTGCGCGCCACCTTCCCCGCCGGCACCGTCTCGGGCGCTCCCAAGATCCGCGCCATGGAGATCATCGACGAGCTCGAACCGGTCAAGCGGGGGATCTATTCGGGCGCTGTGGGGTATCTCGCCTGGAACGGCAATATGGACACCGCCATTGCCATCCGTACCGCAGTGATTCGCCAGGGGCAGCTCCATATCCAGGCGGGGGCAGGTATCGTCGCCGACTCGATCCCCGAGCTCGAATGGAAGGAGACCATGAACAAGGGCCGCGCCATCTTTCGCGCTGTCGCCGCCGCCGAGATGGGTGTCGAGCGCTATGGCTGTGGTCTCAAGCGGGCGTAGCGCCCGATCCTTCATTCAAAAGGCTACGCACTGCGTACCCCGCAGGGCCTTCATCCTTCATCGGCAAGGCAGGTCACCCCTAGGGTGTGCGAGGCGCACCCTAAGGGTATGTTTGCCCTTTGCCCCCCTCTTCCTCGGTGAGAAGGGAAGGGACTGAGGGAGAGCCCGTGAGTTCTAACGCCATCACCATGGCATCCTCACGCCCTTGGGCTGCCGGATAATAGCCCCGCCTTAAAGCCATCTCGCAGAACCCCTCTGAGCGATAGAGGGCGAGCGCGATGCTGTTTGAGACCCGCACCTCGAGGAATGCGGTCTTGGCACCGTGCTGACGTGCAACCTGAAGAAGATGATGCAGCAGCGAACGTCCGATCCCCCGCCCCTGCCACTGGGGATGGACACAAAGGTTGAAGATCTGACACTCACCGACGGCGATCCCCATCACCGCATGGGCAACGATCGCCGCCGATAGCTCACCGACCCAACAGCTATAATCGACCTTTAGACAATCGCTGAAGATCTGCCGGCTCCAGGGGAAGGCATAGGCCGCCTCTTCCACCGCAAGCACGCACTCCAGGTCAGCCTCGGTCATCGGGCGCAGGCGCAAACTCAGGGTCTTGGTCGATAGGCTCATGGGTCTTTTATCCGGCGTAGGGTACGCACCGCGTCCTCTGCTGAATTCGCGGCTTTTCCCTCCGTAGGGTATGCATCGCATACCTTACCCGTGGGCATGCCCCACTATCGGTCGAATTGTCACCAACAGACGCGGCTTTCGGTCTATAGTGTGCATTTAAGCGCACAAGATCATCCACCTATCCCGTTTGATCAGCCGATGGAAAAACCGATGTCGCAGCACAACCGCATCACCCTCGACGGCAACGAGGCCGCCGCGCAGATCGCCTATCTGAGCAATGAGGTCATCGCCATCTATCCCATTACGCCCTCATCGAACATGGGCGAATGGGCCGATGAATGGGCCTCGCTCGGGCGCCCGAATCTCTGGGGTACGGTCCCCGAGGTCATCGAGATGCAAAGCGAGGGCGGGGCGGCGGGCGCTATCCACGGTGCGCTCCAGGGCGGTTCCTTGGCGACCACCTTCACCGCCTCCCAAGGGCTGCTTCTGATGATCCCCAATATGTACAAGATCGCGGGCGAACTGACCCCAACGGTTTTTCATATCTCGGCGCGGGCGCTGGCTGCTCAGGCCCTATCGATCTTCGGGGATCATTCAGACGTCATGACCTGCCGCGCCACCGGATTTGCGCTGCTGTGCAGCGGCTCGGTGCAAGAGGTCATGGACCTTGCCCTGATCGCTCAGGCAGCAACCTTAGAGAGCCGAGTGCCCTTCTTGCATTTCTTCGACGGCTTTCGCACCTCGCATGAGGTCAACACCATCGAGCGCGTCTCGGAGGAGATCATCCGTGCCCTGATCGACGAGGAGCGGATCCATGAACATCGCGCCCGCGCTCTCAGCCCCGATCGGCCCAAGCTGCGCGGGACGGCGCAAAACCCCGACGTCTATTTCCAGGGTCGCGAGACGGTCAATCCCTATTATGCCGCCGTACCTGGGATCGTTCAGTCGGTCATGGACCGCTTCGCCAAGCTGACCAGGCGCCAATACCGGCTATTCGACTATGTCGGCACCCCGGATGCCGAGCGGGTGATCGTCTTGATGGGCTCGGGGACGGGTGCCGCCGAGGAGACGGTGGAGCATCTGATCGCCCGCGGGGAAAAGGTGGGCTTAATCAAGGTACGGTTGTTTAGGCCCTTCGCCCCTGCTGCGCTCATCGCTATCCTGCCACCGACCGCCAGCCGCATCGCAGTGCTCGATCGCACCAAGGAGCCGGGCGCAGATGGCGAGCCGCTCTATAAGGATGTCACAACCGCCCTGGCGCGCGCCTTCTCCGAGGGCCAAATCGCCCAATTGCCGCGCATCAGCGGCGGGCGCTATGGGCTCGGCTCCAAGGAGTTCACGCCGGCCATGGTCAAGGCGGTATTCGACGAGCTCAAACAGGCGCAACCCCAAAACCCCTTCACTGTCGGGATCATCGATGACGTGACGCACACCAGTCTCGCCTGGGATCCGGATTTCAAGGTCGATGCGCTCAAGGACGTCACCGCCTGTGTGTTCTATGGCCTAGGCTCGGACGGGACGGTCTCGGCAAACAAGAACTCGATCAAGATCATCGCCGAGGAGACGGGGCAATACGGCCAGGGCTATTTCGAGTATGACTCGAAGAAGGCCGGCGCCATGACGGTCAGCCATTTGCGCTTCGGCCCCAAGCCGATCCAGAGTACCTATCTCATCGGCGACAACGAGGCCGATTTCGTCGCCTGTCACCAGCCGGTCTTCGTCAAGCGCTATGACATGCTGGACAAGGCCAAGCCAGGCGGGGTGTTTTTATTGAATTCACCCACCCCCCCCGATCGGGTCTGGGACGATCTACCGGCACGGATGCAGCGCACCATCATCGACAAGAAATTGCGCTTTTATGTCATCGATGCCTATGGGATCGCGGCAGCCGCCGGCATGGGGCGACGGATCAATACCATCATGCAGACCTGTTTCTTTGCCATCTCCGGCATCCTGCCGCGCGATGAGGCGATCGCCCACATCAAACAGGCGGTGGAAAAGACCTATGGCAAAAAGGGCCAGGCCCTGGTCGAGCGCAACTTCAACGCGATCGATGCAGCACTCGCGGGACTCTACGAGGTCAGGGTCCCCGACCAGGTCACCAGTACCTTCGATCGCCCGCCAGTGGTATCCGAGGATGCGCCCGAGTTCGTGCAGCGGGTGACCGCAGTGCTCATGTCCGGGCATGGCAACAGCCTCCCCGTCAGCCTGATGCCGGCGGATGGGACCTGGCCGACGGGGACGGCGCGTTTTGAAAAGCGCCAGCTCGCCCTGCAACTGCCCCTGTGGGACGCCGAGCTGTGCTCGCAATGCGGCAAGTGCCCACTGGTCTGTCCGCATGCGGCGATCCGCGTCAAGGTCTATCCCGCCGAACTCCTCGCTGATGCCCCGCCCGGGTTTAAACATACCCCCATCAAAGGCAAGGACTTCCCCGCTGGCTATCACATCAGCTATCAGGTCGCGCCGGACGACTGCACCGGCTGTGGTCTGTGCGCCGAGGTCTGTCCGATCCGCGACCGCACCAACCCCGCGCACAAGGCACTCGACATGATGCCCGCCGCCGATCTCCAAGAGGCCGAACGCCCCTGCTGGGAGTTCTTCCTGCGGTTGCCCGACTATGACCGCCGTCAGCTCGACCCGACCAAGGTCAAGCACGCCATGCTGATGCAGCCGCTGTTTGAGTTTTCCGGGGCCTGTGTCGGCTGCGGCGAGACGCCCTATATCAAGCTTGCGACCCAGCTTTTCGGCGATCGCATGATCATCGCCAATGCCACGGGCTGTTCGTCGATCTATGGCGGCAACCTCCCCACCACGCCCTATACCTTCAACGCCGAAGGGCGCGGTCCGAGCTGGAACAACTCTCTCTTCGAGGACAATGCTGAATTCGGCCTGGGGATCCGGCTGGCGATCGACAGCCAGCGCGCTCAGGCGCGCGAGCTGGTCCGAAGACTGGCCAGCCAGATCGGCGAAGATCTGGCGGAGGGTCTGCTGAACGCCGATCAAACCACCGAGGCAGGGATCGATGAACAACGCGCGCGGGTAGCCGCGCTTAAGACCAAGCTCGCCACCCTGGACTCAGATGAGGCACGCGCCTTGTTTGCCCTCGCCGACCAACTGGTCCGGCGCAGCATCTGGATCATTGGTGGCGATGGCTGGGCATACGACATCGGCTATGGCGGTCTAGATCATGTTTTGGCCAGCGGGCGGGATGTCAATCTCCTCGTCTTGGACACCGAGGTCTATTCAAACACCGGCGGCCAGCGCTCCAAGGCCACGCCCCTAGGCGCCGTCGCCAAGTTTGCCGCCGGCGGCAAGCCGACCTTCAAAAAGGACCTCGCCATGATGGCCATAGCCTATGAGAACGTCTATGTCGCCCAGGTCGCCTTTGGCGCCAAAGATATCCAGACCGTGCGTGCATTCTTGGAGGCCGAGTCCTATGAGGGGCCCTCGCTCATCATCGCCTATGCACCCTGTATCGCCCATGGGGTGGACCTTGCCAACAACCTGCGTCAGCAAGAGCTGGCGATCAATTCAGGGCACTGGCCGTTGCTGCGCTATGACCCGCGCCGGCCTGCGCGCGGCGAGAATCCGTTGAGCATCGACAGCAAGGCCCCCAGCATCCCCTATCGGGACTTTGCAAACACCGAGACGCGCTTTAGTGTCCTGTCCCAGACCCATCCAGATGCGGCCGAGCGTTTCTTAAAGCTCGCCCAAAGACACGTCGAGACGCGCTTTGCCCTCTATGAGCAGCTCGCGCATCTTGCGGTCCAAAAGGGCTCGATAGCCAGTTGAGATTGTTCGCGTTCGGGGTGCTGTTCAGGTCAACGGAGGTTTCAAGCCATGCGCCTAAAGACAAGCTATCTCGGGATGACGCTGAAAAATCCCCTGGTCCCCTCGGCCTCACCGTTGTCGCGCAGCCTCAGTACGGCGCGCGAGCTCGAGGACAACGGGGCAGCGGCCATCATCATGTATTCGCTGTTTGAAGAGGCGATCACTGCCGAGACCGAGACTTTGGCCCGGTTTTTACACCATCAAGAGACGGGGTTTGCCGAATCGGCCGAGGGCTTTTTGCCCGATCATCATGACTTTGAGAATGGACTTGGGCGCTATCTCGAACAGTTGCGGCGCCTCAAAGAGAGCCTGGACATCCCGGTGATCGCGAGCCTCAATGGGGTAAGCTTAAGCGGCTGGATCAAACATGCGCGCGAGCTCGAACAGGCGGGCGCAGATGCCATCGAGCTCAATGTCTATTACATCGCTGCCGACCTCAACCAAAGTGGCGAACAGGTCGAGCAGCGGTATCTGGATCTATTGCAGGAACTGCGCAGTCAGATCCGCATCCCAATCAACATGAAGCTCTCGGCAAGCTTTAGCTCGCTCGGCCATTTCATCAAGCGCCTGGCCGAGGCAGGGGTCGATGGGGTCTCGCTCTTTAACCGCTTCTATCAGCCGGATATCCATATCGACAGCCTAAGGCTGCATGCGAAGCTTCAGCCCTCGACCTCGGCGGATGCGCTCTTGTGCATGCGCTGGATCGCCCTACTCTATGGCCGCATCCCTCATCTTTCGCTCGGTGCGACCGGCGGGGTCCACACGCCCGAGGATGCGATCAAGTTCCTGCTCGCCGGCGCCGATGTGGTGCATCTCTGTAGCGTCCTGTTGCAAAAGGGGCCGGCATATCTCAGCCTCATCCTCCGCGGGATCGAGGATTGGATGGAGGAGCAGGGGTTTGAGTCGATCGAAGACTTCCGCGGACGGGTGAGCGCCCTAAGCGTCCCTAACCCCGCGGAGTTTGAACGCACCAATTACATCCAGGTGCTCGATAGCTATAGCCCAGCCCCCGGCGTGATGATCTAAGGACTGATCCATTCGCAGCCACTGCCCGGTCCCTCCGCATCCCACCGATATTTCTGGATTCCGGCTTGCGCCGGAATGAGGATTGATCGGTAGGAGGCAACTGCAAGGTTGCCCAAGATAATCGATCATGCGTGGGCATGATGTACCCACCCTACACCCATAGGGTGCGCGGTGCGCACCCTATGTCGCTTTCGTTAGAACGACGATAAGTAGTATTCAGTATTTACCCTAAAGCTGATGGCAGCGCTCGAGCCGGACAGAAAGCTGGGTGCGGCCTGAACGAGTGCCCTGCTGTTCCATCGCCTGCACCACCTCCATCCCCGAGACGACCCTACCGAAAACCACATGCTGACCATCGAGCCAGGGGGTCGGGGTGACCGTGATAAAGAACTGCGAGCCGTTGGTATTGGGGCCGGCGTTGGCCATCGACAGAATGCCGGCGGCATCGTGTTTGAGCTCGAGGTTCTCATCGGGGAAGGTCTCGCCATAGATCGACCGACCGCCCGTACCATCGCCGCGGGTGATGTCACCGCCCTGGATCATGAAGCCAGGGATGATGCGATGGAAAGGACTGCCGGCATAGATCAGGCCCTCAGGGTTGTCGCCGGTGCAGATGGCCCGGAAGTTCTCAGCGGTCTTGGGGACGCGGTCGGCAAAGAGTTCCAACACCACTGTCCCTGCGGGCTTGCCATCGATGCTGACCTCAAGCGCCACCTGGGGATTGGCGGCCTGAGCATGGATGGCGGCTGCGTTCAAACATAGGGCGCCAAAGAGTCCGAGGGTTTTATATTGCATCTCTTTATGCTCTCAATGGGTCTGAGGTTCATTGCTTTTCGATCGGCAATCCACGCCGCAACCAACCAGGGCCGGCACGGCTTCCAGCCATCCCCTCGGGGATGTCATAGATCTGACTGAATCCCAGCCTCTGAAGCTGCTGGACGACATAGCCACTGCGGTTGCCGGTGCGACAGATGAGGGCAATCGGCGCGGATTTGTCCCCTTTGATCAGCTCAAGCAAGCGGTCGAGGAACCGCGGGTCGGTCATGTCGAGGCGCTTGGCGCCTACTGGGACGCCGGTCTCGCGCCATTCTGGCGGGGTGCGGATGTCGATCAAGGTCAGCTCGCCGGCGCGTGCTTTGGCAAGCGCCTCATCCGGGCTCAAGACAAGATCAGCGGCCTGGACGAGGTTCAGACCTATCAGTCCGACAACAAGCGCAATCAGTTGGGAAGAGAGTCGATCTAACATGGATAGCTAGTAGTGAGTGATTGGTAGTGAGTCATCAGTGAGGGTAGAAAGAGATCTTCAGGATCCAGGTGAATCCTGGACCTCGCCAGGAGCGGTTGGCTGGCTTCATGAGAGATGAAGCCTCGGTCGGGAGACAGTGATTCCGCCGCCAAAAGCCCAGCTCCTCGCATCCTATCGATGTTTCTCGATTCCATTCCGCCTTGCTCTGAAATAAGGATCAGGAGCTGATTCAGCGTTCCCCCAGGATCTTGGCAGGGGGCTGCGATTTGACACCTGAAGGCAAGACAGGCGCTATCGTAAGCCCTAACTGGCACCTTTGAACACCTCAGTGCCCGCACCCCAGCCATGCACCCATTCCCGCATCCGCTGGAAGATCACATAGATCATGGGGATCAGGAAGATGCCGAGGACGGCGGCGGCGAGCATCCCGCCGAAGACCGCCGTCCCCACCGCCCGCTGGCTGGCCTCGCCTGGACCGCTGCCCAAGAGCAAGGGGACCAGGCCCAGGATGAAGGCGAAGCTGGTCATGAGCACGGCGCGGATGCGCAGCCTGGCACCATTGATCGCCGCCTCCAGGATCGGGCGGCCCGCGGCGCGTTCATCCCTGGCGAACTCGATGATCAGGATGGCATTCTTGCTCGCCAGACCGATCAGGACCAGGATGCCGATTTGGGCATAGAGGTCGTTAGGCAGATGGGCGATCAACAGGGCGACCATGGCCCCCGCCAAACCGGCCGTCACCGAGAGCAACACCGCCGCCGGCAGCGACCAGCTCTCATAGAGCCCGACCAGAAAGAGATAGGTAAAGAGCACCGCCAGCCCCAGGACGATCGCGGTCTTGCCACTTGCCTCAAGCTCCTGGAGCGTTGTGCCCGTCCATTCAAAGCCATAGCCAGCGGGCAGGGTCGCCGCCGAGACCCGTTCCATCGCTGCCAAGGCCGCACCCGAGCTATAACCAGGGGCGGCCTCGCCCTGGAGGGTGACGCTGCGATAGTTGTTGTAGCGCTGGATCCGCTGGGGTCCCACGATCAGCTCGGCGGTCACCAGGGCGCGCAGCGGCACTATCTCGCCGGAGGTGGCGCGGACATGGAGCCGGTCGATCGCCTCCACCGTTGCACGGTCGGCCTCCTTGCCCTGGAACTTGACCTGCCAGACCCTACCGAAGCGATTGAAGTCATTGACCATATAGCCGCCGAGCATCGCCTGGAGGGTATTGAAGATATTGACGATCGGGACCCCAAGGGTCTGGGCCTTTTCGCGATCTACCCTGAGGACGAGCTGGGGGGTTGCCGTAGTCCAGGTCGAATAGACGCGGTTGAGGGCGGGGTCCTGGTTGGCTGCCAGCACCAGGGCGCGCATGGTCGCGGCCAGGCTGTCGGGGTCGCGCCCTTGGAGGTCCAGGAGCTGATATTCAAAGCCGCTGCAAGTGCCCAGCCCCACGATCGGCGGCGGGCTGAAGGGCATGACCCGCGCCGCCGGCAGGCCCGCCGTCGCGACGGCCAGGCGGCGGATCGTGGCGGGGAGGCTGAGCTCAGGCATCGTGCGTTCGGCGAATGGCTTGAGGCGCACAATTAGGGCCGCGGCATTGGATTGGACGCCGCCATCGAGCAAGTTATACCCGGGGATGGCGATCGCATGGGCCACTGTGGGGTCAGCGAGGGCCAGATGTTCCAGCCCCTCGACCACATTGAGCGTGCGATTGAGCGATGCGCCCTCGGGCAACTGGATATGGGCCATGAATGCGCCCTGGTCTTCCAAGGGGAGAAAGCCGGTCGGGGTGATGCGAAACAGCCAGCCGGTCGCCGCGCCCAGGCCCAAGACGAGCACGAGGCCCAGGATCGCGACCCGCACCAGGCGGAGCACGATGCCGGCATAGCCGGCGCGTACCCAATCGATCGCATTCAGGACATAGCGCATCAGCCCCTTGCGCCCCTGCGCAGGTTTGAGCAAAAGGGCGCAGAGGGCAGGCGACAGGGTCAGGGCATTGAGCGCCGAGATCAGCATCGAGAAGCTCAAGACAGCGGCAAACTGCTGGAACAGCCGGCCGGTGATTCCGGGGATGAAGGCTACGGGCACAAAGACCGCAAGCAGCACCAGGGTGATGGCGATGATAGGCCCAGTGATCTGCTCCATCGCCTGCTTGGCCCCGGTGCGCGAGTCTAGGCCCTCCTCTTCCATCAACCGTTCGACATTCTCCACCACCACCACGATGGCATCATCGACCACGATCCCGATGGCCAGGACCATCGCCAACAGCGAGATGGTATTGAGCGAAAAGCCAATCGCAAGTAGGGCGGCCAGGGTCCCGATCAGGGTCACGGGCACGGCGATCAAGGGGATCAGGGTCGCGCGCCAACTCCTGAGGAACAGGAACACCACCAGGATGACCAGGGCGAAGACCTCAAACAGGGTATGCATCACCTTCTCGAGGCTGGCCTTGACGAAATCCGTGGTGTCATAGACGACCACATAGTCGAGGCCATTGGGGAAGCGCTTGGCGAGCCGCTGCATGGTCTGCTGCACACCCTCGGCCACCGCCGCTGCATTGGCCCCAGGTGCCAGATAGATGGCCATGCCCGCGGTGGGGCGGCCATCAAGCCGGCTAAAGGCATCGGCCTGCTTAGTGCCGAGCTCAACCTGCCCTAGGTCCTTGAGTAAAACGCGCGAGCCGTCGGGGTTGGCGCGCACCAGGATCTGCTCAAACTCCTCGACCTCGGTCAGGCGACCCTAGGCATTGAGGGTGATCTGAAACTGCGGGTCCTCGGTCATCGGTTGGGCGCCGATCCGCCCAACGGCGGCCTGGATGTTTTGGCCCTGGATCGCTGAGACGACATCGGCGGGGGTCAGGCTGAGCGCAATCAAACGATCGGCATCCAGCCAGACCCGCATGCTGTAGTCCAGCGGCCCGAACAGGGTCGCCTCGCCGACCCCGGGCACCCGCGCCAGTTCATCGAGGACATTGAGGGTGGCATAGTTGCTCAAAAACAGGTTGTCATAGATCCCCTGCGGCGAATACAGGGCCACCACCTGGAGCATGGCCGAGGACTTTTTCATGATCACCAGCCCCTGGCGCTTGACCTCATCGGGGAGCTGGGCCATGGCGAGGTTGACGCGGTTTTGTACATTGATCGTATTGAGGTCGGGGTCGGTGCCAACGGCGAAGGTGACGGTCAGGGTATAGCTGCCGTCAGTATTGCTCGCCGATTTCATATAGAGCATGCCATCGACCCCGTTGACCTGCGACTCGATCGGCTGGGCCACGGTCTCCTCGACCACCGCCGCCGAGGCGCCAGAATAGCTGGCGCTGACCACCACCTGCGGCGGAACGATGTCCGGATACTGGGCGACCGGCAGGCGGGTGAGTGCGATCAGGCCGGCGAGGGTGAGGACGATCGAGATGACGAGCGCAAGCCGGGGGCGGTCGATAAACAGTGCCGAGATCATGCGCCGCCCCTCGACCCGAGGGCCTCGGGCGGCTGGGCGCGCACCGCCTGACCTGGGCGCACCGCCTGCGCCCCCTCGATGATCACCAGCTCGCCTGCTTGCAGGCCCTGGATAATGGCCACCTCCCGCCCTTGGGTCTGACCGGTCACCACGCGGCGGACCTGGGCCCGGCCTTCAGCATCGACGATGAGCACATAGTTGCCCTGCTGATCGACCTGGAGCGCCATGCGCGGGATCAGGATCGCCCACTCGGGGATGCTGCTCTTGACTACCACCCCAACGTACTGACCATCGACCAGGACCCCATCTGGATTGGGGAACCCGGCGCGCAGGGTAACCGAATCGGTCGTGCGATCGGTGGTGACATCGACGAAATCCAGATGACCGAGCGGCTCATAGAGCGTGCCGTCGGGCAGGCGCACCTGGACCTGGACCTGGCGCGGGTCGCCGCCCTTGGCCTTGATCTCGCGGCGGGCATTGAGCAGGTCGCGCTGGGTGATCGGGAACTGGACATAGATCGGGTCCTTACTGACGATGGTTGCCAGCACCCCTGAGGCTGGACCGACCAGGTTGCCGACGCTGACCGCGACTAGACCGATCCACCCGGCGATGGGCGCAGTGATCTGCGTATAGCCGAGGTCCAGACGGGCGCCATTGAGCGCGGCCTGGGCTTGGGCGACGGTCGCATGGGCGCTGGCGGCGGCGGCCTTGGGCTCATCGACCCGCGCCTGGGGGATGTTGTTTTGTCTCAAGAGCTCCAAACCCCGCGCCAACTGGGCATCGGCGTTCTGGGCCTCGGCCTGGACCGTCCGCTGGACTGCAGGGGTGGCGATCACCGCCGGCGCTGGCAGCGCCTGTTGGTTCGGAGGGGCAGCGGGTTGACAGCCGCTGAGGGCAAACAGCAGGCCGGCGATCGCGGCCCTCATGGATCGCCTCAGTGACGGATGGTGGCGTAGGTGCTCAGCAGGCGGTGCAAGGCCACTCACTCCTCTGCCTGAGGGTATAGGCCCGCCGCACCGGCGCACGCTGCTGACTGGCGGATCCCGGCTCAGTCGAGGATGAGGATGCCGGTACGCGCCGGACAGTTCGGGCAGGGTTATCTGCGGGCAAGGCCTGGGCAGGCGCATCTCGGATCCCCTCGCTCTGGGCCAGAGGATGCTATTCTAAGAGACAATTTCCCAATTTTCCGAGGATGCGCAAGTGGTCTACGAGTTTGATCGTGCGCCGCTGCCATGTCCTGATGGCCTAGAGACCGCTTGGGGGAGGAAGACCCTGAGAAGATCCCTAGCCGCGCGCATTATTGCGGTTGTGCCGCAACCGGGCGTGTTGATACAGGACACACAGCGAACGGATAGGGACTGAAAATTTTAAGGGAAAAGATCCATGCCAGACGTCTCAGAACTCATCGCTGCGCTCACCGCGGCCACCGACCAGATGGAGGATGCCGCCCGCGGGGAAGATTGGGAGTTGGTCGCGCATCTGCAAAAACGCCGCCGCGTCTTGATCGAATCGCTCAGCGAGCGGCTAGCGCAAGAGCCGCTCACGGAGGATGAGAGCGAGCGGATCGAGACCATCCGCCAGCAGGAGTCCTTGGTCGCCGCCCTGGCCAATGCCCGCCTCGAGGAGCTCAGGCAGGTGCTCGCCGAATTCCCCGAGGTCCAGACCCCGCGTCTAAGCCGCATGGAACGCGCCTATCGCGACGGGATGGGTTAATCCACCCACCGCCTGGCATTGCGGAAGAGGCGCAGCCAGGGGCCGTCTGGGCCCCAGTCACCGGGGTGCCAGGAGTACTGGACGCTGCGAAAGACCCGCTCGGGGTGCGGCATCATGATGGTGACCCGCCCATCGGTCGTGGTCAGGCCAGTGATCCCCAGGGGTGAACCGTTGGGATTGGCCGGATAGCGCTCGGCGGGGCGGCCATCGTTTTCGATATAACGCAGCGCCACCCAAGGCAAGGCACTTTCCAGGTGTCCCGCATCGCAAAACTCGGCCCGCCCCTCCCCATGCGCCACGGCGATCGGTAGGCGCGAACCGACCATGTCAGCGAGCAGGATCGAGGGGGACTCCAGGATCTCGACCATCAGGGTGCGCGCCTCGAATTGTTCCGAGCGATTGCGGACAAATCTGGGCCAGTGGGCAGCGCCTGGGATGAGGTCCTTGAGCCGCGCCAGCATCTGACAGCCGTTGCACACCCCCAGGGCGAAGGTGTCGGGTCGGGCGAAGAACGCCTGGAACTGATCCCGCGCCCTGGGGTTGAACAGGATGGTCTTGGCCCAGCCCTCCCCTGCCCCCAGCACATCGCCATAGGAGAACCCACCGCAGGCCACCAGACCCTTGAAGCGGTCAAGCTCTACCCGTCCGGCGAGGATGTCGGAGAGATGGACATCCACACAGGCAAAACCTGCGGCATGAAAGGCGGCGGCCATCTCGACCTGACCGTTGACCCCCTGTTCGCGCAGGATGGCGATAGGCGGACGCAGACCGCGCTCGATATAGGGCGCGGCGATGTCGTCCTCGGGGTCGAAGGTCAGATGGGCAGAGAGGCCCGGGTCGGGCGCAGCGATGCGGGCAAAGGACTCGGCAGCGCATTGGGGATCATCACGCAGCGCCTGCAGCCGAAAGCTGGTCTCGGACCACAGGCGCTGGAGCTCGCTGCGGGTCGATTCGAATACCGGTCGGCAGTGCCGGCAGATGCGGATGCGTTCACCCTCGTCCAGCATCCCGATCACCGGGCTAAACTCTGCCAGGCCGTGATCGTCCAGGATCTGTAAGACCGTATCCGTCTCGCGATGCTGCACCTGGATGACCGCGCCCAGCTCCTCGCTGAAGAGCACCGCAAGATCGTCCGATCTCAGGGGGCTCAGGTCGATGTCGAGACCGCAGCGCCCGGCGAAGGCCATCTCACAGAGGGTGACCAAGAGCCCGCCATCTGAGCGGTCGTGATAGGCGAGGATCAGATCCGCTGCGCGCAGCTCGCGCAGCGCAGCACAAAAACGCCGGATAAGGTCTGGGTCGTCGAGATCAGGCGGGACACCGCCTAGTTGCCGATAGACCTGAGCGAGCACCGAACCCCCCAGCCGGTTCTGACCCCGCCCGAGATCGATCAGGATCAGATCGGTATCGCCGCAGTCGGTGCGCAATTGCGGGGTAAGGGTCGCCCGCACATCGGCTACAGGGGCGAAGGCCGAGACGATCAGTGACAAGGGTGCAACCACCCGCCGTTCGCCTTCTGGGGTCCGCCAGACCGTCTGCATGCTCAGCGAGTCTTTGCCGACGGGGATGGCGATCCCAAGCACCTGGCAAAGCGCGCTGACTGCCCTGACCGTATCATAAAGCCGCGCATCCTCGCCTGGATAGCCGGCGGCCGCCATCCAGTTGGCGGACAGTTTGATGTCGCCGAGCGACTCGATCTCAGCGGCCAAGAGATTGGTGATCGCCTCGCCCACCGCCATACGCCCCGATGCAGGGGCATCGATCAGGGCGATGGGCGTGCGCTCGCCGATGGCCATCGCCTCGCCGGTCACGCCCCAATGGTCGCTCAGGGTGACGGCGCAATCGGCAACCGGCACCTGCCAGGGACCAACCATCTGGTCGCGGGCGACTAAGCCCGTGATGCTGCGGTCGCCGATGGTAATCAAAAAGGTCTTGTCGGCGACCGCCGGCAGTTGCAGGACGCGGCGGACGGCCTCGTCGAGGGCGATACCTTGTCTATCCAATGGCATCCACGGCGCCGGGCGGCGCTGCACGACCCGGCGCAGCCGCGGCGGCTTGCCGAAGAGCAAGGCGGAGGGGATGGCGATCGGGCGCTCGCCGGTTTTGGGGTCCTCGAGCAGGAGATGTTCATCGGCGATCGCCTCGCCGAGGATGGCGTATGGACAGCGCTCGCGGGCGCAGATGGCCTCGAAGATCGTCAGGCGCTCGCGGGCGATCGCCAGGACATAGCGTTCCTGGGACTCATTGCACCAAAGCTCCAGGGGCGACAGGCTTGGGTCGGCGCTTGGGATCGCGCTGAGATCAAAGCGCCCGCCGCGCCCCGCATCATTCACCAGCTCGGGCAGGGCATTGGCCAATCCCCCCGCCCCGACGTCATGGATCAAGAGGATGGGGTTGTCCTCACCCAGTGCCCAACAGCGGTCGATGACCTCTTGACAACGGCGCTGCATCTCGGGGTTGGCACGCTGCACCGAGGCAAAATCGAGTTCGGCATCCGAGCTCCCCGCCGCCAGGCTCGAGGCCGCCCCACCCCCAAGCCCGATCAGCATCGCCGGACCGCCGATGACGACCAGGGGCGTCCCGGGCGGCAAGGGCTGTTTGTATACATGCTCAGCGCGGATGTTGCCAAGCCCCCCGGCGAGCATGATCGGCTTGTGATAGCCGCGGATCTCGCTCCCGCCCTCGGGGGTAGGGATCGCCTGCTCGTAGGTGCGAAAGAACCCCGCGAGATTGGGTCGCCCGAACTCGTTGTTGAACGACGCCGCCCCGATGGGGCCTTCGAGCATGATGCTGAGGGCTGAGACGATCCGCTCTGGGCGGCCGTGATCCTCCTCCCAAGGCTGGGCAAAACCAGGGATATGTAGGTTTGAAACGGCAAATCCGGTCAATCCCATCTTGGGTTTGGCGCCCTGTCCCGTTGCCCCTTCATCGCGGATCTCGCCGCCGGCACCGGTCGCTGCACCTGGGTCAGGGGCGATGGCCGTCGGGTGGTTATGGGTCTCGACCTTGGCGAGGAGATGGATAGGCTCCTCGGATTCGCGATAGAGACCGGTTTGGAGATCGGGAAAGAAACGTCGGCCCTCCCATCCCTGGATGACCGCGGCATTATCGCGATAGGCAGAGAGCACCCCCTGCGGATTCTTCTCGGTCGTTTGCCGGATGAGATCGAACAGGGCATAGGGCTGGAGCTCGCCGTCGATCACCCACTCGGCCTTGAAGATCTTATGGCGGCAATGCTCGGAATTGGCCTGGGCGAACATCATGAGCTCGACATCGGTCGGATCGCGCCCAAGCTGCTGAAAGCTTGCCAGCAGATATTCGATCTCATCCTCTGAGAGCGCCAGCCCCAGCGACCGATTGGCCTCTTCGAGCGCCTGCCACCCTTGGGTCAATAACGGAATCCGTCTGAGCGGGCGCGGCTCGGCCTGGGCAAACAATGATTCGGCAGCATCGAGCGCAAGGCATACGACCTGGGTCATGCGGTCATGAAGCAGCCCTGCCGCACGCATCAGGTCCTGATCGGCGAGTGACCCTTCCTCCGACCACAGGGTATAGAGCACCCCCCGCTCGATGCGCCCAATCGCATCTAGACCGCAGTTGTGCGCGATATCCGTAGCCTTGGACGACCAGGGCGAGAGGGTGCCTGGACGGGGGATGACCAGGAGCGAGCGCTGGCATCCTGTCGGCACAGAGGTTGACGCGGGTTGCGTAGGCCCATAGCGCAGGAGCTCTTCCAGTACCTCGCGCTCGGCGGCAGCGAGCGGGCGTTGCACCTGGACAAAATGGATATATTCGGCTGCAAGCCTGAGGTTCATCCCCAGACGCGCTTGCAGATTTTCGGCAAGCTTGGCCAGCCTGAACGCAGAATGGGCGGGGGCGCCGCGGAGTATCAACATGTAAAGCGATCCTGAGTGGTCTTAGGGTGCGTATTGCGCACCCGATTACAATTTGGTCATTCCGTCACAAGCCAGCATCATTATTCCAGCGTAAACTGGGATCCAGATCGTATAAGCCGCTTAGGGTACTGGACAGGCATCTGCCTGGGTGACGAGCCCTTTCAGCCGCCTAAGGGTAGGGATTGCGCATCCTAGCTCAGTGTCTTTCTGGAGCGCTGGCGCAGGGCCTCATAGAGACAGACACCAGCAGCGACCGAGACATTGAGGCTTTCGACCTGACCGCGCATCGGGAGGCGCCCGAGATGATCGCAGTGCTCGCGGGTCAGGCGGCGCAACCCCTTGCCCTCGCTGCCCAGGACCAACCCCAAGGGGCCCCTGAGATCGAGGTCGTAGATCTCTCGCTCCACCTCACCTGCCGCCCCGACCAGCCAGATACCGCGCTCCTTGAGCCGCTCCATGACCCGCGCCAGATTGGTGACCTGGACATAAGGCAGGGTTGCAGCGGCGCCGCTTGCCACCTTGCAGACCACTGGGGTCAGGCCCACGGCCCGGTCCTTGGGCGCGATCACCGCCTGCACCCCCGCCGCCTCGGCGGTGCGCAGACAGGCACCCAGGTTGTGCGGATCCTGGACCTCATCCAAGAGCAGCAGCAAGGGGGGGTCCGCCAGCCGATCGAGGAGGGCAAAGAGTTCGGACTCTGGGCGCGCTGCCGGCACCCGCACCCAGGCGATGACCCCTTGATGATTGATCCCTGGGGCTTGGCGTTCCAAGGCATCGCGCTCGACCTGACGTAAGCGCACACCTGCGGCCTGGGCCAAGGCAACCAGCTCCTCCAGACGACGGTCGCGCCGCCCGCGTTCGATCCAGAGCTCATCGACCCCCCCCTGACCAAACTTCAGCGCCGCGCGCACGCTGTGGATACCGCCGACCGGAGAGCGTTCAGTCATCACTTGACCCGCCCGCTGAGCGATCTGCCTGGCGCCGCTGCGCCTTTTTTTGACGGCTAGCCGCAGACCGGCCTGATGCTGCCTTCCCTCTCCCCGTCTTCTCGACCGACCGGCTGAGACGCTTGGCGCTGGCAGGCGGCTTTGCGGGGATGAAATCGATCTTACGCTCATCGAGATTGACCGCCGCGACCTGGACCCAGAGCCGATCGCCCAGCCGATAGACCCGCCCCGTGCGCTCGCCGATCAGCCGGTAACCGATGGGGTCGAAATGATAGAAGTCATGATCGAGCGCCGTGACATGGATCAGACCATCGACATAGATGGCATCGAGTTCGACGAAGAGCCCGAATGCATTGACGCTGGTGATGGTCCCCGCGAAGACCTCGCCCAGCAAGGCTTGCATATATTCACATTTGAGGGCCATCTCGGCATCGCGGGTCGCCTCGTCTGCTCGCCGCTCGGTCCCCGAACACCATTCGGCGATCTGTTGCAGCTCGGACGTGGTGTATTCGAGATCTGCGGCCTTGCCGCCGGCCAGCAGGTGCTTGATCAGACGATGGACGACGAGGTCCGGATAACGGCGAATCGGTGAGGTGAAATGGGTATAGGCGTCATAGGCCAAACCGAAATGACCGATGTTGTCGGTGCTATACATCGCCTGCTGCATGGAGCGCAATACCACGGTCTGGATCAGATGGCGGTCAGGGCGATCTTGGATCTGTGCGAGCAGCCGCGCATAGTCGGCGGTCGTCGGCTCTTCCCCCCCGGGGAGCTTGAGTCCCAGTTGGGCCAAAAACTCGCGCAGGTCGTTGCGCTTGTCCCCGCTCGGCGCCTCATGCACGCGATAGATGGCCGGCAGGCGGCGGCGCTGGAATTGGCGGGCAGCCGCGACATTGGCCGCCAGCATGCACTCCTCGATCAGCCGGTGGGCGTCATTGCGGACAAGGGGCACGATCGCCGCGATCCGGCCCTGTTCATTAAAGATGAATCGGGTCTCGATGGTCTCGAAGTCAAGCGCCCCGCGCCCCACCCGCTGGACATGCAGGGCCTGATAGAGCTGATAGAGCTGGTGGAGGTGCGGCAGGAGCTCGGCAAACTGGGCACAGAGTTCAGGGTCGCCCTCGAAGAGGGCCGCGACCTGATCATAGGTCAGCTGCGCCTGCGAGCGCATCACCGCCTCGAAGAACCTGGCGCGGGTGATCTGACCCGAACGATTGATATATAGCTCGGCGGCCATGCACAGGCGATCCACCCCAGGTTTGAGGGAGCACAGGCCATTGGACAGGATTTCGGGGAGCATGGGGATGACGCGGTCGGGGAAATAGACCGAGTTGCCGCGCAACCTCGCCTCGCGGTCGAGCGCCGTTCCCGGCCGCACATAGGCCGAAACATCGGCGATACAGACCAAAAGCCGCCAACCCTTGGGTTTGCGCTCGCAATAGACCGCATCATCGAAATCGCGGGCGTCGGCACCATCGATGGTAACTAGCGGCAGATGGCGCAGATCGACGCGACCCGCCTTGGCCGACTCGGGGACCTCAGCGCTTAGGCCCGCGATCTCGACCTCGACCTCGGGCGACCAGGCCACCGGCAAGTCATGGGCGCGGATAGCGATCTCGGTCTCCATGCCGGGCTGCAGATGATCGCCCAGGATCTCGATGATACGGCCGATCGGGGGGGTACGGCGGGTCGGCTGGTCGGTGATCTCGGCGACTACGATTTGGCCTTGTTCGGCGCCGTTGAGACGGTCGCTCGGGATGACCACCTCATGGACCAGCCGTTTGTTGTCAGGGACGACAAAGCCGACCCCGCCCTCCTGATAGAGCCGCCCGATCACCCGTTGGGTGTTACGCTCCAGGATCTCGACCAGCGCCCCTTCCAAGCGCCCGCGCCGATCGCGCCCGGCGATGCGCACGATGACCCGATCGCCATGAAAGAGCGGGCGCATCTCCTTGGGATAGAGATACAGGTCATCCCCCCCCTCGTCGGGGCGCACAAACCCAAAGCCATCGGGATGACCGATCACCCGACCGGCGATCAGGTCGCGTTTGTTGACCGGACAATAGGCCTGGGCGCGGTTGCGCACTAACTGACCGTCGCGCACCATCGCCGTCAGGCGCCGTTCGAGCGCGACCAGCTCATATTCTTCGGCAAGCGCCAAGCATTTGGCGAGGTTCTCGAATGACAGCGGGCCGCGCTGATTGAGGGTGTCGAGGATAAACTCGCGGCTGGGGATCGGATGGGCGTATTTTTTGGCCTCGCGCTCACGATAGGGATCAACGAGCGCTGCAGTCTGGGTCGGTTGACGTCGGCTCACTTGTGCTTGCGGCTATGCAGGATCATTAGAGCTGTCTAGTGTACCCTTGACAGACCTGATCTGTCTTGACTAGTATTATCCCCCTACCGGCAGAGTCTTGATTAACAGACCCTAGTCCAAAGACGCCGAGGTGGCGGAATTGGTAGACGCGCATGGTTCAGGTCCATGTGAGCGAAAGTTCGTGGAGGTTCGAGTCCTCTCCTCGGCACCAGTTCCAACGAGGCGCTGCATCCCAATCCGGTGCAGCGCCTTTTTTATGTCTGTCACACCGGAATCGGACGATGTCGCTACCGCTTGCCAGCCTGACCGCCGTCTCACCCATCGATGGGCGCTATGGCGCGCGCACCGCCCTACTGCGCGCGATCTTCAGCGAGTATGGTCTCATTCGGCACCGCGTCCTGGTCGAGGTCCGTTGGCTTCGGTGTCTTGCTGCGCACCCCGGCATTCCAGAGGTCAATCCCTTCTCCCCCGAGGCCGAGGCCGTCCTTGAGCGTCTAAGCGATGCGTTCACCCTCGCGGACGCCGAGCGCATCAAGTCGATCGAGCGCACCACCAACCACGACGTCAAGGCGGTCGAATATTTCATCAAGGAGCAGCTCGGGGGGCTCACCGAGCTTACCCGTATCAGCGAGTTCGTGCATTTCGCCTGCACCTCGGAGGATATCAACAATCTGGCCTATGGCCTGATGGTGCGCGAGGGGCGGGATGCGGTCATCCTGCCGACGTTGGATGAACTGCTCGGCTCGCTGCGCGCTCTCGCCCAGCGGCATGCCGAGCTGCCGATGCTGGCGCGCACCCATGGTCAGCCGGCAACCCCGACGACCCTGGGTAAAGAGCTTGCGAACTTCGTCTATCGCCTGCGCCTCCAGCGCGTACGCATCGCCGAGGTCAGGCTGCTCGGCAAGATCAATGGAGCGGTCGGAAACTACAACGCCCATTGCATCGCCTATCCCGAGGTCGATTGGCCGGCATTTGCTCAAGATTTCGTCGAGTCCCTGGGCCTTGCCTTCAACCCTTATACCACCCAGATCGAGCCGCATGACGCTTTGGCCGAGCTGTTCGACGCCTTGGCGCGCTGCAATACCGTCCTGATCGATCTCTGCCGCGACCTCTGGGGCTATATCGCCCTCGGTTATTTCAAGCAGCGCCTCAGATCGGGCGAGGTCGGCTCATCGACCATGCCGCATAAGGTCAACCCGATCGACTTCGAGAACGCCGAGGGCAACCTGGGGCTTGCCAATGCGCTCTTGCGCCATCTCGCCGACAAGCTCCCCATCTCCCGCTGGCAGCGCGACCTCACGGACTCCACTGTCCTGCGCAACTTGGGCACGGCCTTTGGGTATCAGCTCATCGCCATCCAGTCCATCCAGCAGGGACTGGCCAAGCTCGAGGCCGATCCCGAGCGCTTGCGCCTTGACCTCGACGAGCACTGGGAGGTCCTAGCCGAGCCAATCCAGACCGTCATGCGGCGCTATGGCCTGCCCGAACCCTATGAACAGCTCAAGGCCCTCACCCGCGGCCAGCGGATCGGGCAATCTGAGCTCCATGCCTTCATCGACGGGCTTGCGCTGCCGGATGCGGTCAAGGCCGAGCTCAAGGCCCTCACCCCTGAGCGTTATCTCGGGCGGGCGGCTGAACTGGCAAGGGCCGTGTAACGATCGAGCGTCGGCATCTCGTCGGCTCCGAGCGGACTCTCGTCGGCAAAAACCCCAACCCCTTTGTGCTGTTTTGGCGGATGTGAGTCACTTATCCTCAAACCATGATGAACACGCATACTTCTGCTGATCGGCGAGACGCCGGCTCTCCAAGCGAGGTCATGTCCTTCCCTCCGTTCGCCGTCGAGCTTGCCAACCCGCGCGGCTTTTGCGCCGGGGTCGATCGGGCGATCGCCATCGTCGAGCGGGTGCTCGAGCGCTTCGGCGCGCCTGTCTATGTGCGCCATGAGGTGGTGCACAACCGCTTCGTGGTCGATGGTCTGCGTCGGCGCGGTGCGATCTTCATCGAGGACCTCGCCGAGGTCCCGGACGGCGCGACCCTGATCTTCAGCGCCCACGGCGTCCCGCAAGCGGTGCGGGGCGAGGCCGAGGCGCGGGGCCTGCGGGTCTTCGATGCAACCTGCCCCCTGGTCAACAAGGTACATCTCGAGGTCGCGCGTTATTGCAAACAGGGGATCAGCGTGATCCTGATCGGTCATCGCGGGCATCCAGAGGTCGAGGGGACGCTCGGGCAATGCGTCGACCCCCAGGGGGATGCCCGGATGTTTCTGGTCGAGGGGAGCGAGGATGTAGAAAGGCTCGAGGTGCCGGACTCCGAGCGCCTGGCCTATGTCACCCAGACGACCCTCTCGCTCGACGACAGCCGCACCATCATCGCCACCTTGCAGGCGCGTTTCCCCAAGATCCAAGGTCCGCGCAAAAGCGATATCTGCTATGCGACCCAGAATCGCCAGGATGCGGTGCGCGACCTCGCCCAGCGCTGTGACCTAATCCTGGTGGTCGGCTCCCCCAATAGCTCGAACTCCAACCGACTGCGCGAGCTCGCCGAGAAACAGGGCTGTCGCGCCTATCTCATCGACGGGGCGGAGAACCTCAGGGCCGAATGGCTGATGGGCTGCAACAGGGTTGGTGTCACCGCCGGTGCCTCGGCGCCAGAGATCCTGGTCAATGGGGTAATCGAACGGCTCAAGGGGTGGGGCGCGGTTGAGATCAGCGAACAGCCAGGGCAGCACGAAGATGTGGTCTTCGCCCTGCCGCGTGAGCTATAGGGTATGCATGCGCCCCTACCTCTGAACTTGTATTACGCGGCATCATGGAGCTTGGGATGCTGGAAGTAGCACATGACGCGTTGGGGGGAATTGAGAAGGCGGCGCAGGTGGCTGACGGTCGCCTTCTTCAGATCGCCCTTGGCGCGGGAGGGCGCCTGCGCGGTGATGATGGCCTTGAGCATCTCGTTGGGGTTCAGTGCTGGGCTGTAGGGGGGGAGGGAGGAGGCCTCGATTTGATTGGCGCATGCAGCCAGCCACGCCTTGACCGGCTTGGTGTGATGCACGCGCAGGTTGTCGAGGATGAGGAAGATCTTCTTGCCCCTGGCGTCCTTGACGAGCCGCTTCATGAACAGGATGTCGGCGTTCATCGCCCCCGCGAACGCCTTCCAAGGCACCTTGCCGCGGTTGGTCAGCGTCGAGATCACCGACAGGCCTTCGCGACGGTGCGTGACGCGAATCTCGGGCGTCTTGCCCGCCAACAGCGCCCGCTTCTCGCCCACCTTGCGCCTACCCCCCTTGCCCTTGGGCCCCTTCGCGCGCCGCAAACGACAGCAATCTCATGTCTCGTCTTTCCATGCCCACGACATCTGGACAGCTCACTCAATTTCAAAAGCATGTGTTTCTTATCAAGAATTAAAGCAAGAGGGGTCTGAGAGCGATCGATGTCTGACATCCTGGTCGTTGGCGGCGGCATCATCGGGCTTTTGACGGCGCGCGAGCTTGCCCGAGTAGGGGCTGCGGTGACCCTGATCGAGATGGGCGAGACGGGTCGCGAGTCCTCCTGGGCGGGCAGCGGGGTCTTGGCGCCGCTGTATCCCTGGCGCGTCCCCGAGGCGGTGGATGCACTGGCGCGTCTGAGCCATGCTCTGTATCCGGACCTCGTCGCCGAGCTCGTCGCCACGACCGGTATCGATCCCGAATATACGGTCAGCGGGATGCTGATCCTGGATCCGGAGGACCTTGACCGCGCCCTCGACTGGGGGCAGAGACGCGCCCAACGGATGGAGGTGCTCGATGCAGCGCAAACCGCTGCCCTTGAACCCGAGCTCGGCGTCTATCCTGAACGCGCGCTCCATCTCCCCGAGGTCGCCCAGATCCGACCGCCTGCGCTCACCAAGGCGATCCGCCGCGCGATCGAGCGCAAGATTGCCATCCGCGAGCGCGAGGAGATCTGCGAGCTCCTGATCGCAGGCGACAGGGTCTGCGGTGTACGCACCCCGCGCGCCCAGATCGTTGCCGAGCAGGTGATCATCTGCGCTGGCGCCTGGACGGTTAAGCTCCTCGAACAACTAGGCACTGTCCCGGAGATCCGTCCGGTGCGGGGCCAGATGCTGCTCTTTCACGCCAAACCCAACCAGATCCAGAGGATTGCGCTCGACCAGAGGCGCTATGTCATCCCAAGGCGCGACGGGCGGGTCCTCGTCGGCAGCACCCTGGAGCACGCCGGATTCGACCAACAGACAACCGCTGAGGCCAAAGAATCCTTGTATCAGGACGCCGTCCAGCTCTTTCCAGTGCTTAGGCGTGCGCCTATCGAGGATCACTGGTCGGGTTTGCGCCCGGGGTCACCGAACGGTATCCCCTATATCGTCGCCTATCCAGAGATCTCGGGGCTCTATTTCAATGCGGGTCATTTCCGCAACGGCCTGACCCTGGGGCCCGCCTCGGCCCAGCTCATGGCTGACCTGGTGTTGGGGCGAGCGCCGATCCTCGATCCCCGCCCTTATGCTCTAGATGCCCTTAGGGCCTAAGGGCGAGAAGGGCGGTGACCCCGGCGAACGAATGTTTTATGGTTGGGTCCTGGCTGTGATTGCCCCACCATCGTGGCAGCCACCAGGGCCGCCCCTATATCCGCGGGCAGGCAGGATGCCTTAGGGCCGCGGCGACCGTGGTGAAGGAGCCGAAGATTACCAAGCCATCACCTGTCTGCGCCTCGGCCGCGGCCCGATCGATCGCCAAGGCGATGTCCCCAAAGACCTGGTATCTGCCCTCCCCCAGAAGACCAGCCAGACGCGCGGCCAAGTCCTTGGCCGACAGCGCCCGTTCATCCCCCGTCTGGGTGAGATACCAGCGATCGATGAGCCTTGCCAAAGGGGCTGCCATCCGCTCGGCTGGCTTGTCGTTGAGGACCGCAAAGACTGCATGCAGCCGACCTGAACAGGGAAGTTCACGCAGATTGGCGGCCAGGGCTGAGGCAGACTCGGCATTGTGGGCGACATCCAGTACCCAGGTGACGGGCGCATTCAGGACCTGAAAGCGCCCAGAGAGGCTGACCCCTCTTAGCCCTGCCTCGATCGCCGCAGCAGGAAACGAGAGTGGTAGCCGCATCAGGGCGGCGATAGCGGCGCTCGCATTGTCGAGCTGGAAGGGACCGCAGACAGCGGGATAGGGCAAGGAGTCGAGGCTTGTGGTCTTTTCATCCCCGAATCGAGGCTCCCATCGCCATCCCGCTGCGCTCTGGGACCAGTCGAACTCGCGCCCGAGCTGATAGGAGATAGCGCCGATTCGTTCGGCCTCTAGGCGCAGGGTCTCGGGGGCATCGCGCTGGCCGATGATCGCCGGGCGTCCCGGGCGAAATATCCCCGCCTTTTCGCGCGCGATGGCATCCAGCGTCTCACCCAGCCATTCGGTGTGATCCAGGCCGATGGTCGTGACCACCGCGACCTCGGCATCGATCAGATTGACCGCATCCAACCGCCCGCCAAGCCCCACCTCGAGCACGACGAGATCGAGCCCCGCGCGGGCAAAGAGATCCAAGGCGGCCAGGGTCCCGAACTCGAAATAGGTGAGCGGGATCTCGCCCCGCACCGCCTCGATGCGGGCGAAGGCAGCGCACAGTGCCTCGTCTGAGACCGGCTGTCCCTCGATCCGCATCCGCTCGTTGTAATGCAAAAGATGCGGTGAGGTATAGGCGCCGCAGCGGTAGCCTGCCGCGCGCGCGATAGCCTCGATCATGGCCACCGTCGAGCCTTTGCCGTTGGTCCCACCGACGGTGATAACCGGGCATGAGGGGCGCGGCGCACCCAGCCTCGACCAGACCGCGCGGATGCGTTCAAGCCCAAGGGCAATGCGTCGCGGATGCAGCCCCACCAGCCAGGCGAGCCAGTGATCGAGCGTCTTGGGGGTGTCTTCGCTCAGCACAAGGAGCGCCAGCCTTTAACCCTCTTGCAAGGACCTATCATACCAGATGGGCCTGGACTGGCACCACGGTGCGGCAATACCTGGGGCGTCGCATCAACAGGGCCAAGAGATCGGCGATCCGTTCGCGCAGATCGCGTCGATCGATGATCATGTCGAGCGCCCCCTTTTCGAGCAAGAACTCGCTGCGCTGAAAGCCCTCGGGCAGTTGCTCGCGCACAGTTTGTTCGATCACCCGAGGCCCGGCAAAGCCGATCAAAGCATTGGGCTCGGCGATATTGAGGTCCCCCAGCATCCCCAGGCTCGCTGAGACCCCGCCCATGGTGGGATCGGTCAGGACCGAGATGAACGGCAGGCGTTGCTCGCGCAGACTCGCCAGGGCGGCGCTGGTCTTGGCCATCTGCATCAGCGAAAAAAGGCTCTCTTGCATCCGCGCCCCGCCGCTCGCCGCAAAACAGACCAATGGCGACTGCTGGGTCATAGCGGCCTCGACCCCGCGTACGAAGCGCTCGCCGACCACCGAGCCCATGGAGCCACCCATAAAGTTGAACTCAAAGGCCGCGGCCACGATTGGCGATCCTTTGAGCCGCCCGCGCATCACGATCATGGCCTCCTTCTCGCCCGATTGTTTCTGGGCCTGGGCCAGGCGGTCCTTGTATTTCTTGAGGTCCTTGAACCGCAGGGGATCGACCGATTCGAGCTCGGCCCCGATCTCCTCGCGGTCCTCAGGATCGAGAAAGGCCTCTAGACGGCGGCGGGCGCCGATCCGGTTGTGATAGCCGCATTTGGGGCAGACCTCGAGATTGCGCTCGAGCTCGGCGCGATACAGGATGGCGTTGCAGCCTGGGCACTTGGTCCAGAGGCCTTCGGGCACCGTGCGCTTGGTGTTGGCATTGATGCGGATGCGCGTGGGGATCAGTTTTTCAAACCAGCGCTTGCCCTTGTTCATCGCCTGACGCATGGTGGCGCTGGCCTGTGCTTGGAGCTGTGACTTGGTTGAATCTTCCATCTCGTTGGGATGTCAGGTGTGGATCAGTAGTAGGGTGCGCACTGCACACCCCTGTTGCCTCTGGGTACGCAGTGCGTACCCTACTCTGCGCCATCGATCGCTGTGCGCAGACCCTTGAGAAAACCGGCGATCTCTTCAGGGATGCGTTCAGGGGTTTGGCTTAGGGCCTCGATCCGGCTGACGATCGCGCTGCCCACGATCACCGCATCGGCGATGCTTGCGATCTGCGCCGCGGTCGCGGTGTCCTTGATCCCAAAGCCCACGCCTACGGGAAGTGCGATCATGGACTTGATGCGCTTAAGATGGGCGGCGACATCGGCTGCGTCCAGATGTCCGGCGCCTGTAACCCCCTTGACCGAGACATAATAGACAAAGCCTGAGGCACGCTCGCCGATCCTTAGGATGCGTTCATCCGTCGAGGTCGGGGCCAAGAGATAGACCAGATCCAGGCCATAAGCCCTCAAGACCTCGACGAGCTCATCCCCCTCCTCGGGCGGGACATCGACGATGAGTACCCCATCGACCCCTGCTGCCCGGGCATGCTCTGCAAATGCCTGATAGCCCACGCGCTCGAGCGGGTTGAGATAGCCCATGAGGACCACTGGGGTCTCGGGGTCGGAGCGGCGAAATGACTCCACCATCGCGAGCACATCGCGCAGCCTGACCCCTTGGGCAAGCGCGCGTTCGGTTGCCCGCTGGATCACTGGGCCGTCGGCCATGGGGTCGGAAAAGGGCACCCCCAACTCGATGAGATCGGCGCCCACCTCGACCAGAGCATGCATCAGGGTGACGGTGACCTCTGGCTTGGGGTCGCCGGCGGTGATGTAAGGGATGAGGGCCTTGCGCCCCTTGGCCCGCAATGCGGCAAAGCGTTCAGAGATCCGGCTCATAGTGCCCACCCATCATGTTCGGCGACCGTGTGCATATCCTTGTCGCCGCGACCCGAGAGATTGACCACGATGATCTGGTCGTGGCGCATCTGAGGCGCGAGCTTCTCTGCATAGGCCAGGGCATGGCTGGATTCAAGCGCGGGGATGATCCCCTCGGTGCGGGTGAGGCGGTGAAAGGCGGACAGCGCCTCCGCATCGGTCACGGCCACATAGGTCGCCCGCCCGATATCCTTAAGCCATGCGTGCTCTGGGCCGACGCCTGGATAGTCCAGACCGGCAGAGATCGAATGGGTCTCGATGATCTGACCGTCCTCGTCCTCCATGAGATAGGTCCGGTTGCCGTGCAGCACCCCAGGCCGTCCGGCATTAAGCGGCGCGGCATGGCGCCCGGTTGCAATCCCCTCGCCCGCCGCCTCGACGCCATAGAGCGCGACCTCGTTGTCCTCGATAAATGGATAAAACAGCCCCATGGCGTTCGATCCCCCGCCGACACATGCGATCAATGCATCCGGCAGATGACCGGCGCGCTCGATGATTTGCTCTTTGGTCTCGCGCCCGATGATCGCCTGAAAATCACGCACCATCATCGGATAGGGATGAGGTCCAGCCACGGTACCGATGATATAGAAGGTGTTGTCCACATTGGTCACCCAGTCGCGCATGGCCTCATTGAGTGCGTCCTTGAGGGTGCGCGATCCCGAGCGCACGGGGATGACCTCGGCGCCTAAAAGCTTCATGCGATAGACATTCGCCTTCTGGCGCGCGACATCTACCTCGCCCATATAGACCGCGCATTCAAGCCCCAGGCGCGCGGCGACCGTGGCGGTCGCCACCCCGTGCTGTCCCGCACCGGTCTCGGCGATGATGCGTGTCTTGCCCATACGCCTGGCCAAGAGCGCCTGGCCGACGGTGTTGTTGACCTTGTGTGCGCCGGTGTGATTGAGGTCCTCGCGCTTGAGATAGATCTGGGCTCCGCCAAGCTCGTGGCTGAGACGGGCGGCCTGATACAGCGGCGAGGGGCGCCCGACATAGTCGCGCAGGTCCGCCGCGAGCTCGGCCTGAAACTCGGGGTCATCTTTGTAGTGCTCATAGGCCAGACGCAGCTCCTCAAGCGGCTGCATCAGGGTCTCCGGGACGAAGAGCCCGCCGTAGGGCCCGAAATGTCCCCGCTGATCGGGGAGGTCATACATAGGTCAAACCTCGTTGCGTTGCGACCGAGGTGCGCCCTGCGCACCTACCACTGCGAAATAACCCTCAGCCCTAGGGTGCGCATCGCGCACCCTAGGAGATACCGGCCCGCCGGCGATCGCCATCGCGAACGGCCCGCATAAAGGATGCCATCCGCTCGGGGTCCTTGATCCCCTTGGCCCGCTCCACACCGCCGCTGACATCGACCCCATACGGCCGAACCTGGGCGATGGCCTCGGCGACATTGCGCGCATCGAGCCCACCGGCCAGGATGATCTTTGAGGCAAGGCGAGGCGGGATGAGCCCCCAATCGAACCTCTGACCGGTCCCCCCGGGCCGATTCGGGTCATAGGCATCGAGCAAGAGTCCGGCTGTCCCCACAAAACGCGCGTATTCGGCTTCGAGATCGATATCCGGGCGCATACGGATTGCCTTGATCCAACGCCGCCCAAAACGCCGGCACAACTCAGGCGGCTCATCCCCGTGGAACTGGAGGAGATCGAGCGGCACCTGGGCGAGCACGGCCTCGATCTCCTCAGGGCGCGCATCGACGAACAGCCCGACCGCGCTGACGAACGGCTTGAGTGCCTGACAGAGGGCTGCCGCCTGCTCGATGCCCACTGCCCGCGGGCTTGGTGGATAAAAGACGAATCCGACCGCATCGGCGCCAACGGCAACCGCCGCCTCGAGGTCCTCGCTGCGGGTGATGCCACAGATCTTGACGCGGGTGCGCGGCTGCTGCATGGGCATGGAGGGGGCTATGCCACCCCAGGGCAGAGCTCATCCGGCTCCGCAAGCGACAGCAGGGGGCGCTCATCGCGCAGACGCGCAAGCGGGGCGCGCCGACCGATCTGGGGCAGGCCGCAGCGCTCGGGATAATCGGCGCGGACGAAATATAACCCCTGTGGCGGGGCCGTGACCCCACCGAGCCTACGGTCCTTGAGCCTAAGTAGCTCCGCAGTCCAATCCACCGGCGCCTCACCGCGCCCGATCGCGATCAGGACACCTGCGATATTGCGCACCATGTGATGTAAAAACCCATTGGCGCCGATGGCCAGGGCGATGTGCTCATCCTGTTGTTCGAGCTCCAGATAAAAGACCCGGCGGATGGGGCTCTTGGCCTGGCAGGAGAGGGCCCGAAAGCTCGAAAAATCATGCTCGCCGATGAGCGCTTGGGCTGCCCTCTGCATCCGCTCGAGGTCCAGGGGTTCATGGACCCAGACCGCGCGATGGCGTTCGAGCGGCGAGCGGGTGCGGCGCATCAGGATCTGATAGCGATAGTGCCGGCCTGTAGCGCTGAAGCGGGCATGGAAGTCATCGGTGACGGGGTGCGCCCAACGCACGGCGACATCGGGTGGCAGATGGGTATTGACCCCCAGGACCCAGGCCCGCTCGCTGCGGCAGGCACGGGTATCAAAGTGCACGACCTGCTCGATGGCATGGACACCGGCGTCGGTGCGTCCGGCGGCCTGTACCTGGACTGGATGATCGGCGACCCGCGCGATGGCCTCCTCGAGCACGGCCTGGACCGTACGCACCCCGGATTGGACCTGCCAGCCCTGGAAGTCGGTCCCGTCGTACTCGACCCCCAGGGCGATCCGTCCGCTGCAGGGGGCCATCAGCCTGAGCGACCAAGACGCTCGATCAACGCCTGTGCCTCCTTGCGCTGGTCATCGCGCCCCTCATTGAGCACCTCCTCGAGGATCTCGCGCGCGGCCTCTTGATCGTTCATCTCGATATAGGCACGGGCGAGATCGAGCTTGGTGGCGACCTCGTCCCAGATACCCGAATCGACCTGCCATTGCGAAGACAGGAGATCCGAGGGGACGCTCTCGCGGTCTGAGCTTAGGCTGGAATCGATAGAGATCGAAGGCTCTTCGGCAGGTTTGGACGTGCGGGCCGATCCAGCTTCGATCTCGGGAAGCTTGAGATTCAATCCTTGGCCGGATTCGATCAAGGGGAGGAGCTTATCTAGCTCTTCCTCGAGGGACGGGAGTTCGGCGGCGGGCGCCGGCTTGGACGCTGGGGTAGATGCCGGTTTGGACACCTGGGGCGGCGGCTGAATGGCAGCAGGGGCTGCCTCCTCGGGTTTCGCTTGGGACTGGTCAACCTCCAGCGATTCCATCAAATCGAGCGATAGATCTTCGATATCGGATGCCGGTTGACTTGACCTTGATGTCGGCTCAACCGCCGATACCGCTGGCGCCGGTGCGACGGGTTCAGGGGCCCTGGCCGCATGGCCCTGGACAGAATCCACCCGCGCAGCCAACCCTTCACCCATGATAGTCGGTGTGGACTCGCGCCACAGGCGCTGTAACCGCTCCCACTGTTCGGGGTCTTTCTTGTCGCCACCAGCCGCCTGGATCTCGTCGAGCAACTCTTTCAGGGCATCGCGTTCGCCACCGGCAGCGAGGGCGTCAGCGAGTTTGTATTTGAGCTCAAGGCGCTGCGGATCGCGTCTGATCTCCTTTTCGAGCAGGGTGCGGGCCTCACGGTGGCGTCCATAAGCAATATAGATGTCGGCTTCGGAGAGGGCATCGACATCCTCATACTCGGTATGGGTGTCGTCAAAATCGGTGGAGAGCGAAGGCGGACCCTCTTCCTCGCTTTCCAGTTCGATGGGGAGGGGATGGGTCGAGGCAAAGGTGGTCTTTTTCGCCAGTGAGACCTGATCTTCTGCCCCAGCGGTTGATGTCGGCTGGGGCTGTGCAGGCGTTTGATCAGGGCGATCGAGCACAAGGTACTCTTCAGATTCTTCTTCCTCTATCTGTGCCTGGCGGCGACGTGCGCTCAATAACGAGAAGAGTAAGATACCGACCGCTGTCAAACCTGCAAGCCCAGCGATCGGCAGAAGTAGGTTGTACCAGGTTGAGCCGACCGCGCTTGGGGGCTGCTGGGGTTGAGCGTGCGGCTGAGGCGAGGCAGCAGGTTTGGGGGATTCAGCAGGCTGGACGGGCACAGCAGGTGCAGGCTCGACTTCCGGCAGAGGGATCGGCCCAGGGGGCGGGAAGGCGGCATCGCTATCTACAACCTCGTCTGGCGGCTCAGTCGGAAGCGGGACGGTCGTCGGGGCTTCAACACCCAGGGTCCCCGCTTGCCCTGCGGTCTCGGTCGATTCGGCAGCAGTCTCAGATGCAGGAGGCGAGCTGGGTGATTCGGCGACCAGCTCGCTTTGCAGGGCTTGGGCCGGCTGTTCGCCAGTCAGCGATACCGGCTGCTGGGCAGCAGACTGGACGCGGGCCAGTTCGGCATCGCGGCGTTTGAGCTGGTTCTGGATCTCAGCGAGCTGGGCTTCGAGTTCTTGGATGCGCTGGCGCATCTCAGCGGCCTCTTGCCGCGCCGTCTCGCTGGTCTCAATCGCTTGCAGGACATCCGGCGAGGGCTGGGGCATCGCTGTAGTCGGTGCGGGCAGCGGGACCGCTGCTGCCTGACCAGAGGATGAGGGTGAAGGTACTGGCTGGACCGGCGTTGCCGTACCCACGACCCTAAGATGCGCCAGCATCTCAGGTGTCACTGGGGTCAGGGGCGATGGATTGATCTGACGGCCTTTGATCGCCGCCTGAAACTCGCGCCAGGCAGAATCCGCATCCAGAGCAAAGAGCTCAGCACGCGAGGGGATGACCAGGGTCTTGCCTGCGATCAGACGATTGATATTGCCGCGAACAAAGGCCCCTTGATTACAACGATACAGCGCGAGCGCGGTCTGGGCGGCGGTTGCGCCGGCGGGCGCATGGCGCCGCGCAAGCGCCCATAGACCCTCGCCTGGGGCGACCGGACCGATATAGACCGGGAAGCCCTCACCGGGCGGTGGAAGGTAATCGCCGGTGGCAACGGTCCCAGCCGCACTGCGCTCGCCTGTTTGCACCTGTCTGCCCGCTGGCATGGTTGAAACCGCGCCCGCGCGCACGGTCTGGATGCTAGGCGCGCGGCGCTCGGCCAGGGTTGGCGGGTCGAGAAGGACGGTATAGGATTTGATGAACCGACCATTCGGCCAGGTTACCTGGACGAGAAAATCGAGATAGGGTTCGCGCATCGGCTCAGAGCTGGTGACCCGCACCTGGGTCCGGCCATCGGGCATTGCCTCGGGGATAAAGCGCAACTGGGTGAGATAGTAATAACGCTCGATCTTGGCCTTGGCGAATGCTTCTGGCGGGGCGAGTTCGACGCGCACCGCATCGAGCTCCTCCGCCTTGACATCGCTGAGCTCGATCGATCCGGAAAAGGGCTGATTGAGCGCCGATTCGGTGCGCAGGGCGCCAAGCTCCAGGGCCAAGGCGGGAGACCCGCTTAAGACCGCAGCCATGGCCGAGACCAACTTCAGCGTGCGATTCATCTCCCCTCCTCGTGCTCCTGGTACCCCAAGATGTTGAAAACAAAGGTAAGGTTAAGTTTCTAACAAGATCCTCAGCATCCGCCGCAGCGGCTCGGCAGCCCCCCATAGTAACTGATCGCCTACGGTAAAGGCGCAGAGATACTGACTGCCGAGATTCATCTTGCGTAGCCGCCCGACGGCAACCGTTAGCGAACCGGTTACCGCTGCGGGTGATAGTGCACGCAGCGTTTCTGCCCGGTCGTTTGGCACCACCTGTACCCAATCATTGGCTGCCTGGATCAGTGAGACGATCTCGTCGATCTCAAGGTCGCGCTTGAGTTTGATGGTCAGCCCCTGGCTATGGCAGCGCATCGCCCCAACGCGCGCGCACACACCATCGACGGGGATCAAGTGCTCGCTGATGCCGAGGATTTTATTCGTCTCTGCCTGCCCTTTCCACTCTTCACGGCTTTGGCCGTTTGGGAGCGCGACATCGATCCAAGGGATCAGGCTGCCGGCCAGCGGCGCCCCAAAGTGTTCGGTTGGAAGCGCAGGCCCGCGTAAGGCCTCGGTCACCCGCCGGTCGATCTCGAGGATCGCCGAGGACGGATCGGCCAGCAAAGGGGCGGCGGCGGCATGCAATACACCCATCTGCGCCAGAAGCTCGCGCATATGCTTGGCGCCTGCACCCGAGGCAGCCTGATAGGTCATCGAGCTCACCCACTCGACGACCTCCGCCTTGAACAGCCCGCCGATCGCCATGAGCATCAGGCTGACAGTGCAATTGCCACCGATGAAGTCGCGCTTGCCGGCAGCGAGCGCGGCGTCGATGAGCGGACGGTTAACTGGATCGAGAACGATGGTGGCCTCCGGTTCCATCCGCAGAGCGGATGCGGCATCGATCCAATAGCCCTGCCAGCCTGCTGTGCGCAATCTGGGATGGATCGACTTGGTATAGTCCCCCCCCTGACAGCTCAGGATGACGTCCATCTCGGCGAGGGCATCGAGTGCCATGGCATCGCGCAGCGGCGCCCGCCCCCTGCCGACATCGGGCCCAAGCTCCCCCGCCTGTGAGGTCGAAAAGAAGACTGGCTCGGAGATCAGAACAAAGTCATCCTCGGCCTGCATCCGTTCCATCAGGACCGAGCCCACCATCCCCCGCCAGCCGACAAAGCCAACCCGCTTATTCAAGACACACCCCTTATTGCCAGAACCCAAGCCAATCAAGGTATATGCCAGCGCTGATCCCTGGAGAGGGGGGCAGGCCGCGCCCCGAGCATCGACCTGAACCTTGCCCCTCTTCAACGAACATCGGCTGCTCTGCTGGCTTATGTTAGTCGCTTTGCCCGAGTGCTGCGACGATGGCATCTCCCATCTCGGCGGTGCCGACCTGACGCATGCCAGGGGTCATGATATCTGCCGTGCGCAACCCCTCATCGAGCACCCTGGCCACCGCTGTCTCGACGCACGAAGCCGCATCGGGCGCCGCAAGCGAGTGGCGCAACATCATGGCGACCGAAAGGATAGTGGCGATCGGGTTGGCGACCCCGCGTCCGGCGATGTCGGGCGCCGAGCCGTGGATCGGCTCATACATCCCCTGCCCCCGCTCATTGAGCGAGGCCGAGGGCAGCATCCCGATCGAGCCGGTGAGCATGGCTGCGCAGTCCGACAGGATATCACCGAATAGATTGCCGGTGACCATGACATCGAACTGCTTGGGCGCGCGCACCAGTTGCATGGCAGCGTTGTCCACATACATATGGCTGAGCTCGACATCCGGATAGTCGGCAGACAGGCGGGTTGCCACCTCGCGCCAGAGTTCAGTGCATTCGAGCACATTGGCCTTATCAACCGAACAGAGCCGGTGGCGGCGCTTGCGGGCAAGCTCAAATGCCACCCGCAGGATGCGCTCGATCTCGGACTCTGTGTAGACCATGGTGTTGACCCCCCGCCGCTCGCCCGAGGGTAGGGTCTCGACCCCCCGCGGCTGCCCGAAATAGATGTCGCCGGTCAGCTCGCGCACGATCATGAGGTCCAGACCAGAGACGACCTCCGGCTTTAGGGTCGAGGCGTCGATCAACTGGGGATAGAGGACCGCTGGGCGCAGATTCGCAAACAGCCCCAATCCAGAACGCAGACCCAACAGCCCCTTTTCGGGGCGCTTGGCGATCGGCAGAGGCTCCCATTTGGGGCCGCCGACCGCGCCGAGCAGGACCGCATCGGCGGACTTGGCTGCTGCCAAGGTCTCCTCGGGTAGGGGATCACCACAGGCATCATAGGCCGCACCCCCAACCAATCCCTCTTCCAGGACTATATCGATAGCGCCCTGATCTTGCAGAGCCTTTAAGACCTTGACGGCCTCGGCCACGATCTCCGGCCCGATGCCATCCCCCGCGAGAACCAAAACCTTTTTGCTCAATGGAGACTCCCCGATCTGAGTTTCAGATAAACAGCCAAGGCGCCTCGAGGCGCCGGCGCTCTTCATAGGTACGGATCTGATCGGCAAATTGGAGGGTCAGACCGATGTCATCCAGCCCCTCGAGCAGACGCCTTTTGTTGGCAGGGTCAATGGTAAAGGCGATCACCTCGCCGTCGCTGAGGGTCAAGGTCTGCGCCGGCAGATCGACGCTGATCTGCAAGGGCTCGGGCTGGGTCGCCTTGACGAAGAGCCGATCGATCACCTCGTGCGGTAGAGAGATCGGCAGCAGACCGTTCTTGAAGCAGTTGTTAAAAAAGATGTCAGCGAAGCTCGGCGCAAGGATCACCCGAATCCCGAAATCGTGTAGGGCCCAGGGGGCATGCTCGCGCGATGACCCACAGCCGAAGTTCTCGCGGGTCAGGAGGATCGAGGCGTGCCGATAGCGGGGGTCATTGAGGATGAAATCCGGGTTGTGCGGGCGCTTGCTGCAATCCATTCCCGGTTCGCCGTGATCCAGATAGCGCCACTCATCGAAGAGATAGGGCCCAAATCCCGTGCGCTGGATGCTTTTTAAAAATTGCTTGGGGATGATGGCATCGGTATCGACATTGGCGCGGTCAAGGGGCGCTACGACACCGGTATGGTTTTGCAACGGTTCCATTACAGCGTCCTCACATCGACAAAACGACCGGCGATCGCCGCAGCGGCGGCCATGGGTGGGCTGAGCAGATGGGTGCGTCCGCCTGGGCCCTGGCGCCCCTCGAAGTTGCGGTTGGAGGTCGAGGCGCAGCGCTCCCCAGGCTCGAGCCGGTCGGCGTTCATCGCCAGACACATTGAACATCCGGGCTCGCGCCACTCGAATCCAGCATCTTTAAAGACCCGATCCAACCCTTCGGCCTCGGCCTGGGCCTTGACGAGACCCGATCCCGGGACGACCAGGGCCTGTTTGAGCGAATCGGCGATCCGCCTACCCCGCACCACGGCAGCCGCGGCGCGCAGGTCCTCGATGCGCGAGTTGGTACATGAGCCGATGAAGACCTTGTCGATCTGGATCTCAGCGATCGGTGTTCCAGGCACCAGGCCCATATATTCTAGTGCGCGCGCCATCCCGCTGGCCTTGACCGGATCGGCTTCATCCTTGGGGTCAGGGACAACGCCCGCAATTGAGGTCACCATCTCAGGTGAGGTGCCCCAGGTGACCTGGGGCGCGATCTGGGCGGCATCGATGCGGATCGTCCGATCGAAGGCGGCGCCCGGATCGCTGACCAGGGTGCGCCAATACTGGGCGGCCTGCTCGAAGCGCTCGCCCTGGGGGGCCAAGGGCCTGCCGCGCAGATAGTCGATGGTCTTGTCATCCACCCCGACGAGACCGGCGCGCGCGCCCGCCTCGATCGCCATGTTGCACAGGGTCATGCGCCCCTCCATCGAAAGCGCCCTTACCGTCTCGCCGGCGAACTCGATCACATAGCCGGTCCCCCCTGCGGTCCCGATCTGACCGATAAGGTATAGCGCCAGGTCCTTGGCAGTGACCTGGGGGGCGAGTCTGCCTTCGACCGCGATCAGCATGGTTTTGGAGCGGCGCTGCGGCAGGGTCTGGGTGGCCAAGACATGCTCGACCTCCGAGGTCCCGATGCCAAAGGCAAGCGCCCCAAAGGCCCCGTGGGTCGAGGTATGCGAATCGCCGCAGACGACGGTCGTCCCTGGCAGGGTAAAGCCCTGCTCTGGGCCGATGACATGCACGATCCCCTGGCGCGGGTCATCCATCCCCAGTTCGGTGATCCCGAACTCGTGGCAGTTGGCGGTAAGCGTCTCGACCTGGAGGCGCGAGACCGGGTCTGAGATCCCTGAGGCGCGATCGCAGGTTGGCACATTGTGGTCGGGGACAGCGAGATTGGCGCTCGGACGCCAGGGCCTGCGCGCAGCCAGACGCAGGCCCTCGAATGCCTGGGGCGAGGTGACCTCATGGATCAGCTGGCGGTCGATATAGAGGAGCGCCGTCCCCGTCTCATCGATGCGGACGACATGCGACTCCCAGAGTTTGTCATATAGGGTCTTGGGTGCCATAGGCCTCTCTCGAAGATCAAACACGTTAGGTTATTGATGCTGTCCTCTAAACTCAAGCCAGACCCTTGGGTCTGGGTCCTAGGTTTTAGCGCTCCCACAATCATCTGGGAGATGACACCTGGATTTTGTTCTCAGCTGAGCAAAATAATGAGAGGTTGTTTGCAGTATGTGAATGATGGTGACATCCCGATGGTTGCGCAGGCGTCACCATGGATCAGAGCATGTGACGAGATGATCAATGGCCTGCATTGAGTCCCTGTTGCCAGGGAAGAAGAGCGAGCCGGGGCGCAGGGCCAAGGACAACCGCCGCTTTAGTCGAAGCGGTTCTCTGGGTCATGGGCACGGCTAAGCCGTGGCGGTCGATGCTTTTTGAATTCTCTCTGACTGATCCATGCGGCTCAGTCAGGTCTGTGCGCTCACCAATCGAGCTGTGGTCTTTTATGCAGTTCTCGCTCGCCCCATCAAGGCTCGGGCCGCTGTTGAGACCAGTCCTTCATGGACTGCATGGGCGTTCGACTATTGAGGGCAGCCTGGGGCAGATCACCGGGCAGCAGTGTAACAACCCAGGCAGGGCGTCGGGTGCGCCCTCCAGGGGGGAAGGACTTCGCGTTACAGAGACCAAAAACGGCGGCCTCATCCCCCCTCCGCAGGGAGGGGGGATGAGGGTCATTTCTTCCAGCAATTGGCCGGCGTCCTGCTGCCGGTATGGGTGACCGCCAGAGGGGTGCAGCCTGCATCCTTGGTTGCCTGCACGCCCTGGGCCACGGCTTGGAGGGTATAGCTGGTCGCGTTCGGGGTCCCGGAGAATTGGAAGCTATAGTGACCCGTCAGATCTGACTGACACTGGGTATTGGGTAGCGTCGCATTGGCATAGCTCATATTGGTGGTGTAATAGCGCTCCATGAACTGAGAGAGCTCCAAGAGACAGGCCTGCGCCGTAGAACGGCGGCTTTGCGCCACCTGCATCTGATAGCTGGGATAGGCGATCGCCGCCAGGATGCCGACGACCACCACTACGATCATGATCTCAATCAAGGTAAAGCCGCCTGTCTTCATGGGGTTACTCCGTCACGATCTCGCGCCACGAGACGCGGCCGGTCGCCGCCTGACCAAAGATCAGCTTACGCCTCTTGATGTCTGGGTTCTCTTCACCCGTCCCTTCTTCGCCGCTGCCGCTGCCGCTGCCGCTGATCACGAGGTCGCCGCCGATGACAATGGCCTCGCCCGGCATGCCGACACCCAGATCGAATCCACCGACGAAGGCATCATTCAACTTGTCGTCGTCTGTGCCTCCGCTCTGGTTCACATCGACTACCCCGATCTTTAGGCGCGCGCCGGTGAAGGGGTTGATGAAATTGACATAGCCCTTCCCCCCAGGTACGCAGGGGTCATCGATGGGGATGATCGAGCTGGCGATCAAGGTCGGGTGAATGAGCCTATAGAGCTTGGAGGCGGTGACGATCCGCTCGCCCGCTTGGGTAGTAAAGTCGAGATACCAGCCCTTTTTACCGACCATATCCCCTGCTTGGGCATCGGCAAACGTCCTAACCGGGCTGCCAGATAGGGTACCCTCCTCCTCGATCGAGCGTTGGGTCAGCTCACTGCGTCCAGAGATCTGGGTGTCCTCATCGATCAACCCATACCAGCTTTGGCGCTGGGTATTAGTAGGATCGTCGCTGTGGAAATAGCTGCCCGTACCAAAGAAGATAAAGCGTTTGCCGAAGTTTGGATCGCCCTTTAAGTAATCGATGGCGACCGTGATTTGGGCGGTGATGGGCTGTGGATTGTTCGATGAATCCCTGGCGACAAAAAACGGCTGGGGGGTGCTGCCTTGCTTGAAGGCCGAATCCCATTGATTTGGGTTGGAAGTGCTGACATCAAACTTCCAGATATTACCCTTGAGGTCACCTGCATAGATGACATCAATATCGCCATCATTATCCGCATCAAAGGTCCCTGGGGTGGCCAGGCCGTTATCGCCAGCCACACCGGTGTCGATCTTCGCGAGTAGGCTCCCGTCATTGAGCTTGAAGATATAAAGCGCTGCCTTGCCAGCGGTTGAGTTATAGCCATTGCCGAGGATCACTGCCCAGTCGCCGTTGTTCATCTTGGCGATCACTGGTCGGCCTATCATCAGGCCGAGCGTCTGATCGCTTGTGTTGAAATAGGACCACTTGAAATTTCCCGGGCCAAAGGAGGCCGGGTCGGTGACATCCAAGGCAAAGAGGCCTTTACCGCCGCGACCGAGGGTCATCACCAAAAAGTTATTCATGGTCTGGGCAAGCGTCGAGACTGCGATCTCACCATCGACATAATAGTCATGCTTATAGCCGGGTTGACTGAGATTCTTGAGCTTGCTGATGAGCGCGCTGGGGATATAGGCAAAGAGCTCAGCGCCGCTTGAGGCATTAAAGGCATGCAGCATCCCATCATTGGCACCGATATAGACGGTATCTGTGTCTTTGACATAAAAGGGGGCAGAGTGCACGATGTCCCCTAGAACATTGTCAATTTGCCGGGTCCGCAGGGTACCGTTTGGCTGTTCTTCCGTGCGTACGCCCCGCAGATATTGCAGCACATTCTCACTGCCAATCGCGTTTTGCTCTGCGGACGTCAGCTCGCTCCACAGGAACCGTTTTGTTTGACCATCAGATCGGGTGATATAGATCTTGCGGTTACTGGGGTTATCTGCCAAGGGTGACTGTTTAGAGGCCTCCCAGCTCGCAGTATTTGCGATGCCTGAGCTGGTAATCGCATAGGCCGCTAGCTCGCCCGACCAGTACTGAGTATTGAAGGTGGCTCGGAAGACACGGGTATCTGAGTTCAGCGAGGTGCTATTGGCGGTGATACTGCCCGAGCTTGCTGTACGCTCGATAATGTTCTCAAGTGCCCGCTTGAGGTTTTCCTTGAGCTTTAATGGATTCTGCACCAGGAAATAGGTATCCGGCACCCCGTTATTATCGGCATCCCATTCATAGGTCTGATCTGGCTTATTGTTATTGTTTTTGTCGATAAAGCCGCCCCATTTTGCCGCATACCACAGGGGATCGCGCAGCAGGGTCGCTGTGGAGGCACCTGGGCTAAAGGTGCGCGAACTTTCATTTGGGTACGCACAAGAAGAGCCTGTTGCACAGGGCAGGGTATTACAGTCAGAGGGCGGCGTCCCTGTCACATCACAATATCCGGGGCTACGATTAGGCGGTACATTCAAAAAATAGGGAATGGAGACATTCTCATCCTGGGCAACCAGATAGATGCCATCTCTGTTACTTCCCGAAATGATATAGCCGATATTTTGGTAAATGCATCCTGCTTGATAGGTGGTCTTGACCTTAACCTCTAGGGTATTATCCGCCTTGGCGGTGAGGGTATATTCAGCGATCACATCCATATCGTGATCGGCGCCCTGTTCAACGTCCTCATAGTTGATGCGAAACTTGGCATAATAGCGTCCGCCGTTGATGTTAGGGTTAGAGTCGCCGGCGCCCGAGTTGGCAATTTCTTCGACATAGAGATCGACGATCTGATTGGTGGGCTGGAAATCACCCTTTTTAGACGAGGTACTCATACAGCCTCCCACCGACTTGGCGAAGGGCACCAGGGTGATGATGCTGCCGCTGCTTAACCTTGCCTCGAGACGCGGCAGGGGTGAGGCGAGGACGATAGCATAGGTATCTGTGCTTTGATGTTTATTTAGATCGCTCCGCAGATCGGTGCTCTTGCCAAAATAGGCGATTGAGGCCGAATAATAGCTTCCTTCTTTGGTGGGCTCTTCCGGTGCCAGGCCGCGGATAGTCCCTAGTGAGCCGACCGTCTTGGCCGTCGGGGCACTGTCATAGACAGCTGCAGACTGACCGATAAATCGCTGGCCGATGATCCCCGTCTCATTGTTGGTGATGGTATCGGCCCCCGCCTGGACGTTTAGCCCGGTCAGATCGCCGGCAAAGCTACTGAAATAGGAGCCGGGCACCTTATCCGAGTCGAATGAGACATTGATGTCTGATATGGCCATGATGCTTGGCCTGGAGCACCACAGCGCCTTGGCCTGACTATTGACCGGATCGTAAGGATCGTCCCAGGTCGCCACCGGTAGACCTACCTCCTGATCATAGGAGCCGCTGGTGTCAAAGTCCGAGGTTGGTGTTTTCTTGCCTGCTAGATAACGCAACCCCTCATATAACATCTCGGCCATTGGATTACCCCAGTCAACGAATTCGCCTTGATTCATTGCTCGGGTGGCGACCCAGCCCCTGCGATAGACTCGATCAGTTCTGTTGTTATTGAAGTCCCGGATGCGCAGGGCATTAAATGTCTGAACGATCTTGGCATTGGCTGTGAATTGACCGGTATTCTGATCCACCTCGTTTTTAAACGAGGAGATCACTTTGCGCAACACACCACCTGACATATTTTTGTTATAGCTGCCGCTCAGCAAGCCAAACAGCATCGCCTCATTTTCGCCATATTCGTGCAGCAGACCAATCGGTTTCCAGGTATTATTGGGATATTGTTTGCAGCCCCTGGTAAAGCCGCCGTTACAGACCTTGACCCGCACCGTAAGGTCCATGCGCGTCCCCCCATGCGTATTATCGAGCACTGGTCGCTCCTTCGATGCCCACTCCCAGACCCGCTTCTGGCTATTGGTCACCACCGAAAGGAGCGGCGGCAGGTCGCTGCAGGTGCTTAAGGTAGCGCAATTGGTGCTGGCATTGGCCGTGAGATTGCCAAAGAAATGACGTTTGTTTGCCGACGGTGGATCGAGCGGTGTATAGTCACTGATGTCATAGCCATCGACGGCTATACTGGCATATTCCTTGGCCCAGGAATGGGCATCCTGCGGGATATAGGCGCGGCGCAAGATGGTTTTAGTGGGCGTATCCACCTCGCGATAACCGCCATAGAGCGCCTTGCGCAGGGCATCGATGCGGCTGGTGGTCATATAGTTCAGCCAGTTTCCTGACCATCGGCCTGAACTATTTTTACACTTGCCATCACTCGTTTCTGATGTAGGCTCGAATAGACCTGTATTGTCACTTTTGTTATTGTGGCTATAACAAAGATGCGGATCGAAGAGCCCATAATAGGTGATATTTGGCTTAAAACGGATATCGAGGGTGCCATCGCTATCGATATCCGAGGCATCATTATAGGCCTCATAAAATAAGCGATGATCTTTGCCGGCGACCAGCAGGGTGATGGGCTTGGCTGCCATGCTGACGCCGAGCGGGGTAGAGGGGATATTGATCTGCGCGCTGGCAAACAAACTAAGGGCCATTAAGCTCGCGCTCAAAACCGCGGCGATTGATTTAGTTGCTATAGATCTGTTCATAATGGGCCTCTCAGTCTGTTGCATAGATCGACTGCAAAACCACGGTCGCGCGTCCGGTTGCCGGATTACTGCGCGCAGTGATCCGATAGCGGTAGCAATTCTTTGGGTCACTCGCATCGCCGTCATAACAATTGAAATTGCCGCCCAGATATTCGATGAAATATTGCGGTGCATTGCCTGCCAGTGCACCGAGGCTTATGCCATCTACTGTCTTCCACTTATTGAATCCTGCCACCTGCCAACGCGGCAGACAGTCCTTGTCTGGCACCGGGCACAGGCCATTGGCGTTGCAATTGTCGATGATGACGCTGTTCCCCGGGCACTGATCACTGGCATCGTTATAATTGCCGTTGTTTGGAAAGCCGCTATTGGGTGGATTCGCCTCAGATTCGGCCTCGGCGACAGATTCCCCTACCCGCAATGCCGCCTCAGCCGCCTGAAAGGCAAGGTTGCGATCCGAGGACGCCCCGGCCATCCTTTCCTCTAAGGCCACGGTCTGGATACCGCTGATCGCAACGAGGATGATGAGCACGAGGAAGAGCAGGGTCAGTATCAAGGCGGCGCCCGCTTGCCCGGCTCTCTGTGCCCTTCTGCCTTTTTGTACACCCATGTCTTGGCGGTTCATCTTGCACGGTTCCTGATGCTAATCAGCGTATACCAGTTGCGCTGGATCGGCTGGTTATTGGTCCCGACCTGCTCTAGGGTGGCCAGGGTCAGGGTCAGGCGCACGGCCACCACATTGTTCCAATCTGGTGTGCCGTTGCCGTCATAGTCCTGGGGCAGATCGCGATATTGGGTATCGAGTGTCCCTGCGTTATTGCGGGCGAGATATTGGATCTGCAGATCCGTTACCCCCTCGGCGATCTCCTCCGCCAACCCGCTGGGTGTACCGCTGCTATTTTGCATCCGAAGACGATACAAGGAGCGTTCGCCTCGCCCATTGTGTCCGATATACCAGCCTTCGGCTGAGAGCTTGGTGATGAAGCCACCATTGGCAAAGGTATAGGGGGTCCCATTCGCCGTGCACACACGCGGACGCCCTAGACCCTTGGTGCAATTGCCGGGCGAACCAGTACCTGAGTTATGCACGATGGTGACATTCGTCGAACTGGCATTGGTTGTCTGAAAGATGGCGGCATGCTGATAGTCGCATACCAAAAGGATATCGCCATCGATGATGCCATGATCGATGGTATTGACCTTGAACTGGGCCGCGGTCGGGTTATGGTCGATGATATAGACGCCATCATTGGCCGTACCGCTGAGCAGGATGATGGCATCGGTCCCCGAGACGCGATCTGCCGCGTTGGTCCCGAAGGATTTGGGAAAGTTGGGGTTATCACCTGCTATGCCGCGGATCGCCCCCCCCTCCCAATCGGCCCACCAATAGGAACTTGGATTATTGAGCACATTGACCGGCTCTATACCGCCGCACACAACCCCCCCTGCCCCGCGGATTGCACGCGCCATGAGCTCAAAGGCATAGCGGGCGCTCTCTTGCATCCGCGCCATGGCCTCGCCCTGGCGGTTGACCTGTTGATTTGAGACAAAGACGCCGATGGCGGCACCGCCGACCAACAGCCCCAGGACCAGGGCGATCATCAGCTCGACTAGGGTGAAGCCCAGTTGGCGGGACAGCGATCGATTATTCATAAACGGCTCCTGACCTCGATCATCTGCGTACTTAGGCCCCCTGCCCGGCTATCGTCCCACTGGATCTGGACCGTGCAATCGCCGGTGTTGTCGCAATCGATCATGCCGCAGGTGGTGGAGACATTGCCCAGATTCTGTTTAAGGGCGTTGATCCAGGCCGCTTGATCATGAGTCACCAGGGTGCTTCCGCTGGGGGAGGTGCAGACCGGGTTGGCGGTTGAACCGAGGTCATAGTCGCCGTTTAGGGCTGCTTGGCGGTTGGCGCGCATGGCATCGAGCATGAAATAGGCGAGCATCACCGCCTGACTGCGTTGCAGCGCGCTGTGATTGGTCTTTAGCGCATTGGCCTGGAGGGCGGCGACGCCCAAGAGACCCACGCTCAGCACGATGAGCGCCACCAACACCTCGATGAGGGTAAATCCTGTTTGTCTGTTCATGAGGTAAAACAGCTCGCGATGTCGCCTGAATAGTCCTCGGGGATGCGGTTGTTGTCGCTGTCATGTCCCAGCCGCGGGCGCGGGCGGTCGATCACGATCGCCTTGGCGCCGACAAGCTGATTTTGATGGCAGATGGCGAAGGTGCCCAGATTGTTGGCCTCACCGCGCGGGTTGTAACGCAGGAAATTGTCAAAGTTCGCGTTAGGCCTGAGGGTGTAGCCCGTCGGCAGGGATGGCCAGATGCGCAATACGGTCTCGGTACTGCTTGAAGCGGTGTCGCGCGTACCATTGCGATCGCTATCGATGAAGGCGATCCAGCCGATCTCCCAGTTCTTGCCGCTGCTGGTGCAGGCGTTGCCGTCGCTGCTCTTACACAGGGTGATGCTTTGACCGCGCCGGATGGCCTCGGTGCGGGCATAGGTCAGGGCGCCCATGAAGGTGTTGGTGATATTGGTGAGGCGATTGCGGATGAAGGTGTCGCGAAAGCTCGGGACCACAGCGGTCATCAAGATGACCGCGATCGCCACCGTGACTAGGAGTTCGATTAGAGTAACACCCCTGGCTGACCGCATAGATGAGGCCTCGCTGATTGCAGCATGCATCGGGCTTTTGAGGTTAAGGGTACTTAAGATCTATAGCGGCAGATCTTGCACTTTCTTTAAACGGCCATCTGCCTCCCTCCCCTTGCTCGATCCCTCGCCATTAAGCATAGCCCGATTTTTTTTGGGCGATAGGACGATAAGGTATTTTTCTATAGAGTTGGCAGTTTGCATTTAGATAAAGGCAGGCAAAGGGGCGAGGTCTGGGAGGCGCTGATCCAGCCTTAACCTTGTTACCTCCTGCTGATCCAACCCTTTGCTCGTTCGGGATAGCGGCTGGCGCCGGCGTGACGCAGGCGGCAGTATTTGAAGTTTCCCTAGCAGACAGCGAAGGTTTGATTAAAAATTATGCTGGGATCGCTTCCGGGCGGGTTGCGTCATCGAAGACATCGGCCTCGGCCACCCTGAGGACCTCTTCGATGGTGGTGATGCCGGCCAGCGCCTTGCGCAGGCCATCCTGATACATGGTCTCCATGCCCTCCTCGATCGCGATGCGTTTGATCTCGCTGGCGGCGGCATGGTCAAGTACGGCGCGGCGCATGGCCTCGGACATGACCAACACCTCAGCGATCACCAGCCGCCCGCGATAGCCCGTGCCATTGCAATGGTCACAGCCGACAGGTCGTTTCAGGGCAACCGTGCTTGAGCCGTTGAGATGGATAAAGCGTTTGGCCAGGCTCGCATCGGCCTGATAAGGGATGGCGCAGCGCGGACAGAGCCGGCGCACCAGCCGCTGAGCGAGGATCCCGTTGACGGTCGAGGTGATCAGATAGTCCTCGACCCCCATGTCGAGCAGGCGGGTGACCCCGCTGGCGGCGTCGTTGGTGTGCAGGGTCGAAAGGACCACATGTCCGGTGAGGGCCGATTGCACGGCGATGCGGGCGGTCTCAAGGTCGCGCATCTCGCCGACCATGATGACGTCCGGATCTTGGCGCACGATCGAGCGCAGGGCATTGGCAAAGGTCAGGCCAATTGCGGGCTTGACCTGGATCTGGTTGATCCCTGGGATCTGATATTCGATCGGGTCCTCGACGGTGATGATCTTGCGCTCCTCGGTGTTGAGTCGGCTGAGGGCGGTATAAAGCGTGGTGCTCTTACCTGAACCCGTAGGCCCAGTGACCAAGAGGATGCCGTAGGGCTGATCGAGGATGACCTCGAGGCGCTGGCGCGGGCTGCCCGCAAACCCTAGGGCATCGAAGTCAAAGCGCACGCTCTCTTTGTCTAAGAGACGCATCACCACGCTCTCGCCAAAGAGGGTGGGGACGGTCGAGACGCGCAGGTCCAGCTCCTTGCCCTGGACGCGGATCGGGATGCGCCCGTCTTGCGGTAGGCGCCGCTCGGCGATATTGAGCTTGGCCATGATCTTGACGCGCGAGATCACCGCTGCGGTCGAACGCACCGGCGGGGCCTCGATCTCGCGTAAAAGCCCATCGATGCGCAGACGCACCCGCAGGCTACCGGCGAAGGGCTCGATATGGATGTCCGAGGCGCGCGCCTCGACCGCCCGCTGGATGAGCTGGTTGACCATGCGGATCACCGGTGCCTCCGAGGCCAGATCCTTGAGGTGCTCGATATCGTCCTCGTCGAATTCGCCGAACTCAACCTCCCCCGCCTCCGGCCTGTCCTCCTCGACCCGCTCATAGAGCCTGAGGATCGCGGCATCGATGTCGCTGGCGAGTGCCACCACCGCCTCGACCGGTCGGTCGGCGGCCAGAGACACCGCATTGCGGATGAAGGCATCGGCGGGGTTGGCGAAGGCGACGCGCAGCCGACTGCCATCGTCATCGAGCACCAGGACCCGCGACTCCTTCATAAACCTGAGGGTCAAGAGCTCCTCGCGCACCGGCTGGTCCGGAAAGTCCTCGGACCCCACCAAGGGGAGATGCAGGATCTCAGCGCAGGCCTGGGCCAGATCGCGCTCGGAGACCAAGCCGAGGCGCACCAGGAGCGGCAAGAGAGACTCACTGGTCTCGGCGGCAAGTCGTCTGGCACGCCCAAGGTCGGCGGCGGTCAGCTTGGATTGGGCAAGCAGATACTCGGCGATGCGGACGGTGGGATCAGGGGCCCCCGCAACCTCTGTGCCATCGGCCTGCGCCGGTGGGTGAGGCAACGGGTGACCCATGGCAGCGCTCGCCGGTTCGTGCGCCTCAGCATCAGGCTGAAGATCGCCCGGCAGGGTATGCAATACATACCCTGTCTTCGTCGGGATCTCGATGTCCTCCATATCGCTCGGCCTCTCTTGTCGGTTGGGCAGGGCGCCATTCAGGGACCAGTTCGCCCAAGAGCCGGTTGAGCCATCTTTCATCGGAGCCTTCGACCGCCTGGATCAGGTGCTCCAGGGCGGCAAGCAGACCCTCGGGTTTGGGCGGCGCCTGGCGGGCAATGCGGATCTTGGGGTGGGGGGTGGGGATAAGCTCTTCTGAGTCGTGAAACAGCTCTTCATGGAGCTTTTCACCGGGGCGCAGGCCGATGTAGATGATCTGGATATCGCGCCCGGCTTCGCGCCCGGACAGCCGGATCATCTGTTCGGCGAGATAACGGATCTTGATCGGTTCGCCCATATCGAGCACAAAGACCTCTCCGCCCTCACCGATGACCGCGGCCTGCATGATGAGCTGGCAGGCCTCGGGGATGGTCATGAAAAATCGTTCGATCTCGGGATGGGTGACGGTGACCGGCCCGCCGCGTTCGATCTGACGCTGAAACAGGGGTACGACGCTCCCCGCCGAACCCAATACATTGCCAAAGCGCACGGTGCTGAATCGGCAGCCCGATCGCCCGTTGAACATCTGACAGATCTGCTCAGCCAGGCGCTTGGTGGCGCCCATGACATTGGTCGGATTGACCGCCTTGTCGGTGGAGATCAATACAAAACGTTCGCAGGCGCTCCCTGCCGCGGCCTCGGCGATCCTCAGAGTGCCGATGACATTGTTCTTGACCGCCGCCCGTACCTGATCCTCGAGCAAGGGGACATGTTTATAGGCCGCCGCATGAAAGACGATGGCCGGGCGCTCCTCGCGAAAGAGGGCAGCAAGCGCGACCACGTCGGTTACATCCAGCAACCGGCACCTAAACGCCAGTTGAGGGAAGGTCTCACTGAGCTCTTGCTCGATGCGATAGAGATTAAACTCGCTGTGATCGATGAGGATCAGTCGGCCTGGGTCTGCCGCAGCCAGTTGGCGGACCAGCTCTGAGCCGATCGATCCCCCGGCGCCGGTGATGAGGATCGTCCGTCCCGCCAATCCCGCCCGGATCCCCGCCCAGTCAAGCGCCACTGGTTCCCGACCTAACAGATCCTCGATCGCCACCGGACGCAGCTGTCTAAGATCCAGCACACCGCTGAGGAGTCCATGCAGCTCGGGTAAGAGGCGAAAGGGACGCCCGGTCTGCTCGCACAGCTCGACCAGGCGTTGCATCTCGCGTGCGCTGGCCTGGTGTTGCGCCAGAATGATGAGCTCGATGGCGCGTGCGCGTACGATCTCTGGAATGGCCGAGGTCGGGCCCAAGACCGGCAGGCCCTGGACCTCGCTGCCCTGACGTCTGGGGGTGTCGTCGACAAACCCGACCGGCACATAGGCATGACCTGGATCGCGCAACAGGGCGCGCGCCAAGAGATCCCCCGCCCGATCCGCACCCACGATCAAGACCCTTTGTCCAGCCGATAGATCCAGGCGTTGATCCTTAAGCCAGCGATAGAGCAATCGCGGGCCAGCGAGGAGCATGAGCTGAAGGCCCAGGTAGAGGACAGGGACCGAGCGGGGGATCAGGGCAGTGCGATTGATGATAAAGAGCGCGACCACAATCAACGCCGTCCCGACCAATGCGGCCTGGGTGATGCGCACCAGGTCGGGGAGGGAAGCAAAACGCCACACCCCCCGATAGAGCCCAAACAGCCAATACACCCCTGCTTGGATAGGAATGACCCAGGGCAAGGCGCCAAGTGCGGCGTCCAAGAACTCGACTGGGATGGCATCGAGATTAAAACGCAGCCAATAGGCCAGCAACCAGGCCAGGGGGATAGTGAGAAGGTCATGCCCAAAGGCCGCCGTACGCGAGCGCAGCCGATCGATGAGCGGGTTCATCCAGGTGCCGCTCGCTCAAGATGTGCGACCCGACGCTGGATCAGCCAGTAGATCAGGGCCCAGGCCCAGATGAGCAGCCATTGTTCGCCGACCGTCAAGCGGGGGGCGGCCAAGGCGCAGGCGGACACTGCCGCCATCAGGCCATAGGCATGGAGCAAGGTCTTGCGCTGCCCCCAACCGGCGAGCACCAGGCGCTGATAATGGTGCGAGCGATGCGCCTGCCAAATCCGTTCGCCGCGGGCAAGGCGCACCAACAGGGTCCAGGTGGCATCGAGGATAAAGGGCGAAAAGACCAGGCCAGCGATCCACAGGGGAAAGAGCCCGAGCTGTGCGCCCCAGAGGGCAGAGGCCGCAGCCAACAGCCCCAGGCTGGATGAGCCAACATCGCCGAGAAAGATCCGCGCCGGCGGGAGGTTATGGACCAGGAAACCGCCTGCCGCGGCGGCGATCCCCAGACACACCAGGCTATAGGCCCTTTCACCGCCTTGCCAGCCGAACCAGGCCAAGCTCAAAAAGCCAAAGATCGCCATCCCGCCAGCCAGTCCATCCATGCCATCCATGAAGTTATAGAGATTGATCATCCAGACGATCAGAAGCAGGCTCAAGACCCAAGCAAACCAGGTAGGAAAGGTCCAGACCAGGCCAGGGAGTTCCAGACGGTCCCAGATGAGTCCGCCGGCCATCACTAACCCGGCGCCAAGCGCCTGCCCTAGCAAACGGATGAGCGGCGATTGCGGGCGCAGGTCATCGGCAAAAGACACCGCTGCCACCAGGCAGAGCGCCGCGCCGATCCAGGCCAGCCCTGGGTCTGCCTGCCCAATGAGCCAGGCGCAGAGGAAACACACCGCCAGACCCGCCAGGACCCCCAGCCCCCCCGAGCGGGGAATGGGGCGTTGATGCAATGAGCGCTCGTTGGGGTGATCGAGCGGACCCAGGCCCTGGGCCAGCCGCTGGGTGAGCAGGGCGCTCGTGCCAAAGGCGAGGAGGGCGATGGCGATTAGGGCCCAGGGCATGGGGCGTTTCAGCGGGTGCGCAACAAGGCCGACTCGACCGCCTCGCGCCGCTCGCGCCCCGCCAGCGACTCGATCAGGGTCAAGGCGAAGTCCATGGCCGCGCCTGGGCCGCGGCCGGTGACCACCTGTCCATCGACCACCACCGGTTGATCGATGAGCCTCAGGCGCGGGAAGTCCTCTGGCCGGACGCAGCCCGGGTAGCAGGTCGCCTGCCGACCATCGAGCAGGCCGGCGCTTGCCAGGACCTTGGGCGCGGCGCAGATCGCGGCCGTGTAGGCGCCGCGTTCGGCATGCCGGCGCAGGATCTCGCGCACGCGGGGGTCGTTTTCGAGATGCTGGGCCCCGGGCAGCCCGCCGGGCAGGACGACCATGGCAAAGTCCTGATCCTTGACCGCATCCAGGGTGGTATCGGGCAGGATGGCAACGCCATGGCTAGACTTGACAGGGCCCTCCATGAGACCGGCAACCAAGACTTTGATCTCGGCACGGCGCAGCAGATCGATCACGGTCACGGCCTCGAGTTCTTCAAAACCTTGAGCCAAGGGGACGAGTACGCGCATCTTTGAGACCTGCTCTCAAGAAAGTGTGCAAACAGGCGCACTGTTCTCTTCCTGCCCCGAATGCGGAGCGCATTCGTCTCTGACAGGCGTGACTTTCCCGACTACGGCAGAGACCCTCTCTGCTGTAGCTCCGCCGTTACCGGACGGACTCGCCACGGGTAGGGCAGTTACGGTTGCCAGCCGAAGGCGTCTGCCTCGAATCCTGAGACGACGAAGCGCAGAGGAGATTCAACAGACTCGCCATTGGAAAGCCTGGCCGCCGCCTCAACGCCCAGGTCAACACCAGTCGTTTCATGCGCCTGCGATAGAACACAGCATCGACCACTTCAACCTGAACGGCGACGAACCTGCGATCCGCAGTACGCAAACTTGCGCTTAAAGTTCAGGCCGCCGCCGATTTCCTCAACGAACTCGACATTCGACAAGCCTTTCGCCACATCAAACTCTTCCAACACCTTGCGCTGGTCGGCGAGGTCTGGCTTCTGCGCAGCACTGGATATGCGACAGTAGGCATCAATCCGCATTGGCTCTGATACCTTACTGCGCAAGCCAATCAACTCGCGGATTTGTGCCTCGCGACTGTTCGCGCCACCAGGATCAAACCCCCTTCGCGCTCCCAGCGTTGCAAGGTCTTGACCGAAACGCCAAGCCGCTTCGCCGCCTTGCCTGTGCCCATCATCGCGCCTTCCATGTGGAAAATTATCCACTATCACGCACAGCTTGTAATACTAGGGTTGGCTCCTTCGGGTGATTCAGTATGGCGCCGGATGGATCAGGCGCCGCGCATCGGGGAGCCGCCATTGTAGGTCAGGCGCGGCCTGGCCTTCATCTGCCGCGGCGTAGGCTGCGCACTGCGCACCCTATCCGATCTTTCCTTTCTCTACCATCGGGTAAGAGTCGGTGCGCCATGCGCATCCTACTGCCGACCGAGCAGGCTGACACCCTTGAGGACATGCAGCGCCTCGGCAAGCTGGAGGTCCTCGCTGGCCAGCGATGGGTTTTGCTTGGTATCGGCAGCAGGTGTTGGCGCTGGCCCTTCTTCCAGATGGCGGACCAGGTTGGACTCCTTGACAGTTGCCGCGCCAGCGTCGGTAAGCGGTTTGAACTCGCCGCGCTCTAAGATGATGTCAGGGAAGATCCCTTGCGCCTGGATCGAGCGGCCGGAAGGCGTGTAATAGCGCGCCGTGGTGAGCTTGAGGGCCGACTCATCATCAATGGGGATGATGGTCTGGACCGAGCCCTTGCCGAAGGTCGGGGTGCCCATGACGATCGCCCGCCGGTGGTCCTGAAGCGCGCCGGCGACGATCTCAGAGGCCGAGGCGCTGCCACCGTTGACCAGCACGACCAGGGGTGCGCCATCCAGCGTATCGTCGGGGCCGGCATTGAAACGCATCTGGCTGTTCTTGATCCGCCCCTCGGTATAGACGATCAGGCCCTGGTTCAAAAAGGCATCGGCGACCCCGACCGCACCGTTCAGCACCCCCCCCGGGTTGTTGCGCAGGTCGAGGATCAGGCCCTTGAGCCTGCCGCCGCTTTCACTCTTGAGTGTCTCGATGGCCTTGAGCATGTCCTCTGAGGTATGGGCCTGGAATTGGCTCAAGCGCACATAGCCAAAGCCTGGTTCGAGCATCCGGCTCTTGACGCTGGCGACCTGGATGACGGCGCGCTCGAGGATGACCTCGAAGGGTTTATCGTCTGAGCCGCGCTGGATGCTCAGGCGCACCTGGGTCCCCGGCTTACCGCGCATCAGCTGCACAGCCTCGTTGAGGCTTAGGCCCTTGACCGGCTTGTCGTCGATACGGACGATCACATCCCCCGCTTGCAGGCCGGCGCGCTGGGCAGGGGTGCCGTCGATCGGGGCGATGACCTTGATGAGCCCGTCCTCCATGCTGACCTCAATCCCCAGGCCACCGAACTCGCCGCTGGTCCCGAGCTGAAGCTCGCGATACTCCTCGCCGCTGATATAGGCCGAATGCGGGTCGAGTCCAGCGAGTATCCCGCGGATCGCGTTTTCGATCAGGGCGCGGTCGCTGACCGTCTCGACATAGTCCTCCTTGATGCGCCCAAAGACATCGGCGAAGGTGCGCAGCGCCGCCAGTGGCAGCTCGGCATCGCCGGTGGCTGCCGGTGCCGGCCCCTCTTCGGCCAGGGTGTGGGTGCCGAGCGAGACATAGAGAACAAGGATCAGCAGGCTGGAGAGCTGAATGGGGTTCATGATCCGACGACAGCAGGGATGGTTGAGGATGAAAGGAGGGACACCCGCAACGCGCGGCCCAATCCTTTTTAGGATCGCATGTTTTGCGCGACCGCGCCAAACCAGACCCAGGCCGTATCTGATGCTGGCCCGAGCGCGGGGTTGTCAACTGTATATGGTTCGCTGAGACAGGGATCAGACCCATGTCCTATTTGGGCAGGGTTTGCGCAACGGAATAGCGCCCCTCGCTCGTGCACCAGACCGCCGGGTCCTGGGGACGACCCTTGTAGCGGATAGCGAAATACAGGGATGCATCCGAACCGCTGCCATCGCTGCTGAGCGCGATGGGATCGCCGCTCGCTACCCATTCACCGACCTCGCGCAGCAGCGCCTTGTTATGTCCATACAGGGTCATATAGCCGTCGCCGTGGTCGAGCACGATCAGCAAACCAAAGCCGCGCAACCAATCGGCATAGACCACCCGCCCGTCCTTGACCGCGCGCACCTCTTCGCCCTCGCGCACGGCCAGAAGCACCCCATCCCAGGTGAGCTCCGAACCACGCTTGCGGCTGCCGAATGGCGCCAGGATGCGGCCTTCGAGCAGGGGCCAACTTAGGCGCCCTTTCATCTCGGCAAAGGAGACAGGCTGGATGTTGAGCTCGGCCTGGATCTGGGCCTGCTGGCGTAGATGTTCGACCAGCAGGCGCAATGATTCGGCCTCGTGTTTGAGCCCCTCCAGGGTCGCGGCGCGATTGTGGATGGTCGCCTCCAGCTCGTGCAGGACCTGGGTGCGCTCTTGGCGAGCCTGTTCGAGGCGTTGGCGGGTGATCTCCTGGCGTTGGATCTCCTCCGCGAGGCGGCGCACCTCGTCTTCGACGGCCCGCGCCAGGCGTTCGAGCTGCTCGGCGCGCTCTTGCACGGCATGGACGCGCCTCATACGCTCGCGGTTGAAATAGGCGAAATAGGACATGACACGGGTGGCCCGTTCTGGGTCCTCTTGATTGAGTAGCAAGCGTAACCGGTCGGCACGCCCCAGCACATAGGCGGTACGTAGGAGCTTGCTTAGGTGCACCAGTTCAACATCGAGCGCGGCCTGTTCCTTGGCTTGACGCGCACGCAGTTCCGTGGCATTGCGCTGATGTTCGGCGATACGCCGTTCCAGCTCGCGATGGGTCAGCGAGAGCTCGGCGACGGTGCGCTCGCGCGCCGCGAGCTCCTCGATCAGGGCGCGCCGGTCAGCATTGCGCGCGCTCAATTCCTGCTTGATGCTATTCACTTGGCGCTCGATCTCATCCAGGCTTTGCTGGCGAGCGCGCAGGCCGGGATCTGCGTCCCGACCCGCGGTGACTGCGGAGGCCACGACCAGCGGGAGCACAGCCAGCATTTGACACAGCCTCCGTCCCGAGGGAGAGATGGCGGATATCCGGGGTGTCATCGGCAACCGGCCCACCCCTGACGGCCACGGACCCCTCCCAGCTTCGCAGCCAAGCGAAAAGCGTTTATCATGTTTCCATCCCGTTCGTTCAATGAGATGCAATGAACAGCCGTTCGTTTCCGTCCTCTACTCAGGTCGCCGCACCCCTCACCGAAGATGGGATCGATCTGCTTGCCGATGATGCAGATATCGAACGCGCCTCGCGTTCACTCAAGGCGATGTCGCATCCCTTGCGCCTGAAGATTCTGTGCACCCTGGGCGACCAGGAGGCGAGCGTCCAGGAGATCGTCGAGCACGTCGGGACCTCACAGAGCAATATCTCACAACATCTGGCTATCCTGCGCGAAAAAGGCATCCTCGCCGCGCGTAAGGATGCCAATCGCGTCTATTACCGGGTCAGCGACAACCGCACGCTCAAGTTGATCGGGATGATGCGCGAGGTCTTCTGTCATCATCACCTGCCCTGAACCGAACCGGTCTAGTCCATTTTTTATCATCCAGACCATCCCAGCAGATGTCACAGTTCATCGAGTTCGTCGGCAATCATTGGCTGCTCTTTTTGGCCCTGATCCTGATCCTGGGGCTCCTCATCCGCAGCTTTATCGTCGAAGGCAAGGGTAGTGTCGGCCCATTGCAGGCGACAGACCTGATCAACCATCGCGACGCTGTCGTCATCGATGTGCGCCCGGCAGCCGATTATGCCCGCGGCCATATCCTGAATGCCATCAATCTGCCGATGAATGGCTTCGCCAACCAACTGGGGACCCTCAGCAAATATAAGGGGCGCCCTATCATCGTCAATTGTAGGTCCGGCGCCCAGTCATCCCTGGCCTGCGTCCAATTGCGCAAGGCCGGGTTCACCGAGGTCTATAACCTACAAGGCGGCATCCTCGCCTGGGAAGCATCGGGCTTGCCATTGAGCCATAAAAAACAACGTTGACCTTATCGTCCACAAGGGGTCCCATGAGTACAGAACACCCATTCAACGAACGACATTTCAGCATCCAGCGCCTTTATCTCAAAGACCTCTCGTTCGAGTCGCCCAACGCCCCCGATATCTTCCGCGGTCCCTGGAAACCACAGCATGAGCTGACCCTCAATACCCGGATCACAGCGCTCGAGACCTCGGTCTATGAGGTGGTGCTCGCGGTCACCGCCACGGTTAAGGTCGAGGACAAGACCGCCTTTCTCGTCGAGGTCCAACAAGCGGGGATCTTTGTCGCCCAAGGATTCACCGAGGAGGAGCTCAGGCCCTTGCTCGGGGCCTATTGTCCGGCGCTGCTCTTTCCCTATGCGCGAGAGGTGATCTCCGATCTCTCAACCAAGGGCAGCTTCCCCCCGCTGATCCTGCAACACATCAACTTCGACGTCCTGTTTGCCCAACATCAGCCACAGGACGCCGCAGAATCCAAGGATAGTCCCAAGGCGCAGGGTTGATCATGGCGCAGACGGCCCGGATCGCGGTCCTTGGTCCAGGCTCTTGGGGCACCGCCCTGGGTCTTTTATTGTGCCGCAATGGCCATGAGGTCCGACTCTGGGGGCACGATCCCCAGGAGATCGCCGCACTCAAACGCGACCGCGAAAACCGTCGTCTCCTGCCCGGGCATCTGTTCCCAGACAGCCTACACCCGACCGATGACCTAGATGAGGCCCTGGCCGATGCCAGCGACTGCCTGATCGTGGTTCCCAGTCAGGTGTTTCGCGCGGTTGCGCGTCGGCTCGCCGGGCATCTGCCGCCTGGCTGGGGGATTGCTTGGGCGACCAAGGGGCTGGATGCGGTGAGCGGCCAGCTCTTGCATACGGTCGCGCAAGAGGAGCTGGGAGAGCGCCCATTGGCCGTGGTCTCAGGGCCGACCTTTGCGTCTGAGGTCGCGCACGGCCTGCCGACCGCCTTGACCGTCGCCGCCAATCGCCCCGAATTTGCCGCCCGCATCGCCGCCCTGCTCCATGGACCCAGCCTGCGCGCCTATACCAGCTCGGATCTGGTGGGAGTTGAGATCGGCGGGGCGGCCAAGAATGTGCTGGCCATCGCTGCCGGGATTGCCGATGGGCTGGGTTTCGGCGCCAATGCGCGCGCCGCCCTGATCACCCGCGGCTTGGCCGAGCTGATCCGTATCGGCACAGCGCTTGGCGGTCGCCCCGAGACCTTCATGGGACTGGCGGGGCTTGGGGATCTGGTACTCACCTGTACCGATGACCAATCGCGCAATCGGCGCCTGGGTCTGGCGCTGGCGCGCGGACAGAGCCTCGAGGCGGCGCGGACGGCGATCGGCCAAGAGATCGAGGGGGTCATCACTGCCCAGTCCATCCGCCAGCTCGCTGCCCGTCTTGGGGTGGAGATGCCAATCAGCGAGCAGGTCTATCGCGTGCTGTATGAAGGGATCTCGCCGCTCGCTGCAACCCGGTCCCTCCTAGAACGCGAACCCAAGGCCGAGTTCGATTAGCCTAGATCGGCTCGGCGCCGGCGAATCCCAACTGGCGCCAGGCCTCATAGAGCACCACCGCGACCGCATTGGAGAGATTCAGGCTGCGGTTGCCCGGACACATCGGGATGCGCAGCCGATGATCGGCGGCGATCGTGGCAAGTACCTGGTCGGGCAAACCCCGACTCTCCGGCCCGAAAAGAAAGGCATCTCCCGGCCCAAAGCTAGCGCCGGTATAGCTCATCTGTCCGCGGGTGGTGATGGCCCACAACCGCGGGGGGGTGAGTGCAGCCAGACAGTCGGCGAGCGAGCGATGCACCCTGACCTCTGCCCATTCGCGATAATCCAGCCCCGCCCGTCTGAGCAGACGATCCTCGAGGACGAAACCCAAGGGTTCGATCAGATGCAGGCGTGCACCCAGATTGACGCTCAAGCGGATGATGTTCCCCGTATTCGGCGGGATCTCGGGCTCATAGAGGATGATCTCGAACATCTCGATGTTGCCGTCTGTTTTGTGTGTCTTTATCCGAGGCCCATGCTGTATTACAGTATCAGCATTCACTGAAACCACGAGACCAAACAGCGGGAGACCTGCGATGGCCGACATCGAAGCGCTCAAGAAAGAAAAGCAAGAGCTGATCAACAAGATGCTGGAGATGCAGCGCCAGTTCATCGACTATGAGCATCAGCACGGGATCTCGGGCAAGGACTACTGGGCATCCACGGAGGGCCTGCTCGTCAACTATCGCCACGAATACATGGCCCTGGCCAACCGGGTCGTGGATCTTGCCCATCAGATCGTGGGCTCTTCCCGCCTGTAAGGGTCCAACCCCGAGAGATGCTGAGACCCGCCGCTGGCGGGTTTTTTATGCGGTCCTGAATCACAAACGCAGCAGGCCGCGGCCTGCCAGTTTAAGGTCGGGTAACCGCCAATCTGAACCCTTGACGCAGCCGGGCAATCTTTGGATCGGCGCATGTCAGATTGCCCGTCTGACGATTCCTGCATTGCAGATCGAGATAGATCCACACTGGCTGATCGGACGACTTTTGTATCCAGACGAGATGGATGAGGCGCTCCTCTTCCTTGGTGCGTTGCAGCAGGATCGCCAGCCCCGGGGCGATCAGCTCCTGCCGCTCGCCCTCGGTGAGGGGGGCGCGGGCATAGATAAGCGCCTTTCTCCAATAGTCGTGACACTGCGCCGTCTCATCACAGCTGAGCATCGCCAGCTCAGCGGTGAACGAGTCATCCGCCTTGGGTGCGGGTTGTTTTTTGAGCTCAAGATAACGCGCCCGTTTGCGCGCAAAGTCTTCCCACACCCCGATCTTGCGCCATTCCTCGTTGAGGACCTCGCCATAGAGAGTGTGCAGGCGCGCTAGATTCGATGCGATCTGCTCAGAGAGTGCAGGAGGGAGGGGCTGGTTGATCGCCTGGAATGATTGGCGCTCGCCATCCAACCTCAGCAAGGTATGGGTCAGGGTGCGGATCTGATCGCGCTTGACCTGGATGATGGCCTCAATGATGGCGATCTGGCCATTGCGCGCAAGATCAAGATCCTCGAGCGTGCGGTAGGTTTGCACCAGACGCCGGTCCTCAGCCAGACGTTCGGCCTTGCGCCGCTCTTCCTCGGCCCGCTGGCGCTCCAACTCCTTGGCCCGTTCGCGCTCCTCTGGGCTCGGTTCCTTGGGTTTGAACTCGACCGCGATCCCCTCCTCCGAGAGCCGGGCGCGCGCCTTGCCGGCATGCTCGGGCGGGAGCTGGTCGGTGTAATGGATCTCGCCCTGGTCATCGACCCAGCGGTACAGGGTCTGGGTGTGTCCTTGGTCCACAGCCAGCAGCAGAGGCAGGAGGATCAGGGGCAGGGGGCGATGGGACCTGCTCATGGGCAAACGCCATATTGCGCGCGGTAGGCACGCAGAGCAGCAAGCTGCTCGGGGTCTAGTGTGGTCTCGGCGAGATACTGGATGAGGTCGTCTAGTCTGACCACCGGATAGACGGGCAGCCCGAGATCCTCTCTCACCTCTTGCACTGCCGAGCGCTGACCCTGACCGCGCTCCTGGCGGTCGAGCGCGATCACCACCCCGGCGGGCACGGCGCCGGCGGCGCGGATGATGCCCAGGGATTCGCGCACCGAGGTGCCGGCCGTGATCACATCATCGATGATCAACACCCGCCCCTGCAGAGGCCCGCCGACGATTAGCCCGCCTTCGCCATGATCCTTGGCCTCCTTGCGGTTGAAGGCATAAGGGAGGTCGCGCCCGTGTTCGAGGGCCAGCATCAAGGCCGTGGCCGCAGCCAGAGGGATCCCCTTATAGGCCGGTCCATACAAGAGGTCGAAATCGATCCCCGCCGCCTGGATACACCTGGCATAGGCGCGCGCCAGACCCATCAGGCGCTCACCTGTGGCAAAGCAGCCTGCATTGAAAAAATACGGGCTGCGCCGCCCAGATTTCAGGACAAAGTCACCGAAACGCAGGGCACCGCTTGCGATAGCGAGCGACAGGAAGGCGCGTTGATAGTCGAGCATGGATTATCTCAGTCGGTCACCAGCTCTACTCAGTTTAGATCAGGCTGATAGCAAGGTCAGTCTCAACTATCAAGTACCAAATGCAACCCCTGCACCCCGCGTGCGCTCGACCGGCATCCATCTATAGAGCCACCATCCGCTCGAGCGCCTTTTGCCCACATCAAGCAATTCAGGCGCATCGCCACAAGTTACGACAGACTCGCTAAGCCCTTCCTGTCATGCGTCTACTTTGACCTGTGCCATCCTCTGGCTGGCCTAATTGTGAACAGGCCCTCAGCTGGTCAATATCAGGGCGCCTCACGGATCTCGAAATCATGGGTGATGGCCGCCGTTGCCCCGAGCATGATCGAGGCCGAACAATACTTCTCAGCACTGAGGCGAATGGCCTGCTCAACCCGCTTAGGATCGAGCCCCCGTCCGGTCAACACATAATGGACATGGATGCGGGTAAACACCTTCGGGTCCTCAGCGGCGCGTTCGGCCTCGAGCTCGACCACACAATCGAGCACCGTCTGGCGTGCCTTGTGCAGGATCAGCAACACATCCACCTGGGTGCAGCCACCGAGCCCCAACAACAACATCTCCATCGGACGCACCCCCAGATTGCGCCCACCTAGGTCTGGCGGTCCATCCATCACCACCCCATGCCCAGAGCCCGACTCGCCCAGCATAGCGAGCCCCTCGATCCACTTCACTCGTACCTGCATGCTATCCCCCTTGATCCTGATCGTTGTACACGCCCAACCTTATGCATAGGCCACCTCGCGGTTGTCCAGCCTAGTGCCCTCTCAACAATCCTCGACCTTGATATCCTGCTGCTCTCAAGACAGTGTGCAAACAGGCGCACTGTTCTTTTCCTGCCCCGAATGCGGAGCGCATTCGTCTCTGACAGGCGTGACTTTCCCGACTACGGCAGAGACCCTCTCTGCTGTAGCGCCGCCGTTACCGGACGGACTCGCCCCGGGTAGGGCAGTTGCGGTTGCCAGCCGTTTGAGGTTGAGCGCGGCATTATTGATCCGAAACCAATGAACTTATATTACGCGGCATCATGGAGCTTGGGATGCTGGAAGTAGCGCATGATGCGTTGGGGGGAATTGAGAAGGCGGCGCAGGTGGCTGACGGTCGCCTTCTTCAGATCGCTCTTGGCGCGGGAGGGCGCCTGCGCGGTGATGGTGGCCTTGAGCATCTCGTTGGAGTTCAGTGCCGGACTGCAGGATAGCTCACTCAATTTCAAAAGCATGTGTTTCTTAATCAATAAGAAAGGGGGTGAGTCATGAGTGATCATGATTGAATCTGATTAGCTCATGAATCTAGCGAAATTGTTTGGCGTTCGACAGAACACCAATGAGTAAGCCATGCAACTGACCCACAAAATCGCCCTTTGTCCGACGCCTGAGCAGGCGGTTTACTTCACCTGCGCCTGCGGTACGGGGCGGTGTGTCTGGAATTGGGCGCTTGCCGAGTGGAAATGGCAAGACTCTTGGTGCGACCGTTTCGCGTACTGCGGACGCTGGTTCGTCGCCGTTCAGGTTGAAGTGGTCGATGCTGCGTTCTATCGCAGGCGCATGAAACGACTGGTGTTGACCTGGGCGTTGAAGCGGCGGCCAGGCTTTCCAATGGCGAGTCTGTTGAATCTCCGAAGCCTCTCAGATCTGCGCTTCGTCGTCTGCAAGGTTGAGGCGGCCCAGTTCGACGAAATCGCCCTCGATGAAGCGCACGTTGGCCAGCCCGGCGCGACGCGCCAACCCCTGGGCGGGGGCGATGTGGGCGGGATTAAAGTCGATGCTGACGAACGCCATTTCCGGATGCAGGCTGGCGGTCAGGCACAGTCCAAGGCCTTGGCCGCAGCCCAGGTCAAGCAGGCGCACGGGTTCGCCGGGCAGCGCCTCGGGCGGCCAGTGGTCAAGGCCGCAAAGTCGAGCCAGCGCGGATTGGTCTCGCGGTAATAGCCAAAGGTGTATTGGACCTGCGCGTTGTAGCTGTGACTCCAAGGGGTGGTCATAGGGTAGATCCTGGGAGGGTTTCGGGATCGGGAATCGCGTAGGCGGCGCGGATCTCCGGGTCGAGCGCCGCGATGAGCGGCGCGATCTGCGGCGCAATCGCCTGCCACTTGCCGATGGCGCTGGTGTAGATCGGCTGACGCACCTGGGCAAGCGAGGCGGTATGCACCGGCCGCTCGTGTTCGTAGAATTTGAGGCAACGCGCATCCCAGGGCAGCTCGAGGTAGTCGAAGACGCGGCGCGCTTCGCTTTCGGTGTCGGCCACCAGCCGTTCGTACTCCACCTCGATGAACGCCTCCGGACAAACGCGGCGCCAGTGCGCCATCAGCCGCCAATAGGCCGAATAATAGCGGCCCAGCTCGGTCAGGTCATAGCTCCAGTCCTGACCTTGAGTAAACCGCATCTTGAAGCAGGACAGACAGGTGTCGAGCGGATGGCGGCGCATGTGGATGATGCGCACGCCCGGCATGGCCAGCGCGATGAGCGGCAGCTTGGCGAAGTTGCCCGGCATCTTGTCGGTGATGCGCCAGGCGGTGGCGCAATAGCGGCGCAGCGCGCTCACGTAGCGCTCACCCCAGGCGAACAGGCCCGATTCGATGGGCAGGGCGCGATCGGGGTCGCTGAGCCCGGGCGGCATGCCGTCGAGGTGCACCCCGTCGATATTCAGCCCGAACCCCAGGGAATCGGCCAAGAGCGTGAGTTCGCCAGCGCCGAACGCCTTCGGGTGGCTGGCGATGATCTGCTCCATCAGCGTGGTGCCCGAGCGCGGCATGCCGAGGATGAAGACCGGCAGGCGGCTGGGGTAGCCGCACCCGTGCAGGCTGAGGAAGCGCTCGCGGGTGATGACCGTTTGCAGCTGGGCAAAGGTGCGTTCGCTGGCCGCGATGTCGAAGTCGAGCAGCGCGCGCCGCGCCCGCCCCGCCTCGATGAAGAGCGCCATGGCGCGCTCTTTTTCGCCGACATCGTCGCAGGCCTCGGCGAGCGCGTAGAGCAGTTCGACGCGGTCGCTCGCCTTGAGTTCGTCGCGGCGGGCGTAGAGGGTTTCCAGATTCTGGAAGTAACCGTCGTCGCGCCGAAAGCGATACACCCCCGCCAGGTTGCGGTAGAGCCCGGGGGCGTTGGGCTCGATGGCGATGGCGCGCTTGAGGGTTTCGGCTGCCTCCTCTTTGCGGCCAAGCGCGGCGTAGAGGTTGCCCAGGGCGTTGAGCGCCCCCACCGGTTTTTTGAGACGCGGGATGGTGCCGATGAGCAGCTCCTCGGCCTCGCCTTCGCAGTGGAGCATATGCAGGGCGCTACCCAGAAAGCTCGCCACCTCGGCATCGTCGGGGAAGCTGGCGAGCGCGCGGCGCAGCGGCGCCTCGGCTTCGGCAAAGCGCTCCAGGCGCACCAGGACGATGCCCTGCACCTTGGCCAGGAGCGGCAACGGCCCATGCGCGGCGATGAGGGCCTCGACGCGCGCAAGCGCCTCCTCGGCGCGCTCGAGGTCGCTCAAGGTCAGGCAGGCATTGGCTGCGGCCTCGATGAAATCGGGGCGCAGCGCCAGGGCGGCCTCATAGGCGGCGAGCGCCTCCGCAAGCCGCTCCTGCGCCGAGAGGATGTTGCCGCGCGTGTTGTGCGCTTCGGGATAGTCCGGGTGGAGCGCAAGCGCCTGCTCGACCGCGGCAAGCGCCTCCGCAAGCCGCCCCAGCGCTTTGAGCGCGACGGCGCGGTTGTTGTGCGGCTCGGCCGCCTGCGGGGCAAGCGCGATGGCGCGCTCGAGCGCAGCGAGCGCCTCCTCCTCGCGTCCCTGCTGATGCAGCGCCACGCCGAGGCTGTTGCAGGCGAGCGCATCGTCTGGATCGTGCGCCAGATGGTCGCGCGCGGCCTGCTCGATGGCGCTCGCCGCGCCGCGGCGAATCTGCACCACGGCGGCAAAGGCCTCACGGCTCCCCGGCGCGGCGGCAAACCAGCGCTCCACCCAGGTGGCGAGCGCGGGATCGCCCAGGGTGCCGGCGGCGCGGGCGGCGATCTCGGCGGCCGCGGCGCTGGGCGCGCGCTGGTAGGCCAGCGCCGCGTAGTGCAACGCGGCGGCCGCATCATTGGCCTGGGCGGCAAGACGGGCGCGGTTGAGCGGGGCGCTGGCGTGGCCAAGCTCGGTGGCGCGCTCGAGCGCTGCGCAGGCGCCGGCACCATCACCGGCGGCGGCGCGGGCGCTGCCCAGGTTGTTCCAGGCGTCGGCGAAGTGCGGATCGATCGCCACCGTCTCTTCCAAGCGCTCCACCGCCTCTGCCGCCTCGCCGCGCGCAAGGAGGATGAGCGCCAGATTGTTGCGCGCAAAGCGGTGCAGCGGCGCCTCTCCGAGCACCTTGAGATACCCTTCCTCGGCCTCCTCGAGCCGCCCGGCCTCGTGGGCTGCCAGCGCGCTGGCAAAGGTCTTCTCCACGCTCATGCCGCCTCCGCGAGGAGCCCCAGGCGGGCCAGGTTGATGGCGCGCGTGGCGGCGAAATCGGCGGCGAGCTTTTCCAGATCGGCGAGCGTCACCTCGCGCGCCGGCCGGAACCCCTCGCCGGCGAGAATCGGGGTTTCGCCCAGGGCCTGCAAGGCCGCCAGGGTTGCCGCCGGCGCTTCGCGCCAGGGACGGTCGGCGGCGGCTGCCAGCAACTGGACCTCGAGCGGCGCAAGCAGCAGCGCCATCCCCCCCGTGGCGGGGGCGACGAGCTGGCAGCCGGTGGCGCGCGCGGCGTTGAGGGCGATGAGATGGCGGTTGATGGCGTCGGCCAGGCTTAGCGGCGCCTCCGGCTTTGGCGCAGCGGCGGGGCGCGGTGCGAACGCGGCGGCGGTGATGAGGAAGGCCTGCCCCGAGGCGGCCAGCCGCACGAAGGGTTTGACCAAACGCGTGCGCTCGGCGGGCGCGTCGGGCAGGCGCACCACTGCGTCATAGCCTGCGGCGATCCAGGCGTCGTAATGGGGGCCGATCAGCGCCACCGCGTGGCCCCCGGGGGCGGCGATCTGGCGCACCACCTTTTCCGGCGGCACGCGCAACAGCAGCCCGTATTCCGCCGCCAGACGGGCGCTGGCGGCCTCGGCATCGGCGGTCAGCTCTTTGCCCCAGAGGTCGCGGCGGTCGTGCTCGTTGCGGATGAAATCCATGAGCAGCTCGCGGCGCACCGGGTCGGCGAACTCGCGGAAGGTGGGCACCTGCGCCGGCGGCACCGCCAGCTCCAGGTCGTTGAGCTCGAGGTCGGCGCGGCCCACGAAAGTCAGCCCCTGCGGCGCGAAACGGGCGGCGATCTCGTCGAAGGCGCGCGGCGTGAAATGCTCGGCCATCGCATTGTGGGCGAAATGGTCGATCTGGTAGGCGTCGCGCTTCTTGCCGGCCAGATAGTGGCGCGCGGCGGCAAGCGCCGAGGGGTGCTGCTGGAAGAAGGCCATGCCGCGGCGCGCCAGCCGCTCGAGGAGCGTGAGCGCCGCCTCGGCGCGGGCGCGCGCATCGCCGCCAAAGTCGGCAAGCGGCGTCATCTTCTGCAAAAAACGCCACAGCGCGGCGATCGCCACCTTGCCCGGCTGGCTGAGGTACTCGACGTAAAAGAGGCCGCCGGGCGCCAGATGCGCGCCGACGAAGGCATCCACCGCCGCGGCGTTGGCCGGATCGAGCCAGCCGTAGATGCCGTTGCTGGCGATGTAGTCGAAGCGCTCGGGAAGCGGCAGCTCGGGCAGGGCGACGAACGGCGCCTCGAAAAAGGTCAGGTTGTCCAGCCCCAGCGCCGCCTTGGCGCGGTTGGCCGCGGCGATGTGCGCCGGGTTGAAATCGACCCCGAAGAAGCGCCCCTCGGGGTAGAGGGCGGCAAGGGCAAGAAGCGTCGTGCCTTCGCCGCAGCCCAGATCGAGATAGCCAAACGGCCGGTCGAGGCGCGGCGGCAGATAGCCGCGCGCCAGCGCCACACCGTTCATCGCCGCCGGGCTTTGCCCCGGCACCACGCCGGAGCGGAACGCAACATCCTGCACATAGCCGGTATCGAATCGGTCGTTCATGGCAACTCCTGACATATCAACGGGTTTGTCCCCACCAGCCCAGCGCTGGGGTGAGCGGCGGCGGCGCATCGGATTCGGCCAGCGGCTGAAAGCCGCGCGTAAGGATCTTCTCAACCGGCGCGAGCTCCGCGGCAAAACGCTGCCACTTGGCGCGGCTTTGCGTATAGATCCCCTGGCGCACCTGGCGGATGGAGGCGGTGCGCACCGCCACCTCGTTGTCCTGGAAATGGAGCACCGCATCGTCCCAGGGCAGACCGCAGAAATCGAGCAACGCGCGGATGGTGGTCTCGGGCTCGCCGACCAGGCGCTCGTACTCCAGGCGGAAGATGCGCCCGGGCAGGAGTTCGTACCAATGGGCCATGATCCGCTCGTGATCGACCAGCATCTCGCCGATCCAGTCGAGATCGAAGGCAAAGCCCATCAGCCCGTGCGCTGCGGCAAAGTTCTGTTCGTAGTTGGAGAGGGCGTTGTCGAGCGGCGCGCGCACCACATGGATGATCGGCGCGTTGGGAAAGATGAGGGCGATCAGACCCACGTAGTCGAAATTGTGCGGCATCTTGTCCACGAGGCGCAGCGCCGCCTCCACCCCGCTGCCTGCCTTTTCGAGGTAATAGTCGCCGGCGTTGACCAGATCCTGCGGCGTCATCGTCGCCACCGCCTGCGGGTAGGGCTGGTCGCAGTTCAGCGCCTTGGGCATGAGCTGCACGAGGCGGCCGATCCAGGGCAGTTCGCCGCGCGGCGCGCACTGCGGGTGGGCGCCGAGGATCTGCTCGGTGAGCGTGGTGCCCGAGCGCGGCATCCCCACCACGAAGATCGGCCGGCGGCTCGGGTGGCCCTGGCCGGCAAGGCGGGTCATGAGCTCCGGGGTGAAGGCGGCGATCGTCTCTTCCACCTGGCGGCGGTGCGCGCGCCAGTCGTAGCGGATCTGGCGCTTGATGAGCTCGTTGGCCTCGCGCAGCGCGGCAAAGGCGGCGCGATCGTCGCCGGCCTTGGCGCGCACGCGGTAGAGGCAAAAGCCCACCGAGGCGCGCTGCTCGGGCGGCAGGATCGGGTTGACGAAGAGGCGCTCGAGCGCGGCGCGCTCCTCTTCGCTCACCTGGTGGCCGCTCGCCTCGATGCGCTGCACCAGGAGCGCCGGCGCCGCCGCCTCGACGCGGCGGATGAGGCGGTCGGCCTCCTCCAGCCGGCCAAGCGCGGTAAGAGTATGGGCAAGCTGCAAGAGCGCGTCGAGCCGGCCAGGGAGCGACTCGACGAGCGCTTCGAGCAGCGGCACCGCCGCGGCGGCGCGGTCGGTTTCGGTCAAGAGCCGCGCATAGAGGAGGCGGGCGCTGCCGTCCGGGTCGTCCTCGAGCCGCCCCTTGAGATCGTCCTCGGCGGCGGCGTAAAAGCCGGCCTCGATGCGCGCTTCGTCAAGAAGGAGCGCGATCTCTCGCGCCGTCTCCTCGTCGAGCGCCGCCTCCTCGAGCCAGCGTTTGGCGTGCACCCCCGCCTCGTGCAGCCGACGCGCGGCAAGAAGCATGCGCAGCGCGTCGGGCTTGAGCTCATGCGCCGCGGGCAGGCGCTCGCAGGCGGAAAGGAGCGTGGCCGCCGCTGCCGCGCGCTGCCCCAACAGCGCCTGCGCCTCAGCGAGACGCCGGTGGCGCGCCGGCTCCTCGGGCGCGGCGGCGAGTTCCGCTTCGAGCGCCTCGAGCGCCGCCTCGCCCTGGCCGAGCTGGGCCAGGGCAAGCAGGCGCTGGCGCGCCGCCACCTCGAGCGTCGGATCGGCGGCAAGCGCCCGGTCGTAAAGGGCGATCGCCTCGCCAAGCCGCCCCTGGCGCAGCTTGAGCGCGGCGATGTTGTTGAGTAGCGCCGCCCGCGGCTCCGGCTCGAGCGCCAGCGCCTGCGTATAAGCCTCTTCCGCCTCAGCAAGCGCCCCGGCGGCGGTGGCGAAAGCGCCGGCGCGCGCCCAGAGCACCGCGTCTGTGGGATCGGCGGCGGTCGCCTCGGCAATCCGCGCCCGCGCCTCTTCGATGGCGCCGGTGAGAAAATACAGGAGCGCCAGATCCCCCACCCCCTGCGGCGAAAGGGCGCGGCCATCGACCGCGCGCGCCGCGGCAACGAGCGGTGCGGCCTCGCTCAAGCGGTCAAGAAAAAGAAGCGCCAGCGCCACCAGGATCACCCGCTCCCCCGTCTCGGCAAAGAGATACTCCGGATGGGCCTCAAGTTCCTGCGTCAGCCCCGGCCCATCGGCGGCGCGCACCAGGGCGCGCAGGCGAGCCACCGCGTCGTCGTGCATCGTGCCTCCCAAAAAAAGGCGGGGCCTTCGCCCCGCCTGCGCTACGAGCCAATGGCCCGCGATTAGAACAGGAACAGATCGGCAGCGGTAAAGCCCGCGCCCACCTTGGCGATGGTCCGCACCGCGGCGATCGTGGTGCCCATTGACGTCGCCGTCATCGTGTCACCCACATACACCGCATAGAGGGTGTTGCCGACGCGGCCGAAGGCAACGCCGCGGGCGTCATTGGCCGTGACGGCGGCAATCACTTTGGCGCTGAGCGCCGCCTTGTTGGCCGCGATGAAGAGGGCCATAGCGGTGAAGCTGGCTGCCATACCGATCGTGTTGCTCACCGCCATGGTGAGCGCCGCGACGTTCGCGCCCGCGGTGTTCCAGATTTTCACCGCTGTGCCAACCTTGATGCCGTTTGGCGTCATCGCCGCATTGAAGGCGACACCCTTCACATCCAGATAGAGATCGTCCGCGGTGGCCGAGAAGTCGGTGAGGGTGTCGGCCGCGCCGAAGTTGTTGAAGACGAACCAATCCTTGCCGCCGTTGCCGGTGAGCGTATCGGCGCCCGCGCCGCCGGTGAGGACATCCGCCCCCGAGCCGCCCTGGAGGGTCGCCGGCCCGCCGGTGACCGCCGTGAGATCGGCCGTGAGGGCGCCGGTCATCTTGCTGCCATCGACCACGTTGGTGGCGTGGTTGCTCGTCAGCACGAAGGTCAGATCCTTCTGGCCGGTGAGGTTCACGGTAAGGCCGTAGCCCTTGCCCGCCGCGTCGTTGTCGGTGAGGGTGAGGATTGCGGCGTTCGCGGCTTTGTCGGTGGTGACGTTGATGGTCTCGACATCGTTGGCGGTGGCCGTGACGCCATTAGCACCTGTAGTTTGTGCCGAGCGCAGATCGAGGCTCAAGCTGTCGGCCTTGCCATTCGCGGCGTTCTTGACGCTGAGCACGTTAGCCGCCGTGGCATCATCGTCGAAGCGGATGGTGCTGCCCGAGGCGAGGTTGTTGAGGGTGAGCGTGCCAGCGCCACGATCCGCCACGCGCACAAAATTGACGCCAAAGAGCGAGACGTCGATGGTGGCCTTGGCGTTATCCTGGATGCGGATGCCCTCGATGCCCGTGAGGTTGCTCGCCGTGGTGGTGAAGGCGGCAAACTGTGCGCCGTTGGCGGCCACGATGTCGGTGCCCTTGCCGCCGTCCACGACGTCCTTGGTGTTGAGGGTTCCCTTAAACTGGAACTCGTCGTCGCCGTCGCCGCCGGTCACGGTGATGTCCTTGGCGTAGGCGAGGTTCACCACCACGCCGGCGCTGTTATCGACCTTGACGGTGGTGGCGGTGGCAGGCGTAGTGAGGTCGATCGCGCCCTTGGCGGAGCCGGTGATGTTGACGGTGGCAAGCGTGGTCGCAGTGCCGTCATCGATCTTGACGAACGTACCATCCTTCCCCGAGGCGCCGCCGGTGAGCTCCAGGGTCAGGGTCTCGAAGCCGTTGGTGCCGGTGACGGGCTGCAGAAAGATGGTTCTCGCACCCGCCGTGCCCAGCGACTGCAGGCCGACGGTCAGGGCATCGCTCGCACCGCTCACCGCGCCGGACTGGAAGTTGAAGGCTTGGTTTTTGGTCGCACTCACAGGCGCGATCACGTCGATGCGCTCGATCCCTGCGGCGATGCCCTTGACGGTGTAGTTGGCCGTCGGCGCTTCGGAGATGATCTTCTTGATGCCCGTGGTGTTGGTGAGATCGAGGTAGGCGCTGGCGACCCTCGCCCCGACCAGGTGCAGCGTCTCGATGTTCTTGAGGGTGGTGACGTTGGTGGTGAGGGTGTCGATGCCCTGGGCGATCAGGGTGTCGTTGCCGTCGCCGCCATCGAGCTGGTCGAAGGACTGGAAGGTGACGTTGCCAAGGCTGTCCTTGACCCCGTTGAAGACATCATCGCCCGACGTGCCGGGCGGCATGTCGGGGTTGATGGTGAGCTGAAGGGTCTTCCCAGGGTTACCGCCGCCGCCGCTCTGCACCATCTGCTCGACCCCCGCATCGACCTCGCCCTGGGTCTTGGGGGTGGCGGTGGTGACGGTGGCCATAAAATCACGCGCTGCCTGACGGCCAGCCTCAGTCCCATAGGCTAGGATCTCCTCGGCGCTATCCAGGGCAGTGACCCACAATTTAGCGGTTTGAATCTTGGCATCGCGCACCGCCAGGTCTTGGTTAGCGGCATTATAGGCAATGGTATAGGCCAGCTCTGGCAGCGAGACGACGCCATTCATCACCTGCAGGGACCAGTAGTTGAGACCAGCCGGCGCCGCATTGCGACCAAAGAGGTTGAGGAAGACCTGATTGACCTGCTGCTCGATGCTCTTGTTGCCAAACAGTTGCTGCGACTCGTCAGAGTTATAGAAGTCATCGACCAGGATGCGCCAATTGCCGCCGCTTTGCTCCATCAAACCGGTGTAATACTCCAGGCCAGTCGGCGACGGCGGACGCCCGAAGTAGCCGATGAACATCACATAGACCTGGTTTTCATAGATGCTTGGCATGGTTTAACTCCTTGATCAAGAGAGGGCAAAACTGCACAGGGGTAAAGTATAGCCCAGGGATTCCAATAAGGAAGGGGACCTTTTCCGCTCGGCTATATGGCATGGCAATAGTGCCGCGCCTGCACTCAGATTGCAAGCCTAAATGCTGCACTGCCAGTCGCTTCCTCGCACCTATCCTCGGCGATGGGTCGCAGATTGGCTACGGCGTTGTAATTTTAGCATGCGCTGGCTCGTCCTACGAGTTTGCTGATCAAAAATCCAGATTGCCGCAAGGAGGAGACTAGGATGAGGGAGTGTACGCGTTGCCTTTTTAAAACAGGACATCTTCTACACACCGCCGCGGCGACAGTGCGCGGATCCTTAAGAAAGCGTTCCATCGGACTTACTTGATTTTTATCAAATATTTTGCTCCGAAACGAATGAGTTTGTATTACGCGGCATCACGGAGCTTGGCGCCCTGCTTGTCCTTGAGCCCTTGGGCCCCTTCGCGCCCATAGCCTTTGCAGATGTCGAACACCCCTGCGCCCAACAATCCCCTCTGCGCGCCTATCGCTTCATACGTCCAGCCACGCCGCCGCTCTTCGCGCGCCGCAAACGACAGCAATCTCATGTCTCGTCTTTCCATGCCCACGACATCTGGACAGCTCAAAGCATGTGTTTCTTATCAAGAACGAACACTGAGAGCCCCTCGCTCGCCCTGATGCATCCAGGCGCTGGCCTGCCGCGCTAGCAGGTCACAGGCGCTGGATCTGGCAGCTGGGCTCGAGGTTGCAGATCCCATCCCAATGGGCGGCCTGCAGGTTGCGGGTGAGGCTAAACTGGGCAGCCTCCTGAAAACGGGTCAGTGAGCGTTCGAGATGCCCCCCCGGCAACCCGCCATCGGCTACGCCGACAGTAAAGCTATAGTCACCCGGGATGAGGCGGGCGATGAAGCTAAAGCAGACCTCGATGCGCTCGCCGGCCCGGACCGGCCCGATGCGCAGCCCCAGACCATGGGTATGGGTCATGTAGATGGCCTCGCCGCGTCGGTCGCGGACCTGAAAGCCGACATGAGGATCCTGTAGGTCACGGAGAAAGCGCACCTCGATCCGGACGGTCAGCAGGCTGTCGCTGACCAGGGTCTGCACCGGTTGGCCTTGGTGCAAGACCTGCACTTGCTCGATACGGACATCGCCGCGGTCATAGGAGCCGGCGCCTGGACCGGCGGTGACGATTCTCAAGTCGCCGCTCCCTAGGCGATTGGCGATGCTGGCGTTATAGACGTCGATGACCCGACGCGGCTCGCCGTCCTGGATGATCCGCCCGCCTTCGATGAGGATGGCGCGATCGCACAGGGCATAAACGGTGCTCATGGCGTGCGAGACAAAGAGCAGGGTGGTGCCGGCGGCGCGAAAGGCGCGGATGCGCTCAAAACATCTCTGCTGGAAGAAGAGGTCGCCGACGGCCAGGGCCTCATCGACGATCAGGAGATCCGGGCGCACGGCGGTGGCCAGGGCAAAAGCCAGGCGTACCTGCATGCCGCTCGAATAGGTGCGCACCGGCTGGTCGAGATAGTCGCCGATATCGGCAAATGCCGCGATCTCGGATAGACAAGCGGACAGGGTGGCGCCATCGAGACCCGCCAAGGCCCCGGCGCTCCAGAGGTTTTCACGACCCGTCAGCTCGCCATGAAACCCGATCCCCAGCTCGAGCAGGGCGGAGAGACGGCCGCCGCGTTCGATGGTGCCGGTAGTGGGCTGGGTGATGCCGGCGATGAGCTTGAGCAGGGTGCTCTTGCCAGCCCCATTGACGCCGATGATCCCCACCGCCTCACCGGGATCGACCTGAAGATCGATGTCGCGCAACACCCAGTGCAGCCGATGGCGCACCCCCAGCCCCAGCCATTCGCCGGCACGGTCCCATTTGCGGGCATAGCGTTTATAGGCCTTGCCGAGCCCCTGGATGCGTAAGGCCCCGGGCGGCAAGGGTCTAGAGTTCATCGACGAGCTCCGGGCCCAGCCGCTGATAGACGCGCAGCCCCAGGGCGAGCAGCCCTAGGGCCAAGCAGGCCGGATAGATCAGGCTCAACCAGTTGGGCAGCTGGTGCTCCAGCAGGATGGCGTGCATGGCAAAGATGAGGGGTTGGAGGGGGTTTAGGGCCAGTAGGTCTTGCAAGCCAGCGGGCAGGATGGCGGGGACATAGACGATAGGGGTCAGCCAAAACCAAAACTGCAGCACCAGGGCGATCAATTGTTCGACATCGCGATAAAAGACATCGATCAGCCCGGCGAGTAGACCCAGCCCCAGGGTAAAGAGGATGAGGACCAGCAACACCGGCACCACCGCCAGAACGACCCAGCCAGGGAACTGGCCGATGATCGATAACAGCCCCAGGAAGAGCCCGAGGGTGATCGCATAATGCAACAGGCTGGAGAGGGTCGCGATCATCGGCAGGCTGAGCTTCGGAAAGCTCAGTTTTTTAAGTAGGTTGGCATTGTTGACAAAGATCCCCACCGAGCGGCCCAGGAGTTCGCTAAAGAGGTTCCAGGTCAGCAGACCGGCGCAGAGATAGATGCTGTAGGCAAAGGGCCCAGGGTATCCGGCGAGCTGCGGATGCATGAGCTTGGCAAAGACCAGGGTATAGAGGAGGATCAGGGCAAAGGGGTGGATGATGGCCCAGGCCAGGCCAAATTGACTGCCCAGATAACGGGCGCGCCATTCGCGCTGGACGCTCGCCCAGATAAAGCCGCGATAGGCCCACAGCTCGCGCAGCAGGAGGGCAGGCAGGGCAAACAGGTTGATGCCAGGCGCCTGCCCGGGGGTCATGGTTCGAGCTCCAGTTGGCGCACGATGCCGTTGATCATGCCCTTAAGCTGGCAGGAGCGGCGCCAGGCGCTGTGCCGGCGGCGGAAGGCGCGGAGGTTCTCGAGGATCTGGCGCTCAGCAGCGGGATCAGCAAGCCGCTCGAGGAGCGCGCTCAGGCCAGCAGCGAGCTCAGCAGGACTGGTCCCTGGCAGGCGCATGACCGCTGCTTCGACATCGTCAAAAAAGCGCAAAGGGGTGACGGCGATTGGGCGCTCGGCAGCGATGGCCATGCGCACCGCGGCCGAGGAAGACTCTTCGGTGTGCTGATAGGGAAAGACGATGAGATCGGCCAGGGCCAGCTGGGCGATGCACTCCTGATCGCTGAGATAGTCGGTCTGGAGCATGATATGTCCGCCGAGCCCCAGCGCAGAGATCTGCTGCTGCAAGGACCTCAGCTCGGCAGCAGAGGCCGCCGGCGAATACCAGGCATTGAGCATCAGCAGATAGAGATCAGGATGGGCGGCGATCAGCGCCGGCAGCGCCTCGATCAGCTGGCCAAGGCCCTTGTGCGGCATGAGATAGCCATAGGTCGCCAGGACCTTGCGCCCGGCCAGACCCAGGGCCTGCCGCTGGCTCTCCCGTTCCTCGGGGGTCGGTGGCGACAGGTCATAGATGCACAGCGGCCAGAGGCTGACATGGGCCGACAGACCCCAGTCATTGAGACGGGCGACATCCTCGAGGGTATGGACCAACAGGCGATCGACGCGGCCTAAGGGACCAAGAAAGTCAGGGCCCAGGCAGTCAGGGGGGGCGCTGCGGGTATTGTGCAGATCGACCAGGACGCGCAGCCCGGCGTCCTTAAGCTGGGCACAGAGCGCGGCGAGCGTTGCAGGCGCAAAAAAGGACCAATGATATTGGATCACCAGGGCATCGAGCCGCTCGCGCTGGGCGGCCTGGAGGATCTGCTTAGGCTCGAGGGCCCCCAGCGACCACAGGCGCTGGACATTGGCCGTATCCGCCTGTTCGAGCCGTTCGTTTGCCGGCGCCAGGACCAGGAGCTCGGGTTCAAAGGCGCGGCTGAGGTGATAGGCATAGGCGGCGATCCCACAGCGCGAGCCCCAGGTGCTCAGCCAGCCGACCCGCACCAGCGGTAGGGGGCCCGGCTGGGTCTCGATCTGGGCCAGGGCCCGGCGGGTACGCTGGGCGACCCGGGCCCAGGTCAGGGGCAAGACCCGCTCGCGCGCCCGGGTCAAACGCGGCCTCAGTTGCTCAGGCGAGGCGAGATAGAGCTCGCGCATCAGGCGCGCCAGGTGGTCGCTGTCGGGTTCGCACCACAGCGAATCCGGGACCGTCAGATGGGTGCGCGCATAGGCGGGCCGCTGGTCGATCAGCCAGGCGGTCTCCTCGTCACAATAATCTAGGTGCCCACCCCAGCGGCTGGCGATCACCGGTCGCTCGCGGAGCATAGCCTCGGCGATCGGCAGGCCAAAGCCCTCACCGCGGCTCGGGGCAACCAGGACCTGACAGGCATCATACAGGGCGGCGATCTGACCGGGCGTCCAGTCATCGAGGATGACCTCAACGGCGGGATAATGTGAGTCGGCGGCGCGATGGCGCGCCAGCTGCTCTAAGATCTCATTGTGCGGGTTGGAAAAGGTCTTGATGATCAGGACCACTTCATGGAAGTCGCGAAAGGCCTGGCCATAGGCCTTCAGCAGGAGGTCTGCCCCCTTGCGCGGGAAACAGGAGGAGACATGTAAGAAACGAAAACCCTGGGGCAGGGGGCGCGGCAAGGGCTCGGGGACCAGGGCGCTGAGATGATCGATCCCATTGCCGACTACAGCGATCGGGACCTCAACGCCTGCATCCTGCAGGAAGCGACGGGTCTGGGTGGAGACCACGGTGATCAGGTCGAGCACCCGATTGAAGTCCTGGACATAGGTCTCAGGAAAGCCGGTCTCCTCCCAGGCATAGTTAGCGAGGAGGCGTCGCCAGCCGCGCATATCGCGCACCCGCGGCGGCCAGGCATTGCGCAGGGCCACCGCCGGGGCGCGCGGGTCTTTGGCGCGCACCCACAGGGCGTGGATGCGCGCCGGGTCCTCGACCGCCGCAAGATTGGGCTGGGGGTCATCGCCCTGTTCATAGGTCAACAGCGCCACCTGTTCGCCGGGGCCACAGCTGTCCTCCAAGGCAAGGGCCAGATGGCGGTTGACGATGGCCAGGCTATAGCTTGAATCGAAGACCCCCTCGACCCGCCAGGTCCGCAGGGCAGGCTCAGGCAGCCAGGAGCGCTGGGCATCGAGCGCCCGCCGGCGGGTCGGTGGGTCGGTGGCCAGCAAGAGCAGGAGTCCGGCCAGCGCCTCTGGGGTCGCATCAGCGACCGCCAGTCCGCCGCCCTGCCAGTCTTCAGTCCCAGCCGGGAGACGGATGAGCGCTGGGATGGCTGCCTCGGCCAGCCAAGGGCGATAGGTCGCCAGTTGGGAGGCCGGTAGGCAGAGGGCCTCCAGTTGCGCCAGGCGCAGCCAGCCGCTCTCTGCTCCAGGTGCCAGGACTTCAACGGTGACAGACTCAAGGGGGCACCGAGCGGGGCCTAAGGGCTCATCGCCGCGCAGGCCCTCTGAGAGCCGCTGAGGGGGGGGCACGGAGATCTCCGGCAATGCCTCCACTGTCCCCTGGGCCGCCGGCGATCCTGTCCATACCACCAAGCGCAGCGGTAAGGGCGCCAAGCGGTCGAGGGTCTCAAGGAGCACAGTCGGTAGGGGTTCATCCGCCAACACCCAGCCCACTACCACCTCATCGTTCTTCAGACGGGCCTTAAGCGGACTCGGCCAGGGGCCGGCGACTGGGGGATGAGCGCAGGGGTCGATCTGATCCGTCGTCTTCATCGAGGCTCAAGCAGATACCGGCACCCGCGCAATCAGTGCATAGTCCTGACCGCAATACAGCAGTTTGTGCAGGGCATCGTCCAGCTCCGGGCGATACTGCGGCCAGGGGTTAAGGCGCTCGATGCGGATGTCGATCAATCCAAAATGGACCGCCAAGTTGACCAACAAGGGCGGCGGCAAGGGACGCAGATGGGTGGGATCCAACCAGAAGCTATAGGCAGCTACCTGAATATTTTCAGGGTTCGGGGTTTCGAGGATCAAGACCCCGCCTGGACGCAAGATCCGCCGCGCCTCGGCAAAGAGGTCTAACAGCGCCTCCAGCGGCAGGTGCTCGATGACTTGAAAGGCGGTCACGGCGGCATAGGTGCAATTGGCCAGCATCCGCAGATATTCGAAGAGATCGGCCTGGTGGACGCGCAGACCTTTTTGGCGCGCCGCTGCAATCAGGTTGGGGTTGATGTCTATCCCTTCCGCCTTAAAGCCGGCCTCGGTCAAGAGGGCCAACCACTCCCCCCCTCCACAGCCAAGATCGAGCACCCAGCCCGCTGCGCGATCTGGGATGGCCGCCTGTATGAAGGGAAGATAGGTGCGCTGGCGCGCCTGGATGAGCTCAGGTGGACCGCGATGCACCCCCTCGAAGGACTGATACCAGCAGTCGCTGGGGGTGGGACCTGTGGACAGCCGGCCCGTGTGGGCGGGCGCTGGTTCCAGGGCGCGCAAGCGGGCGGCCAGGAGGTCGATCTCGCGCTGGATAAAGAGACGCTCAGCAGTCTGCTCTTCATGCAACCGGGCGGCGAGGTGCTCGATCTCATGTTGCATGAAGGCATGTGCACCGTGCAGGTCCTCTAGGCGCTTTGCCAGGAGCGAGGACCGCTGTTCGGCCAGCTGCCCCTGGGCGCGCAAGGCGTGCTGGAGCTGTTTGAGCAGGTTTTGTGTCTCTTGGATCGCTAGCGCCAGGCGATAGAGACGGCCTTGGATGGTGAGCAAGGCCCAGGCGAGGTTGACGACATCGCGCACCCCCGGCAGGCGTTGGATCAGCCAGTTTAGTGCATAACCCTGGGCGCGCCAGGCATCTAACCAGCTAAATAGTCTAAGGCGCCAGCGCTGGCGTCTCCCCGGCAGTCGATGATCCGGTCTGTGCAGCGCTGCCTCCAGAAGCTTAGGCGGGGTAGGAGCAGTCAACAGGGACAGGAGTCGCGCCTCGAGGCGCTTAAGGTCGTGGCTGTGGCTAAAGAGTCGCATCTTGGGGCCGCATCCTGGTTCTGGATCGGGCGAGAGAGCGTTCTAGGGGTGTCCTGCCTTGGGTCTGGCGATCCATTCCATCACCTCGGGGCAGCTCGTCTCCAAGGGCCAGGTCTCATAGCCCAGCTCGGCCAGCAGGGAGTGGGCGCGCCCGGGATCGATCCCCAGGGCGGCCATCCGGGGGTGGTTTTGTTCGTAATACAGGGTCAGGATACGCCGCTCACTCAGTAAACGGCGACAGCCTTCCAGGACCAGGGTATCAAACCCTTCGACATCGATTTTGAGCACAGCGATCTGCGGGATCTCGGCCAGCAGCTCGTCAAGCGGGACCACTACCACCTGGGTTGGCGAGAGGGCGCGCGCCTCATCCCAGACCACACCGCCCCAGCCGGTCTGGACCTCAGGCCCGAGATCAAAGGGCATCAGGGCCAGCCGGGGACCGGCGGCGACGGGCAACAGGCTCACGCGCCCGCTAAGCCCATTACAGGCGATGCTGGCACGAAAGAGTTCGATGTTGCGCGGCGCCGGCTCAAGGGCGATCACCCGATTGGCCGGATGGGCCTGGGCCCAGAGCAGGGAAAAATAGCCAAGATTGGCGCCGACCTCGACCAATAACCCACCTTCTTGCGCCTGGGCGAGGAGGCGCTGAGTCAGCTCCGGCTCCCAGAGGCCGCTAGCTGCTAAGGCATCGGAGATGATGTCGCCGGGCACTATGTACATCGCCAGATCCTTGCCAGCCATCCCTGAGATCAGGACAGGGCCCGGGGATGACGCGGCGGGGGCAGGCGGGGTGGCTGAGGCATTCGCCTCAGGCCCACAGATCCAGCGGTACAACCAGGCCTTAAACCAGGCAGGCAGCATGGCAGCAATCAGGGCGCGCATCGGGGGTGTTCTTAGGAATAGCAACTGGCTGAGGGGTCAGCTTGCGCTTTGGGCGGCCTTGCATCAGGCCGCGCCTGGTAGCAAGCGGGGGGATAAGGCGCAGAAGACATCGATGGTATTCACTGCGGGTCGTTCTCGGGTGGTGGTTCTAAAAAACCAGGGGGGGATCCATCCCCGATGGACCCTCCTAGGGTAGGCTGGGGTCTTGGCCAAGGGGTCCATCCAGTTTTCACTATCATGATGCCTGATCTTTCCTCTGTCGGCCAAGGGTACCGATGAAACCGCCCATCCCCTATCCCTCTGCTACCCTCTTGATCTCGGCGTCGGCTGATCTACAGCCAGGGTATTGATCGATGCTGTTTAATTCCTTGGCCTTCATCCTGGTCTTTTTGCCGCTGACCTGGGGGGTATGGCGACTGGCCCTAAGCTGGCAGGGGTGGCGGGCGGCGCTGAGGGTGTTGGTGATCGCCTCCTTGCTCTTCTATGGCTGGTGGGATGTACGCTATGTTCCTGGATTGATGGGCTCGATCCTGATCAATTTTTGGGTCGGTCAGCAAATCCTCGCCGCCCGGTTCGCCGGTCAATGGCGCAGGGCCCAGGTCTGGCTGATCCTTGGGATTGGATTCGATCTGGGGGTGCTGGGGACCTTTAAATATACGCATTTTATCGCTGGCACCCTCGCCGGGCTGGCTGGCTACCCTCCCCCTTTTGCCCCCTTGGTGTTGCCGCTAGGGATCTCCTTTATCACCTTTCAACAGATCGCCTATCTCGTCGATTGTCGGCGCGGCGAGGTGGAGAATCCGAATCTGCTGAACTATGTGTTCTTTATCAGCTTTTTCCCACAGCTGATCGCTGGCCCCATCGTTCATCACCGACCGCTGATCGCCCAGCTTAACCCCGCCCATAGGGGGATCAGCCCCAGCGGGCAATGGCCGCAGGCGCTAATGCTATTTGCCATCGGTCTGTTTAAAAAGGTAGTCCTCGCCGATAGCTTGGCTAATTATGCCAGCCCGGTCTTTGCGATGGCGACAACAGGCCCGGTGAGCGGTGACCTGGCCTGGCAGGGGATGCTGGCCTATAGCCTGCAGATCTATTTTGATTTTTCGGGCTATTCGGAGATGGCGCTGGGGCTGGCTCTGCTCTTTGGTCTGCGACTGCCGGTCAATTTCGATGCGCCCTATCGCGCCCCTTCACTGCGCCTCTTCTGGCGCCGTTGGCATATGACCCTATCGGCCTTTTTGCGTGACTATGTCTATCTCCCGCTCGGTGGCAATCGACAGGGGGCGATGCGGCACGCCCGCAATCTGTTGCTCACCCTACTGCTCGGTGGGCTTTGGCACGGGGCAGGCTGGACCTTTATCCTCTGGGGCGGTGTGCATGGCCTGCTCTTGGTGCTCAATCACGCCTGGGGGGCGGCCTGTAGCCGGTTCAGGGCCTTGGCGGGCTTGGTAGCCTGGGTCCCTCAACCGCTGTGGATCGGACTGACATTCTTGACAGTGAGCCTGGCCTGGATCCTCTTTCGGGCACCCGATCTGGCGACCGCCCAGCGTCTCTATGCGGGCCTACTGGATCTCGATAGCTTGACGGCGGCCCTGGTGGCTATACCCTGGCAGCTGACATCAGCGGGTTGGCAGGCCTGGCTGGCCGCTGAACCTGCGCTGGGCTGGGCCTGGATTGCGCTGGGTCTGGGGCTGGTGTGGGGGCTGCCGACGGCCTGGCGCTGGGTGGGCTATGATCCAGATCCCAGCCGCCCCTTAGACCGCCGCCTGGGGCTTTGGGCAGGATTACTGACCGCTACCCTGCTGTGGATGAGCCTCAAGACCCTGTTGGCCGCCCCTGCCAGCGAGTTTTTATATTTTAATTTCTAAGAAAACGCGGCCTGCATGCTCAAACTTTAGGGCGGGCGTCGGTAAAACAGGCTTATGCTAAGCGAAGACCCTTCTCCTCCGGGCACCCCCCTCCGGGATTACTTTGTCGCTTCGCTCCCCGCAATGACCGATAGAATGCCTCGCGCGCCATGATCGGTAGAATATCCCTTGCCATGGCCAGGAAAATGTCCCGCGTTATGACCGGCAAATAGGCCCTTCGCCATGAGCGATTCATCAGCCCTCGCCTTAAAGAGTCATCACCTGCCCTATTGGTTCGGTCTGGCAGCAGGCCTTTTGGGCCTGTCGCTGCTATGGACGGGTCTCTTTTGGTCTCAGCTCGGTCATCCCCTCCCCGAGACCGGCTGGATGGCCGAGGTCTATGCAGTCAAACGGGCGCATGCCAAGGCCCTGCCCAGCCCTAAGGTGCTGGTACTGGCCGGTTCAAACGCGCTCTTTAGCCTGGATTCAGGGCTCTTGGAGGCGGATTGGGGGCGGCCTGTGGTCAACCTGGGGGTCAACGCCGCGCTGGGGCTTGACTATCTTCTCCGGACTGCCGAGCCCCTTCTTCAGCCGGGTGACCTAGTCGTGATGCCGCTTGAATATCCCTTGTACCAGGGCGATCGTTTTTTAAACGCCCAACTGATCGACTATGTGATCGGTCAGGACCCCGGCTATTGGCGCAGCCTGCCGTTTTTTGAGCGGCTGAGTTTCATCGCCCAGGTGCCAGCCGCTCGGCTGATCGCGGGGCTGCGCCCCCCGGTCGAGTCACCCCCGACACCCAGCGGTCTTTACAGGGCCCAGTACCTCGATGCGCGCGGCGATTACACCCACAATGATTGGTCGCAACTGACTGCTGCAGAACGGGTTATAGCCGAACAGGCCCATGCCCAGGCCCGGCTCAAGCGCCATACCTATGGGCGCGATGATCGAGCGGATGCCCCAGGTTGGCAACGCCTGCGGGCCTTTCATCAGCAGCTACAACGCCGCGGGATTGGCCTGTGGATGGTCCCTCCGGCGCTGATGGATCAGCCAAGCTATCACACCGACTCCGTTGAGCGACACTATTATGAGACCCTCCCTGAGCGGGTGCGCGCCCTGGGGATCCCCTTTTTTTGGGACCCCTATGCCTGTATGTATCCTCCAGAGGATTTCTTCGATACACCGTATCACCTGACAGCGGCAGCCCGCACCCGCCATACCCGGTCGCTGATCGCCCAGTTACCTTCCCCGCCTTAACGCCGCGCGCGCCCCAGGCGAGGACGCCGGCGTCAATCCGCGCCCTCGGGATCGACCCAGAGCATCGCCAAGATCAGACCCTCGCCAAGCAGGCTGTAACGCCTTACTTCACGCCAGTCCTCATCGAAGACGACCACCTGGCCCGTGGTCCAGTCGCGCGCCTGGCGTTCGGCAAGTTCTGAGACTCCCACTGCCCAGCCGCCGGGGATCCTCGCCAGCCCACGGGTAAACCCCCCCACCTCAAGCCGCCAACCCGCCTCGCTCAGCAGACACCCCTCCGCCGAGGAACAGGTACAGAGCGTGCCATGAAGCTGCCAGATGTCATGGGCCTCGATCCCCAACTCTATCTGTCGTAACGGTGCAACAGCCTGGCCGGCCAGGGCGGCAGCGATGGGAAAGGCCAAGAGCTGGCTGGGCCCGCGCCGATGGGCGAGGACCCAGACTAACCCGTCTTCAAACCAGAGCGAATTGAAGTGAAAGCGATCGCTAACGCCCTCAGGCGGTGCCCCCAGCGGCCACCAGCGCCGCCAACTACCATCGGGGAGACGGATGGCCACCAGGTCATCATGGCTGCAGGCTGCCCATAGCGCGCCCTCATACCAGGCAATGCCGTGGAGATCGCGCAGGGCAAAAGGGGCCCGCCAGGTCTCAAGCACAGACCCCTGCCTGTTTAAGACCAGGATTGCCCCCTGTTCCTCAAGGATCGGTGTGGGATCCGAGACCCGCCGATAGCGCGCTGCTACCAGGAGTCGGCCCACTTCAGGATGAGCTAAGCCATAATATAATCCCTCCCCCCGGCGACAAACTCGCAAGGCGCCGCTTTGCGGATCCAGGGTCAGGAGGGAATGAGAGGTCGTCACATAGAGGGGCATGGGTCTTCTTAGAGGCGTTCGGGGGTGGATGGTGCTACGTCTAACCGACACCTGATCCTCGCAGTCGCGCATAGACCGCTAGAGTCTGCTCGACACAGGCATGCCAGCTATATCGACGGGAGCGCTCAATCCCGGCAGCGCGCGCCTGCCGGCGCCATTCCTCATCCTCTAGAGCGCGCTGCATGGTCTGCGATAGGACCGCGTGATCGAATGGATCGACCTGCAGGGCGATCCCCTGCACGATCTCGGTGAGGCTCGGACAGGTCGAGGTGATCACCGGCACTCCGCTGGCCATGGCCTCAAGCGGCGGCAGACCAAAGCCTTCATAAAAGGATGGAAAGACAAAGAGACGCGCGCCAGCCATCAGGAATGGCAGATCCTGGTCATCGACATAGTCGAGATAGCGCAGCTGGCCACTGCCCTGGGCGGCGGCGATCCGCGCATGGATGGGCGCGCTGTTCCATCCCGGCGCACCAATCAGTATCAAGGGAAAACGCTGTCTGAGCTGCGGGGGAAGATGCGCATGGGCCTCGATCAGGCCCAGGATATTTTTGCGCGGTTCGATGGTGGCAACGCACAGACAATAGCCATCCAGCTGCAACCCATAGCGGCTCAGATGGGGTATCAGCTCAGCAGGCAAACGGGGATGAAAGACGGGATCGACCCCCAGGGGGATGGCACTGATCCGCTCAGCCGGCCAATTGCAATATGCGATCACATCGCGCCGGATGGCCTCGGAGTCGGTGATCAGATACTGGGCGCGTCCCAGGGTCTTAGGCCATTCATGCTCAAATAGGGCGCGACGTTCGGGTGGGTGAAACTGCGGATACTGAAAGACCGAGAGATCATGGATCGTCGCCACCGCCGGTCCACGACAGGGCGGCAAGAAATAATTAGGTGAGTGATAGAGATGATCGGCCAGGCCTTTAAGACGTTGGCAGGCCAATAAGGACATCAACTGGCGGTAGCCAGCCAGGATCAAGGGCTGGGCGGCGAGAGAGGCGCCCAGCCTCATGAGGCGAGAGGGTCGCCCCCCAGCCCTGCCAACCTGAGCGCTCGCCCAAGGGGCCGGATCAACAACCCAACGTCCATTGGCCATCAAACGCAGCGAGCGGACACGCGGATGCTGAGCCAGTCCTTTGCTCAGTTCATAGGCATAGCGACCAATCCCCGTGAGCGGATAGCGGATGGCATCGACATCCAAGATGATATGCAATCCGCTCATAGATATGCAATCCGCTCATACGCTCAGAGACACATCCCGTCAACCGTCAATTTAATATCCTTAATCTCGCGCGCTGCATCCTCGGCACTGCTAACCTGGGCAAGGAAAACACGCCCATAGTCAGGATCCATCGCACAGGATCGCGTTTGCTGGACACGCGCGAGTTCCTCTTGGAAGGCGGTTGCGGCAGCTACTTTGGCATCGAGCACCGCTTGATCGTCCGCTGCCGCACTATAAGCGATGGTATAGGCCATTTCAGCCACCGAGATCTGGCCAGAATTGACCATCGCGCTCCAATACTGAAGACCGCTGCTCGTCGGATCGCGGGCAAAGAGGAACTGGAAGACCTGTGTGATCTGCTGGGGTGTTGTTAAGATCCCATAGATCTGCTGAGATTCAGCCGAGCGATAAAAATCATCGACGATGATGCGATAATTGCCATTACTTCTATCCATCCAGCCCGTATAATAGCTATATCCTGCAGGGGCCGGTGGACGACCAAAATAACCCGCATACATGACATAGACCTGTCTTGCGTATGCCGATTGATCGCCTTGCGCACTGGTCGTCACTGAAACAACGTTTGAAGCGCTACTTTGGCCAGCGTCGTTATAAGCCTTAAGGCGGTAATAGTAGGTGGTGCTTGGTGTCAAATCTCTTACTGCTTGGGTTGTGACATTACCCAACGCGCCATCATACAGCTTGCTAGTAAATGAACTGTTAGTGGCAAGCTCAAACCAATAGCCAGTTGCGCCGCTTACGGCTGTCCAATTGGCGGTAAATCCGGTGCTGGTGATATTGGTTGCCGCAAGCGCAGTCGGTGGGGACGGGATAGTTGGAGTAGAGCTCGATTGGCGATAGTTCGCAACGATATTTTTGGTTTCCCGCAGGAGGCGGGCATTATCGCCGTCCTGAGGATGACCGGCTGCGGTTCCCTGGTAGGTCTTCAGCGGTGTCGAAAAGAGCGGCGCCTCAATATACCTGTGACCATACCCATCTTCTGCATAGGCCATGATGGTGTGATAAGCCGTCCCATTCGTCCCGGAGAAATACCAACCTGCTGAATATAGGTTATCCAGAGATTTGTTTGGCCCTGGGGAGCTGTTCTGATATTTTGAATGGTGCGCCCCAAGATTATGCCCAATCTCATGGGTTAGGGTATGACCAACGGCAACCGCACGGATAGCGCAAACTGTATGTGCATCTTTGGGATCACCAGACCAACTTCCGAGCAGAGAGCCTAGCCCCGTATAGCCATAGTATAAGCCTGTATCGATCAGCATGGCGACCAGGTCGGCGCCATAGGTGTCGCGCGCCGCAGCCACCTGGCTGAAAACCCCTTGCCCTGCTTGCAAGGCGTTGAGATCTTCTGTAAAGGGGCTATCTGAGCTGGACCGGGTTGTGTAAGGGATCGACATGACATGGACCAGGCGAAAGCTGATATCCACATCGCTGTTTTGGGTAGCCTGGTTCATACGATTGATGGCATCCTGCGCGAATGCCGTCATGCCGCCATTGGTCGCCACCCAATTTGCTGCTGTCGTATCATAGACAATCAGCACATCGATCGTTGTGGCCGGCGCCAGGCGTGCCCACCCCATTGCCCATACACAAAGGCATAAAAGGCCAACCCAGCGCCATCCTCTCTCAAGACCCCGCCGAACCATGACCATACCTCCAGGCGCTCTTTCAATTTTATCAACGCACGGCTGATCGTTTAAAACGCAAACCGTCTTTGCCGCCTCTGCTCAGGCTGACTTAACGAACCGGCGGGATGAGCGGTGCAGCCTCAAAGACCGGTGGGCGTTTGCTTAAGTCATATTCAATCACCCGACCCTCCCCGCTTTGATTAGCGCCCACCACCCGATACATCGCTGTCGAATGCGGGTCGGTGAAGGTGATGAAATAGCTCTCAGGGGTCAGCGTCAGGGTGAGGGTTGCAAGCTCGACCCCAGGCACCCGCCCATAAAGAGCAAGAGTCTGCGGATCCGCTCTGTCTTCGGAGGTGACCTCTACCTCGATATAGGCATCAGGGAAGAACTCAAGGGCCAGGATTTGGGGCCTTGTTGGAGTCCGCAGTGCTGCTGCCGCCGGCGACTGAAGATTACCTGGCATAAAGGCTGCGAGCAGGTCGGTCTCTAGGATCACCTCCCCGGCGCGGACCAAAAAACCTGTGGGATCGGCCTGCACCTCAGCCTGTTCCTGTTGAACAAGGTCTGTCTGCGCAGGGAGGGCGCGCAGGAGCACTGCCGTCCCCTTGCCCGTCTCCCCAGCCGTACTTGCGCCCAGGATCAGGAATAGGCCGGCTAACAGCGCAGCGGCAACAGCGGCCATCAACCGCTCGGTTCTGCCCCAATCGCCCATTCGCCCTCTAGATTGGCCTGAAAACATGGCATCCTCCTTGGGGTAAGGCCGGCAAGGTGACATCTGGCTTGAAGATACCCTGCAAGTATAGTCCAACAATAAAAAGAGGGTGTCTAGGCGGGGGCCTCTTTGCCTATCCCCGGCAATCAAGGGGCGGACCTGGGCGCAGCATCTGGGCGTACAGGGGCAGCGAGGTTAGGCCCCCGCTAAACCGCTAGGGCCTGTAAGGCCGCCGGCCTGGGTCATCCATCAATCTTCACGAAACGCCTGGGCAACCCGGTCGGTGAGGGGGCGGATAAGATAATTAAAGAAGGTCCGCTCGCCGGTCTTGATCATGGCCTCGACCGGCATACCGGCTTGCAACCTCTGGCCATGGAGCTGAACCAGACCCTCAGGCGTGACCTCAATGCGGGCAAGGTAGTAGGGTAAATTCGTCGCTGGATCGATCAGCCGATCCGCCGAAACCGTTAAGACCCGCCCCTGGATGACCGGAGTGGTTCGGGCATTGAGCGCGCTCAGGCGCAGATCGGCCTCAAGCCCTGGATGCACCCGATCGATGTCCATCGGATGGACACGCGCCTCAATGATCATCGACTCGCCCTCGGGGACGATGTCGAGGAGGTGATCGCCAGGACGCACGACACCGCCGACCGTATGGACGCTTAAGCCCACCACCGAACCACCAACTGGGGCACGGACGACGGTGCGCTCAAGCTGCTTAGCTAAAGCGCGCATGCGCTCGCGCAGATCCGAGAGCTTGGTCTCAACCTCGCGCAATTCCTTGACAACGTCGCTTAAGAACCGGCGCTTGAGCTGATCGATCTGCAGCTTAGTCTCGCCGATCTGGACGCGGGCTGCGGCGATGTCGGCCTGGTGTTGACCGCGCTCACCTTCAAGCTCAGCCGCCAGACGCTCATATTCGCGCAGTAAGCGTTTATCGCCTAGGCCCTGGCCAAAGAGCTTTTTCAAGCCCTCAATCTCCTCCTGATAGAGGGCGATCCGTTTGCTTTTACTCGCGATCAGGGCCTCGAGTCCCTTGATCTGTTCCTCAAGCTGATCGCGGCGCTGTTCGAGCACAGCCTGTTCGCCGCGCAATGATTTGCGCCTAGCCTGAAAGACACGCTCCTCACCGGTGATGGCCTCGGCGATCCGCTGATCATCCTTGGCAGCGAGTAGGTCCTCGGGAAATTGGATCGCGGGTAGATCATCACGCTCAGCAATCAAGCGCGCCTCCTGGGCACGCAAGGCGAGATACTGGTTGCGGGCGATCTCAAGCTGGGCGCTGGCCTCGGTATCGTCGAACTGGATCAACACATCGCCTTCATTCACCCGATCGCCTTCGCGCACCAGGATGGCGCGGATGATCCCGCCGTCGAGATGGCGCACCGTCTTGCGCGCCGACTCAACCGAGACCACGCCGGGGGCAACAGCGGCGCCGGACAAAGGGGCCAGGAGGGCCCAGGCCATGAAACCGCCGAAGGCGATCAAAAGGACCAGAAGCCCCAGCCAATGCTCGAAACGATCGTCTACTGGGATCGGTGGGGGTTCGGGCGTGCCCGGACAGGGGGTAACGGTGATATCCATGATCGATCAACCGGTAGCGCCGGCCTGGGTCGGCGGCTGGGCAGGGACGAGAGGGGAGGCGGCATTGGTGACCGCCACCGGGCGGACAAAGCGCGCCAGGACCTGGTCGCGCGGTCCAAACATCTCGACCTGACCCTCGCGCATGACCAGGATCTTATCGACCGATCCCAGGATACTCGGGCGATGGGTAATGATGACGACGGTCGTCCCCTCGGATTTGAGCTGGACAATAGCGCGCACCAGGGCTGCCTCGCCCTGGTCGTCGAGGTTGGAATTGGGCTCGTCGAGCACAACCAGGACGGGATTGCCATACATGGCACGCGCCAGGGCAATACGCTGGCGCTGACCGCCCGAGAGCACCGCCCCACCCTCGCCGATCGGGGTGTCATAGCCCTTCGGCAGGCGCAAGATCATCTCATGTACCTGGGCGCGCCTGGCTGCCTCGACCACGAGCTCTGGGTCAACCTCGCCGAAGCGGGCGATGTTTTCGCTGACCGTGCCGTCAAAGAGCTCGATGTCTTGCGGGAGATAGCCGATATAGGGCCCAAGCTCATCGCGGTTCCAATGGCTGATGTCGGCGCCATTAAGCCGTACCTTGCCCGCTGCAACCGGCCACACCCCGAGCATCACGCGCGCGAGCGATGACTTACCCGCGGCGCTCGGTCCAATGATCCCGATGACCTCGCCGGGGGCGATCTCGAGCTGCACACCGCGCAATACCGGAAGATTGGTACCCGGTGGCACGGCTACCACCCCTTCGAGCGTCACTCGCCCCTCAGGGGGCGGCAGGCGCATGAAGCGCGGGCGCTGGGGGATAGCACGCAACAGATCCTGGAGGCGTCGATATGACTGACGGGCTGCCAAAAAGCCCTTCCAGCCGCCGATGATCTGATCGATCGGGGCAAGCGCGCGGCCCATGATGATCGAGCCTGCGATCATCACCCCGGCGGTAAAATGTTGACGGATGACCAGATAGGCGCCCAGCCCCAGGATCAAGGACTGCGAGGCGATGCGGATGACCTTGCTCGCATTGGCGAGCCAAGCGGCGCGATCGCTGGCGACGGCCTGCAGCCTTAAGACCTCACGGTGACGATCAAACCAGCGCCTTTGCACAGCGGGCAGCATCCCCATGGCCTCGAGCACCTCGACATTGCGCAGGTTGCCGCCGAGATAGCCGCGCGAGCGGATGGCAAGCGTATTGGCTTGATTGAGCGGACCGCGTGTGGCGAGCTCATTGGCGACCGCTAACCCAAAGAGGATCAAGGCACTGCCCACTGAAAACCACCCAAGCCAAGGGTGCATGATGAAAATCACCGCTAGATAGACTGGTACCCAAGGGACATCAAAGAAGGCAAAGAGACCAGGGCCAGTCAAAAATTGGCGCAGGTTGGCCAGGTCCTCGAGCGGCTGCACCCCTACCCCACGACCATCGTGCAGTCGGGCATCGAAGATGGCATGAAAGAGGCGCGAATTGAGCTGAAGATCCAAACGGGCGCCGGTGCGGATCAGGATGCGCGAGCGCACCAGATCCAAAAGCCCCATGATCATGAAGAGCCCCACCGTGAGGATGGTCAGCATGATCAGGGTCGAATCGCTCATGCTAGCGAGGACCCGATCATAGACCTGGAGCATATAGAGCGCCGGGGTCAGCATCAGGAGATTGATAAACAGGCTGAAAAAACCTGCAAAGACAAATGAATTGCGGCTGGCCTTGAGCGCCGCCTTGAGCTCGTCTTCAGCTTGATGGGGCTTCACGGGATTTACCGTCGGGGGAGTGGAGCTCTAATGCGAAGTCGCTTGCGGCGTTTCAGTCATCCGCCACGACTTCAGGCGTGGATGGACCTTAAGAGAGGAGTTTACTGTAACCCAAAATCTGCCTGGATGCTACAGAAACACCGCTGATTATGCCATGCCCAGGCTCGACTGAGGGCTACCCTCCCTTCTTCCCTGACATAGTCAGGCATAGTTAGGGCGTGCAGTGCGCACCCGATGCCCAACAGTGGGTAGTCGGTACCCAGTCTATCCCTCCTCCCCCGCATGCCCACCCTTGCGCAGGGCATCCCAATCGAACTGGATAAGCTCGGGCTCTTCGAGGTTGAAGGGCGGAGGACTCACCGCCTGGACCCGGTGGGCTGCCAGGCGCCCTAAGAGATCGATGTGTTGCATCGACAGCAGTTGGCAATAGGCCAAAGCTAGGGCGCCAACGCGCCTCAGTTCAAGAAATGGCCCATCGGCCAGCCGATTGAGCACACCCTCATCGATCTGAAATAGGCCCTCCACTTCGTCCTGGGATTCGCCGAGCTTGACCCGGATCGGCCAGGGTTTGATCAGGCCATATTGGCTTAGAGACGCACAAGCGCGGACCGTCGTCTGGCGACTGTGTTCAACCTGCTGTAAGACGGCCATGACCGCCTTGACCCTTTCGGCAAGCTCGCCGCCGGCAGCGAAAAAGGGCTCCCCCTCCCCCGCGGCAACAAGCAGGCCGCTCTCTTCATCGATACATAACGCCCATTGCCCCTCGCCCGTCTGCGCCAGACTAAAGGGATAGCTCCTGAGGACCGCGGGTACATAGCCGCCCAGCCAGCGACCATCAGGGGCGACGAATAGGTTGACGCCAGGCTCGATCCCTAAGACAGCCACCGGGAGATAGGCCTCACCCTGTTGGACAAAGGCGATCGGCAGCGCCATGGTCGCCTTGGGAAACTCAGCGGCGACCAGGGGTACCAGACCCTGCTGGGCAGCAAAGGCATAAGAGGTCCAATGCCGCCAGCACTTCTGGGCGTGACGCTCGCGAGAGAGGGGAACAAGAGTGGGCATAGGCGTGGGACGGAACTCAGGGAGACAACACAATCAAGGGGGATAGAACCTCAGCGCCTCACTAGGGATCGATACCAGACGGCATAGGGCCAGGCGAGCCACCATTTGAGCGGTACCCGACCATAATGCTGGCGAACCACGGCGATCGCCTCGCGATAATGGCGACGGCGCTGGGTGCGGGTCTTGGTTTGGTCATGTTCGCGGTTGACGGCGACCAGGGCATCGACGGGCACCAGCGGCCCCCAGCCCTTATACAGCCGCCACCAGAGGTCATAGTCCAGCGCCATCTGGAGGCGTGGATTAAGGCCACCGACAGACTCCCAGGCTGCACGCCGAATGAGGGTGGCCGGCTGGACGATGAAACAGAGGTTGGCGAATAGATATTCATTGAATGGGAAGACCCAGGCCGGACGCTGGCGCCCAGTGGCCTGATCATGATTGAGGGCCCGCCCATAGACCGCTGCAGCCCTGGGTACTTGTTCTAAGGCCGAGACCAGTGCCTTCAGCGCCCCTGGCAACATCCAGTCATCGCTATTAAGCCAGGCGACATAGGGGGCCTTACCCTGTGCGATGCCCTCGTTGATGGCCGCGGCCTGCCCCGCATCCGGATGGCTGCGCCAGCCCGCAAGCCGATGCGACCAACGTCGAATGATCTCCATGGACCCATCGGTAGAGCCGGCATCAAGCACGAAGACCTCGACCGGCAGCTCTTGCGCAAAGATCGAGGTAAGCGCTGTCTCTAGATATAGACCCTGATTGAATGAAGGGACGGCGATGCTGACCAGAGGCTTGGCCATGATCATTCATGACGCCTGCAGGCCTTAAACCCGTGGCGCTTGATGAGCGCATCGCGCTCGGCAGCCTCGAGATCCGCCTGGATCATCTCGCGCACCAACTCCTCAAAGCTGACCTTGGGCGCCCAGCCCAGCTTCTCCCGCGCCTTGCTGGCATCCCCAAGGAGACTTTGAACCTCAGTCGGGCGAAAATAACGCGGGTCGATGCGCACGATGACCCGGCCCTGGTCATTGATCCCGACCTCATCGACCCCTGTTCCAGACCAATGGATCTGCATCTGCAGCTCGCGCGCCGCGGCCTCGACAAATTCCCGCACGCTGCGCTGGATGCCGGTCGCGATCACAAAGTCTTCGGGTTGGTCCTGTTGGAGCATCAGCCATTGTGCCTCGACATAGTCACGCGCATGCCCCCAATCGCGTTTGGCCTCGAGATTACCGAGATACAGGCAGTCCTGTAGACCCAGCTTGATGTGGGCAAGACCTCGGGTGATCTTGCGGGTGACGAAGGTCTCACCACGGCGCGGGCCCTCGTGATTGAACAGGATGCCGTTGCAGGCATAGAGCCCATAGGCCTCGCGATAATTGACCGTGATCCAATAGGCATAGAGCTTGGCCACGGCATAGGGGCTACGCGGATAAAAGGGCGTGGTCTCGCGCTGCGGAGTCTCTTGCACTAGACCATAGAGCTCGGAGGTCGAAGCTTGATAGAAGCGAGTCTTGCGCTCGAGGCCTAGGATGCGAATAGCCTCGAGCAGGCGCAGCGTCCCCAGGGCATCTGAATTGGCGGTATATTCGGGCTCCTCAAACGAGACCGCGACATGGCTTTGCGCCGCCAGGTTATAGAGCTCGTCGGGCTGAACCTGCTGGATGATGCAGATCAGGCTGCTGGAGTCGGTGAGATCGCCGTGATGCAGGATCAGACGGCGGTCGGGCTCGTGCGGGTCTTGATAGAGGTGGTCGATGCGGTCGGTATTGAACAATGAGGTGCGGCGCTTGATCCCATGCACCTCATAGCCCTTGGCGAGCAATAACTCCGCAAGATAGCTCCCGTCCTGACCGGTAATGCCGGTAATGAGCGCGACTTTGCGATTTGACATAGACGACGGATCCATTGATCAATTCCGCTGCGAGAGCTGCACAAGCTCGGCCTGGGTCATCTCTTGAATGAGTTCAGTAAATGAGACCTGGGGGGACCAGCCTAACACTTGATACGCCTTGCTCGCATCTCCGACGAGATTATAGGGCTCATTGAGGCGCACCAAATGCGGGTCGAAACGCACATAGGCGCGCCAGTCAAGCTCGACGGTCGCAAAGGCGATCTCGATGACGTCCTGGACCCGATGCAGGATACCAGTGGCAAAGACATAGTCATCGGGCTGTGGGTGGTTTAAGGCAAGCCACATGCCGCGCACATAGTCGCGCGCATGCCCCCAATCGCGTTGAGTGCTGGTGTCGCCCAGTTTCAACTCCTGCTGAAGTCCGAGCTTGATGGCCGCTGCGGCCCGACAGACCTTGCGAGTGACGAAATGCTCGCCGCGGCGCGGCGATTCGTGGTTATAGAGGATGCCATTGACCGCAAATAGGCCAAAGCTCTCGCGATAGACCCGCACCAGATGGGTAGCGAAGGCCTTGGCACAGCCGTAGGGGTTGACCGGCGCTATGGAGGTCTCTTCGTTTTGCGGGCTGACCTTGGGTCGCCCGAAGATCTCGCTTGAGGTGGCATGAAAAAAGCGCGGGGGCCTCGGGAGGTCGCGCAGGATCTCGAGCAGGCGCAAGGTCCCCATCGCCGTAAACTCACAGGTGGTCTCTGGGATCTCGAAGCTCAACCCCACATGGCTCTGGCCAGCGAGATGATACAGCTCATCGGGTTGGAGACGACTGAGCAGCCGGCGCAAAGTGGTTGGGTCATCGAGGTCGGCATAATGCAAGAACAGCTGTTTGCCATAGATCTCGGGATCGGCATAGAGGTGCGCCAGACGGCTGCGCTCCAGGGTGCTGGTGCGCCGGACGGTGCCATGGACCTCGTAGCCTTGGGCAAGCAAGAGCTCGGTCAGATAGGAACCGTCCTGGCCAGTGATGCCGGTGATACAGGCGATGCGGATCAAAACAACCTCAATCAATAGCAACGGCAAGGATTGGCCAGATTATCAACGAGCCCAGCAAAACTTGCCAAATTTTGATCTGGTATCAGAAAGACGCTCAATCCATTCGCAGCCATAAACCTGGCTGGTTCATTCTGTAGCCTTCGGATTGTCTTGGACTCCATTTCATCCCTTGCCGGAATGACAGGGCGCTCAGGATGACTGTAAGGAGGCGGATCAATTTAGAGACGCAGGAGATGGTAAAGACATGACCAGTAGGCCTCGGCCATAGCGCGACTGTCAGAAAACTGGGCAGCACGGCGCTGCCCTGCCGCGACCAGGAGGGCACGTCTGTCTTGGTTCAGTACCAATTCAAACATGGCCGAGGCGATGGCCTGGGGATCCAGGGGATCGAAAAGGATAGCGGCATCGCCTGCGACTTCCGGCAGGGCCGCGGTATGGCTACAGGCGACCGGTATCCCTGCTGCCATAGCCTCGATGACCGGTAAACCAAACCCTTCATAGAGCGACGGAAAGATCAGGCCTGCTGCATGGTTGAGGAGGACAGCCAATTGAGGATCCGTAAGATAACCAGGGAAACGGACCCGCGGCGCTAGACCGAGCGCTGCCGCTGATGCCCGCGCTTGCTCTAGACCTTTGCCTGGCGCGCCGGTACAGACCAAGACCAACTCATCCGGCAGCCCGCGGACACGCGCCTGTTTGAAGGCTGCAAATAGACGAGAATGATTTTTATGGGGCCAAAAATTGGCGGGATACAAGAGATAATATCCTTCCCGAATGCCGAGGCGATCAAGCACGTGCTCAGTGCCTGCCAGCGGATAGCGCGCAAGACGCTGGGCCAGACGCGGCGGGATCACCTGAATGCGCGCCGGATCCAGGCCGGCAGCGATCGCCTCAGCTCGGGTATGTTCCGAGATGGTGATCACGAGATCAGCCTGACGGCGCAAGGCGGCAAGGACCCCAGCGCGATTGGCGAGATCCTCGGGGCTAAAAAAACCCGGGAAGATGCGCTCTTGCAGGTCATACAGGGTACAGACGGTCGGCAGGCCCGGCTCATGAAAGGTTGGAGCAGTAAAGGGGCAGTACAGCAGATCCACACCCAACGCCTTGAGCTGACTTCTGGAACCCAGGCGCTTGAGCGTCGCATTGACCCCATAGGCCAACCGCCCGCTTGCCCGCTGTGCCCAGATAGGCAGGGGTTTGAGCAGCCAGGAGGCCAGGCGAGCAAGCCGCGGGCGGATCCCCTGGCCCACCGCGGCGCCTACCACCTGCATGCGCTGGACATTGGGGCGATCGAGCCAGGCGAGCTCGGCATGTGAGGCAGATTGGGTCAGCAGGATGAACCTGGTATCTGGCACCAGCTCAATGAGCTGGTATAAAAGTTCGAACACCAGTAAACGCGCACCCCCATTCTCGCCACCCGGTAACAGGGGAGTAAGATCAATGGCGATATTCAGGGTCTCGGGCATTAGGAGAAGGTTTCCAAAAAGACTGCAAACAGCGGTAGAGGTTTGCTGCAGGTGAATTGCCGACACGCCAACCCAAGCGGTCCCTACCTCACGCAGCTTGCCCCATGGCCAGTTGGTAGCGGTCAGTGAAATTTTTATACTTAGTAGCCAATCAAGGCTAGCCGGCCTGATCTTGCGTCTGCAAGGAAGGACTCCTGATCCAAAACCCTTTGGCAGTCTGATTTCTTGCCCCCTATTGCCGATAGATCGAGGAGACTGATGTGGATCTAGCAACCCTTCTCGGGATGCTTGGCGCCATCGGCGTGATGGTCGGCGCCATCGTACTCGGTGGGGATGTCATGGTCTTCGTTGACATTCCATCGGTGATCATCGTCTTTTTTGGCACGGCCTTTGTCGTGTTGTTCCGAACAACGCTTGGCCAATTTTTGGGAAGTTTCAAGGTCGCCCTGGGCGCCTTCCTGCACAAGTCGATCCCGCCGACGACCCTAATCGAAGAGGCGGTCTCCCTAGCCAATACCGCCCGGCGCGAAGGACTGCTCGCACTCGAAGGCAAATCGATCTCGCATCCTTTCTTGCAGACCGGCATCTCGCTGTGTATCGATGGCCATCCGCCCGAGGTCGTGCAAAAGGTCCTCAGCCGCGACATCAATCTGGCTATCCAGCGCCAAGAGGCGGGCTATAGTGTCTTTAAGGCAACCGCCGAGGTGGCACCGGCGATGGGCATGATCGGGACGCTCATCGGCCTGGTGCAGATGTTGTCAAACATGTCCGATCCCAAATCGATCGGACCGGCGATGGCGGTGGCGCTCCTGACGACCCTATATGGCGCGATCTTGGCCAATGCCTTCGCCACCCCCATTGCCGAAAAGCTCAAGCTGCGCAGCAATGAAGAAAAGCTGGCCAAAACCCTGATCCTGGAATCGGTCTCGGGCATTCAAGAGGGCCTAAACCCGCGGGTCTTGGAGCAATTGCTGATGACCTATCTGCCTGAAAATCAGCGCGTCAGCAAGGGTAAAGAATAGATAGTCAGCTAGCCGTTTGGCTGATCGATCCCGATCCGGCGAGGTGTTAAGCCATGTCCGATGAAGAATGCGAATGCCCAGCTGCCTCTGCCGGTGCCCCGGAATGGATGGCTACCTTCGCCGATCTGATGTCGCTGATGATGTGCTTCTTCGTGTTGTTGCTGTCATTCTCGGAGATGGACGTCATCAAATACAAACAGGTTGCTGGTTCGCTCAAGGCCGCCTTCGGTGTCCAGCGCGATATCCCCGCTCAGGAGGACCCGCTGGGCACGAGCATCATCATGCAGGAGTTTTCCCCAGCCCAACCGCAGCCGACCGTGCTCAATGAGGTGCGCCAACAGACCACCGACGAGAGCAAGCGTGTTCTCGAGATCCAAGACCCCGCGATCGAGGATGCCCAGGATAAGGCCGAAGACCTCAAGGAACAGCTCAAAAAAGAGATCAAGGATGGACTGCTCGAGATCAATACCGTCGATGATCAGGTCGTGATCCAAATCCGCGAAAAGGGTTCTTTCCCTTCGGCCTCGGCACGGATCAACCCACAATTTGCTACCGTGTTGATGAAGGTTGCCACCGCCCTCAATCAGATCCAGGGTCGGATCCTGGTCGCCGGGCATTCGGATAATCGCCCGATCCAGACCCTTGAGTTCCCCTCCAACTGGGTACTGTCGGCAGCGCGCGCCGCAGCCGTGGCCCATACCATGACCCGCGAGGGGGGGGTCGATCCGCACCGCATCGAGATCCGCGCCTATGGCGAAAACCGCCCGATCGAAAGCAATGACACCGAGGACGGCCGCGCCAAAAACCGCCGGGTTGAGATCATCGTGCTCGGCGAGCGTAGCGCCAAGGCCCTAGAAAATATCGAACAGCCGCCAGGAGCCGATCATGGTTAATGATGAACGAGACCAATGCACCTCCCCAACGGAGGAAGCAAACCGGCGGCGTTATTTTCGCATCGACGACCGCATCGGCCTGCGGCTTAAGCCAATCAATCTGATCGAGGCCGATCGTCTGATCGAGACGCTCGAGACCCGCAGCTCGCGCGCAGGTTTGGTCAATGACCTCAAGGCCATCCGCGAACTGCATCTGCCCGACCGCCGCGCCCTTGAATATAAATTCCCAACCGTGGCCACCTATATCAAGGTGATCGAGAACCAGCTTGATGCGCTCGCCCAGGCGCTGAGCGACAGTGAAGGCTTTCCCGATACGGCGGATATCGAGGTCAACCTCAGTGCCCAGGGGCTGAGCTGTTTTTGGCCCGAAGCTCTGCCAGTCAACAGCCGGGCCGAGATCAAACTGACCCTGTTTCCCGAGCGGATCTATGTGCAAGCGCTCGTGCGGGTGCTGCGCTGCGACCCTATCGATGCCGACCGCTATCAGATTGCCCTAGATTTTGTCCATCTGCGCGATGCCGACCGTGAGGCGATCATCCGCCACGTCTGCCGTCTGCAACGACAACAGCTCCAGGCCAAGGCAGAGGAGGCATTCGAGGAGCGGATGCTGCAAAAGGAGCAGGCACAGAAAAAAGGCGGCGTCTAGCATGCAGCAAGGCCGTCTCCTGTCTTGCTGCTAGCGCAGTGGTACCCCCTGGGGAGTAGCTCTAGTGATGGTCCGCAGGGTGCTTTCTTACCGGTACCCATACCAGCGCTATCCAGGGAAACACCTCAATATCTGCCCCGAGCCTTCGGGACATTGGCGCTCGCCGCTGTGACGCGCAATCGAGCAAGACCCTACCCGGACACTTTCCCAAAGACTTGAATGTAAACCTGATGACACCTGAAGCGCTCCAGAGTTTTTTTGCAATGACCGCTTCGCCGCCCATGTCGGTATCGAGCTTGTCGAGGTCAGCGCAGGCCGGGCGCGGGCACAGCTTAGGATCGCACCGCATCATTTTAATGCCGTTGGTCTGGTCCATGGTGCAGCTATCTTCAGCCTGGCCGACCTGGTCTTTGCCGTGGCCTCGAATGCCCATGGGACGGTCGCCCTCGGGTTAAACGTGGCAGTCTCTTTCATGAAGGCGGTGCGCTCCGGCGTCCTGACAGCAGAGGCCGAAGAGGTCTCCTGCAATCCGCGCCTGGTGACCTATCTGATCCGGGTGACCGATGAGACGGGCGCAGCCATTGCCCTGATGCAAGGGGCGGTCTATCGCAAGCAGGAAAGCCTCGCCGACCATGTCCGGAGCTGACGCGAGCCTCCAGCAGGCCAAACCCCTTGCCTTCGGCCTGATTGTGATCGGCGACGAGGTACTCAATGGCGCGCGCAGCGACAAACACCTCGCCGCATTCAAACGCCTGTTGAGCGGGCGCGGCCACAGTCTCGCCTGGCATTGGCTGCTGCCTGACGACCCGGAGGTCTTGACCGCCCACCTGCGTTTTTCCATGGAGCGGGAGGAACCGGTCTTTGTCTGCGGCGGGATCGGGGCCACACCAGATGATCATACCCGCGCTTGCGCCGCCGCCGCCGCTGGGGTCGAGCTCAGCCGTCATCCCGAGGCAGCGCGTCTGATCGAGGAGCGCTTTGGCGAGGCGGCCTATCCCAACCGCATCCTCATGGCCGATCTGCCGGCGGGTGCCGGATTGATCCCGAACCCCATCAATCAGATCCCTGGTTTCTCCCTGAAACAGCACTGGTTTTTGCCTGGCTTTCCTGAGATGGCCTGGCCGATGGCTGAATGGGTGCTGGAGCAGTCTTGCGGGCGCTGTCCGCCATTGCGCGAGTCAGCCGTCCTGGTGCGCGGGGTCGCCGAGAGCCAGTTGATCCCTTTGATGCAGGGTTTGACCCGCAGATATCCTCAACTCAAGCACTTTAGCCTGCCGCATCGCGGAGAGGACCCGCACATCCGACTCGGTTTTCGCGGGCGCGCCGGTCTGGAGAGGGCGATGGCCGATCTCAAAGAGGGTCTGGAAGCGGCAGGGATCGATTATCAGGATGCCTTGCCCGAGTAAGCCAAGATCTGACAGGGGCCTGACCCAAAGCGCGACAAGCCTTGCCCTTCAGGGCGGGGAGGCTGTCAAAGGATGGTGAAGCATGTCAGATAGCTAGATGCCTGAAACATCTCGGCCAGCGGACTACTCCTTGGGTGATGACCTCAGCCGCCCCCGGATCAGGACAAAGAACAGGGGTATAAAGAACACACCGATCAGGCTGGCCGCTGCCACCCCACCTAGGACACCTGTCCCCAGCGCAATCCGCCCGCCGGCGCCGGCCCCCTGGCTCAAGGCCAGCGGCAAGACCCCAAAACCGAAGGCCAGGGAGGTCATGACAATCGGGCGGATGCGCAGGCGCGCCGCCTCGAGCGCTGCGCTGACCGCACCCTGCCCCTGCTCTTGTAGGGTGCGCGCAAACTCGACGATCAGGATCGCATTCTTGGCCGATAGCCCAATAGTGGCCAAGAGCCCGACCTGGAAATAGATGTCGCTGGGCAGACCCCGACCCAGGGCCGCCAGCACCGCGCCGAAGATGCCGATCGGTACCGCCAGTATCACCGCAAAGGGCACCGACCAGCTCTCATAGAGCGCGGCCAAGGCCAAGAAGACCACCAAGGCGGAAAGCGCATAGAGCGCTGGCGCCTGGCTACCGGCGGCCCGTTCCTCAAAGGAGATGCCGGTCCATTCATGCCCGATCCCCGGCGGCAGGCGCTTGACCAGCTCCTCGATCGCGGCCATCGCCTGACCGGTGCTCAAGCCCGGCGCGGCCTGACCCAAAAACTCAAAGGAAGGAAGTCCATTATAGCGCTCCAGACGCGGCGAACCGAGCATCCAATGACCGTGCGCAAAGGCCGAGAAGGGCACCATCTCGCCTGTTGCATTGCGCACATACCAGGCAGCGAGGTCCCCCGGCTGCATCCGGTAGGGGGCATCGGCCTGGACATAGACCTTTTTCACCCGCCCCTCGTGCACAAAGTCATCGATATAGGCACTCCCCCAGGCAACGGACAGGGTCTTGTTGATCTCGGCAAGCGACAGCCCTAAGGTGCCGGCCTTGATGCGATCGATCTCCACCCGGTATTGCGGTTCTTCTTCGCGCCCATTGGGGCGCACCGCCATCAGACGCGGGTCGTGCATCGCCATCCCCAGGAACTGGCCGCGCGCCTCAGCGAGCACCTCACGTCCGACCCCGCCCTTGTCCTGGATCTGCACATCCCAGCCCGAGGCGGTGCCAAGCTCGATCACCGCCGGCGGCGGGAAGGCAAAGACCCGGGCGTCGCGGATACGGGCAAACGCCGCCATCGCCCGCCCCGCCACCGCTTTGAGCTGGAGCTCAGGGCGCCTACGCTCCGACCAATCCCGAAGCTTCACAAAGCCAATCGCCATGTTCTGGCCCTGGCCGGCAAAGCTAAAGCCCGCGACCGTGATCAGCTCCTTGACCGCCGCCTTTTCGTTCTCTAGGAAATGTCTCTCGACCTGCTTGAGCACCTCGCGGGTCCGCTCCAGGGTGGCGCCAGGCGGGAGGCTCGCCTGGACGATCAGGATCCCTTGATCTTCATCGGGCAGGAAGGCGGTGGTCATGCGCTCATGCAAGATGACCATGCCCCCCGCCAAGAGGAGATAGATCCCAAAAAACCACCAGCGCCGCTGGATGACCGCCGAGACCCCCTTGAGATAGAAGCCAACGCTGCGCTGAAAGTTGCGGTTGAACCAACCGAAGAACCCGCGCCGCGGCCCAGGCGGAGGGGGTCTCAACAGGCTTGCTGCCAAGGCGGGGCTGAGGCTAAGCGCCACCAGGACCGACAGCAGCATGGCCGAGACGATGGTCACCGAGAACTGCCGATAGATCACCCCGGTCGAGCCGCCGAAGAAGGCCATGGGGACAAAGACCGCTGAGAGCACCAGGGCAATGCCTATCAGGGCGCTGCTGATCTGATCCATGGACCTGCGCGTCGCCTCCCTGGGCCCCAGGCCCTCCTCGTGCATGATGCGCTCGACGTTCTCGACCACCACGATGGCATCATCGACCAAAAGGCCGATGGCCAAGACCATGGCAAAGAGGGTCAGGGTATTGATCGAATAGCCGAAGGCCGCCAAGACTCCGAAGGTCCCGAGCAATACCACCGGCACTGCGATCGCCGGGATCAGGGTGGCGCGCAGGTTCTGCAGGAACAGATACATCACCAAGACCACCAGGACCACCGCCTCGAGGAGGGTCTTGACCACCTCTCCGATCGAGATACGCACGAAGGGAGTGGTGTCATAGGGGAAGACCGCCTCCATCCCCGGCGGGAAGAAGGCCGAAAGCTCCTTGATCTTGGCCTTGACGGCATCTGCGGTCTTGAGCGCATTGGCGCCGGTCGCCAACCGAATCGCCATGCCGGCGGCTGGCTGGCCATTGTGCCGCGCCATGCGGCCATAGGTCTCGCTCCCTAATTCGATGCGCGCCACGTCGCGCAATAGGACGCTGGAGCCGTCGGGCAAGGTGCGCAGGCGGATCGACCCAAAGGCATCTGGGGTATGGAGCCGCTCCTGGACATTGACCGTGACATTGAGCTGCTGCCCGGGGACAGCAGGCAGCGCCCCCAGTTGACCCGCCGAGACCTGGGCGTTCTCTGCCTGGATTGCCGCGATGACATCCGCGGGGGTCAGGCCGTATTGCGTGAGCCGATAGGGATCAAGCCACACCCGCATGGCATATTGGCTATCGAAGGAGGTGACCTCCCCGACCCCGGAGATGCGACTGATCGGGTCGCGGATGAGGCTGATGGCATAGTCGGCGAGATCGGCGTTCGACAGGCGCCCATCGCGCGAGACGAAGGCCACCACCATCAAGAAGTTGCGCACCGATTTCGCTACCTGAATCCCCTGGCGCACCACCTCATCGGGCAACAGGGCGCTGGCCAGTTGCAGCTTGTTTTGCACCTGCATCTGGGCGACATCCGGATTGACCCCGTTGTTGAAGGTCAGGGTGATGGTCGCCACCCCGTTGGACTCGCTGGTCGAATATATGTATCTCAGGCCATCGAGCCCGCTCATCTGCTGCTCGATGACCTGGGTCACCGCATCCTCGACCGTCTTGGCCGAGGCGCCCGGATAGGTAGCGGTGATCGAGATCGCCGGCGGCGCGATGGCCGGATACTGGGCGACTGGGAGGTTCCAGACCGCCAGGGTCCCCGCCAGCATGATCAGGAGGGCGATGACCCAGGCAAATACAGGTCGGTCGATGAAGAAACGGGCCATGGCTTTAAGACCGATCGAGGGATGTCGTCTTTATCCCCTCTCGCTGGCGCAGCACAGAGGGATTGGGGTAAAGGCCTTAGGGCGAGCTTGGGGCGGCAGGACCCGAGGCCCCTGGTGTGGCATCGAGGGCGATCGCCCTGGCCTGATCACCGGGCCGAACCCTTTGTAGGCCATCGAGGATCAGGCGCTCGCCGGCGGCGACCCCCCCCTCAACCAACCAGGCATCGCCTTGGATGCGTTCAGTTTGTAATAGACGTTGTTCCACCTGGTCGTCTGCGTTCAATACCAATACATAGGGCCGACCTTGGCGGTCGCGCTGGACGGCGCGCTGCGGGACCAGGAGCACGCCTTGGCGCTGGCCCTCCTCCACCCGCGCGCGCACAAACATGCCCGGCAATAGCACCTGGTCGGGGTTAGGGATGATGGCGCGCAGGATGATACTAGCGGTTGTCGGCTCAACGCTCACCTCGGCAAACTCAAGCCGCCCGGGATGTGGATAGTCGCGCCCATCCTCCAGGATCAGGGTGACGCGCGGCTGGTCACCAGCGGGGCGTTGCAGGCGCCCATCCTGGAGGGCGCGGCGCAGGCGCAAAAGCTCTACACTCGCTTGGGTGAGATCGACATAGATCGGATCGAGCTGCTGGATGGTCGCCAATGCCTGGGCCTGATTGGCGGTCACCAGGGCGCCCTGGGTGACGAGCGAGCGCCCGATCCGTCCGCCGATCGGGGCCTTGATGCGTGTATAGTCAAGCTCGATCCGTGCCCGCTTGACCTCGGCCTCGGCGACGGCGACCGCAGCCGCCGCCTCCTTGCGCGCCGCCTCGGCATCGTCATAGTCCTCCTGGCTAACGGCACGGGCCTTGAGCAGATTGGCCGCGCGTTCGGCCTTCAGACGCGCGCGCTCAAGCCCCGCGCGCGCCCGTTCGAGCGCCGCCTGCGCACTCTCATAGGCCGCCTGATAGGGTGCGGCATCGATCTGATAGAGGACCTGACTGGCCTGGACCTGGCTACCTTCTTTAAAGAGACGCTCCTGGATGATCCCGCCGACTTGGGGCCTGACCTCGGCGATGCGATAGGCCGAGGTGCGTCCGGGGAGCTCGACGGTCAGGTTAACCGTCTGGGGGTGGAGGGCGATGACCCCGACCTCGGGTGGACCGGATGGACCCATGCCTGGTCCGGGGCTCGGCGTATGGGGCTTGCTGCAGCCAACGAGCGCAAAAAAGATCATAGCGGCCCCGATCGCCTTGTCCGTCCAGGGGGTACGCCATGCGGCCTGTAAGGGAGACATTGCATCCCCTACAGACCTCGGTTGAGGGGCGAGGGACATGGTTGCTGGAAAAGCCTCGAACGCTCATTCTAGAATAAACGTTCAATCTAATCCCGTCGCACGACAGCGTCAAGGGCTGCCCCACACGGCGAGGAGGATCCATGTCTCAGACCGAAACTGAATTAAGCCGCGGGGAGATACGGCGGCGTCAGATCCTGGATGCCGCAGCGCGTTGTTTTGCCCAAGATGGCTTTCATGCCACCAGTATCGCCACCCTCTCCAAGGCCACCGGCATGAGTCCGGGGCATATCTATCATTTTTTTGCCAACAAGGAGGCGATCATCGGCGCGCTGATCGAGCGCAAGCTCGCCTACTCATTGCAGTTGGTTGAGCAATTCGAGGATGCAGAGGACCTCTTTCAGGCCCTGGTCGAACGAGTGGAGCTCGGGCTGAATGAAAAGACCAATCTCGCCAATGCCGCTTTAGAGCTTGAGATCCTGGCCGAGGCGGCGCGCAACCCAGGGGTCGCGGCGTCCTTACGCGCCGCCGACCAGATCAAGCGCCAGCGTCTTATGGAGCTCATCGGTCAGGCACGGCGCGGTCGCAGTCAAGAGGAGGACCCAGAGAGAGATATCGCCGCCAGCACCGAGCTCCTGATGGCCCTTTTCGATGGCCTTGCGGTGCGCGCCATTAGTCACCCAGACATCGATCGCGCCGCCCTGATCCCCTTGCTCCAAAAGGCAGTGGCGACCCTGATCGAGGGGTAACGAGAGCCCCTGATCGTCATTCCGGGACAAGCCGCAATCCATCTCCAGGAGGTCCCTGGGCACCGGCCTTCGCCGGTGTGACGGCCCTTGGCCCTTGCCTCTAGCCCTTGCTGGCAGAGGGCACTGGCTAGGGTGCGGGATGCGCAACCTAGGAGCCTGAGAAACCGATCGATGGATTGCCACGCCTACCCTAGCGAGCAGGGCGGGCGCTGCCGATCCCCACGGATTACCAATAAAAATTCAGATCGACCCCGCCCGTGGCCGGGATATTGACGTCGCGTGTCTGGATAGAGCCGGCATTATCCACATTAACACGATAGCGGCCCGGCGGCAGCTTGACATAGAACCAAGGCCCTTGGGAGACGGCATCGAGCAGGACGGCGCCCGCTGCATCCTGGATGCGCACCCGGATGTCGGCGAGATAGGCCCCGCCGGCCTCGGCAAAGAGCAGGCGCAGGTTGAACTGCGGCTTGACCTGCAACATCTCCTCGCGCCCCGATAGCCCGATCCCACCGCTGAGATAGGGCACACTGCCCGTCTCTTGTGCAACAGCGACCGCGGCCGGCGTTTCAGGTGCAGGTGCAGGAGGGAGCGGCTCCGCAACGATCGGTGCCCTGGGTTGCGCGGACGGCTGAGCAGGGAGAATAGCCCCGCCCGGCAGGATAGTCCCGGGCGGCAAGACCATCTCCTCTTGCAAGACGGTCCCCTCTGGCAGCTGAGCAGCCGGCGGCGGCTCATCTGGCGGGGCAACCACCCATTCGCTCCGAAGACCGGGCTCAACAGGTGCCGGCGGCGCCGTTTCCGATTGGCACAGGGCGCTGCTGAGGGGCAGGACGGCCAGCATCACACCGAGCCCCCTGATCAAAGGGCTCGACAAGGGTTTAGCAGGATGGATCATGGATGGCTCCTTCGAATCGATGGACGCTTCGGTTGTCGCCGCACCGATCAAGGGACCGGTCGGGACGACAAGGCAAACAAGATCAGTATCCGACCGCTCAATCCAGTGAGGCAACCCGCCCGCTCCAATGCCAGGGAAACAGGCTTTCGATCACTCCCGAGCGATGGAGCACAGCAACCCCTAGGGGGTGACCGCGATAGGTGACGATGGTCTGACCGGGCGGATGGGCAAGGCGCTGGGAGGCGGTTGGGGCAAAGGTCTCGCGACGCAGATAGGCATCGCGCTGTTCGGCGGTCAATTCCAAACAAAACTGGGTCGCCGAGCAGCCAAGAACCAATGCCCCGCCGGTTGTGGGTTTAGGCGGCGAGACCTGGGTGCGATGAAAAAAGATCCCATGCCCGGCGGCCTTTGGCCAAGCAGGCGGCGCATGATCGGCGGCTATGAGATGCAGCCCGCGCCTGGTCTGGCGGTGGACGCGATACCCCTGCCAATAATCCGCCGGCAGGCCATATTTGGCTGAAAGACCCAGGAGCCAGTCCTCATGTCCCTCCCCCCCGATGGCCGCCAGCTCAGGCTCAGGTTCTGCAGATAGGCTTGGGTCCTTTTCTAACAGGGCCATGAAGAACCCGCCGGTGTCGTTATGATGCGGCCACAGGCGCAGACAACGGGCAAGCTGGGGATCGAGCCTGCGCCCCTGCCACTCGGTGACCCCGGGGCTGGCGATCAATCCCGGCAGGGCGATGGGGCGCAGCCAGACGCGCCCGCCGAACTCATCCAGGACCTCGGCGACCACCAGCTCATTCTCCTCGGGGGCAAAGGTGCAGGTCGAATACAGCACCAATCCGCCTGGGCGACAGCGTTGCACCGCCTTGCGCAGCAAGGCGCGCTGTCTTGCGGCCAAGCGCCCGAGTCCAGCGGGGTCCAGGCGTTCCACGAGCCGCGGGTATCGTCTCAATGTCCCTTCGCTGGCGCACGGAGCATCGACCAGGATGCGATCGAACTGACCGCTGCGGCTAGGCCAGTTGACGCCATCGCATTGACTCGTGGTGACGTTTAACACCCCCAGCCGGTCCAGGTTACCCTGGAGCGCTTTGAGCCGCTCATAAGCGATGTCGTTGGCGATGACCGTGCCGCGGTTGCCCAGGGCAAAGGCAAGCTGTGCCGTCTTGCCCCCTGGTGCAGCGCATAGATCCAGGACCCGAAGCCCGGGCCTCAGGTCCAACAGGGCTGCGGGTAGCTGTGAAACGACCTCCTGGGCATGGGCAAGCCCTGCGCAATACCACCACTGCTGCCCTACCTTTAGATCGGCTGGCAGGCGCAAGGCGTTGGGGAGACCTGGGATGGGCTCCGGTTCCAGGCCCTCCACGCACAGCAGCTCGGCCAGCTCCGCCACCGAGATACGCGTCGGATTGGCCCAGATCACGACTGGCAACGGACAACAGAGCGAATCGACGAAGGCCGGCCAGTCATCGATGAGTTCGCGGTAACGGTTCAGCCAAGAGCCCGCGATGCGGGCCGCGGTGAGCTGGGTCCGTCGAGAAAAGGCTGGAGGCAGGGTCGGATCGATTGCTGAAACTGACATGAGAAAGGCTGAACTAATGGAACTAGCGTGCGCCGCGCTGACGGTCGAGCCGCTGGACAAACTCGGCGATCAGACGGTCATAGAGCGCCTCGCCCAGCACCCGATCCTCGACGCCGGCATCCAGATTTGGATTGTCATTGACCTCGATGACCACCGGACCGCTAGGCGTCTCCTTCAAATCGACCCCATAGAGCCCGTCGCCGATCAGATCAGCGGCCTTGAGCGCGGTACGGATCACCGCCGGTGGGACCGCAGCGATCGGCAGGGTGTCGAAACCGCCCTCGACCCGCCGCCCATCGCCTTCATGTTTGATGACCTGCCAGTGATCCCGGCTCATCAGATATTTGCAGGCATAGAGCGGTTGGCGCCCGAGCACGCCGATCCGCCAATCGAAAGGGGTATAGAGAAACTCCTGGGCCAGGATCAAATCGGACGCCTTAAACAGCCGGCCGGCGATGCGGGTCAGGCTAGAGCGGTCATCGGCCTTATAGACACCGCGCGAGAATGAGCCCTCGGGGATCTTGAGCACCACCGGATAGCCGATCTGTGCCTCGGCGTCGAGCAGGTTTTCCTTGCGCAGGATCAGGGTCTTGGGTCGGGGGATGCGATGCGCCGCCAGCAGTTCGGCCAGATAGACCTTATTGGTACAGCGCAGGATGGAGTCGGGATCATCGATGACGACCATGCCCTCACTGTCGGCCTTTTTAGCAAAGCGAAAGGTATGGTGCCCGATCCGGGTCGTCTCGCGGATGAAGAGCGCATCGTATTCGGCAAGCCGGCTGTAATCCTTGCGCTGGATGAGCTCGACATTCACCCCTTGCGCCTTGCCCGCCTTGATGAAGCGGGCCAGCGCCCGCGGATTGGACGGCGGCAGCTCCTCGGTGGGGTCGTACAGGACCGCCAGGTCATAGCGATAGGACAGGCGGGCGCGCGGCTGGCGCCAGCGTTTGGAGAGATAGCCCTCGAGGGCCGCAAAGAGGGCATCCTCTTCGGCAGGCGGGATGGCGGTGATGGGCAATGCCTTGATTGCACCGATCCGCCAGGTCCCATGCAAGCGAAACTCAACCCTCAGGATCGGACAGCGGAAGGTCTCAAAGATCAGCCGCGCCAGCGGCTGCAATTCCTTGACATCGCACTGCCCGAAACAGATGGTCAGCTCATAGGCGGTCGGGGTCAGGGCGCCGGTCTTGCGCCGTCCGAGCAGACGCTGGGCAAGCACATTGAGCTCCTCGGTCGCCAGGTCATAGATCTCGCGGCTGGAGAGCTCCTGGATGGTGCGCACCGCCGGAACGACCTTGTGACCGCGCGCCTCGGCCAAGAGCGAACAGTAATACCCCAGCGATAGATACCGGTAACTGCGACAGAGATTGATCACCCGCAGCTCGCGCTTGCTCGCCAGTTCGCTGCTGGCCAGATAGTCGCGCGCCGTGACCACTGGCAGGTGGGGGAAGCCCGGCTTCCAATCGCCGGACTGTTCGACCAGGAGTAGATGTTCGGCCATCGGGTCAGTTTAAGGGTTGGAGATCAGGAGGGCCGCCTGGAGCCTGACCCGGCCATAGCGCGCCATCCGGCTGAACTCATCGCGCTGGATCGGCATGTCGATCGAATCGAGCACCGTCTTGCCGCTGGCCGTATCGACATAGGGATCATGGACATAGACGAAATGCTCGTCGAAACCCGTGATCACCACCCAGTGGGGAAAGCGTTCGCCATAGATGCGGTAGGAGCTGATCAGGACCAGGGGCACGGTGCCGGCATCCCAGCGCTGCTGAAGCTCGGGGATGGCGAGCGTCTGATAATGGATGGGGATGCCGCGCTGGGCGGCCTCGGTTAGCATGTCCTCATGGACCAGGCGCATGACCTCCTTCTTTTCGGGGCTGCGCACCGAATCGACCAAGGGGACGCCCGTGTCATTGACATAGACCTCGGCGGCGAACCCACGCGCCTTGGCCGCCAAGGCCAAACCCAGCGGGCCACAGCCGCCATGCCCCGAGGTCATAAAGATGGTGGTCGATTCACGCCAGATGCGTAATTCCAAGGTGCGGTTAAGCTCCAGATTCGGGCGCAGCGACTGCATGGCCATCATCAGCGACGAGGGCCCACAGGTGAAATCGAGCGTCTGGCGGTAATAGGGCACGCGCTTGAGTTCAGACCTGAGTCCAGGAGCCAGCGCCTTTTCATAACGCAGGGCCTCCATGTGATCCTCATAATAGTCTGCCAGCACCCCAAAGCGCCGATAGCCCGCCCCCTCGAACAGCGACTGCGAGGCCAGATTGTCGCCGCGGATCTCCAGGCGCAGATAGGCGCGATCAGCAGCTAAGGCCGCCTGCTCGGCGGCGGCGGCCAGGGCACGCCCGATCCCGCGTCCGCGCGCCTCGGGTGCCACTGCGATCGAATAGAGCCGTGCCACCGCCGTCGCCCGGTTCAAGAGCACCAGGACATAGCCGGCCACCTCGCCATCCAACTCGGCTAGCAAGGTGATGGCATGCCCACGCGTCAAAAGATAGCGAAATTGACGGCGGGTGATCCGATCGCTTGCAAAACAGCTCGTCTCCAGGTGACAGAGGGCATCGAGGTCGACAAGGGTCGCGGGACGAATGACACAGACAGGAGGTTCTGAAGGGGTTGACACAGGATCCGGATCCTATCTAGATGGCGGGGACTCTACACGGTTGTCCTGCAAATACAAGCCTTGCAGGCACCCTCTCAGCTGCCTGCTTGGGAGCCCTTCATGAACGCACCTCCGCCCCTCGAGACCCTACTCACCGACTTGATCGCCATCCCCTCTGTCAGCAGCCTCGACCCCGCCCTCGATCAAGGCAATCGCCCCCTGCTCGAGCGTCTCGCCGATTGGCTTGAGACCGCGGGCTTTCAGATCGAGATGCTGCCGATCCCCGGCTACCCCGACAAATACAATCTCATCGCAACCCTGGGATCAGGACTCGGTGGACTGGTGCTAGCCGGACATAGCGATACTGTCCCCTATGATGCCGCACGCTGGACCTATGATCCCTTCACCCTGACCAAGCGCGATGGGTGTTATTACGGCCTGGGCATAGCGGACATGAAGTCGTTTTTCGCCCTGGCGCTCGAGGCGGTGCGCGGGATCGAGCCGGGTGAACTGCGTTCGCCCCTGATCATCCTTGCCACCGCCGACGAGGAATCCTCCATGCGCGGCGCCCGCGCCCTAGTCGATGCCGGGCGTCCACTCGGACGGCATGCCCTGATCGGCGAACCTACGGGCCTGCGCCCCGTGCGCCTGCACAAGGGGGTCATGGAAACGGCGATCCGGCTGCTCGGACAGAGCGGTCATGCCAGCAACCCGGCGCTCGGACACAATGCCATCGAGGGCATGCATGCGGTGATCTCTGCCCTGCTCGATTGGCGTGCCGAACTCAAGGCCCGCTTCCATTACCCCGCTTTCACCATCCCCTACCCCACCCTCAATCTAGGCTCGATCCACGGCGGCGATAACCCCAACCGTATCTGCGGTCAATGCGAGCTACAACTGGATCTGCGCCTCCTGCCTGGGCTCGCACCCGAAACCCTGTATGCCGAGTTGACCGGATTGGTGTCACAGGCTGCCGAACCCCTAGGTCTCAGCTGGTCGATTGAACCCCTGTTCCCCCCGATCCCCCCGGGCGAGACCCCGCAAGAGGCCGCCATTGTGCGCGCCTGTGAGTCATTGACCGGCCAGCCAGCGGAGGCGGTCAACTTCGGCACCGAGCTGCCCTTTTTTAACCAGCTGGGGATGGAGACTGTGATCCTTGGACCCGGCGACATCGCCCAGGCGCACCAACCCGATGAGTCTCTGCCGATCGAGCGCATCGGCCCGACCATTGCGCTGTTGCGCGCCTTGATCCGGCGCTTTTGTATCGAGGCGGCATCGGCGGGCCAACAAGGGCTCGGATAGAAAGCGCAAACACCGCCGGATCCGGGTCTGGATCAGGCGCGCTCAAGGCCGAAGATCGCCGCGAATCGCCCCAAGAGCGCGCGCAGTTGCAAGGACAATAGGGCAAACTCGGCATCCAGACGCTGGGCTGGTGTCATTTCATCATCATCGAGCCCCTCAAGCAGGGCATCGGCCAGACGCAGGCGTCTGAGGGCAAGGTCCTCGGAGAGCACAAAACTCAACCCTTCGTCCCACACCAGCGCCAAGCGCGTGACCTGCTTGCCCGCACGCAGATGATGGCGCACCTCCTCGGTCAGTAGATCCTGTCGGCTACAACGCACCACCCCGCCTTGCTCGCCGCCTTCGCGCAGCTCGCAGGCATCGCCCAGGGCAAAGCCCTCTGGAACCTCCCCATCCAATAACCAGGTCGTCAGGGTCTGGACGACGGGGCGCTGGGGCATAGGACGCCTGATCGGAAGCGAACCCAGGGTCTCGCGCAGCAGGGATACCAGCTCCTCTGCCTGCTTATTGCTTGCCGCATCCACCACCAGCCAGCCGCCTTCGGCATCGAGATAAAGGCGCGCAAGACGCGAGCGGGTAAAGGCATGCGGGAGCATCGTATCGATGAGCTGCTCGCGCAGCCGGCGCCGCTCGGCGCGCCCAACCGGGCGCAGCTCCTCGGCTTCGATCGCACTGATACGCTCGGCGAGCGCCTCATTGACCGCCGCCGCCGGCAACAGGCGCTCCTGACGGCGGGCACAGATGAGATGACACTGGCTGACCGTATGCACCAAGGCAGCCGTCTCCTCGCCCAGGGGCGGTATCCAGCCCTGACTGGCGAGTTCGAGCGGACCGCAGGGACGAAAGGGCCGCGCGGCAAGGACCTCTGCCAACTCATCGGCGCTGGGTGCATCCTCCGGTTCGAGCCAAAACAATCGGGCATTGCGCAACATCGCTCTTTCCCTCGCAAAGGGCGGCAAGTATGCCGAATGAGGGCTCAATGGCAAAGGGCCTCAGCGTTCGTCCATCCTGCCCCAACCCCGCCACACTAGCCGAGGCCAGGCTCTCATTGCAGACTCACCCGTCATTCCAGCACAGGATCAGCCCCGTCATGCTGGCGTAGGCCGAAACCCCAGGCCGTCATTCCGGTGCCTCATCCGTCATGATGGCGCAGGCCGGAATCCAGAATAGAATCTGCCGAGATTCAATCCGCCCCGCACAAGACCGCACACAGCGCCATCAGGGCCATCTCCGTCAGATCATGCCGCTTCGCCGGCCCGCAGTGCGGATCTTCTAGCTCAGAAAACGCCTCCGTCAGTGTCATTTCGACTCCCTGGCACCTCGAATAACCCACTATTTTGATGGGACCCGGTCAAAGCGCGATGCCACTGACTGAATCCGGCTCAACTTCCTCAACAAATCGCTGCTTTTTCAAGCAACGTTGCCCGGTTTTTACCCCGAAGTGGGCGGTGGCCATTCGGCCCATGTTGGGCGTTATGCGGGCACGATGCCCACTCGCTGGAAGAACGCCAGTCGCTTCAGGTTGTAGCAGGCCGCCATCATCGTCATCGCAAAGTTGGCACGCGCTTGACCAATGGTGCGGATCAATTTGCCGCCCATCTGCGCAATGGCCGCAAACACATGTTCAACACAGGCTCGTGTCTTCGCAATGCCATGGTTGCGCCGCTGCTGCGCTTCAGACAGCGGCTTGTTCCGATAGCCGTTCGCTTTCAGCCAGGCTTCTCGTTCCTCGCACGGATAGCCTCGGTCGGCAAAGACCTCCCGGCTGGTGTTGGCCGGGTCCATGACCGCCTCAAAGTGCTGGCTGTCGTGGGTGCTGGTGGTGTCGGTGACGATCTTGCGGATGAATTTGTACCTCTTGTCGACGTTGACCGTGAGCTTGTAGCCATAGTGGCTCTTGCCATGCTTCTGGCGCCGCTTGACCGGCTTCCAATCCGCGGGCATGGCGTCTTCGTTCAGCGGTTCCTTGGCGTCCTTGGTGAAGTGCTGCCGGGGCGCGGGGACCCGCGTGGCGTCGATGATCTGCCCACCCCGGGCGATGAAACCCTTCTTGAGCAGTTGCGCGCTGAGGCCATCGAAGATGGCTTTGGCGCCGGCTTCGCCGATCCGGTTCTCAAACACCCACACAGTCGTCCGGTCAGGAATGTTGGCGGCTTGGGCCAGACCACAGAAGCGCTTGTAGCTCATGCGGTCCAGCAATTGATACTCCATCTGCTCGTCAGACAGGTTGTACAGCCGCTTCAAGACCAGAATGCGCACCATGGTTTCAGCGGGGAACGGTGGCCGGCCACCTTGCAGACTCACCGAGCGCGGGGCCATGCGGTCAACTTCCAACGCCAAGGCTTCCAAGTCGATGGCGCCTTCTATCTCAACCAATGGATCGCCCAACTTGTCGATCTTCTCCCGCTGTTGGCAGTCTGCAAACAGGTCCGTCTTGATGGCGGGGCACTTCTTCATGACGGTCAGGTCGGCTGGAATTCAGGTGACGGCAAGTTTATTCCGGCAAAGGGCTGATCAAGGTTTTTCGAGGTGCCCGTGCGGAAGGCATCGAAGGTGCCCAGCGGAAACGCGATGCCCTCTTTCTCCGGGATGAGCCGCACGGTGTCACCTGTCGAGAGCGTGACCGTGCCGAAATACTCCTCGAACAAGATGGAGCCAAAGCGAAAGCCCCGGCGCACATCGTCCTTCAAGGGATTCGTGCCCGCCGTGCCCTGGGCGAAGGTGTAGGCCTTCTCCGCCGAGGCATGGGTGACGAGCTTGTCGAAGAACTCGGGACTGACCAGGGCGTGGATGCTGTGAAGCCTCCTCGTTTTCCTGAGCCAGTCAGAAGTAGAGGTTGGGGAATTGTTTCATACGGTACTCGACCGGCGGGATGCGGCCGAGGGATTCGTGGGGTCGTTGGTGGTTGTAACGGTGCAGCCAGTCGGCGGTCATGTCGCGCACTTCCTGCAGCGAATCGAACACGTAGCAGTCCAGCACCTCGGTGCGGTAGTTCCCCGGTTGCAGCGTTCGATGTAGGCATTCTGGGTGGGCTTGCCTGGCTGGATGTGCCGCAGGGCAATGCCCTGAGATTGCGCCCATTGGGCCAGCGCGTGGGCGATGAACTCGGGGCCGTTGTCCAGGCGAATCGACAACGGCGCACCGCGCACCTGTACCAGTTCGCTGAGCGCGCGGATGACGCGCGCAACCGGCAGGCTGGTGTCAATTTCAATGCGCAGCGCCTCGCGGTTGAAGTCGTCGATGACGTTGAAGTGCGAAAGCGCCGCCCTGACCACAGGGCGTCGGCCATGAAGTCGCAGCTCCAGTGCTGATGGGGCATGGCCGCCGGCTGCAGCGGCGCCTTGATGCGCGCCGGCAGCCGCCGCTTGCCGCGCCGGGACTGGCTGAGCCGCAACTCGCAGTACACCCGCCAGAGCACGGTTTTGCCCCAGGGCTGCCCCTGGTGGCGGGCACTGTCCACGACAAGCCTGAAGCCGTGGCGTGGGTTGAGCGCGATGTAGGTCTGCACAAAGTGAATTGCCCCAGAGTCGTCGCGTGCCACCGGCCGGTAGCGCAGCGTGGAGCGGGCAATCCCGCTGGCCAGGCAGGCCCGCCGCTGGCTCAGGCCGTGCTCGTCCATCAGGGCTTGCACGACCGCCTCGCGACGCTCCGGGGTCAGAGCTTTCGGTCCACGACATCCTTGAGTGCATGGTGCATGAGCGCGAGCTCCGCGTACATGCGCTTGAGCTTGGCGTTTTCCTCCTGCAGCTCGCGCAGTTGCACCAGGTGCGACACCGTCATGCCGCAGAACAGGCTCTTGCACTTGTAGTACGTCGGCTCGCTGATGCCGTGCTTCCTGCATGTCTCGCCGACCTTGGCGCCGAGCTCGACCTCCTTGAGGATGCCGACGCCTTGGCTGTCACTGAATCTGGACTTCTTCATGTAGAGACTCCGTCTGGGAGGATTCTCTACTTCCGGCTGGTGCAGGATTTCGAGGAGGCTTCACAAAGAACTGAACAATCCTGAGTCGTTCTTGGGCGTCTTTGGGTGTCATCTCCCAAAGATGGCACAAGTGGGCTATCCGATAAAACCCCCGGATCTTGTATCCGATGCGCTGAACTTGCATGGCGCTCCTTCCTCGACAAAGGAGTGCCAAAGGTTTCTGAACTTATGCAGCTTTTGTGGCCGACCTACTCGCTGGATGCCGATGGTGCCGCCACGGCTCCCGCCAGAATGCCCCCATCCAGATTGAGTTCGGCACCGGTCATGTAGATGGCTTCATCCGAGGCCAGCATCACGGCCACCGCTGCCACTTCGTCGGGGCGACCGAATCGGCGCATGGGGCAGTCCTGCACGAACTCGCGCATGCGAGCCTCGCGGTCCGGACCGTCACCCAACATGGGCTCCCACATGGGGGTGAGGATGGCCGCCGGATGGATGGAGTTGCAGCGAATGGGCAGACCCTGCTCGGCGCAATACAGGGCCACTGTCTTGGTGTGATTGCGCACGGCCGCCTTGGACGAGGCATAGGCCGCTGCCCCCGGGATACCCACCAGGCCGGATCGCGACGAGATGTTGATGATTGATCCGGCGCTCTGGGTTCGCCGCATGACCTGAATCGCATGCTTGCAACCCAGAAACACACCGTCGAGATTCGTACGGTGCACCGCATGCCAGTCGGATAGGGAAGCATGTTCGGGGTCATGCGCCACGAAGCCGTCCTCAAAGCCCGTGATGCCGGCGTTATTGACCACGACGTGCAGCCCGCCATGCAGGGCCTCGACGCGGGACATCACCGCTTGCCAGTCGGTCTCGTGGCGCACGTCTAAGTGCTCGAACCGTGCGTGCTCGCCCAATCGCGCGGCCAGGGACTGCCCGGCGGAGTCGTTGATGTCAGTCAGGTAGACCGTGGCCCCCTGTTCAACAAAGGCGGTGGCAATCGCAGCCCCAATGCCGCGTGCCGCACCGGTGACCAAAGCAATCTTGCCGGAAAGACGTTTCATGTCAGCCATGAAGGAGATAAGTGACAGTCAGGCTCACATCGTATTGATGTATACGCTGTATATTAAAAGGCTTAACAATGACCGCCGCCCATGTGTGCATTGCCACCAAGCGCCACCCCTATCTGATTTTTTATCTCGAGCAGACTGAGAGCCTGTGAAAATTTCCCCCAATCCGGCACGAACCGACATATGCCTTTGGTATAAGGCGTCATCGACGCCGATTGGATGAGGACGAGATGGATCGAAGCCGTGCGCGGGTGCTGATGCCGAACCGCAGGCAGCTGGAATTTCGGGCCAGCGATCTGGAATCGCTGCTGCCGGAAGGACACCGGGCACGACTGGTGTGGGCCTATGTCGAGCGGCAGGACATGGGGAGCTTTTACGCGGGCATCCGGGCGGTGGAAGGTGGTGTTGGCCGGGCGGCGATTGCCCCGGAGATCCTGCTGGCGCTGTGGCTGTATGCCACGCTGGACGGCGTGGGCAGTGCGCGGGAGATTGCCCGGCTGACCGAAGCGCACGACGCCTACCGTTGGCTCTGTGGTGGCGTGCAAGTCAATTACCACACCCTGTCCGACTTTCGCAAGGATCACGGTGCAGAGCTGGACGAGCTGCTCTCGGTGAGCATTGCTAGTCTGATGGCGGCTGGGGTGGTGAAGCTCAAGCAGGTAGCGCAAGACGGCATGCGGGAGAGGGCCAGTGCTGGGGCGGGGTCGTTCCGGCGCAAGGAGAAACTGGAGGGCTATCTGAAAGCGGCGCGGGCCGAGGTCAAGCGGCTCAAGGTCGAAGTGGATGCTGATCCTGCGGCCGCCGAGCGCGCGCGGCGAGCGGCAAGCGCGGCTGGGAAAGGCCTTGGCACGGCTGCCGGAGATCGCAGCGATCAAACAGCGGCAAGGCAAGAAAGTCGAAGAAGCGCGGTTCTCGATGACCGATGCCGAGGCCACGGTCATGAAGATGGGCGATGGTGGTTTCGGCCGGCCTACAACCCGCAACTGGCCACCGACACCGACTCGCTGGTGATCGTGGGCGTCGATGTAGCCACCGTGGGCAGTGATCAGGGGCAGATGGTGCCGATGATTGGGCAGGTGAGCGAGCGCTGTGGTCGGGCGCCGGAAGCCTAGCTGGTCGATGGGGGCTATGTCGGACACGCCCAGGTCGAGGAAGCCAGTGCGATGACCGAGGTGTATGGACCGGTACCGCAGCCGAAGGACAGCGCGGCCGTTGCGGCCTGGCGGGAACGGATGGGCACCGAGGAAGCGAAGGCAATCTACAAGAAGCGGGCGGCCACGGCGGAATGCGTCAATGCCCAGAGCCGCAATCGGGGCTTGCAGCAATTCCGGGTGCGCGGGGTGGCGAAGGTCAAGTGCGTGATGCTGTTGTTTGCGCTGGCGCACAACCTGATGCGCATGGCGGTGCTCGCACCGGAATTGCTCGGCATAGGCACAGGTACGTCCGCAGCAGCGGCAATGGCAACATGAGGGCGAAAAATCAGGGGAAAACAGGCCAGATGCGCGACTGAAAGACGAAAAACGATGCGATCAACATACACCGCCCCGCATGACGGGACTTCCTGCCTCCGCCTCGCCATCGCAGTGCGGGGGCGAAAGATTCACAAGCTCTGAGCACATCGACGTTTGGCGCATCCTGCACAGCAGTCGGGACATTCCCCGCTGGATGCAGGAGAGTGATCACACGTAGTTCGACGAGATGGCCATCCGCCGCCTTGGGCTTGGCGTCAGCGCTACTGTGATGAGGGCTTGATGCCTGTGCCCACAGCATTGCCCACCCAGGACTCGACCGCGTTGGCAGCGTAGCCGTTGTTGCGGATGAGATACCGGGCACGTGCGGTCATGTCGGCACCGGCCGCTTGGATCAGCGTGTTGACATGGGCGCGGCTGGGTTGAAACGCCTTGAGGCGACGGGCGGACAGACCGCCCTCGAAGCCGCCAATCATCGCTCCCACCTTACGGCGTAGGTTCTGGAATGCCTTCATCACAATCCCTTCCCGGCGTAGGTGCGGATGCGCCGCGCACGCAGGCGACCTTCTGCCTTGGCAATCTCACGATCCAGATCGCCAAGTGCCGACTGCAGTTCGGCGTCTGACTTGTAGGTCACCCACTTGTCGCCAGCCTTCACAGTAAGCACACCGTTGAAGCGGGCGGCCTGCAGCGCCTCGCGCTGGATCTTGAGTTGTTCGAGGGTCATGGGCACCTGCCTTGCAAGCCTGCACGCAACGGCTTAGACTTGTGCAATAAATAGCACAACTCAAAAGGAGCCATCGTCATGCGCGTGGTGAATTTCTCTGAGGCACGAAACAACCTCAAAAAAGTGATCGATCAGGTCATCGACGATGCCGACTACACGGTCATTGCACGCCGAGATGCCCCCGATGCGGTGGTGATGTCGCTGGACACTTTCAACGGCCTGATGGAGACCGTTCATCTGCTGAAGTCGCCCGCGAATGCGGCGCACTTGGCGCGCTCCATCGATCAGTACCGCCAGGGGAAGGTGAAGCAGCAGGATCTGGTCGATGCCGATTGAAGACAAGCTGCTGAAACTGACCTGGACCCTAGCTGCCTGGGACGATTACGAATACTGGCAAGGCCAAGACCGCAAAACGCTCAAGCGCATCAATGCCTTGATCAAAGACTGCCTGCGCCACCCATTCGAGGGCGTTGGCAAACCCGAGCCCCTCAAGGAAAATCTCTCGGGCTTCTGGTCGCGCCGCATTGACGACACCCACCGGCTGGTCTACTGCGTGGATGAGCAGGCTTTGGTGGTGATCGCCTGTCGTTACCACTACCAGTAACCGGCACCCTCACACATAGTTCGACGGAATCGCCATGCGCCGCCGCCTTGGGCTTGGCGTCAGCGCTACTTTGATGGACGGGTTGGCCGTTCGCTGCCGATTGGCTGGAATCGGCGGCAGCGCCTCGACCCGCTTGTTCAGGTTCAGCCCCATCGACAGCAGGCCGTGCAATGCCGCGTAGGCGTACACCCGGCAGTCCAGCGCTTCGTTCCTGCGGCCATCGGGTTTCCACCAAAAGCGCTGCGCAAAGCCCTTCACATACCGCGTGCGAATGCGCTCGGCAGTGAGCTGCTCGAAATACTGCGCATCCCTATCCAGCGGAAAGTGCATCGCACCCGCCCCAGACGCCTTCTTCAAGCGGGCGTAGATGGCTTCCTTGGCGGCGTCAACACCGACCGTGAACAGATTGACCTTGCCCTTGTTGGCCTTGCTCGGACGTTTGGGCCAGATCGGGCGTTTGCCAGCGCCACCCTTGATCGCCCAGATGCGTTTGCGCTCCCGGCCCTTACAGAAGGCGTAGGCCGCCAAGGTGTGGTGACCGCCGGTGTCGAGACAGGCAGCTTCAATCGTCAGGCCGTTGGCCAGCGTTTCGTGCTCGAAGCGGTTGGACAAATAGGCATCGAGCTGCGACCAGGTGTCCGGCGCGGACGGGTCGCCCCACAGGACCTTGTAGTCGATGGACCAGGACTCTTCATCCCTACCCCAGCCGACCACTTCCAGTTCCAGTCGGTTGTCCTGCACGTCGATGCCGCAGGTGAGCAATGCCACCTCGGCAGGAATCGCAGGCCCATAGGCTTCCCGCCGTTCCATCAGACCTTCAGCATCCAGTGTCTCGCCCTCGCGGTCTTCCCAGGTCTCGGCCAGCTTGGTGTTCACCCAGACCTTGAGGCGCACCGGATCGTCCTTGGCAGCGTGGTGTTCCTGGGCGATCTCGCCCCAGGTCAGCCACGGGCTGTATAGGCTGGACAGGTGAAAACCCACCGTCTTGCCATCACTTCGGCTTTGGCTGTCCAGCGACTATTGGCGAGCAGTGCTGGTTTGCAGTACTCAGGATGGATGCCATCGCAAGCTGGGCAATGCCAGGCGGCGTCCGATATTTTGCCCTTTGGCCAGCGGATGTCGCGCCAGAGGATCTGACTGAACTGTCCGCAGTGATCGCAGGGCACCTCGAAGACCCGCTGATCTGACTCTAGGTAGGCCGCCTCGATGCGCGAGAAGCCTTTGAGCGTCGGGGTTGAGCACAGATACACCTTGCGATTGACGAAGGTGGCGGCACGCTGGACAGCAAGTGCCACCGGATCGCCCTCGCCATCGGCATCGCCCGGATAGCCGTCGACCTCATCGAGAAACAGGTAGCGCACCGGCATGGAGCGCAGGCCGACGGCACTGTTGGCGCCGGTCATAATCAGCACGCCACCGGGAAATTCCTTCATCAGCTGGGTGTTGCCAGAATCGCGGCTTCTTGGGTCTTTGACGCGACTTGCCAATTCCGGGCTGGATTCAATCAGGGCATCGACGCGCTGCTTGGAGACGCGCTTGGCGCCTTCTACCGTGGGCTGCACCAGCAGCATCGGGCCGGGGGCATGGTGGATGACGTAGCCGACCCAGTTGAGGCCGCACTCGGTCTTGCCCACCTGACCACCGGCCATGAATACGACCAGTTCGAATCCTGAGGTGGCAGACAAGCTCGCCATGACCTCGGCCAGGTACGGCGTGCGGCTGGTCGACCAGCGCCCCGGCTCAGCGGAGGCCACCGACGAGAGCATCCGGTGGCGGTTGGCCCAGTCATCGACGGTGAGGATGGGATCGGGCGCGAGCCCTCGTTTCCAGGCGGACTGCACGACCAATGCCGCCGTCGATTCAGCAGTGTCGAACACAAGCCACTCCGATGCGAAATAGATAGACCGAACGCTTGGCTTACCGCTTGAACAGCGCGTTACTACAAGCACTGCAACGCACCCACGAAGGAGAACCACGATGCGCAAAACCGCCCACAACGCCGCCACCAAAACCGCGCAGCAACTCGACCAGCTGCTCGCCCGGATCGCCCAGGAGCATCTCTTCATCGAGACCCTGGAGACCCGCAACAGCGACCGCCTGGACTTCCACGACACCAGCGTCTGGTGCGTCAAGAGTGCGCTGATGGCCGCCTACCAGGCCGGTCTGGCCGCAGGACAAAACGCCACCGCCAAAGCCGCTGATCAACCGACCAGCCAGCAAGCCGCCTGAGCCTCACATCGCCCACAAGGAGCACGACCATGTCCGCACAAAACCACCCCGATCACCGAACGCCAACTGGACCTCATCACCCGCGCGCATTGCGACGCCGGTGGCTTGATCGAGCCGCTGCTCGACCTCAATGGCGGGGCCAAACTCAAGATGATCGCCAGCCTCGCGCAGCGGGGGTTGATCGAGCAGCAAGGCGGCCAGTGGCGCCTGACCAAGGCCGCCATCGCCATCATCAAGGGCGAGGTCAAGCCCGAAGATGTCGTGCCGCCACCCACAGACGCACCGCAAAGCGCCACACCCGCCTTGACCGACACCCAGGATGCCGACGATGCCTACGACCGAGCCGTGCAATGCGCCAAGGAGGGCGCAACCATCCGAAAGAACCACGGCAACGCAGTCGATAAGGCGCTGGCCCGCAACAGCAAGCTTGCGCTGGTGATCGAGATGTTGCAGCGCCGGGATGGGGCGACCATCCACCAGATCTGTGCGGCCACCGGCTGGCAGGCGCACACGGTGCGCGGCACCCTGGCCGGGGCGCTCAAGAAGAGGCTGGGGTTGAACATCGTCTCCGAGAAGATCGAAGGACCTGCCGGCACGCCGGGTGCAGGACAGCGCCTCTACCGCATCGCCGAGGAAGTCACCGCGTGATTGCGCAGCCCGACGAGCCGATCCCGGCAGACCTGTTGCCAGCCTTGCAGGTGGCCTGCCGGGAGATGCCAATTGAGCTTGACTTCTGTGGCGACCAGCCCGTTCATACAGGTGTCGCAACGATCAACTGAGAAGGAGAGCACACCATGAACACCGCCCGCGAATTTCAAGCTCAGCGCGCAGAACAAAATGCCCGCGAAGCCCTGGCTCAAGCCCGGTCCACTCTGGAGCGGGCCTTGCGCGAACTGGATCGCTACACCTGCCGCTTCGAGGAGGCCGAGTCGCTGCACGACAAGGCCAATGTTCGGCGATTCACTGTCGAACGAGGCCAAGATCATCTTGCGCCATTTCGATGCTAATTTGCGCAGCGCCAAGGCGATAGGCGAGTTCTTGCGCGATTACTATGACGCGGTGCGCGCGTTCGGCGATCCGAACCAAGAATCGCTGTTTGGCGATGAACCGGCCCCGACCAAGACCGCCGTGTTGCATGGCGTCAAAGAGCGTGGTCAGGCGGACGAAGCGGGTCAGTTCGTGAAGGCGGCTGATCCTGCGAAAAGTATTGCGCAAACGTCTGAAACGTTCGGCGCGCAGTTTTCAGATGGAAATCAAATCTTGGTATCGGGTACACCCAAAGGTAAGCCGCTCAATAAATCCATCCCGCTGTTTTTCGTTCGTCCAACCAGGAGTAAAAAAAACAGCCATGTCAACGCCTAAACCAATCGCATCGAAACCCCTCGCGCCGAATCTGATCGCAGATCTGCTCAAAAAAGTCGAGCGCGACCCAGTTGTTAAAGCCGCCCTGCTCGCCGCCATCGATCAATGGAAGGCGCGCGCCCAGGACGCCAAGAAGACGCCATAGAGGGCCAGTCCGCTGACAGAAGCCCAATGGGCAGCCATACGCCGTCATTGGGAATATGACGGCGACGAGCCAAGCTATCAGGCCGCAGCCGAGCGTGCGGCTAGTGAGTTTGAATTTGTTCCGCCAACCAAGCAGGCTGTGCAGCAGCGCGCCAAGCGCGAAGGTTGGCAACGACGCGGCTCCATGCAAGGTATTGTCGCTGCTGCCCAGCGCAAAGCTGACCGGCTTGCCGCTGAGGCCAAGCGCGAGGAGCCGGTTGTTTATCGCAATGACGCCGAACGCGTGCAGCAGGAGCGGATTGCCGCCGAGAACGTGCGCGCTGAGGTGCTGGCGCGGCATCGTGATGAATGGATCGAAATCGAGATCTATCGCCGTCAGGCGCTCGCGGTGATGCAGATCGCTGCTGAAACCATGCCGAAGGATGACGAGCGCAACGAAAGCAATGAATCGCCGGATCCCGAATGGACCCGCGAACGCAAAGCCCTGTGGGATATGGCTAAGACTGCCGCCGACACCGCCGCCGCCAATCTGCGGGCGCTGATGGCCAAGCAGGAAGGTGAGCGCAAAGCCTGGGGCCTAGATGAGCCGCCGCCGTTGCCTGAGGTCACCAAGCTCTCAGACGAGCAACTGAAAGCGCTGGCGCGGGGGAAGATTCCGGGCGTCGGTTGAGGCCAATGTCGTGACAGCAGAATGGGCGGGAACGCCGGGGATGCAACCCGGCGCCCCTGACCAATCGAGCATCCGAGGTGCTGTCATGGCTGATCAAAGTGTATCTGAACTGGTGTTTCGTGGCACGGATGGCGAGCTGTTCACGACGAGCGAGCGCATCGCCGAAGGAACAAAAGCCGATCACGCCAGCGTCATCAAGCTGGTCCGTCGCTATCAGGCGGATCTTGAGGAATTTGGCAAAGTCGGATTTGAAATCCGACCTAACCCGCAAGGCAGCCCGACCGAGATCGCGATCCTCGCCGAGCCGCAAGCCACGCTGATGATGAACTGGACCTTGAACGAACTCGCCTGCAACATCACCCCGAACCTGCGCCTGGACCTGATCGCCAGCGCCCAGGCGGAACTGGTGCGCGCCGACACGATGGAATAAGGAACCCCGAGCCAAGCGCAAAAAAGATCGAACCGGCGCTTGGCTTCCATCAAGGACAGCGCGAATCTACGGGTGTCGCAACGATCAACCCACGGAAAAAACCAGCAAGTCGCGGCTGGCGGATAGGATAGGTTCCTCTTTGGCCCCTTATGGGCTATTATAGGCCGGTGCAACGGAGGTTCCTATGGCCATCAATGTCAAACTCCCTGAACCCTTGGTCGAGGCGGCCAAGCGCTACGGTGCCATCGAGCACCGCTCGGTGCCCAAGCAGATCGAGTACTGGTCTCGGATCGGCAAGATCGCCGCTGAAAACCCCGACCTGCCCTTTAGTGTCATCCGCGACATCCTCATCGCCGATCAGGAAGAGCCCGTGGGTGAGTATCGGTTTGGCTGATGCGCATCCTTGTCACCCCGACCTTCGAGCGCACCGTCAAGAAACTGCACAAGCAGCAAAAGGCTGCGCTCGACGAAGCGGTACGCACCATTGCCAATCAGCCAGAGGCGGGTGAAACCAAAGTTGGCGACCTGGCTGGTGTGCAGGTTTACAAGTTCCGCATGGGCAGTCTGCTCTGCCTGCTGGCCTACCGCGTCCTCGACGAGAACACGCTCAAGCTACTGATGGTTGGCCCGCACGAGAACTTTTACCGCGATCTCAAACGCGCCGAGCGCTAAGCCGCCAGATCGTCAAACCTCGCCCCGTCCGCCTCACGAAGAGCCCCCTGGCCGGTAAAGTCCTGCCAGCGGCGCACGATCACGTCCACATACTTCGGATCAAGCTCGATCAGCCGCGCCACACGGCCCGATTTCTCGGCGGCAATCAGCGTCGTGCCGGAGCCGCCAAAGGGGTCGAGCACCACATCACCCGGTCGGCTGGAGTTGCGAATCGCCCGCTCGACCAGCTCCACCGGCTTCATCGTCGGGTGCAGATCATTGACGCGCGGCTTGTTGAAGTGCCACACGTCCCCCTGGTCGCGGTCACCACACCAGTGGCGCGTGGCACCCTCGGGCCAGCCGTAGAGGATCGGTTCGTACTGGCGCTGGTAGTCCGAGCGCCCGAGCGTAAAGGTGTTCTTGGCCCAGATGATGAAGGTCGACCAGTGGCCGCCCGCAGCGCGGAACGCGGCCTGCAGCACATCCAGCTCGCTGGAGGACATCGCCACGTAGACTGCGCCATTGCATCGGGCCAGCGCCGGCTTGAACGCTGCCAGCAGGAAATCCTGGAATCCGTCCCCAAGGTTGTCGTTCAGGATCGGTCGGTTGGTGCCGCGCAGCTTGTCCTTGGCGCTGTTGGCGTAATTCACGCCATAGGGTGGATCGGTCACGACCATGTGGGCTTTCTCGCCGGCCATCAGCAGGGTGTAGTTGGCGGCATCGGTTGAGTCGCCACAGAGCAGCCGGTGCGGACCCATGATCCAGACATCGCCCGGCTTGGACACCGGCGTGACCGGCACCTCGGGGGCGGCATCCTCGTCGGTATGGCCTTCGGTCGTGGTCTCCTCGCCGGCCATGATCTCCAGCAACTCATCGGCATCGAAACCAGTGAGCGCGAGATCGAAGTCATCGAGCTTGAGTTCTTCGAGTTCGAGGCGCAGCAGATCCTCATCCCAGTCCGCCCAAGTGGCCGAGCGGTTGACCAAGATACGGAAGGCCTTGAGCTGCGTCTCGGTCAGGTCGTCGGCGAGAATCACCGGCACCTGTTCAAGTCCCAGGCGCAGCGCAGCTTTATAACGAAGATGACCATCACAAATCTCGCCGGTGCTCTTGGCGACGATGGGCAAGCGAAAGCCAAACTCCCGAATCGCCCCGGCCATCTGCTCGACGGCGTGGTCGTTCTTCCTGGGGTTTCTGGCGCATGGAATTAGCCGGCTGGTCGGCCAGTGTTCGAGTTTGAGGTCACTCAGTTGCATCTGCCATCTCCAATCGTTCTGCTGCGACCTCGGCAAAGGTCTGCCCGGTGGCCAGCAAGGTCACCGGGATGTCCGGGTGGTTCTGTTGGAAGCGCTTGACCGCCACGTCGATGTAGGAGGGGACAAGCTCAATGGCGCGGACCTGTCGTCCCGTCTTCTGCGCGGCCAGGATCGTGGTGCCGGAGCCCCCGAACGGCTCGAAGACAACATCGCCCGGGTCCGAGTACGCCAGCAAGATGTGCTCAGGCGGCGCCACCGGAAACACCGCCGGATGGTCGATGTCCCGGCCGATCTTGCCCTTGTGACGCATCACCCGGATCACGCTGTCCGGGATGCGGAAGTCCTGCGTGGGCTGCCCGGCATGGCTCCAGCCCCGACCTCGCCATCCTTGCCGCGCATCGCCGTCGATGATCCGTCGGCGCGCAAGTGCGATTCCTGGCCGGCGTACTTGCACGGCACGATCTTGTCGGGCTTCCTGCTCTGGCGGTTGAAGTGGAAGACGAACTCGAAGCTGGAGGCCAGGCGTCCGGCCCAGTCACCGGGCATCCCCGACCCCTGGTCCCAGACGTACCAGCCGAAGCGCCGCCAACCATTGGCCCGCATCCAGTCGAGCCAGCCGTCCCAGTACGGCATCACTTCGTTGTCGCGGTGAATCAGGCCGAGGTTCACCAGCACCTGGCCATCCATGGCCATGGGCAGGTTGGCAAAGACGCCACGCATCAGCGCATCCCAGTCGGCGATGCCCTGGGTGTAGTCGCGCTGCTGGCCGTAGGGTGGGATGGTGAAGCACAAGCTGGTGGTGTCGGTGACGATCTTGCGGATGAATTTGTACCTCTTGTCGACGTTCACCGTGAGCTTGTAGCCATAGTGGCTCTTGCCATGCTTCTGGCGCCGCTTGACCGGCTTCCAATCCGCGGGCATGGCGTCTTCGTTCAGCGGTTCCTTGGCGTCCTTGGTGAAGTGCTGCCGGGGCGCGCTACCCGCGTGGCGTCGATGATCTGCCCACCCCGGGCGATCAAACCCTTCTTGAGCAGTTGCGCGCTGAGGCCATCGAAGATGGCTTTGGCGCCGGCTTCGCCGATCCGGTTCTCAAACACCCACACAGTCGTCCGGTCAGGAATGTTGGCGGCTTGGGCCAGACCACAGAAGCGCTTGTAGCTCATGCGGTCCAGCAATTGATACTCCATCTGCTCGTCAGACAGGTTGTACAGGCGTTTCAAGACCAGAATGCGCACCATGGTTTCAGCGGGGAACGGTGGCCGGCCACCTTGCAGACTCACCGAGCGCGGGGCCATGCGGTCAACTTCCAACGCCAAGGCTTCCAAGTCGATGGCGCCTTCTATCTCAACCAATGGATCGCCCAACTTGTCGATCTTCTCCCGCTGTTGGCAGTCTGCAAACAGGTCCGTCTTGATGGCGCGGCACTTCTTCATGGCGGTCAGGTCGGCTCAAAATCAGATGACAGCATGTTTAACCCAGCAAGGCTCTGGTGGAGGTTTTTCGAGGTGCCCTGGGGCGAGATTGCAAGCCAGCTCGGCGCCGAGGATGCCATCAAGCCGTACTGGACCAACGGGCCGAGGGCAGTCAATCTGCGCGTTTGGAAGGAAATCATTGGCAACAAGCCAACGTTGATTCTGTTGGACGAGCTGCCGCCCTATCTCGACAACGCCAGCACCCTGCGATACGGGGAAGGCACGCTGGCCAACATGGTGGTCTACAGCCTCTCTAGTTTGATGAGTGCTGCGCTGGAACTGCCCAACTGCGCCATCGTGATCGCCAACCTCTCGGGCAGCTAAAGGCCCAGACCAAGGCGCTCGCCGATGCCATTTCCAACCTGCAGCCGGAAACCCGCCGTCAGGCAATGACCATCACACCGGTCCAGCTGGCAGGCAACGAAATCTACGAAATCCTCAAGAAGCGCCTCATCGACGAACTGCCGGATGAGCGGGTCATCTCTGATATCGCCGAGGAGTATGCGCAGCAGATCAAGAAAGCCGAGGATGGCGGCTACATCGTGGCCAGCAGCATCGAGCAGATCGCCGAGCAGGTCAGGGAAACCTACCCCTTCCATCCGTCCTTCAAGCACCTCGTTGCGCTGTTCAAGAAGAACGAAGGTTTCCGCCAGACCCGTGGCCTGATGCAGTTCACCGCCCGCCTGCTCAAGAGCGTGGACGAGCGCGAAGCCGACGATGTCTTTCTGGTCGGCGCACAGCACCCCAACCTCAACGACGACCAGGTCAAGGACGAGATCGAGCGTATCGCGCCGAAGCTGATGCCAGCGGTGACGCACGATATCGCCGACAAAGGCAACGCCATCGCCGAGCATATCGATGTCGAGTTGGCTGGCGATGCCGCGCAGCAGGTCATGACCTTGTTGCTGGCCTCTAGCCTGTCGCGCGCCGTCGGCGGGCGCATCGGCCTGTCCGAAAGCGAGCTGATCGAGTTCCTCGCCGCACCGCAGCGCAAGCCGGACGAGTTTCTTCAGGCCTTGCAGCGCCTGCGTAAATCGGTGTGGTATCTCCACCGCGAAGAGCAACGCTTCTTCATCAAGGAAACCGAGAACCTGTCGCGCCAGATCGAGCGCAAGCCAAGGAGATCCCGCAGCCCAAGATCGATCAAGCGCTGATCAACCGCCTCACCGGCATCCTCGATCCGGTTCGCAAGATTGCATACCAGGATGTGCAAGTCCTGCCCAAGCTCGATGAACTGAAGCTCGGAGGTCCCAGGACGCTGATCGTCATCAAACCCGATGGCAAGGTGCCGCCCAGCGAATTGCAGAACTTCTTCGACTACCAGCAGGAGAAGAACAACTTTCTGGTGCTGACGGGCCAAGACAGCCTGCTGGCCGATGCAGTGGAGGAGCGGTTGCGCGAGCTTGTACGCCATCGAGCAGATTCACAAGCGTCTCAAGCCCGGCGACACCTTGTTCGAGGAAGCCCGCGACCGCCTCGAGGAAGCCGAGGATCGGTTCAGTAAGGCGCTGTCGGCGGCCTACAACCGCCTCTACTTTCCTGCCAACGACCCGGTGGACGGTCGTGACGTGCTGGCTGGGGTGACCATCGACCAATGGCTAAGACTCGGCCAGGGCGACCAGTCTGCCGAGGTGCAGATCGAAAAGCTCCTGTCCTGTCCAGCCCGCGCGCCGACTATAAACTCGTGGCCGAGCTTACCAAGGACAACCTCGACGAATACTTCGCGCAGGCCGAGGAATACCTATGGCCGTCCGGCAAAGACAACCGCCGCACGCCTTGGAAGGACATCGCCACCCGCGCCAAGTGCTCGCCCATCTGGCCGTGGATACCGGGCGCGAGCGGGCTGGATGCCCTCAAGACCGAAGCCCTGAAGCAAGGCCGCTGGCGCTTGGGCGAGGACGGCTACATCGAGAAAGGGCCATTCCCCAAAGATAAGGCCACCGTCAACGTCTCCGTCGTCACCGTCAAGCCAGACACCGGTGAGACGGTTCTCGCCCTCACGCCTCGCCACGCAGGTGACAGTCCAATCGTCTATTGGTCGACCAAGCCTGATGTGTCCGACAAGGATCACAAGGTCGAGGATCTGGACAACTTCAGCACGACCGAAGGCACCCTGTATTTCTGGGTCAAGGACACCACTGGGCAACACGAAAGCGCGGCGGCCACACGCTGGCTTGCCGACCTCAAGATTCGTCATCAGGTCGAACCAGCCGCTGACAAGCGCCGTGTCACCCTGGCCGTCACGCCGCGCGCCGATCTCTTCTATACCCTGGATGGCTCTAACCCCAAGGATGGCACCCGTTACGAGGGGCCGTTTGAGATCGGTTCAGCAAGTTGCCGCCTGCTGGTGTTCGCCCGCGCGGGCGAAGCTACCAAGACGGCGGACTTCCAGATTCCCGCCAGTGGCGACAAGACGGTGCAGATCGTCGATGTCAAGCCGGCCCACCTGCAAGGCAGACGCGTGTCCCTGGACACGACGGATCGAGTGTTCGGGGTCATCAACCGTTTTCGCGATCAGCCGGGCACACGCTTCAAGGGGGTGCGCATCGAAATCGGCGAAGGCGAACACACCGTCACCGTGCGCTTTCAGGAGCGTGAGGTGACGGCCGCTATGATCGAAGGCGTCGTCAACAGCCTTCGGGAAGTGCTGAACGAACCCGAAGCCTTGGTCAACATCGCCATTACCGAGGGCATACAGTTCGACACGGGCTTTGCACTCAAAGAGTTCGCCAAGATCGTTGGCATCGAGCTCAAACCACGTGAGGTGAGCCAGGAAGAATGACCATTGACCAGGAAGAATGACCATTGAGGTGCTGGTCTCTAATCTAGGCCGCTACGATGGTAAGCCGGTTTTCGCCATTCCGGTGCAAGCCGAAGCCCCAAGCCGTCATTCCGGCGCCTCATTCGTCATTCCGGCGCAAGCCGGAATCCAGGGCCGGACGTTCTTTGCCTGGGCCGGCACAATGCTGGACCCCGGCTTTCGCCGGGGTGACGAGGGAAGTCGAGCATACAAATCCAATGACAAATCTAATATCCAGGAAAATCTACATGAAGGGTCCTTGTGTTTATATTCTGGCCAGCCGTCGCAATGGCACGTTATATACCGGCGTGACGTCCAATCTCATTAAACGGGTGTGGGAACGCAAACATGATCTCGTGGAAGGTTTTACCAAACGCTACCAGGTCCATACCCTGGTCTGGTATGAACCTCACGAAGACATGCGGTCTGCAATCGCGCGCGAAAAGGCGATCAAGGAGTGGAAACGACGGTGGAAGATCGAGCTGATCGAAAAACTCAACCCGACCTGGCGCGATCTCTATGATGGGTTTGTATAAACCTTCCATGACGTCCAAATACCCTGTCGCACCGGCGAACCCCGATACCCAGCCTGCCTTGCCCTGCTCCGGCTTGCGCTGGAAGGGCAGCGGTGTCTTCTTTCCTTTGAACTAAGCGCCAATTCCATGACCCTCCGCCGCTTCTCCTCCCGCACCCATCGGCTGGATGCGAGCTTTCTGCTCCGGTATCTGAAGGGCGCAAGAAGCTATAAGCGCATCGCCGGATACTTCACGAGCTCGCTGTTCGAAGTGGCGGGCGAGGTGCTGGAAGATATCCCAGAGGTCAAGATCGTCTGCAACGTCGATATTCATCCGGATGACCTCAAGGTGGCGCAACTGCGCGAGAGCAAGATGCTGGGCCGCTGGAGCGAGCGCGCCCTGGAGGCCGAGGCGCTCTTGAACCGGGAACGCTATCGGCGTCTGGATGCCTTTCTCGCCAAGCACGGGCCAGCGGTGCGCGTCGCGCCTGACGACATCTGCGGCTTCGTGCATGGCAAGGCGGGCGTGATTACGCTTCGCGACGGCCGCAGGCTGGGCTTCATCGGGTCGATGAACGAGACGAAGAGCGGCTGGCAGCGCCACTACGAAATCCTGTGGGAGGACGAGTCGCCGGAGGGTGTTGAGTGGATCGAGGCGGAGTTCGACTTTCTCTGGAACGCTGCCAAGCCGCTACCCCAAGCCGTAATCCGCGAAGTGCATCGGCGAGGGTTTAGGCGCGAAATCGAGTTCGCCGAGATCGAGGACGATGAGATCCTTGCGCCGGCGGCGCTGATCGAGTCCCCGCTGTATCGCGAGGGACAGCAGCTCCAGCCGTGGCAGTAGGGCTTCCTGACCGAATGCCTGCGCCACCATAGGCTCTATGGCGTCGTGCGCCTGCTGCTGAGCGATGAGGTGGGCCTGGGCAAGACGCTCTCGCTGGCGACCGCCGCGCTGACGCTGTGCCTGCTGTCGGACAAGGACAATGGCCCGCGCCGTCCGGTGGTGATCTTCGCCCCGGCCACGCTGACCGAGCAATGGCAAACCGAGATGCTGGACAAGCTCGGCATCCCCACCGCGCGTTGGGACACCGTGGGCAAGGTCTGGCTGAACGCAGAAGAGCGAGTCATTTCCCCTGCGGGCCGCGATCAGATTGCCCATTGCCCGCTGCGAATCGGCATCGTCTCCACCGGACTGATGATGCGCGACTCGCTGGAAAAGCAGCATCTGCTCGGTATGCACTTCGGCGTGGTCATTCTGGATGAAGCGCACAAGGCCAGAACGCGCCAGGGCTTCGGCAAGGAGGCCGGCACGCCGAACGAGCTGTTGGCCTTCATGCGCGAGATCGCCGCGCGCGCCGATCACGTGCTGATGGGCACGGCCACGCCGATTCAGACCAATCCCGCCGATCTGTGGGATTTGCTGGGCATCTTGCATCAAGGCCCGGGGCGCTTCGTGCTGGGTCATGACCTCTCCCCGTGGCATCATCCTGACGACGTGCTCGATATTCTTGCGGGGCGCGTGGCGGTCACTTCACTTGATCAGGCTTGGGAGCTGTTGCGCTCGCCGCTGCCGCGGGTGGAGTCCACCCAGGAGCCGCGTGCTCGCTGGCTGTTCTCCGCCATCCGGCAAGACTTGGGCTTGCAGAACGGCGAGTGGCAGACCAACCGTTCGCTCGCCGACTTGACCGAGGAGACGCGGGAGATTCTGGAAGAGGAGTTGGAACGCCGCATCGCCGGAGCCACATTTTTCCAGCGCGAGAACCCATTGGTGCGCCATGTCGTGCTGCGCAAGCGCCAGCAGCTCGAGGAGACGAAGGACAAAGACGGCAAGCCCTTGTTGACGCCCGTGGGTGTGGACGTCCATCCCGACCGCGAACGGGTTACGGAGCAACGCGCCTTCGACGTGCTGTTCGAAGGCAAAACACTGCGCACCTCGGAGCACTTTCGCCAGGCTTATGGCGAGGCCCGTGCTTTTGGCAAGGCGCTGGCCAAGCGCGGCAAGGGCAGCGGCTTCATGAAGAACCTGCTGGAGCAGCGGATCTGCTCCAGCATCCATGCTGGCTTGGCAACCGCGCGGCGCTTGCTGCAAGGCGAAGCCGTGCATGAGGAAGACGAAGAGCATGAAGCCGACCTCAAGGTCGAGACGGGCGAGGAGCGGGAGGCGCTGCAACGTCTGATCGACCGGCTGGAACGGCTGGATGCCGACCCGAAGATGGAGGCCGTCGTCCATTTCCTCGACAAAGAGAAGTGGCTGGACTTGGGCGTCATCATCTTCAGCCAGTACCACGACACGGCGAAGTGGCTGGCCGACTCGCTGGCGGCTCGCTATCCGGATGAAGCGGTTGGCCTGTACGCCGGCGCCGGTCGCAGTCGCCTTTATCAGCGCGGCGACAGCGTGACCGTCGAACGCGAAACACTCAAGCGCATGGTGGCTGAGCACCAGATCCGGATCATGGTCGCCACCGATGCCGCGTGCGAGGGCCTCGACCTGCAAATCCTGGGCACCTTGATCAACGTGGATCTGCCCTGGAACCCGACGCGCCTGGAGCAGCGCATCGGCCGTATCAAGCGCTTCGGCCAGCGGCGCGAGACGGTGGATATGCTCAACCTGGCCGTTCGATCTACGAACGGCTGTCCGAGCGGATGAAGGACCGCTACGACCTATTCGGCTCGCTGCCCGATACCATCAAGGACGAGTGGATCGAGGACATCGAGACGCTCGGCGAGAAGCTAGACGAGTGCATCGATGCCCAGAAGCGGGTAACGGGGTTTGACCTGCGTTATACAGCAACGACAACGCCATCAGAGAAGGATTGGCGCGACTGCACGGGGGTGTTGGCGAGACGCGATCTCCTGGCGCTCATGCGTACTGCCTGGGGTTGAAATGAGTTGCCGATACTGGAATCACGGTGTTGGCTCGGGCTGGCATGGACTGGTCCCGGGTTACGCCGGAATGCTGGGGGCGACACCGGCCCTACAAAGCAAGCGTTTTGCAAGCTTCCCAGGAGACATGAAACAGACGGTCCGTGTCTCAGTCGCAAAGTTGCAAACCGGCACTCGGGCAAAAGCCACTTGTGGGCCATGCCAACCCATCACTAGAATGGCCCATCGGCCGCAAGGCCATGCGTCGGATCCTCCGTGAACGAATCTTCGCTCGCTGGCCCTTTACTCGCCCTCCTGGTCCTGATCGCCCTCTCGGGTTTTTTTTCGGGCTCAGAGACCGCGCTCCTCACCTTCAACCGCTATCGGTTGAAACATCTCGCCGAGCGCGGACATCGTGGGGCCCATCTCGCCCAACGCCTGATCGAGCGCCCCGACCGGTTGATCGGTCTGATCCTGCTCGGCAATAACTTTGTCAATATCATGGCCTCGTCGCTGGCGACGGTGATCGCCATTGAGGTTGGCGGCGAGGCAGTGATCGGGATCGCTGCCGGCCTCCTGACGCTCGTGATCCTGATCTTTTCCGAGGTCGCACCCAAGACCTATGCCACGCTGCACCCCGAGCGCCTGGCCTTTGCCGCGGCCTATGTCTATACCCCCCTATTAAAGCTGCTCTATCCGATCGTCTGGCTGGTCAATCTCTTCGCCAACAGCCTCTTACGTCTGGCAGGGGTGATCCACCAGGGTGCCCCGCCGACCGACCTCAGCCGCGAGGAGCTGCGCACCGTCGTCAGTGAGGCGGGGGCGATGATCCCCGAACGCAGCCGCTCGATGCTGCTCGCCATCCTGGATCTCGAAAACGCGACCGTCGAGGACATCATGATCCCCCGCCATGAGATCGAGGGGATCAATCTCGAGGACAGCGAGGATGAGATCATCCAAACCCTGCGGCTGACTAGCTATACCCGCCTGCCGCTCTATGAGGGCAGCATCGATAATGTCATCGGCCTCCTCCATGCCCGCAATGCCTTACATGTCTTGTTGAACCATGGACTGAACAAGGAGGCGCTGCGCGCCATCGCCCGCGAGCCCTATTTCGTCCCCGAGGGGACCAGGCTCTATCAGCAGATGCTCAATTTTCAGCGGGCGCGCCAACAGATCGGTCTAGTGGTTGATGAATACGGCGACATCCAGGGGCTGATCACTATGACCGATCTCTTGGAGGAGATCGTCGGTGAGTTTACAACCGATCCCGCTGATCGCATCTCTGAGATCCATCGCGCCGAGGATGGGAGCGCCCTGGTCGATGCGGCGATCAGCGTGCGCGAGCTCAATCGCGCCCTCCATCTCGATCTGCCGACCGATGGACCCAAGACGCTCAACGGCTGGCTTCTGGAGTATCTCGAGACCATCCCTGAGCCGGGGACCAGCATTCGGGTGGGGGATCATGCCCTAGAGGTCGTCCAGACGGCGGACAGCGGGGTGAAGACGGTCAAGATCGTTCCCCTGACCACTCCCCCCCAGCAGGTCCATGACTGAGGGCGTCAGGGCCCAGAGGGCGACCCTGGTGCCAGGGTGCTGGTGGGGCGAGCTGCTCGACTGGCGTCTCGTCGGCATATTCCTGCTCGGCTTTTCCGCGGGGCTGCCCTTTCTGTTGATCTTTTCCTCGCTGTCGCTGTGGCTGCGCGAGGCGGGGATCGAGCGCAGTGCAATCACCCTGTTCAGTTGGGCAGCGCTTGGGTATTCGTTTAAGTTTGTCTGGGCGCCCCTGATCGATACCCTGCCCCTGCCCTATCTCAGCGCGCGCCTGGGGCGGCGGCGGGCGTGGCTGCTGACCGCCCAGATCGCGATCATTGCCGCGATCGTGCTGATGGCGCTCACCGATCCCGCCGCCGGGGAGGGCCACTTGCTCAGGATGGCGATCGGCTCCGTGCTGCTCGGCTTTTCTGCCGCGACCCAAGACATCGCCATCGATGCCTATCGGATCGAATCGGCACCGCCCAGGCTGCAGGCGCTGATGTCCTCGAGCTATATCGCGGGATACCGGGTGGGGATGCTGGTCTCGGGTGCCGGTGCCCTTTTCCTGGCCGCGGCCTTTGGCTCAGAGCTCAATGCCTACAGCTATCCAGCCTGGCGTCTGACCTATCTGATCATGGCCGGGCTGATGGGCATCGGTGTGGTTACGACGACCCTGGTCATCCGCGAACCCGAGGTCTCCCAGGGCCTCGTCTCCCAAGGTGTGCGCGAGCACTTGCGGTTGGTGCTGATCTTTGGGGCAGCGATCGCCGCCTTTGCCAGCGGATTTTGGGGTGGCGGGATATTGCTCGATGGGATCAGGCCCGCCTTCGCTGTCCCATGGCTGGTCGGTGTCGCCTTTGAGGGGTTGCGCCTGCTTGCCGGTTTGAGCAGCGCGCTTTTGGCTGCCTGGCTCTTGGTGCGAGTGGGGGTGGCCGAGCGATCTATGCTCAAGCGCATCTGGATCGCGCCGGTCTTGGATTTCTTTAGGCGCTATGGCCTCAAAACTGCCCTGCTGCTCTTGGCCTTGATCGGACTGTATCGCATCTCGGACATCTTGCTTGGCGTCATCGCCAATGTCTTTTATCAAGATCTGGGGTTCAGCAAGCCGCAGATCGCGACCGCGGTCAAGACCTTCGGGGTCTTCGTCGGGATCGCCGGCGGGGTATTGGGGGGGATCCTGGCTGCGCGCTATGGAGTCTGGCGGATCCTGATGGCCGGCGCGATCCTGTCGGCAGCGACCAATTTGATCTTCATCGCCCTGGCCCAGATGGGCCCGGAGCTTGGGTTGTTATATCTCGCCGTGGGCGCGGACAATCTGGCGGGGGGGCTCGCCGGCGCTGCCTTTGTCGCCTTTTTGTCCAGCCTGACCAATGTCTCGTTTACCGCGATGCAATATGCCATCTTCAGCTCGCTGATGACCTTCATCCCCAAGCTCATCGGCGGCTATACCGGCGCCATGGTCGATGGGCTGGGGTATCCGGCCTTCTTTGTTTTTACCGCGCTTGCGGGGTTACCCGTCATCGCCCTGATCTGGGGGGCGGGACGTCTGCTCGCGACCAAATAGCCGAGTGGGATAGGCGCTGCATACTCGACCCTCATCTCGGGTGATAGCATGAAGCCTTTGGATTGAACGGAGAGTTATCGATGCACTACGCCAAGATCCAGGTCCCAACCCAAGGAGAACCCATCCAGGTCGCTGCAGACGGCTCGCTTGCGGTCCCAGACCGCCCGATCATCCCTTTCATCGAGGGCGACGGCATCGGCATCGACATCACCCCTGTCATGCGCCGCGTGGTCGATGCCGCGGTCGAGAAGGCCTACGACGGCCAGCGCCAGATCCAGTGGATGGAGGTCTATGCTGGGGAAAAGGCGACCCGCGTCTATGGCCCGGATGTCTGGCTGCCCGATGAGACACTGGATGCCGTCAAGCGCTTCCTGGCCTCGATCAAGGGACCGCTTACCACCCCGGTCGGCGGCGGGATCCGCTCGCTCAATGTCACCCTGCGCCAGGAGCTGGATCTCTATGTCTGTCTCAGGCCAGTGCGCTACTTCAAGGGAACGCCGAGCCCACTGAAGGAGCCCGAGCATACCGACATGGTGATCTTTCGCGAAAACTCCGAAGACATCTATGCCGGGATCGAATGGCCGGCAGGCTCAGAGGGGGCACGCAAGGTCATCGACTTTTTGCAGCGCGAGATGGGGGTAACCAAGATCCGTTTCCCCCAAACCTCCGGCATTGGGGTGAAGCCGGTCTCGCAAGAGGGAACCGAGCGCCTGGTGCGCAAGGCGATCCAGTATGCCATCGACAATGATCGCGCCTCGGTGACCCTGGTGCATAAGGGCAACATCATGAAGTTCACCGAGGGGGCCTTCCGCGACTGGGGCTATGCCCTGGCCAAACGCGAGTTTGGGGCGACCGAGATCGACGGCAGTCCTTGGTGCGCCTTCAAGAATCCCAAGACCGGGCGCGAGATCGTCATCAAGGACGCCATCGCCGATGCCTTCTTGCAGCAGATCCTACTGCGCCCCAAGGACTATGATGTGATCGCCACCCTCAACCTCAACGGCGACTATATCTCGGATGCACTGGCCGCCCAGGTGGGGGGGATCGGCATGGCACCGGGTGCCAATCTCTCGGATACCGTGGCGATGTTTGAGGCCACCCACGGCACGGCACCGAAATATGCCGGCAAGGACCAGGTCAATCCCGGGTCATTGATCCTGTCTGCCGAAATGATGCTGCGTCACCTGGGTTGGGTCGAGGCCGCTGATCTGATCATTCAGGGTATGGAGGGGGCCATCGCCGCCAAAACCGTGACCTATGACCTGCATCGGCTCATGGAGGGGGCAACTAAGCTGAGTTGTTCGGAATTTGGATCGGCGGTGATTGCCCAGATGCCGTCATAAGACCCGCGCCCAGCAAGGACGCGGGGCGTGGATTCAACGCGCAGGTATAGAGTCAGTCAGCCGATGGACATGGACGGCATGTAGACCCTTGGGCCCTTCACTGAGCTCGAACTCGACCTTTTGCCCTTCGCGCAAGGTCTTATAGCCCTCCATCTCGATCGCCGAGAAATGGACGAAGACGTCTTCATCCAGACCATCGGGTTGCACGAACCCATAGCCCTTGGCATTGTTAAACCACTTCACCACTCCCGTCACCATCGTGCGACTCCTCTGATGAGATACCCCTTTTGGTTGGTTAGGTCACACCCGCTCATGCAACGAGCGGTTTGTCATTGTCATGAATGACGCCGTTTCTGCCAGCCAGGCCCGAAACGACGCAGGCCTAGTATAGTGACTTGATTTCTATGAGCAAATGTGCATTGTTTAACCCAACTGCGCGGCCCCATCTTCTCCTAGCCGGTCAGCGCTATCGCATAGGTCGGGACTAAGGGGTGGGTTCAACGTGCATGCGCCGTCAAGCGTGGCTTTTATCTTGATGAGAGTTTGGCATCATGAGCAATCGGCGACTCGGCGAGGAGCGCGAATCGGGTCTGGGGGTGCAGGAGGCACGTCCCAAGCTGCGCCGCCCGCCTTTTTATAAGGTGTTTTTGTTGAATGATGACTACACCCCCATGGATTTCGTCGTCGAGGTCCTTGAGACCTTTTTTGGGATGAGCCGGGAACGGGCGACCCAGGTCATGCTGCATGTGCACACCCGGGGGGTTGGGGTCTGCGGTGTCTTTACCAAAGAGATCGCGGAGACGAAGGTGGCGCAGGTCAACGACTATGCGCGCGGCCACCAGCATCCCCTGCTCTGTACCATGGAAGAGGCCTAGGATCGCAAGTTATCGCACAATCCGCCCGTCGTTTAATCAACCCTGGGTACAGGCCGATGCTGAGCAAAGAACTCGAATACACCTTAAACCGGGCCTTCCGCGAGGCACGCGCCAAGCATCACGAGTACATCACCGTAGAGCATATGCTCCTATCGCTGCTCAGCGATCCCAGTGCTGCGCGGGTGCTGCGGGCCTGCGGTGCCGATTCCGAGCGGCTGCGGCGCGAGATCACAGCCTTCATCGACGAGACCACACCGCGCATCCCGCCCAATGAGGACCGGGATACGCAGCCGACCCTAGGGTTTCAGCGCGTCCTCCAGCGCGCCGTTTTCCATGTGCAATCGGCGGGCAAAAAGGAGGTCACCGGCGCCAATCTCTTGGTCGCCATCTTCAGCGAACAGGATTCACAGGCAGTCTATTTCTTGCATCAGCAGGACATCACCCGCCTAGATGTCGTGAATTACATCTCGCATGGGATCTCCAAGGTCCCAGGCGAAAACCAACCCGAGGAGAACCCCGCGGCGGAACAAGATGAGGCGCGCGCTGAGGAGCGGGAAAATACCAGTCCGCTGGAGAGCTTTGCCACCAATCTCAATGAGCTGGCGCGCATCGGTCGTATCGACCCGCTGATCGGACGCACGCGCGAGATCGAGCGTACCATCCAGATCCTGTGCCGGCGGCGCAAAAATAATCCGTTGTTCGTCGGTGAGGCAGGGGTTGGCAAGACGGCGATCGCCGAGGGGCTGGCGAAAAAGATCGTCGATGACGAGGTCCCAGAGGTCTTGGCCAATGCCGTGATCTATGCCCTGGATCTCGGCGGTCTGGTGGCGGGGACCAAGTATCGCGGCGATTTTGAAAAACGCCTGAAATCTGTGCTCGCCCAGCTCAAGCGCCAACCCAATGCCATCCTGTTCATCGACGAGATCCATACCCTGATCGGCGCAGGCGCCGCCTCGGGCGGTGTCATGGACGCCTCCAACCTGATCAAGCCAGTCTTGGCTTCGGGCGAACTTAGATGCATCGGCTCGACCACCTATCAGGAATACCGCGGGATCTTTGAAAAGGACCGGGCGCTCGCCCGCCGCTTCCAGAAGATCGACATCGAGGAGCCCTCGGTCGAAGAGACCATCGAGATCCTCAAGGGTCTGAAATCCCGCTTCGAATTGCATCATCAGGTCAGTTATACACAGCCGGCGCTGCGCGCGGCAGCTGAGCTCTCGGCCCGCTATATCAATGACCGGCATCTGCCCGACAAGGCGATCGACGTCATCGATGAGGCCGGCGCCGCCGTTCAGCTCCTGCCTGCCTCCAAGCGCAAAAAGCGCATCGATATCGCCGACGTCGAGGCGATCGTCGCTAAGATTGCCCGCATCCCGCCCAAGCGGGTCTCGCTGTCGGATGCCGAGGCGCTCAAAAACCTCGATCGCGACCTCAAGATGGTGGTCTTTGGCCAGGACGAGGCGATCGAGGTCTTGACCTCCGCCATCCGCATGAACCGGGCGGGCTTGGGGCATCTCGAAAAGCCCATCGGCTCCTTCCTGTTTACCGGACCGACCGGCGTGGGCAAGACCGAGGTCACCCGCCAGCTCGCCCGGATCCTGGGGATGGAGCTTCTGCGCTTCGACATGTCCGAATACATGGAGCGTCATACGGTCTCGCGTCTGATCGGCGCACCGCCCGGCTATGTGGGTTTCGATCAGGGCGGGCTGCTCACCGAGGCGATCAATAAACACACGCATGCGGTGCTCCTGCTCGATGAGATCGAAAAGGCGCATCCGGATGTCTTCAACCTGCTCTTACAGGTCATGGATCATGGGACGCTCACCGACAACAACGGGCGCAAGGCCGATTTCCGCAATGTGGTCCTGGTCATGACCACCAATGCCGGGGCCGAGGAGATCTCGCGCCGCTCGATCGGCTTTACTGAACAGGATCACTCGACCGATGGTCTAGAGGCGCTTAAGCGTTATTTCACACCTGAGTTTCGCAACCGGCTCGATGCCGTCGTCCAATTCAAACCCTTAAGCCCTGAGACCATCCTGAATGTCGTCAACAAGTTCATCTTCGAGCTCGAACAGCAGCTCGAAGAGAAAAAGGTGGCACTCCTGGTCGATCAGGACGTCCGGCAGTGGCTTGCCGATACCGGCTATGACCCCAAGATGGGCGCCCGCCCCATGGCGCGGGTCATCCAGCAGCACATCAAAAGGCCGCTGGCCAGTGAGCTCTTGTTCGGCGAGCTGGTCAACGGCGGACGGGTGCGTCTCCTGATGCGCGATGGCCGCCTGGCATTCGAGATCAACGGGCAGCTGCGCGACCTCAAGGAGGCCGCAGAAGACTTGAGCGTCTAAGGCGGTCTTGGGGCCGGGCGCAGCCGGGTCTTACTGGATCATTCGCTACCCCTTGGTATCGATCCAGGCAGCACCCTGCCCCCAGCTCGGGATGCCTTGGGGTGTGCGCCCGGTCTTGGTGGGCTCTCATGTTATCCTCTATACACCCCTGCATGGCGTGCGCCCGGCCTCACATGACGACTGGAATCAGCCTGAGGGCCGTGGGTTTGGGCGGCGCGGTCGCTTGGAGCCCGATCCATGTCCGTGATCCTTGACCTAAGCCTCTTTCCCCTCGATCAGGGCGTCAGCCTCAGCCGCTTTGTCGCACCTGTGATCGCGATGATCCAGGAGACCGGCCTTCCCCATCATCTCTCGCCGATGGGCACTCAAGTGGAGACCGAGACCCTCCCCGAAGCCCTTGCCCTGATCGAGCGGGCCCAAACGATCCTAGCCGACATGGGCGCCAAACGGGTCTATGCCGTGGCCAAGTTCGACATCCGCGAGGGACCTCCGGGCCGATTGACCAGCAAGATCGAGTCAGTGCGCGCTCGGCTCGATGCACCGCCTGCGGATGGCCCATGAAGGTCATCGTCTTTTCAGATGTCCAGGGCAATCTGCCAGCGTTTGAGGCAGCCATCGAGTTGATCCTCGGCTGGGGCCCGGACCTGGTGATCATGGCCGGCGATCTGATCAATCGCGGACCTAGCAGCCTGGCCTGTCTCGAACGCTTCGACACCCTGCGAGGCGCGCACGGCTGGTTGCCGGTCCGCGGCAATCACGAGGTTTGGGTCCAGCGCTGTGGACGCGAGCCGCCCCGCAATGGGCTCGAGGCCGAGATGCGCCGTTTCGCCGACTGGACCTATCAACAGATCCAACCGCGGCTCGATGCCCTGCAAGGCTGGCCGGATCATCTGTGTTTCCATGCCGCCACTGAGCAGAGCTGGGTACATGTCACGCACGGCACCATGCTCAGCAATCGCGAGGGGATCACCGCCGATCTGCCGGACGAGACGCTGCGCGGGACCCTGCCGCCTGACCTGGCGCTCTTCGTCACCGCTCATACCCATCGCCCCTTGGCGCGGGTGCTCGACGGGCTTCCCATCCTCAATGTCGGCTCGGTCGGCTCGCCCTTCGATGGCGATCCGCGCGGAAGCCTGGCCCAGCTCAGCTTTAGCCGCGGTGCCTGGCAATGGGAGATCCGGCGCTTTGCCTATGACCGCACCCAGGCCGAGCGCGATTTCTGGGACCTCGGGTTCATCGACCAGGGCGGTCCCATCGCGCGCATCCTGTTCGAAGAATGGCGGCAAGCGCGGTTGTTGATGCCCTTATGGCGGCGCGATTTCGAACCGGCGGTCCTAGACGGCGCATTGGCCCTGGAACCGGCGGTCGATACATTCTTGGCGACCCTTGCATGAGGTTCGATGATGAACGATTCGGACATCCTGGCGCGATTCGTGTTTGAACAGGCGGGCATCCGCGGCAATCTGGTGCATCTGGATGCAAGCTGGCGCGCAGTCCAACAGATCCATCCCTATCCTGGACCAGTGGCCGAACGTCTGGGCGAGGCGCTGGCGGCGGTTGCCTTGCTCGCGGCCACCATCAAGTTCAATGGCTCCTTGATCCTCCAGGTCCAGGGCTCGGGTCCCATCCGCACCCTGGTCGCCCAGTCCACCCACGCCTGCACCCTGCGCGGCTTGGCGCGCTGGGAGGGCGAGATCCCCGCTGGCGGTGACCTGGCGGCTCAGTTCGGGAGCGGACACCTGGTACTCACCATCGATCAGGGCCGCGGCCAGCCCTACCAGGGCGTGGTGCCCCTGCTGGGGATAGGATTCAGCGAATCCCTTGCCCATTATTTCGCCCATTCCGAACAGATCCCCACCCGTTTCTGGCTTGCCGCCACTGCCGAACGCGCTGCTGGATTGCTCTTGCAGCGCCTACCCGAGGGCGGGGCGAGCGATGAGGACTGGCAGCGCTTGGGGCTTCTCAGCGCTACCCTCACGCCTGCCGAGCTGATCAAGCTACCCACCGAGACCCTGCTCCACCGGCTCTTTCATGAAGAGAGGATAAGGCTGTTTGAGCCCGAGCCGGTTGCATTCCGCTGTAGCTGCTCGCGTACCCGGATCGCCGAGATGCTTCGCCTGCTCGATGCCGATGAGGTTCGAGCGGTGCTCGCCGAACAGGGGGCTGTCGAGATCATCTGCGAGTTTTGCAACCGGCAGTATCGCTTTGACCCCGTGGATATCCATCAGCTCCTTGCCGGCATGCCCCATCATGAACCGCCGGCGATCCACCAATGACCAGCCTGCAACCCCTACTCGGGCTAGCCGTTCTCCTGGCCGTCGCCTGGCTATTGAGCGAAAACCGCCGCGGCGTGCGCTGGCGCCTGGTGCTGGCGGGGATCGGGCTGCAATTCATCCTGGCCTTGACGCTGCTCAAGCTCCCAGGGGTCAAGGACGCCTTTCTCATCCTCAACCAAGCAGTGCTCGCCCTCCAGACCGCGACCCAGGCGGGTACCGAGCTGGTGTTCGGCTATCTGGGCGGCGGGGCTGCACCCTTCGAGACCCGCTATCCGCACAACAGCTTTGTCTTGGCCTTCCGCGCCCTGCCCCTGATCCTGGTGATCAGCGCCCTCTCGGCCCTGTTGTTCCATTGGCGGGTCCTGCCGGTCATCGTGCGCGCCTTCGCCTGGCTGCTGCGCCACACCCTGGGGACGGGTGGACCCCTGGGACTGGCAGCCGCCGCCAATGTCTTCGTCGGCATGACCGAGGCGCCGCTGTTGATCCGCCCTTATGTGCCTCATCTCTCGCGCGCTGCCCTCTTCGGGGTCATGGCCTGCGGCATGGCAACCATCGCCGGCACCGTGATGGTGCTCTATGCCAGCCTGCTCAAGGACAGCGTCCCCGATGCCCTGGGCCATATCCTGACCGCCTCCCTGATCAATGCGCCTGGGGCCCTGGTCATCGCCGGCATCCTCATCCCCGAACCCCAAGGACAGGCGCCTGAACCCCTTGCACGCATCGAACGCACGGCACACAGCGCCATGGATGCCATCGCGCGCGGCACCCTTGAGGCGATCCCGCTGTGGCTCAATATCATCGCCATGCTGATTGTCATGGTGACCTTGGTCAGCCTGGTCAACCAGGCATTGGGCCTCTTGCCAGCAGTGGGCGGCGAGCCAGTGACGGCACAGCGTCTGCTTGGCTGGGTGATCGCGCCGGTCATGTGGCTGATCGGCATCCCCTGGTCCGAGGCCAAGATCGCCGGTGCGCTCATGGGGATCAAGACCGTCCTCAACGAGCTGGTCGCCTATCTGGAGCTCGCCAAGCTGGGCCCAGAGGTCTTGAGCGAGCGCAGCCGGATCATCCTGATCTATGCACTGTGCGGTTTTGCCAATCTCGGGAGTCTGGGGATCTTGATCGGCGGGCTGGGGGCGCTCGCCCCCGAGCGTCGCCCCGAGATCGTCGCCTTGGGATTGAAATCGATCCTCGCCGGCACGCTCGCCACCTTGCTGACGGGGGCGATCGTGGCGGTTTTGCTCTAGGTTGGGTTCGCTTTGCGCCCAACAGCCCTTCATCAATCAACTGCCAACGACAGACGAGGAGTTGTACGTATGGCCATCGAGGTCAATGGTCGGACGATCGAAACCACTGAAAATGGCTATCTGGTGAACTATCTAGACTGGGATGAAGACGTCGCGCGCAAGCTCGCCGAGATCGAAGGGATCGAATTGACCGACAAACATTGGGACGTGATCAACTACCTGCGCGACGAATATATCAACCACAACCAAAACCAGCCAATGGAACGGGTGGTCCTAAAACACATGAGCGAGGTCTGGGGGACCAAGCTCACCAGTAAGGACCTCTATCAGCTCTTCCCCTTAGCCCCGACCAAACAGGGGACCAAGATCGCGGGCCTGCCGGCGGTCAAGCGTAAGGGCGGTTATTGAGCGGGGGTGCGGGCAAAATGCCCGCATCCCCCTCCAAGGGCCCTTTAGGATATGCCAATCCTGCGCTCGCCACTGGATGCGCACCAGCAGACGGACAGCAAAATACAGGAAGGAAACGCCGGTCGATGCCCATGACACCGCCGACAGCCAGTATCCAGTGGATTGCAGCTTGCACCGGAATGAGGGGCAGGATTTACCGAGCGTTTCCTCAGGGCCGCGGTAAGGTTACCCCCCGCTGCCCCTGATATTTACCTCCGCGATCCTTATACGAGACTTCACAGACCTCATCGGATTCCAAGAACAGGATCTGAGCGATGCCCTCATGGGCATAGACTTTAGCAGGAAGCGGGGTGGTATTGGAAATCTCCAAGGTAATATGCCCCTCCCATTCAGGCTCCAAGGGGGTCACATTGACGATGATCCCGCAGCGGGCAAAGGTCGATTTACCCATGCAGATGCAGAGCACATTGCGCGGGATGCGGAAATATTCCACCGTATGCGCCAGGGCAAATGAATTGGGTGGGATGATACAGACATCGGCCTTGAGATCCACAAAGCTATTCGGATCAAAGGCCTTGGGATCGACGATCACCGAATTGATATTGGTGAAGATCTTAAACTCATCGGCGCAGCGCACATCATAGCCATAGCTCGAGGTGCCGTAGGAGATCACCCGCCCCTTCTTGGTCTCACGGACCTGATTGGGCTCAAAGGGCTCGATCATCCGGTGCTCGATAGCCATACGCTGGATCCAGCGGTCTGATTTGATCGACATTGTATAGTGAAGCTCCCAAAGATTTTCGTGATCAGCGCGCATTACAAAACCCTACGGGGGGAGCGCAATCTGAATGTAAAACTACCCACATGAAGCAGGATACGCGGTGCTTAACCTACCCCAATTCATCTGGATTTTGCATCCACCAGCGCCAGGCATCAGCGATCATCCGGTCGAGGTCGGCCTGCGGCACCCAGCCGAGTACGAGCCGCGCCTGGGTGGAGTCAGCGACACAGCAAGCGACGTCGCCTGTACGCCTTGCGGCATAGTCATAAGGGATCGCGCAACCCGTTACCCGGGTAAAGGCCGTGATTACCTCAAGCACGCTATAACCCCGCCCCCTCCCCAGGTTGCAACAGATCATCCCCTCACCTGACTGGAGCCGCTCTAGGCTCAGACGATAGGCGCGCGCGAGGTCCTGGACATGGACATAGTCGCGCACCGCGGTGCCGTCGGGGGTGGGATAATCGTTCCCCAAGATCAACAGCCGCTCACGCCGGCCGAGGGCCACCTGGGCGATCTGAGCGATAAGGCTCGTCGCCTTGGGGTCCTCGCCGATGTACCCGCTCGGGTGGGCGCCTGCAGGGTTGAAGATTCTGAGGAGCGCGATGCGCCAACTCGGGTCGGCGCGCTGAAGGTCTTTAAGGATCATCTCGCCAAACCAGGCGCAGCGGCCTTGGGGATGGATCGGTTGGGGTGCGCGATCCTCGCGGAGCGGCCCCCCCGCCTCGCCATAGACCGTCGCTGATGAGGTCAGGATCAGGGTGCGCACCCCCCAGGCCGCCATCGCCTCGCAGAGGGTCAAGAGCCCCTGCAGGGCGTTGCCATAGTGCGCCAACGGCTGGGCGAGTGCATCGGCGATCGCGTCTAGACCCGTGCACAGGATCACGGCATCGAACCGCCCTTGGCCGAAGATCAGGTCCAGGGTCTCGCGCTCGCGCAGATCGCCCTCGAAGAACCCCAGCCCCTGATGGGTGATCTCGCCCGCCCGGCGCAAGAGCTCCTCCTGCCCGCGGCTTAGATTGTCGAGCACCAGGACCTGGCACCCCGACTGCAAGAGCTCTACACAGACATGGCTGCCGAGATAGCCGGCACCACCCACAAGCAGAACCCGCATCGCTTATACCCCTTACCTCATACCACAACGGAGGCGCAAACGCTGACGCAGGCGGCGTAGGGTGTCAACCTCCAGGACGTCGGCGGTCAGGACCAGGGTGCGCCGCCGGCGCCCTGTGATAAAGACCAGTGAGACCCAGTGCAGGCCGATGAAACTCGCGGGCGCAAGCTGGGCTGCAAGCATCCGCCCATCGGCGAGCCTTAAGCTCCAGGTACCGTCGGCGTTCCAGGTCGCCGCGCGGATCGACCAGGGGGCGCGGCGCAGGACGTCCGCCCAGAGTGTCTTACCAAGGCTCAAGAGCACCACCAGGGCCATTTGCCAGCCGCCGAGCGGCAGTGCAAGGCTCACCGCCGCCGCCAGGAGATGAGTGAGACAGGCAAAGAGCAAGAGGAGACGCGAGGGACGGGGCTCGAGGATCAGGGGTGGATCAGTGGGGCGATCCATCGTCTAGGGGTCTGCAGGCGGGGGCAGAACCGAGACCTCGGCGAGGATGCGCGCAATCAGCGCCCGCCGTTGAGGATCGCAAGGCAGGCTGCGCCCGAAGAACCAGTCGTTCAACCGCTGATCGTCCTCGGCGAGCAAGGCGGTGAAGGCCTGTCGTTCGGCAGGAGACAGGCGCTCAAAGCCCGTATCGAGAAAGCCACCAAGCAGATGTTCGAGCTCAAGCAACCCGCGCCGACAGCTCCAGCGCAGGCGGCGCTTTTCTTCCTCGTCGATCGCCGATGAGCCAGACAGGTGCGCGGTTGCGTGATCCATCCAGCTTAAAATCCCCGTTCGATCATCAGCGCCTTGATGTGTCCGATGGCGCGGGTCGGGTTCAACCCCTTGGGACAGACCTCCACACAGTTCATGATCCCGCGACAGCGAAAGAGGCGGTAGGGCCCGTCGAGGTCATCCAGACGTTCGTCGGTCGCCTGATCGCGGCTGTCGGCCAGAAAACGCCAGACCTGGAGGAGTGCTGCCGGCCCGCGAAAGCGCTCGGGGTTCCACCAAAATGACGGACAGGCGGTGGTGCAACAGGCGCAGAGGATGCATTCATACAGCCCATCGAGACGCGCCCGCTCCGCAGGTGTCTGTAAGAGCTCATGCTCGGGCAGCGGGTCCTTGCGCGTGAGATAAGGCATGATCGCCCGATAATGGGCATAGAACTGGCTCATGTCCACCACGAGGTCGCGGATCACCGGGAGCCCAGGCAGCGGGCGCACCTGGATCGGGGTCTCGAGCCCGTTGACCGGGGTGATACAGGCCAGGCGATTGCGCCCATTGACATTGACCGCATCCGAACCACAGACGCCCTCACCGCAGGAGTGGCGAAAGCTGAATGACTCATCCTGCGCCTTGATCGCCAACAAGGCATCGCGCAGCATCATGCCTGGATAGGGCGCAACCTCATATGCCTGCATGCGCGGGCATTGGTCCTGCTCTAGGTTGTAGCGATAGACCTGGAGTTTGAGTACGGCAGGCTCGTTCATCGGGCACTGCCCTGGATCTTGGCCTGGTGAGCCAGATACCAGGCATAGGTCTGGGCCAGGCCCTCGCGCAGACCGATCCGCGGCTGCCAGCCCAATTCATAAAGACGCCGGCTGTCGATCTGTTTGCGCGGCGGCCCCTCAGGCCGCGCCGGATCGAAGCGGATCGCACCGGTAAAGCCCACGATCTCGCCGATCAGGGCGGCTAAATCGGCGATCGCGATGTCCTCACCGCTGCCGACATTGAGATGCGAACAGCGCGGCGAGGTCGCAGCGCGATAGACGGCAGGAGGCAGATCCATGACGAACAGACAGGCGGCGGCCAGGTCATCGACATGCAAAAACTCGCGGCGCACCTGCCCGCTGCCCCAGACCACGACCTCGGGCCGGCCTTCGGCTTTGGCCTCGTGGAACTTGCGGATCAAAGCGGGGATGACATGACTGGTGTTTAGATCAAAGTTGTCGCCTGGCCCATAGAGGTTGGTGGGCATCAGGCTGCGAAAGTCGGTCCCGTACTGGCGGTTGTAGGACTCGCAGAGCTTGATGCCGGCGATCTTGGCGATGGCGTAGGGCTCGTTGGTCGGCTCCAGCGGGCCGCTGAGCAAGGCCTCCTCGCGCAGCGGCTGGAGCGCCTGGGGCGGATAGATGCACGAACTGCCGAGAAAGAGCAGGCGCTCGACCCCATGCCGCCAGGCAGCGTGGACGACATGGGCGGTGATCATCAGGTTCTGATAAATGAACTCGGCGGGATAGGTGTCATTGGCCAGGATGCCGCCGACCTTGGCCGCCGCCAGATAGACCCGATAGGGGGGTTCGCTGGCGAAGAAACGCTCGACCGCTGCCTGATCCGTGAGATCCAATTCGGCATGGGTGCGGGTCAAGACATCCGAAACGCCCTGACGCGCCAGGGCGCGCAGGATGGCGGAGCCCACCAGCCCGCGATGCCCGGCGACATAGACAGGGCCTAGCCCTTCATGGGTCATCGCTCATAACCCCGATTCACTGGTGTGGAAACGCTGAGGCAAGAGGAGAGCATTGCTTTTCCCCACCTACCTGCTGGCAAGCCAGACACCGGCTTTCGCCAGTGTGATGAGAATATACAGATGCCGAGCCATCATTCCAGCCCAACCCATCATTCAGCCATCAACTGGGCTTGCATTGGCGTCAGCCGATGCCGTCCGGCGTAAGCCGCAATCCATATATTGCGCTCCACTCAATTCTCTCCGGCGATGGTCATCCGCTCGATCAGCCAAGAACCGGTGCGGGTGCTGCCGGGGATGTCATCATCACTGCCGACCGCCACCAGGCGCTCGAACATCTCCTTGAGATTGCCGGCGATGGTGATCTCTTCTACCGGATATTGGATCTCGCCGTTCTCGACCCAAAACCCGGCGGCTCCGCGCGAATAATCGCCGGTGACCAGGTTCACCCCCTGACCGATAAGCTCGGTGACCAGCAGACCCCGCCCCAGCTCGCGCAGCAGCGCCGGGCGATCTAGGCCGGCGGGGGCCACGCCCGCGCCTGTCGGGCGAACGGGCGTGGGCTCGATCCGTAGATTGCGCACCCCGCCGGCATTGCCTGTGGTCGGCAGACCCAGGCGACAGCCCGCATAGGTATCCAGGACATAGGTCGCAAGCACCCCGTCGCGCACCAGGTCTTTGGGGGCCGTGGCCACGCCCTCGCCATCATAGGGCGCGCTGCTCAAACCGCGCGGCAGGTGCGGCTGTTCATGGATACGCATCCAGGCCGGAAAGATCGGCTGGCCGAGATGATCGAGCAGGAAGCTAGCGTGGCGATAGAGGTTATGCCCGTTGATCGCCGAGACTAGATGGCGTGCTAGACCCGTGGCCACCTCGGCGCTGAAGAGCACCGGGGCCTCGCAGGTCTTCAGGCGTCTGGCGCCGAGCCGGGCCAGGGCGCGCTCTGCAGCCCGCCGCCCCACTGCCTCCGGCGCCACCAGATCCCCGGCGGCGCGGGCCGTCGTCCACCAGTCATCGCGCTGCATCTCCTCGCCGGACTGGGCGATAACGGCGCAACTGAGGCCGTAGCGGGTGGTCGGATAGCCGCCGATGAAGCCCAGGCTGTTACCTGAGACATGCAGATGGCGCTGGAGCGATAGGCTCGCGCCCTCCGAGTTGACGATCCGGGAGTCCAGGGTCAGGGCTGCATCCTCGCAGACGCGCGCCTGCTCAATGGCCTCATCGACGGCAAGCGGCCAGGAATGATAGAGGTCTAGGTCTGGAACCTTCTGGGCCAGGCGCTCTACAGGCGGGAGCTGGGCGCAAGGGTCCTCTTGGGTGTGCTGGGCGATGGCGCGCGCGGCAGCGACCGTCGCGCGGATGGCCGCAGGGCTGACGTCCGAGGTGCTGGCCGAGCCCTGGCGGTGTCCGAAATACAGGGTTACGCTCAGGCCCCGGTCGCGGGTGTGCTCGATGGTCTCGACGGCGCCGAGCCGCACCCTGACCTCGAGCCCGGTGCGGATACCGACCGAGGCCTCGGCGGCGCTTGCCCCCTGGCGCTGCGCCTCCTGGAGCAGGTCCTCGATGACCTGATGCAGATGGGCCAGCTCCTGAGCGGTCTCTGGGGTGGTCAGGATCGGCATGATCAATCCCCCAATGACAGATCGCTGGTCACAGGCCGCCCCTTGGCCCGGGTCCCGCCGACGGTGAGCCCATCGATGCGCAAGGTCGGCTGGCCCACCCCGACCGGTACGCTCTGTCCCTCCTTGCCGCAGGTCCCCACACCCTCATCGAGCCTGAGATCATAGCCGATCATGCTGACGCGGGTGAGGACCTCTGGACCATGACCGATGAGAGTGGCGTCCTTGACCGGGCAGACCAGGCGCCCCCTCTCGATTAGATAGGACTCGCTGGCCGAAAAGACGAACTTGCCAGAGGTGATATCGACCTGGCCACCGCCGAAATTGACCGCATACAGACCGCGGTCTACCGAGGCGATGATTTCCTCGGGGTCATGAGTGCCGGCGAGCATATAGGTATTGGTCATGCGCGGCATCGGTAGATGGGCGTATGACTCACGCCGTCCGTTGCCGGTCGGGGATGCCCCCATCAGCCGGGCATTGAGCTTGTCTTGCAGATAGCCGCAGAGGATGCCGTCCTCGATCAAGACGGTGCACTGGCTGGGCGTCCCCTCATCGTCGATATTGAGCGACCCGCGCCGTCCTGCCAGGCTGCCATCATCGACCACGGTGACGCCTGGGGACGCGACCCGCTGGCCAATGCGTCCGGCAAAGGCCGAACTGCCCTTGCGGTTGAAATCGCCTTCCAACCCATGCCCCACCGCCTCATGGAGCAGCACCCCAGGCCAGCCAGGCCCCAAGACCACCGTCATGGTCCCCGCTGGGGCGGGGCACGCCTCAAGATTCACCAGCGCCAGGCGCACTGCCTCGCGGGCAAAGCCCAGCCCCCGCTCGCCTTCGAGCAGATAGCTGAGATCAGCGCGGGCCCCGCCGCCGCTCGTCCCCTGCTCGCGCCGGCCATTGTGCTCGGCGATCACATTGACATTCAGGCGCACTAGGGGACGCACATCGGCTGCCAGGGTACCATCCGCAGCCAGGATCAGTACCGTATCCTGGACCGCCACCAGGCTGACGGTGACCTCGCGCACCCTGGGGTCAGTGCGGCGCGCCTCGGCATCGATCCGCTGCAAGAGCACGACTTTGTCGGCATCGTCGAGGCTGAGGATCGGGTCGAGCGGGGCATAGAGCGAACGCCCGCGGATGGGCTGGACATGGACGCGCCTGCTCTGACCCTGGGCAGCGATTGCACGCGCCGTTTGGGCTGCTTCTATGAGCGCCGGCAGGCTTAGTTCATCCGAATAGGCAAAGCCGGTCGCCTCGCCGGCGATCGCCCGCAGACCGGCGCCCTGCTCGATATGGAAGGCGCCGTCCTTGATGATCCCATCCTCCAGGACCCAGGATTGCAAGCGGCTGTACTGAAAATAGATGTCTGCCGAATCGACCGATGCGGCGGTCAATTCGGACAACAGGCGGTCGAGGTCCACCTCAGTCAGGCCCGCGGGTTCGAGAAGATTGGCGCGGGCAATGGTCATTGGGTCATTCATATCGGATAGTTTGCTCGTTGTGCGTCCCACCTGGCAGCCACCTCAGGCGGCACCTGACCATATCGGGGAATGGGCGATCAGGATAGCGCCTCGGTCAGCAGGTATCTTGCATGATCGGCGGCCCAGGACCTGAGATACGACCTCAGACATCGCATTTCAAACGGCGGTGGCTGATAGTCGGAAAGCTGCGGCGTACCGAATCGAGGAACTCGCGATCCAGGGTGGCGCAGGCGACACCTGCCCCGCGTGGTACCTGGGCCAGGATGGCCCCCCAGGGATCGACGATCAGGCTATGGCCGTGGGTCTCGCGCCCGCTGACATGAAAGCCGCCCTGTCCGGCAGCGGCGACATAGGCGAGGTTTTCGATCGCCCGCGCCCGTACCAGGGGCTCCCAATGGGCCTTGCCGGTGACCGCGGTAAAGGCGGAGGGGACGGCCAAGATCTCGGCACCTGCATCGATCAGACGGCGGAAGAGCTCGGGAAAACGCAGGTCATAGCAGACCGCCAGGCCCAAGGACCCAAAGGGGGTATCGATGACTACCGGCGTCGAACCGGGCTCGATGAGTACCGATTCGCGATAGCGCTCATCGCTGCCGGGCAGATTGACGTCGAAGAGATGGATTTTGTCGTAGCGGGCCACCCGCTCGCCGCGATCATCAAAGACCAGACAGGCAGCGCGCGCCTTATCCGGATCAGCAGCAGCCAGGGGGATGGTGCCGCCGACCAGCCAGATAGCGAATTGTCTAGCCGAGCGCGCCAGAAATGCCTGGAGCGGTCCATCCCCTTCCGGTTCGCGGAGGGCAAGCTGATCGCGGTCATCCTTGCCGATACAGGCGAAGTTCTCGGGCAGGACGACGAGCTCTGCCCCCTCATCGACGGCCTGCCGGATGAGACGCTCGGCCTCGAGCAGATTTGCGCTGACATTGGGGCCGCTTGCCATCTGGACGACCCCGATCTTGTGTCGTTCTCTCATTGCTTCTAAACCACAGCCGTGTTGACGGCGGCACTGGCTCAGCCCAGCGCCAATGGATGGATCGCCGACGGGTCGTTTCCGTTCAGGGAGGTCCGGCCCAGGTTGCAGGCTAGTAACGATAGCAGCCTCAGAGCCCCAGCGAAAAGGCGGGCATCAGGGTTGGTCTAGAAAATGATTGGAGCGGCCGGCGCGCCCGGGTGTCTGGTCTTGCTGGGGGAACTGCGTCTTGAGCTTACCCAGCGGCTCCCAGCCCAGCCTGCTCCAGTGCGGATCGTCCCAGCTACCGGTCAGCCGGTATTCATAGCGCCCGAGCAGGGCGAGCGGATTGCCGGCGGCCCGATCGACCAACCAGACCGCCGCCCCGATCGCCGGCCCACCGGCTATGGCACTGGCCACAGCCAGGCCGGGACCCAGCTTGGGTTCGATCAGGATGCGCTGGTCAAGGCGCTGGGTGAGCAGATTGCTCGTCCCCGTCACCAAGATCCGGGCGGAGGGCCCCTCGATGCGCAGGTCAGCAAAACGCGCCTGGCCATGTTCGATGGCGATCTGCCCATCTAAACGCTCGAAGGCAAATCCGGGGGCATGCAGGTCCGAAAAGTCCAGGGCCAGACGGCGCCCGATCGACCCCAGATCGATGACCCCGAGCAATCGCCCGACTCCGGGCTCGATCTTGAGCAGGCGCCCTGGCCCGAGCGCAAGCTCCAGGCGGCCAGCAGCGCGTCGCCAGTCGAAGGCCCATGGCCCACCGGCCCAGGCGAGATCAAGGCGGGCGCTGGCATGCTCGGCAGCGATGGCCGAGCGCTCATCCAGGGCCGCCAGCAGCCGGCCTGGATCGGGTGAGCTGGCATCGAGGAGCAGATGGCCGGACCCATCCGTCCCCGTTTGCCATTCCCCTTGTCCCTCAATCCGCAATAGCCCAGGCGCATCCAGGAGAAGGCGTGGGCAGCGGGCACCCAGGGCTGCGGGCTGGCACTCGAGGTCCAAGGCACCCAGCAGAGCCGCTCCCCAGACGACCTGGTCGATGTGGACCCGCAAGGGCGGCCAGTCACGGGGCAGGGGGCGGACCTCTGGGTTGCCGGGACGGGTTTTGAAAAATGGCTTCAGATCAAGCCGGTCGATGCGAAGAGACACCTGCCCAGTAGCCTGCGCCGGCCAATCCAGCTCGCCTGAAAGCTCGCCGGCAGAGAGGCGCAGATGCCAGCCCGCCTTTCCTGACATGGCCTCGATCCTCGCTGCATCCAGGCTGATCCCTGCCAGGCGCAGTTGCTCCGCTGTCACCACCAGGCGTTCGACCGCAAACACCCCTAGATCGGCAGTACCCTTCTGACCCCAGGTGAGCGCATCAAGGTCGAGCACATCTGCCGCCACCTCGACATCCAGGCCCTTGCTGCGGGTGGCGAGCGCTAGACGCACAGGCCGATCGGTCAGGGCATCGGCGCGGCCAAGCCGCGCGGTCAGGGTCGAGGGCGCGATGCCGCGTTCATTGAAATGCACCGTACCGCTGAATCCGCTCAACCGAATGGAGGGATCGGGCAAGGACAGGCGGGCCGGAGCGGGCCAGTTCAATTGACCGTTGAAGGTCAGGGCCTTGCCCTGGGCCAAAGGGACATCGAGATCCAGGGCCCAGCGCGCCTGGCCGCCGAATTCGACCCCCTGGAGGGTCTGGGCCAGACGCAGACCCGGTGGCGGGAGGGCAGCCAAAAAACGCCGCCCGTCGGCGAAGGGTCCCTCGGCCTCGAGACGGATCGGCAGGCGTTCGACCTGACGGACATGCGGCAGACTCAGCCGCCCGCTCAGCTCGCTATCCAAAAGATGGGCGCGTTCTAGGTGCAGATCCAGGGCCTGATCACGGAGGCTGAGCCGACCCGTCGCTGCGGTCAGGGGCGGCCAGCCCGGCCAATAGTCGAGCCGCACCCCGGCAAAGGCCAGATCCAGGGTCAGTCGCGGCTGTCCCTCATGCAAGGACGCTGCATTCAGCGGTCCCATGAAGCGCAGATGGCCCTCTGTGACCTGCCCAGGGCGGATCGATGATTCCAGCCAATGCACGAGGCGAGGATGCATCAAGCCCGTTGGCAGATAGGGGCGAAAGGGTGCTCCCTCGCGCCCTTGAACATGGGCGCTGAGATCGATTTCTGGCTGAGGGTCCCCCTTGGGCCAGGCAAGTTCCAGGCGCATCCGGCCGCTTAGGTCAGCATTGTCCAGACCGACCTGATAAGCCGTCAGTTGCCAGCCGCCTTGCTCCAGACGCGACCAATCGAGGCGTCCGGTCAACCGGTCCAGATGCAAGGGCCGGTCGAAGATCGGGGATAGACTCAGCTTTAGCCCTTGTGAACCCAGGCGCCCCCAGCCGCCGTCCTGGTCGCCGCCGAGCCAAAGATCGAGTCCCGCAACGCCCCACTGCTCATTTGGGGACATGATCCCTAGCCCAGAGAGGCGCGCCTTGAATTGCCAACGCGCCTGCCCCGTATCCCGGGCAAAGGCGAGCCATACGCCGAGCTCATCCAGGGTCCCGCGCAGGTGTAACCCGAGCAACTGCATCGCCTGGGGCGGCAAGCCCCAGGGAGCGACAGCCAACAGGCGTCTCAGCGCCTCCAGCTCGGCACCCGCCATCTGCCCGGAGAGCGTCTGCGCCGATCCATCGAGCCCCAGGCGCAGTTCGACTTCGAGGTCGGCGATCCGCGCATCTGGCAGTCCCAGGTTCTGACCCTGGATGAGCACCTGCCAGCCGGCATCCAGGCGCCGGAACTGGACGATGACAGCGAGATCCCCGGGAGGGATGGGGTCCTGAGCGGACGATCCATCTCTCGCTCGGCGCGGTCGCAGACCCTGGATCTGGACATCGGCCAGGGCATCCAGCAGGCGCGACTCGCCGATGGTCAACCAGACCGAGAGCTGGGCGCGATGGGTCGCGATCCGGTCCAGGCCCAGCAAACCTGCTGGCCAGATCCAGCCTAAGTCCTGAACCTCTAGACGCCCATAGCCTTGTCCCTGCCAGCGCAAAGGGTCGGTGGGCGGTCCAGAAAGCCTCAGGGCAAGATGCAGGCGCTGGCTAGCCTTGGCATCCTCGGCACCTGCGGGATGCCAGCGCCGCAACAGGGAGGAGAAGAAGCGCAGATCGCGTACGGTCGGTACCCCTCGCACCCCTGGCTCAGCGGCGCTCAGCCAGGGTGCTGGCGCCACCAGGCGGGCGTCGAGCTCCAGCCCATGGTGCGCGCCGGCGTTGTCCAGATGCAGGCGGATATCGGTCAGACGCAGCAGGGGCCTGGCTGTGGCATCGACCAACAGGACCTCGCCGCCGGTCCACTCGGCCCAACCTCGTGTCAGAAGATGGGCGAACATCTGCCCTAACCCCGGCTGTTGTCGGGAAGAGCTGTCGCCACCTGTGGCCTCGAGCCTGGGCCACCAGGATCCTCTATCAGCGCCTTGGGCGATGACCAGTCGCCCGCCCACGAGCCTGACCCCTGTAAGCTGGGGCCCATGCCCTTTGAGCAGGGCAGCAAGATCCAGATCGAGTTCAAGGGCCTGGGCCTCTAGGATGGGCGCATCAGTCTGCACTGACTGCACGGCGGACACCTCGGCCAGGGGTCGGCTGAACGCGACCCCTTCCAGACGCAAGCGCGGTCTTAGGCCAGACAGCCCGATCCTGGCAGACCCGAACCTCACCCGATAGCCCAGCTGGGTGGATAGATATTCGCTGAGCGCAGCGCGATAGGCTTCAGGCAAAGGCGGGGCAAGACGCAGGATCGAGACCAGCACTGCCAAGATCACCAGGACCGTAAGCCCTATCGCCGTCAACCACGCGCGCAACCGACTGTTCATAGGTTCCGGGCGAGCGAGATGCCGCCTATCTCGCCAGATGGGTGCAACCGGTCCTCAGCCGACCCCAGGATCGCCCCCCTCCATCAGTCCCATTGCAGCGCCCCGCCGGTCCGGTATTCCGTCACCCGCGTCTCGAAAAAATTCTTTTCCTTTTTCAGGTCTAGGACCTCAGACATCCAAGGAAAGGGATTGGTCGCACCTGGATAGAGCTCGGGCAGACCGATCTGGACACAGCGTCGATTGGCGATGAATTGCAGATAGTCCTCGAACATGGGCGCATTCAAGCCCAGGACACCGCGCGGCATGGTGTCATAGGCATATTGGGCCTCGATCGCGACCGCCTCCTGGATCATCTGGGCGAGCTCATCCTGGAGGTCAGGGGTCCACAGATGCGGGTTCTCGATCTTGATCTGATTGATCACGTCGATCCCGAAATTGAGGTGCATGGACTCATCGCGCAGGATGTATTGAAACTGCTCAGCAGTGCCGGTCATCTTGTTGCGCCGGCCCATCGACAGGACCTGCACGAAGCCGACATAAAAGAAGATCCCCTCGAAGATCACATAAAAGGCCACGAGCTCGCGCAAGAGCTCCTGATCGGCCTCGGGGGTGCCGGTGCGGAAATAGGGGTCGGCCAGATGTTGGGTGAAGGGCAAGGCCCACTCCGCCTTGCGCGCCACTGCCGACACCTCGCGATACATGTTGAAGATCTCGCCCTCGTCCAACCCCAGGCTCTCGACGACATATTGATAAGCATGGGTGTGCAGGGCCTCCTCGAATGCCTGGCGCAAGAGATACTGGCGGCATTCGGGATTGGTGATGTGGCGATAGATCGCCAGCACCAGGTTATTGGCCACCAGTGAGTCGGCGGTCGAGAAGAAGCCCAGATTGCGCTTGATGATCAGGCGCTCATCCTCGGTCAGACCGTGCGGGTCCTTCCAGAGCGCCAGATCCGCAGCCATGCTGATCTCTTGAGGCATCCAATGATTGGCACAGGCGGCCAGATATTTGTCCCAGGCCCAGCGATATTTGAACGGTACGAGCTGATTGAGGTCGGCCCGACAATTGATGATGCGCTTGTCATCGACCTGAACCCGGGCATCGCCCCGGCGCAATGATTCAAGCCCAGTGGCGCCACTCGCGGGTCGGTCCGGTGCAGGCGGCGGGTTATCACGAACGGGCCGCGGTGCGGCAGCGGACTGTGGGCGAGGAGATACGGCAGGCGGATCTTCCCAATTCAACATCTTGCTCAACCGTCTTGTCGTTACAGGTGTTATTCCATGAGTAGCAACGGGCGACTCCGTACTGATCCAAAATCATAGACTCGGCTTGTCGCGCCCCTGTTCCTGGCAAGGCCAACTGAACATGGGTGCGGGTCTTCGGGATACAATGGCACCTTGCATCGGCAAACACCGAGGTCAATCCCCATGCCCCGCCGCCCCTTCGCCGGCGATCTTAGCGATCAGCCCTGGTTGACGACGATCAAGGACCTCATCCAGCGTCTGGGGTCCAAGCGCCTGCTCCTGCGCCATGTCGATGGACGCATCCTGATCGATGTGCCACTGCCGCCGGCCTTGGCGGTGATCGCTGTGCTGTTTTTGTTTACCCCCAGGCTTACCGCATTTGCAGCCCTGACCATCCTGTTCTTGCGCTTCGATCTGACGATAGAGCCCGATTGAGGCTGGATATGCAGATCGCGGGGGGTCGCACCTCGCCGCGCCATGCACTGCTGGCAATGTCTGTCGCCAGCGAACACCGGGGACTGGCCTTTGGGGTCCATCGCGCCCTCGATAACGCCGGCGCCGTGGTTGGACCGCTGCTTGCGTCTGGTCTTTTGGCCATTGGGATGGCGATCCAGGACATTCTACTGTTATTGATCCGAAGCCAATGAACTTGTATTACGCGGCATCATGAAGCTTGGGATGCTGGAAGTAGCGCATGATGCGTTGGGGGGAATTGAGAAGGCGGCGCAGGTGGCTGACGGTCGCCTTCTTCAGATCGCCCTTGGCGCGGGAGGGCGCCTGCGCGGTGATGATGGCCTTGAGCATCTCGTTGGGGTTCAGTGCTGGGCTGTAGGGGGGGAGGGAGGAGGCCTCGATTTGATTGGCGCATGCAGCCAGCCACGCCTTGACCGACTTGGTGTGATGCACGCGCAGGTTGTCGAGGATGAGGAAGATCTTCTTGCCCCTGGCGTCCTTGACGAGCCGCTTCATGAAGTCGATCAGGATGTCGGCGTTCATCGCCCCCGCGAACACCTTCCGACGCACCTTGCCGCGGTTGGTCAGCGTCGAGATCACCGACAGGCCTTCGCGACGGTGCGTGACGCGAATCTCGGGCGTCTTGATCGCCGGCGCATAAGAGCGCCCGCTTCTCGTCCTTGAGCCCTTGGGCCCCTTCGCGCCCATAGCCTTTGCAGATGTCGAACACCCCTGCGCCCAACAATCCCCTCTGCGCGCCTATCGCTTCATACCTCCAGCCACGCCGCCGCTCTTCGCGCGCCGCAAACGACAGCAATCTCATGTCTCGTCTTTCCATGCCCACGACATCAGGACAGCTCACTCAATTTCAAAAGCATGTGTTTCTTAATCAATAACCCTGCTCCCTGGGCTCTTGGCCTTGGGGTTAACCCTGGCAGTCCGCGAACCGCACCGCGCGCATCTAGGCTAAACGGCTGGCGTCCGCTGGTCGTGGCAAGGTCTTCCCTTGTCCTCGCAACGCTACCTTTGGACAGTCGGGCTCTTTACCCTTGGCAATTCATCGAATATGTTCCTGCTCCTGCCTGACTCATTGGTCTTTGGCTGGCTGTGGCATGAGGTTGGCGCCGGTCTGGCATTTGCCTTTGGGTCGGGGTGTGCGCTCTTGGCCGCAGCCCTGCTGGTTTGGCGGGTACCGGTGAGCCAAAGATCAGACAACTACTCCTCCTCCACCTCCGGGTAGCCTACAACCAGCCCTTGCGTTTGAAATACCAATAGGGCGCGACCCCAGAGATGATCATCAATCCAAGCGCCCAGGGATAGCCAAATAGCCAATGCAGTTCTGGCATGAAGTCAAAGTTCATCCCATAGATACTCGCCACCAGGGTGGGCGGCAAAAAGACTACGGCGGCGATCGAAAAGATCTTGATGATCTGATTCTGCTCGATATTGATGAACCCCTGGGTAGAATCCATCAAGAAATTGATCTTGTCGAAGAGAAAGGCGGTGTGCGACATGAGTACCTCCACGTCGCGACCGATCTCACGCAGGGTCTCGGTCTGAGCAGTGTCACCGCGCAGATGGCGCAAGAGGAACGATAGATCCCGTTGGGTATCCATCAGGCAGAGCCTCAGCTTGCCATTGCTGTCTTCAAGCTTGGCGAGTTCGCTGATGGCATCCTCAAGTTCAGCGTTTGGGTCTTCCAGGACCATATAGCTGACCTTTTCAAGCTGGCGGTGGATATCCTCGATATTATCGGCGTGATTCTCGACCTTTTGTTCGAGGATGGTCAACAAAAGCTCTGCCGGGGTCCGTGCCTCGATCTGACCGCGCCGGGCGCGCATCCGCAACAGCCTAAAGTCGGGCAGATCACCCTCGCGGATGGTGATTAGACGCTGCTCTTGCAGGATCATGGCGACCGAAATGGTGCTATGCCGACCTTCGCTGAAGGTTAAAAACAGCGAATGTACATGCAAGCCCGCCTCATCGACGAAACAGCGCGCCGAGGCCTCGATCTCTTCTACGTCGTCAGATTCGGGGGGCTCCTCGCGCAGGAGCGAACGCAATAACAGCCGCTCACCCTCGTCGGGTTCATGGGCATCGATCCAGGCGGCCTGCTGGATAATGAGACGCGGATCCCTGCCTTCGGGAGGGATCTCCTTGATGGTGCTGTTTTTGAACTCAAAAAAGCGCAGCATAAACCTTAGGCTAGGGGTTGGTCGTCGCGTCTGAGGGGGCGGCTATCTTAGTGGATTGGGAGGACCTTGAAAACCGGCCTTGGCAGGCCAGCTGATAGGCCTTAGGTAGCAATGGACCACCACCCCTAACAATGGAAAAGGGGTTAACAACTTGCTTGGCAACCCCTTTTATAGAATTGGTCCCCAAGCAAGTTAAAAGCTAGAACCTTCCGGGCGGTATTTGAGTTTCCTTCTACCATAAAAGAACCTAAAGCAAAAACCCATAAACCGTCAAAGACATATCGTAACCCCATCTATCTTGCCCAGGAGTGGCAGAAGGCTTTGGAAAATGGGGGCTGCTCTTCTCCGGCTGATCTGGTCCGCAAGCTGGGGGTTTCCCGTGCCCGTGTTACCCAGCTATTGCGTCTCCTCAGGCTTGTCCGGGAGGTTTTGAAAAGGATTGCCGCCCTCGGCGATCCTCTACCTTTGCCCATCGTAACCGAATGCAGGCTCCGGCCAATTATTAATCTCCCTGCGGTAGAGCAAAGACAGAGAGTTGAGGCGATCCTGGCAAGCAGAGAAAGCATCCGATCTGGGCTTTAAGCTTCGGTGTCTGGGCATTTGTCCATCTCCATCAAATTATTCCTCCAACTTTGCCTCGAGATCGGATTTGAAATCCTTGTAAGTGCCGTTGCTCAACGCCTTGAAAAACAGATCAAAACTCCCAGGAGAAAGGAATTTGAAATAATACCTCTGCTCGTTATGCAACTCATTGACTTTCTCAAAATGCTCTCTTGCATACTTGAGCTTGGCTCTATTTTCATCGGAGATATCGTTGTCCATCTTGATTTCCACCACAACAATATCGCTGCCTACCTTGATAAATAAATCAGGGTTGAAACTTCCCTGCTTGGGATGTTCTACCTTACGCCAGGAGTATTCGATACTGTAGAAACCCACATCGAGGGATTTGATCCAGGCATCTATCGCCCGGTCTGTCTGATCGGCTATTAACCCCCGGATAAACCTCCGTTCAGGCTCATAGGAAGCCAGAGCGACATTGAGGGGCATCTTGAAGTTGTATTTATTCGCCACCTTTATCAGGGCCGATCTCGGAAGGCTCTCGTCCTCTTCAAGTTCCTTCAGCAACTTTCTGTCCACCGCCTCACCCAAGCTCAGGGAATAATCATCGTAGAAAATCGTGCTATCACGGCGGAGTGATCCTATACCCAGGCTGTTCTTGCCGATCTCTCTGGTGTTTACTTTGATGGGTTCCTGCGCCTCAATCTTGAGCCGTAGGCTTTTCGTCCCCTTTCTTCTGATGACGCCGAATGCCGCCAGAGTCTGATTACGGTTCGCTTCGCTGACCTTGCCGCTCTCATCTTTGATTCTTTTAAGGGACTCTCTGATAATCTCTGCGATCTTGCCCTTTGGGAATTGCTCGCTATAGCAGGTCCCTGCCTCCTGATCAAAGATAAGAAGGCGATTGAAGACATCCTGCGCCACTTCTTCAACGGAATACATCTTGAACTCAATCAGGGTTTTCTTGACATCCTGCTCGCCTGAGACGGCCCTGATATAGGTCGCGCTCTTTTCAACTTTCTCCGCCTGGCTCGAATAGGTGATATACCCTTTCTTCAGGAGCTCAAAGGGGTCTTCCTGGGGGGTATTCCACCTCTTCCTCGTTACGCTTGTAATCAATGTTAGATGTCAAAGTTGTAGTCTTCTTTCTTTGGCACCGGGTAGGAATGAAGGCGTTTCTCAATCCCCAGAGCCTCATCTACCAGGTGTTTGATGCGGCTTGACCACTTGTTGTGATTGAAGACGGTTACCACCGGCTAATGGCCCCTCTAAACCTCAGGCACCCGAAGTCCCCTTCCCAGGACCTGAGCGATAAAAAGCTTTGAGTTAAACGCCCGCTCTTCGTGAGGGACGATCTGGAAGACATTTTTTACATCCCAGCCTTCGGAGAGCATACTGACGGAGGTGATATTCAATCGGGTTTTCTTTGTCATCAACCCTTCGCAGGATTGGTACTCTCTCTCGCCTTGCAGGAGCACGTCCAAAATCTCGCCAGGGTATTACACAACTGCCCAGCGCCACCGGCCAAAGCCGCCGTGAGCATTCACCGCCTGCGTCCATTCGTCGAGATAACGGCGCTTGACCTGGTCCTGCTCTGTGTCCTGCCCTTTCGTTTCCAGGACGAGCATGTCGCCGTTGGCCAGCCGCACGAGAAAGTCGGGGCGATATTTGCGCACCACGCCCTGGTAGAAATAGGCAATCTCAAAGCCGAGATGGTCATTCTTAACCCAGGCGACAACGGCGTCGCTGTCGTCCAGCGCGAAGGCGTCCGACGCCTCCCAGGTGCTGTCATACACACAGACGTTGATGTGCGACTTGCGGGTGCGCTCGCACGGCTTGCCCGTGTACCAGGTGCGCACGTCACCGGTGGAACGGATAGGATGATCGCGGTCAAAGACCGGCTCCAGGCGCTCGGTGTTTTCCTGGTGGACGGCGTCCAGCACGTGCTGCACCACGCGCGACATGTTGAGCGTGATGATCAGCCGCCGGCGCAATTCATCCTGATAGAAAAGCGGCGGCGTGATGGTGATGCGGTCGGAGCGGATGAATTGCTCCACAATGCGAATCAATTGGGCCAGCAGCACCTCGCGGCTGCCCTTCCAGGTGTGCTTCATCTGGTCGAACACGTCGCGCGCCGTTTCGAAGATGATGCGTTGAGTGCGGAACTCGCGCGCCAGCTTTTCCAGCTCGATGCGCTCGATCTTCGTCACGTCCGGCTTGCCTTCGAGGATCGGGGCCAGTTCTGCGACCTGGGCGGTCTGCGCCGCGTCCAGTTCCAGCGACCGCGCCTTCGACCAATCAAAACATGGATTGCCGGAGCGCTTTTTATCACGAGCAGCCCATCTCCATTCACAAGTCAATTTCATGTACTGAGTTATATAGCTTATGCCAATTATTCTGCCTGATTCTGAATTTTGTCCCATGGTTATGACCCGTCCGCGCGTCAAAATCCACCAGAACCACGCCTTCTTCGATACATTTCAGAAAACCATCAAAAGAAAATCGGACAACACCAAAAGTTTCACATACTTGAAAAACTCTTGCCTCTGTTCGACTTTTGTATCTGCTATCACGTAGAAGCAGTTCTTGACCTTGGCCCCTATCTTATATCTCAGGTCATTTAATCCCCAATATGGTTCGGGATTAAGAGGGCCAAGACCTGCTTGTTGTCTAACAGACTCTAACCATTTCGCGATTTCTGGATCGTTCCTATCGGCTTGATCCGCATCAAAGACAAAGCGAAGCTTTCCTCGCTCTCTTTGCTCTCTATCCAAGACTAATCGGAACCCTCGGTTTGTATAGCTTATGGCACTTGTCGTTGACCTGAAACTCTTTTCGGTATGCGGATATTTTGTTCCTGCTTCTTTGTGTTCCCATCCGTACAGTGGTAGCAAAACGTTTGCCACTATCTTGGAACTCTGGGGAGAAGGTTCTATGTGCTTCAGTGTAACCAGAGAACTTGTATGCAATCGCTGTCCCTTGAGCCCCCATTCCTGCGTATTGGGAATAGGTAGATTGTTTTCCTCAAGCCCAAGCAGCACCTCTAAAGTATTGCCAACAGCTCCATCGTTGCGGGTGTCTACGGTATTCTTGACGCTCCTATGCCAACCCCTCGCGCTAACTTCGCGGATTGCCTCTATCAACTTATCTTTGGTATAGAGTTTCATCTCGGTGGTCTCCAAAAGTCCAGTAGATACTCGAACGTTGTGCCCATTGTGATGTAGTTGCTGGGCCACCCGAATATACCTATCTTGTTAACGATGTTCGTCCTATCCCAAATGATGATGTTTCTCAGTTCATATCCTCGCTTTCGCAACTCTTCGATAAGCGCAACGTGAATTGTGATACGCTGATTTTCCCACCACATATCCGGGACATTGATAACACAATGCGCCTTTGGTCTCAGCAGGGGCAATAACGCCTCAAAGATGTCTCCCATAGCTTTGGTATACTCTTCAAGCGGCATAGTGCCCAAATCGTGCGGGTCTTGTGAATATTGCTCGATCCTTCCGAACTGTTCATTGCGTCGGTCACGTCTGGACTTGTTGAGGCGTTTTCTATTTAACAGGTTAGCGTAAGGAGGAGACGTCCAAATCAGACTGACCGTTTCAGGGTCAACGTAGGCCGGAATATTTCTCGCATCGTCTTGAATAGCCAATTGTTGAGCACGGTTAAACAGGTTATTAGAAGCCAATCGTTCAACACAAAGATTAATGTACTTTTCTTGGAGGTCAAAACCTATCGCATTTCGATTCAAGTCTCTCGCTGCTATAAGTGTCGTACCACTGCCCACGAATGGGTCAAGCACAAGTTCGCCCTCGTGTGTAAAGAGACTAATGACTCTTTTTGAAAGTGCGATCGAGAATGTTGCCGGATGGACGTTTTTGTCTCGAATATCCCTGCCCTCATAAACGAACTGCCACACTCCCAGTTGACACTTAATCCACTCTTTAGCCGTCAAACAATTTATGTGATTGGGAGGGCACGAGCAGGTTCTTGTATAGCCAATTTGGATCTTGGAACGGTAGAGAGCTTGAGATTCTCTTACGACAAGCGGCAAGGTTAAGGTTGCGGTTTCGTTCATATTACATCTCCTCGATTCAGGTTTCTCGCTTTCGCCATCTCGCCCAGCACCTCACGGGCGTAAGCTTCGTCGCTCTTGGGGCCGCGCTTATCCACGCTCTTGCGTTTTTTCAGTCGCTCTTCGCTCTCCCAGGCCAAGGCATGCCAGTTGCGCACGAGCACCTTGCCTTGACGGAGTTTGTCAAGCATGGCGGAAGGGACGATGTCGAAGGCTGCGTAATAGTTGTCTTGCGCGCTGCTCTATACAGCAGTTTGTCGCAGACACGATGATCTTTACGTACCTAGCGGAGCGGCGTCAGGCGCAAGCGCTGGTTAGCTGCCCGAACAATATTTTCATGTAATCGTAATCTCGCCCGCGCTCTTGGAAGAGGATATGTTTTTCGGTAAACCTGGCTCGATCCCAGGTTCCGTCGTCATAGTGCTGATGTAGGTCGTCGTATGACGTCGCCGATACGATAAAGGCGTCCAGCGTGATGTCGGTCCGTCCGCTCCGCTTCCCGATTTCATCTGCCAGCGCGGGCAGCCGCTCGTGCAGGCGCGCCTTTTCGTCATGGATGTAGGCTTTGGCATGCAACATGCCATGCGGCTCGATGAACACAATGCGCTGGACTTTTGTCGCCTGGTCCACCAGCCAGAGGATGAAATCAGGATAAAAGCCGCGTTCCTCAAAAAAGCCTATTCCATAGCCGCGGCTCAGGTTGCGCAGCAAAAAGACCTCTTTGCCCTCCAGAGATTTGTCCTTTTCTGCTTCCCAGTACTCACGCAGATCGCGTACAAAGCGCGCTTCGCTGTCTTTTAATCCAGGCGGGGCAATCTGCGCCTTCTCTGGCATATCTACCAGCAAGGGTTGATAGATGTGACGGTCGAAATGGATGCGCGGCAGGCCGGCGTTTTCTTGCTGATACAGGCGTTCTTGCTCCTCGAGTAACTTGCGCACCGCTTCGACCAACTGCTGCTCCGAACGCGGCACTCTGACCACATAGCCCGCCCTTTTCTCGTTCACGCCTGGCGGCCTGAAACTCAGGTTGGGATCGTCTCGATCGAGCGGCCGATAGACCATCGTTTGCTCATCCCATTGCTCTCGGCGCGCCTGATAAAAGCGGTCCACGTAGCGGCAAAGGACTTGTGTCAAGGCTTGCTGAAACAGGCCGCGGTCTTTGAACGATTGCGGCCGAATCACCCGCTCGTCGGCAATCACGGTGCAAACCGGGACAGCCTTATCGTTCTTTAGTTCGACAATCTGACGAATCGTCTCCGGGCGGATGAGCAGGTTGGTCAGCCCTTTGCGCTCTTTGTAAGCGAGCAGATCGAAATAAGCCTGCTGCCAATCCACCAGGTCAAGGCTTTCGGCAGGGATCGCTTGCGATTGTCCGGCGCGCACGTCGGCGGTGTGCAGGCCCAGGCGCGTGCTCTCCAGCGCCTGTACCTTGACCGACATATCCACATGCACGCGGATGCGAGTGTCCGGTTCAAGCAGAAGCGCGGTTTCCGCTGTAAAATCGCGGCCCTCCGGCGGGCGCGGCACGACCAGACCTTGCTTGAGAAATCGCTCATTGGCCCAGACGAAGAGCGGCAGTTCTGGCGCCGTTTGCTTCTGAAGACTCACCCGATAGACTCCATTCCCTTCTCTTCGCCTTCTTCAATCGCAATTTCTACGGCACGTTTGGCTTTTTCCAGCAGGGCTTTGGCTTCTCGCCGCGCAGCATGGGATTGTTCAACCAATCGGGCGATGTCCTTTTCTTTTTCGCTATCAAGACGCGGGATAAGAGTTGTTTGGACTTCAGAAGGTTTCCAATGTTTGATAATCGAGCCACCCGCGTCTTGCTCTATTTGCATTTGCACAAAGAGCGAGTTTAAGACAAGTTCAAGGTAGTGCGGTGGAATGCCATCTGTAATCGTAAGTCGCAAAATACCGCTTGAGACAATTCCCCGAATTGGGTGCTCAAGATAATAGGCAAGGCCAGGAGTAGTGTCTTTTGATAATAGTATTTCACCTTGCTGTGGCTCGTAATCGGGACGCAATAACTCGTAAAGTTCTGGGCTAATAAAGTTTGCGTTACTTTCGTCTAATCCGTGTTTGGAAAGATTACTCACTCTCCAAAACGGAATGCCTGAATCTGTGTACGCTTCACTTCCAACTTCAATACCTTTTCTGTAGATGATCAATCTTCCTAGTTGGTCAAAATTTACTTGTGCTGGAATTCTGCCAAACATTTACTGATACTTGGGATAGAAGTATTCCGCATCCACCCGTCTCTCTTTCGCCGCCTGACTGTAACTGCGCACAAAGGTCAGGGCGCGGGTGGGTTTCCAATCTTGCAAGCCAAGTTCGGCAAGTAAAAGCTGTTCGGCTTGGGAATAACTAATTGATGATTTAAAAAAGAGGTCAAGCCCAGTCAATACTTGCTTTTCGATTCTTGCTGTTAAATCATTACTTAAAATTGGAACTTTTAATTTTTCAAGAGACCCTAAATTAACATGCCTCTGTAAACCGCCAATTGATAAACGCTCTATTTGAACTTGACCAAATTTGCAGTTTAAGTAAGTGCATAGGAATATCGGGTTTATGCTAATAGGTCTAATGATAATGATGTCTGAGGAGTTGAGCGGTTGAGGATCTCTGTCAAGAACAATAGCCGCGTTTCCAATACTACCACTACTGGCGATTAAAATGTCCCCCCTAAATACTTGCGACTTTACCAAAAGATTATGAAACCATTCTTGAATAAAAATCAAGCGTTCATATCCAAGAACAAACTCCTTTACATTCTGAATCTGCAACAAAGGTACGCCTTTTTCAGTATAGGCGTGTGCCATTGGGCCGACAAAGCCAACATCTATTTTTGAACAAAGACGAAAAAGTGGTTTCTTTGGATAAGTGCTTTGTTCTAACACATTCATTAAGTTCATAAAGTGAGGCTGATAGTATTCAGCGTCTATACGCTTCACTCCTTCAAGGCGAGAAAAAGTAACTTTGCTAATAACTGCCATCGCTTACCCTTCCACCAAAAAATCAAACCCTTGTTCTTTTGCAAAATCAACAAACGCTTCGGCAATTTCGTCAAGGTCATGATCCACAATCAAATGCCCGTGTTCATCGAGCATAAGTTCGCCGTTGGCGTCTTTCTTATAAATCGGTTCACCGCTGTTGTCCTTGCCACCTTTTTCAGACACAGCAAAGAAAATCGGATAGTCCAGTTCTTCAGCGGCTTTTTCCGCCAGCCATGCTTCTCGATAACGGGCGAGTAGTCTCTCGTCTTGACGCAGGTATTCCACTTGTCCTTTGAGCGTGCGCGACGCCAGTTTGCGTCGAGCTTCCGCTAGTGCGCGTTTGAGCGCAGTTTTGCCTTTGGCGCGCAGCGGCATTTCGTCTAACTGTGCCTGAAGGTTCTCGATACGCTCAGCGAGTTCGTCATCACTTTCGGCTTGTGCATTCTCTTCGTCAGTCTCGCCTTCGCTGCGCTCCAAGTCAGTTGCTTCGGCTTCTTCAAATTCCGCTTGCAGGAACGAAAGCAAGAGAGGCAGCAAATCATCTTCGGCAAGTTCGAGTTTGTCGCTTAAAACCGCGACTTCTTGCAGGTGGTTACCCCATTCATCAGCGTGGCGATTTTGCACTTCGCGGATGTGTGCCAGTTCTTCATCAGTATACTTTTGCAAAAAGACAACACTGGTCTTTGTGCTTGTGTGCGGCTTAAAGGTGTTACCATGTAATCCCACAACTGCCAGAATGCGGGCTTTGCTAAACAAGAAGTTACGGATGAATAAATCGTTCGTGTTGTTCAATCTACCTTGTGGCAGAACAATCGCCATGCGCCCACCTGGTTTCAGAAAATTCAGATTGCGCTCGATAAACAGAATATCTCGCCCGATTTTGGAAACGGTGTGTCCATTCCGCTCAGCCAGTCGGTACTGGCGCAGAATTTCGCGTTCGCTAATGCCGCCCGAAAATGGCGGATTGGCCATCAGAATATCAAAATCGAAAAACTGAAAATCGCGCTGATTGGCTTCGTCTTGGTTGCGATCTTCAAACCGTGTCAAAAGCGGACGAAACGCTGCCTTGCCTTCATCGCTCCATTTTGGCGGGTTGAGACTGTTCAATTCATACACATTCGATTTCCCGTCGCCCGCAATCAGGTTAAGGGTTTTAGCGATTTTCACGGCTTTGGGACTTGAGTCAATCGCATAGACCATTGTTCTTACATATTCGGTAACAGCGGGCGGCAAGCCATTTGTTGTAAATTTTTTGCCAGCTACCCAAAATATAGAATGAACGGTAAAACCTGCTGAACCGCAGGCCGTATCAATCACTCGCTCGTGAATTTTGGGGTTGAGCATTTTCACGCACATATCAATTACCCAGCGCGGCATGAAATACTGTCCTTTCTTACCTTTAGCGACCTGAATAATCAGGTATTCAAAGGCTTCATCAATCACCTGCAAATTAGAATTGAATAATTTTATATTCTGTAAAAAAGAAACGCATGTATAAAGATGCTCTGGCTTAAGGCGGATATTTTCATCACGACCAAAGATGCCGCGCCATTTGTCCTTTGCCTGATTGAAAAGGCCGTTGATCTTGTCATAGAGTTCACGCGGAGATTCGCCGTAAATGCGAAAATGAACCCTACGATTGCGCGTGCGGTCATTTGCCGCTGTCCATTCGTCAAAAAGTTTTGCATAAATCAGTTTAAAGACTTCTTCAAAGGAATCGTCAACGCCTTCCGCATTAGCTAAAACAATGTATTCAAGGTCAAGGATGATTTTCTTAAGCGATAAACGCTCTTTGACCAAACGGTTTTCTTTTGCGAGCTTGTCAATTGTCCATTGCTCGGTGATAACGTCTTGAAGGCTTTGGTTAGCAGTTGGAATAGATGAGATTTGAGAAAAACGTTGTGTTCTTCACGATGAAGAACAACTAATTCTTCACCATTTGACCACACGCCGATAGGAGAACCTTCGGCATTGCAATATGATTTTAGTTGCTGGAGTCCATCTTTGCGTTTAAGTTTCTTGACCTCAAAAATGATATAGGGATGTTCACCATCGTTTTGCATGATGGCAAAATCGGCGCTTTTGTCGCTCACCCCTGAACCGAACCAGACAGCATATTCAACCCTGATTCGTGATTTTGTATAGTGATATTCTTCTAATAGTTTCTTTATCCACAATTGCCTGACGATTTCTTCTGGTTTGGCGGTGCGGTCTTTGTCGCTGGCAAGGCATTTGAGATACAGCTTGCCGTTCTTCTCAAAAATCTGTGTTTCAATCCATTGAACATCTTCTGGTTTGAACAGCGTCAAACGGTGTTTTGTATTAAGACCGCGGAAGATTTCGTCAATCGAAAATTGTGGCATTTAGTCCACCTTCACGTATGAAATTGTTTGTTTCAAAGCGCAACGGGACATTACTTCCGATACGCCGATTTGACAACGTTATTGGCCTGAAGGAAGCGGCATAACTTGATGATAGCCAAAGGCGTTGAGACATCATACTGAGCCAACAGGAGTGCTGGTAACTATCCTTGTGGAGAAACTCATCGCTCCCCGTGTTATACGGCGGGTCAATGTAGATGCACTTCACCCTCTCACGGTACTTTTCCTGCAAGATATTGCAGCGCCTGCCAGTTTTCGGAATGCACCAGCAGGCCGTCGGTCATCTCGTCCAGGTCGTCAAAGGATGCCAGCAGACGGTCGGTAAACTCCGGCGTAAAGTGGCGCGTGTCCAGCACCAAGGTGGGGTGGGCTTTGAGATACGCCAGGCGTTTCTCTTCCTTGTTTGCGCCTGCCGTGAAGAGGTCGGATTGCGCTTCGTCCACATGCAGAAGCGTTCGCCACTCCGCCCATTGCGCATCATTTGCGGCGATTTCCGGATAAAAGGCTTCGCGTATTTTGCCGACGGTGACCACGTAAAAGGTCTCGGTGACAAACTTTTTCTTCTCCCACAGCGCCTTCTGAAAGTCCTCGATCTGCGCCGGAAACTCGATGATTTTTAGGCCGATGCGCTTAATGAGGCGCAGGAGTTGGAACCAACCATCGGCCAGGTCTTCGCCTGCGGCTTCCATTTCCTCCAGGTTGAGCACTTCGTTCTTGAGGTAAAAGTCCAGCTCGCGGGAAAGGAAACCCTTAAGGTCCTTGTGAATGAAAAAGTCGGATGTGTTGCGGCGGGTGTACTGGCGCAGGTGGTGCTCCAGGTAGGTGACGGTCTCGCCCTTTTCGGTCTTGTGGCGCTCGCGGGTCAGCGCGTCCAGCGTCAGACGGACACGGTCATCCTTGCGCATACTGCACCTCGGCGGCCTGGACGCGCTTCGGAATCTCGACGACCGCTTTGGCGAGGATGGCTTCCTGCTGATTCTTCTGGCCGTAGGCGATGACTTCTTGCTCGGTCAGCGGACGGTACTCAAATGGGATGGTGAGCCTCCGGGCCGCCTCGTCCCAGGCAATGCCGCCCAGCACGGGCAGGAAGAAGCACTTTTCACCCTTGACGTTATTCTGCTCCACATCGGCTTGCCGGAGTTTGAAATGCACGGTCACGCCGTTGGGCGCCTGATAGGTATAGTCGGTGAAATACTCGCCGGTCTTGACGTAGTACTGGTCGTGGTTGGCCCATTGACATCCTCCCCGGCCTGAAGGCCGGGGATTCCAACGGCGTTCAATCCGACATCGAGCCGGATTGAGTCGCTTCGGTGGGTTCCTGCTGCTGGCCCCCTGCGGGGCTCACTTCACAGGCGAGCCGGGCGTGTCCCGCCCTTAGCACATTGATCGCGCCGACCACATCGGCGTTTTCCTCAAAACCGCATTCCACGCACTCGAACCGATCTTGCGTCTGGCGGTTGTCCGCCGACACATGGCCGCAGCACGGGCAGGTGCGGCTTGTGTTCTGCGGCGGCACGGCAATGAGCCAGCCACCCCGCCATGCCAGCTTGTAGTCCAGTTGCCGGCGAAACTCAAACCAGCCCTGGTCGAGAATGGACTTGTTTAGGCCAGCCTTGCCCCGAACGTTTCTGCCCGGCTGTGCGATTGTCCCAGCCGCCGACTTGGTCATGTTCCCTACCTGCAAGTCCTCGATACACACCATCGCGTGGTTTTTGCTGATCGCGGTCGAGGTCTTATGTAGGAAGTCGCGGCGGGCATTACGGATGCGGGAATGAATGCGCTGGACTCTGGCTTTCGCCTTCTTCCAGTTGTTGCTGAATTTCACCTTGCGGGAGAGCGCCTGTTGCGCCTTGCGCAAGCGCGTCTCATGCCGCTTGAAACTATTGAGCGGGGCGTAGACCGTCCCGTCGCTCAAGGTGGCGAAGCGGACAATGCCCATGTCGATGCCAACTGCGCCACCCTGCGGGATGGGCCGCTCTACCTCGCGCTCGGTCTGGATACTCACGAACCACTTGCCGCCGGACTGGCTCACGGTGACGTTCTTCACCACGCCAAGCACCTCACGGCTGTTGCGATACCTCAGCCAGCCAAGTTTCGGCAGGAAGATACGGCTGTTGGCCTGGTCGAGTTTGATTTTTTCCGAATCGGAGTAACGGAAACTGTCGGATTGCCCTTTCTTCTTGAAGCGCGGCGCGTCCGCGCGCTTGGCGAAAAAGTTGGCGTAGGCCTGGTCCAGATCCTTGAGAGACTGCCGCAAGGGATGAACCGGGACATCAGCCAGCCACGCCGTCTCCGTGCTGTTGCGCCACTCGGTAAGTAGCTTGCTCAGTCCAAAATAGCCAAGCTTCTTTTCGCCGGTCGCGTACCGCTCCTGTTGCAACGCCAGCGCCCGGTTGTAGACGAAGCGGCACGACCCCGCGAAGCGGCGCAGGTCGCGCGCCTGATCGCCGTTGGGCTTCAACTCAAATTTGAAGGCTTGAAGCCGTTGCATAGCTCAATCAGTCTCTTGGTCGATGACCATCGCCGCAATGTGTTCAACGGCGATGCCATCGCACAACTGCGAACGATCTTCACCAACGTCTGCACGGATTTTGAAGCACAACTGATCAAGATGGACGGCGAGGACGATCATGTCCACCTGTTGGTAGAGTACCCGCCCAAGGTTGCCGTCTCCAGCCTCGTGAACAGCCTCAAAGGCGCATCCAGCCGCCTGCTGCGCAAGGAACAACCCGACATCCAGAAACACTACTGGAAGGGCGTGCTGTGGTCGCCGTCCTACTTCGCCTCAAGTTGTGGCGGCGCACCAATTTCCATCGTGCGCCAATACATCGAACAGCAGCAGACGCCAACCTAAGCGGAAAACGCGACGACAGCGGGCGCTATCCATCCCCGCCCTGAACGGCGGGGCTTTTCGCGCAAGACGGGTAAAGGCGTATGTGGATGACCTGAAGGCCCTGCTTAGCAAAGGCTCCATCGTGGAGCAAAAGTCCTTCCTCCGCTCCTTCGTGAAGCGCATCGAGGTGAACCCGCCCCAGGTGGTCATTGACTACACCATCCCCTTGGAAACAAAAAAGGCAGAACTACTCACAAGAGAAGTTCTGCCTTTTGTATATTCTGGCTCCCCGGGACGGGCTCGAACCGCCGACCTAGTGATTAACAGTCACCCGCTCTACCGACTGAGCTACCGGGGAAGATCACGAATGTGAGATTTTATAGTTTAGAAGGCCTTGGGTCAAGGACCATACCGCTGCCAGATCCCCCCACCAGCTGATCGCCCGGTCGTTAGTCACCGACTGCCCCAGCGATGCGCTCCAGGGCCTGCTCGAGCCTTTCTCGACTGGTAGCAATTGAGAGACGCAGGTGTCCGCCCATCCCGAATGCCGAACCAGGCACGACGGCGACATTGGCCCGAGCGAGCAGATATTCGGAGAGCTCCAGGTCGTTGTGTAAGCCCAGACGCTCGATCAGACCCTGGACGCGGGGAAAGACATAGAAGGTCCCATCGGTCGGCAGGCACTCGATGCCGGGGATCTGATTCAAACGCTCGACGACGAGATCATGCCGCTCCATAAATGCCTTGACCATGACCCCGATACACTCTTGCGGACCCTCAAGGGCCGCTTGGGCAGCGACCTGGGAGATTGAAGTTGGGTTCGAGGTGCTCTGCGACTGGACCTTCTTCATCGCCTTGATGATCTCGGCTGGGCCTCCAGCATAACCGATGCGCCAACCAGTCATGGCATAGGCCTTGGAGACGCCATTCAAAACCAAGGTGCGCGGGGTGAGATCTGGACAGACATTGAGGATGTTGACGAAGGGCGCCTGGCTCCAACGGATATGTTCATACATATCGTCGGTGGCGATGACGACCTTGGGGAAATCGCGCAAGATCTCACCAAGCGCTGCCAGCTCATCGGCGGTATATGCCATCCCGGTCGGATTAGAAGGGCTGTTGATGACCACTAGCCGAGTCTTGCCGGTGATCGCGCCCCTTAGTTGGGCAGGGGTGATCTTAAAAGAGTGCGCTGCCGTGGTCTGGATGAAGACCGGCGCCCCGCCCGCGAGGAGCACCATATCCGGGTAAGAGACCCAGTAGGGCGCAGGGATGATCACCTCATCGCCCGGATCGAGCAAGGCCTGGGCGAGATTAAAAAAGCTCTGTTTGCCGCCGCAGGAGACCAGGATCTGGTCTGGGGTATAGTCCAGGTTGTTCTCGCGCTTGAACTTGTTGATGATGGCGCGTTTGAGCTCAGGGGTCCCGTCGACGGCGGTGTATTTGGTAAATCCAGATTCGATGGCGCGGATGGCTGCTGCCTTGATATGGTCGGGGGTGTCGAAGTCGGGTTCGCCGGCGCCAAGCCCGATGACATCGCGCCCCGCAGCGCGCAGCTCGGCAGCGCGGGCGGTGATGGCGAGGGTTGCGGATGGCTTGACAGACTGGACGCGGGCGGCGAGCTTGATGGTCATGGATGTCGGATCTCTGGATGGTCGCAGGGCTTTAGGATTCAAGTTTGAAGGCAAATGATAGCGGATCGACCGCCGAATCCAGAACCATCGACCATGAAACGCAAGCGATCGAATACGGCGTTCGCACCCATGAGCCGCACCTTTACCCTTGCCAGCCCCTTTCAACCCGCCGGTGACCAGCCGGAGGCGATCCGCCGCTTGGTCGATGGACTGCGCGCCGGTGCGCAGGCCTTGACCTTGCTGGGGGTCACCGGTTCGGGCAAGACCTTCACCATAGCCAATGTGATCGCTGAGCTCGAGCGCCCAACCTTGATCCTCGCCCCCAACAAGACCCTAGCCGCGCAACTCTATAGCGAGATGCGCGCCTTTTTTCCCCACAACGCCGTCGAGTATTTCGTCTCCTATTACGACTACTATCAGCCCGAGGCCTATGTCCCCGCGACCGATACCTATATCGAGAAGGATGCCTCGATCAACGAGCACATCGAGCAGATGCGCCTGTCGGCGACCAAGGCGCTGCTTGAGCGGCGCGATGTGGTGATCGTGGCCACGGTCTCATCCATCTATGGCCTGGGCGACCCCGAGCTCTATCTCAAGATGGTCCTGATCCTCAAGCGCAGTGACCGCATCGATCAGCGCGCGATCTTAAGGAGGCTTGCCGAGCTGCAATATACCCGCAATGAATTTGAACTGGCGCGTGGGACCTATCGGGTGCGCGGTGACGTGATCGATATCCATCCCGCTGAGTCCGAGACCGAGGCCGTGCGGGTGACACTCTTTGACGACGAGATCGAGTCTTTAAGCCTCTTTGACCCCCTGACTGGTGAGGTCAAGCGTCAGGTCGCGCGCTATACGGTCTTTCCCAAGACCCACTATGCCACCCCGCGCGAGACGATCGTGGCGGCGGTCGAGGCGATCAAGGAGGAGCTACGCGAGCGCCTAGGTCAATTGCGCGCCCAAGGTAAGCTCGTCGAGGCACAGAGGCTCGAGCAGCGCACCCTGTTCGACCTCGAGATGATGATCGAGGTCGGCTATTGCCAGGGGATCGAGAACTACAGCCGCTATCTCTCGGGCCGCCAGCCGGGTGAGCCGCCGCCGACCCTCTATGACTATCTGCCGCCCGATGCCCTCCTGATCATCGACGAAAGCCATGTGACCGTCCCCCAGCTCGGCGGGATGTATCGGGGGGACCGCTCGCGCAAGGAGACCCTCGTCGAATACGGCTTTCGCCTGCCCTCGGCCCTCGATAATCGACCGCTCAAATTCGAAGAGTTCCAGGCGCGCCAGCCCCAGACCATCTATGTCTCGGCCACCCCGCGGGCCTTCGAGATCGAATACTCAGGCGCCGTCATCGAACAGGTGGTCCGACCCACGGGTCTGGTCGATCCCGAGGTCGAGGTGCGTCCTGCCCGCACCCAGGTCGACGACCTGCTCTCTGAGATCAGGGAACGCGTAGCCGCCCAGGAGCGGGTGCTAGTGACTACCTTGACCAAGCGCATGGCCGAGGATCTCACTGAATATCTTGAAGAACACGGCGTGCGGGTGCGTTATCTACACTCGGACATCGACACCGTCGAGCGGGTGGAGATCATCCGCGACCTTAGACTTGGGGTCTTCGATGTGTTGATCGGGATCAACCTCTTGCGCGAGGGCCTGGATATCCCTGAGGTCTCCCTGGTGGCGATCCTGGATGCCGACAAGGAGGGTTTTTTGCGCTCGACCGACTCATTGATCCAGACCATCGGGCGGGCGGCGCGCCATGTCAATGGCAAGGCGATCCTCTATGCCGATCAGATCACCGAGTCCATGGCGCGCGCCATCGCCGAGAGCGAGCGCCGCCGCGCCAAACAGATCGCTGCCAATCAGGCGCGCGGGATCACCCCCCAGGGTATCCGCAAGGCGATCGCTGATCTCCTCGATACCCATCTCCCCGGTGCCCCCCTTCCCGCCCAGGAGTATGCCAAGGTCGCCGAACAGGCGGCAGAGTATGGCCGGCTCAACCCACAGCAGCTTGCCAAGCGCATCAAGGCACTGGAGAAACAGATGTACGCGCATGCCAAGGAGTTGGAATTTGAACAGGCCGCCGTGATTCGCGACCAGATCCGCGCCTTGCAGCAACAGCTGATGACGCTGTAAACCCTCTCCCCTGACCCCTGCCCACAGGCTGGCACTCCAGCCCCTAATGAATCAAGACAGCAAGAGACGGCTGGTGTCGCCGGCGAGACCTCGATGTACTGGCCTTGTATCCTTGCAGGACTTGGCGAGCCTCTCTAAAAACATTTGGGTATCAAGACCTCATGGATCGCCACCCCCAGATGCGTCGTGCGATGAAGGGACTCCCCGGTATTTCCCTAGGCATCCGCCAGTGGGCATCCCTTCTTTATCTCGTCGGAGGGTACCAGGGGGCAGTGCTGTGGATGTTCAGTGCACTTGCCCTTGCTCAAACCGATCCTCCGCTGGTCGGCCACCGCCTGCTGGCCACCTACCCACATGACCCCCAGGCCTTCACCCAAGGACTGGTTTGGGTGGATGGCATCCTCTATGAGGGGACTGGGCTCTATGGTCGATCGGCCATCCGCCGCTTAGACCTCGAGACCGGAAAGGTGGAACAGGAGGTGCGTCTCCCCCCCCAGTTCTTCGGCGAGGGCATTACCTACTGGCATGGTCGCTTGATCCAGCTGACCTGGCGCGAACAGCGCGGATTCGTCTATGACGCAGCAGACCTCAAACCACTTGAAGGCTTTGTCTATCCCCGCGAGGGCTGGGGACTGACCCAAGACGGGGTGCATTGGATCGCTAGCGACGGGACGGATACCCTGAGCTTCATCGAGCCCGCAAGCCGCAAGCTCGTGCGCTCGCTTCAGGTGCGCGCCGGTGACAAACCGGTCACCCGCCTCAACGAGCTCGAATGGATCGAGGGCGAGATCTGGGCCAATGTCTGGTACAGCGACCAGATCCTGCGCATCGATCCCAAGGATGGCCGGGTGACCGCGATCCTAGACCTGTCTGACCTCTATCCCCAAAGCAAACGCCCCAATCCCGAGGCGGTGCTTAACGGGATCGCCTATGACCCCGAGACGCAACGGCTCTTTATCACCGGCAAATACTGGCCTTGGCTTTATGCGATCCAGGTCGATGACTGATGGGCCTGGATTGCCGCCATCGGGTTGTCAGGGTGCTATATGATGGCGTTTCGTTCAGATACATAGCGGATCGGTCGGTTGCATTGACCTGACAGTCATTGTCTCGCTCCTCAATATAGGGCAAAACGCAATGGATAGTGGATCTTCTATTGCCGGACTCGGTCGGTTTGTTGTCCTGCTTGTCATCGGTTGACTGCTTGCTCAAGCAAGCATGACCGCGCACCAGCGACCTCCATGAAAACCGCTCGAGTCGAGCAGGACCTACCGCAAAGACCGATCAATGGCACTCAAGGGCTCACTTAGGCCGGCGAGTTTGGAAAAATATAGGCACGTTCACCGGTTCGGATATAGCGATGGGCAACGACGACATCATCGATTTTCGTGAAGATCTACCCACAGCCTCGAACTATCTGCGCATGGCCGTACCCCTGATGGTCCAGCGCCGCATCCCGCCAACCCCTTACAACTATGCCCTCTGGTATGCGCATGTCCAGAACGCGCATCCTGAACTGAGCCGCAAACTGTTGGCCGCATTCCCCGATGAGGATTCCTATGATCCGCGCAAAAGCGAGGCGTTATTCTTAGAGTATTTCGTCAAACATTATCTTCCGCAGAGTACCCAGGCCCAGGAGCTGATCGCCACCCTGGTTGCTCAGCTTGCCCAGGCCGTCTCGCGCAACCTGCAAGGGGTGCACAACTATGGGGCCAGTCTGCGCGGCGCCATCGAGGTCTTCGAGCAGGATGTCGATCCCCACCAGATCCGCGCCATGGTTGGCAAGCTCTTGACCGAGACCCGGGATCTCGAGGAGCTGAATCAGGTCTTTGCGAGCAAGCTGAAGGCCGCCAGCGATCAGGTCGAGCAGCTCAAACGCGAGCTGGCCGAAAGCGAGCGCCGCGCCCGTATCGATCCGCTGACCAAGATCCCTAACCGGCGCGGCTTTGACGAGGCCATCGCCCAGGCATTGACCGCAGATAACGAGACCACCTGCCTGTTGCTCCTGGACATCGATTACTTCAAGAAACTCAATGATACCTATGGCCACCCGATGGGCGACCGGGTGCTGCAGATCGTCGGCGGTGTGCTCGGCAAGTTACAAAGCGACCGGATCTTCATCGCCCGTTATGGCGGGGAGGAGTTTGCGGTCATCGTCAACGACGAGCTAGAGGCGGCACATGCCCTCGCCGAACAGATCCGTTGCCAGATCGCCGCGCTCCAGATCAAACGCAAGAGTACCCATGACACCATCGGGACCATCACCGTCTCGATCGGTCTGACCCGCTTTCGTCCAGGCGAAAGCGCCGAGACCTTCATCGAACGCGCGGATACGGGCCTCTATCTGGCCAAGCAGGAGGGGCGCAATCGCGTGATCATCGCCTGAACGCTCAGGTATCAAACCGCGCAAACTCAAGGCTGAACTGACCGCGCCCCTGGGTCAGGCTACGTAGTCCGGTGGCATAGCCGAGCAGGGGTTCAAGCGGTGCCTCAGCGCGGATGGTTGCCAGCTCCCCCTGGATCTCTGTCGCCTGGATGAGGGCGCGCCGCGCCTGGAGATCGCCGAGCACCGCGCCTAGATTGGGCTCGGGGACTACTACCTCTAACCGCATGATGGGCTGTAATAAGATCGGGCCCGCCTCATCTAGGGCCTTGCGCAGGGCACGGCTGACGGCTGCGGCGATCGCTTCCGGGGTCGAGGCAGCACCAAAGAGCTCGAGTGCCTCGACCTGGACCGCTACATCGAGCACGGGGGCACCTTGTCTGGGTCCAGCGTTGAGGGTTTCGGCGACGGCAGACGAGATAGCGGCACGCTGCCCTTCGGTCAGGACGGCGCCCTCGGGTTTGATCAAAGGACGGATCTCGATGTGATTGCCCTGAGCACGCGGGCGCGGCTGTACGCTCACTGCCGCCCGCGCCATCGGCGGCGGCTGGCGCGCCTCGGGCAATAGCGGCGGGCCAAATAGGGCCTCGGCATGGGCCTTGCGGCTGATGGTCTCGCGGCTGGCGACGGCTGGACGCCCCATGCGCAGACTCACCCCGAACTCGCGCTCCAGACGCTCGCGGATGATCTGAAGATGAAGCTCGCCCATGCCTTTGAGCACCCGCTGACCGGTCTCAGGATCTTCAGCGAGATGCAGGGTCGGGTCCTCTTGTAGGACCTTGTCGAGGGCCTCGACGAGCCGCTCCTCATCCGTCCCGCTGCCAGGCTCGATGGCCATGCCGAGCACAGGCTCATGGGCGCGAATCCGCTCCAACGCCACCACCTGTCCCGGGGTGCAAAGGGTGTCGCCGGTCGTGGCCCAGCGCAGTCCGCTCAAGAGCAGGATCTTGCAAGCCTGGCCCTGATCGCGTCGGCTCCGTTTGCCGGCATCAACCTCAAACAAGCGCGCTACCTGCTCGCGCAGGATGCGCCCATCGGCGGTCAGGAACTCGACTGGATCGCCGGCCTTCAGTTGCCCGCGATAGATCCGCACGAAGACATGGCGCCGCCCTTCCCAGAGCTGGACCTTAAAGACCAGCGCCACCAATGGACCATCCGCCGTCAAGGCAATGGGCTCAGGGGTCCCGTCGGGATGCTCGGCGATGATAGGGGGGCGGTCGAGCGGTGCAGGTAGAAACTCGACCACCCCATCGAGCAGCGGCTGCACCCCGAGGTTGCGCAACGCGCTGCCGCCATAGCAGGGAAAGAGCCTACCGGCGAGCACACCGGCACGGATCGCAGCGCGCACCTGATCAGGGCTTAGTTCGTCGCCTGACAGGATCTGGTCGGCGAGGGATTCGTTATATTCAGCGGCTGCCAGGAGGAGTGATTCGCGTTTGGCCTGTTGGCTGGCCCATAGATCCGGCGGACAAGGTTCGGCAACGACCTGCTCACCATACGCCCCCTGGAAACGAATAAAGGTGCCATCGATCAAATGGATAACGCCCCCCGCTTCCACCACGGGGACCGTGATGGGCGCGGGCTCGAAACCGAGACGCTGCTTGACGGACGCGAGACAGCGGTCAAAATCAGCGCCTTCCCGGTCCATCTTGTTGATGAACAAGAGGGCCGGCAACCCAAAGCGCCCACGCTGACGCCAGACCGTCTCAGTCTGTGGCTCAACCCCGCGGACGCCGTCTAGAACGATGATGCAGCCATCCAGGATCCGCAGCGAACGCTCGACCTCGATCGAGAAATCGACATGCCCTGGGGTGTCGATGATCTGGATCAAATGATTGCGCCAAGGCGCCTGGGTCACCGCCGCGGTGATGGTGATCCCGTGGCGCTGTTCCTCGACCAGATAGTCCATGTGGGCAGTGCCATCATGCACCTCGCCGATCCGATGGGAGGCTCCGGTGTAAAAAAGTATCCGTTCGGTGAGCGTCGTCTTGCCGGCATCGACATGGGCGGCGATCCCGATATTACGGATCGCTGAGGCTTGAAGCATTGTTTTAACCCCTAATGAGGAGCTTGATTGGATGAAGAAAGGTCTTAAACCCGATTGGCGCCGCGCCTGGCTGTTGACCTTACTCGGGGCCGTCCTGCTCGGTGGGGGCAGCGACCGCACTGCCCTGGCCGAAACCTTCCGGCTCAAAAATCCCAATGATTCGGTGGTCGGCACAGTGTTTTATTTCACCGCCCGCGCCAAGGACACCTTGCTCGACATCGCCCGCCAAAACAACCTGGGCTATGACGATATGCGCCAGGCCAATCCAAATATCGATATGTGGGTGCCTGGCGAAGGGACCCAGGTCTTGGTGCCGGCCATGTATGTGCTGCCGAATGTGCCGCGTCAGGGGATCGTGGTCAATCGTGCCGAAAAGCGGCTGTATTACTATTCACCGAGCGATCCCCTCGAGGTGCGCATCTATGCCATCACCGTTGGCAAGGAGGCCATGGAGACACCACTCGGAACCTTTCAGGTGGTCGAAAAGCGGAAGGATCCCGTCTGGACGCCTGGCCCCATGGTACGCGCCAACCATGCAGCGCGTGGACATATCCTGCCGCCTCAGGTCCCACCGGGTCCGGATAACCCCCTTGGGCGCTATGCGATGCGCCTAAGTAACCCGGATTATCTAATCCATGGTACCAATCAGCCCTGGGGCCTGGGGATGGAGGTCAGCGGCGGCTGTATCCGGCTCTATCCGGAAGGGATTGAGGAGCTATATGGCTTGACCCCGGTTCAGACCTCCGTAGCAATCATCGATCAGCCCTACAAATACGGCTGGCTGGCGGATGAACTCTATCTCGAGGTGCAAACAGGGGAGAAAAGCGTACGTAAGGATTACCGCTCAGTGATCCCCGAATCGATAGCGAATGCCGAGGATGTGATCATCGACTGGAAGGCGGTTGAGCGGGCTGTCAGAGAGGACTCCGGTGTCCCACAGGTAGTGGGACACCGACGTTCAGCAGGTCAAGGGCGTCACTTGCCCATGATCTTCTGATACATCCGATCCAGACGCTCGGTGTTGGCGTTGCAGCAGGCCTGGGCGCTGTTCGCAGTGTCCAGGGCGCGCTGAGCCATATCGCGGGCGGTCTGATCGGTGGTGCAGGCCCCGAGCAACAGAACAGCAGCGACCGAAATGGAAGCCATCTTGACAATCTTGGTCATAACGACATCTCCGAGGTGATGGATCTTGCGATCCGTTGATGGTAAAGAATACCTAAGGATCCAGGCCAGCCCCACTGGGATCTCAGATCCCAGACATGGGCATTGCCGCTTTTCGACGCGGGGCCGATTTGCGGCTTAAAGCTTGGAGCAAATCCGCTGATACATCAAGTGCAAAATGATACTGATCAGCGGACTCTTTACAACAAACCGCGCCCATTCCCCTGACTCGCCTCCCTAGGTGGACGCGATGCCCGCCGCTGGCCATCCAAGGATACCGGACCTGCCAACACTGCTGGCCCAGACGCCACATGGCATCTCCTGACCTGATCGATCACTACATTGCCGCTTGCGCGATTCTGCGTTAAATAAGGCCCCTGCCTGCTCTAAAGACAGCGCTTAATCTCCCTTGAGCCTGGGGTTCAGGGGCCTTGCTAGACCGTCTCGGCTGGCTGCCAAGATCAATATCATCGTTTTCTGGATACAAATTCATGCACCGTTATTATGGGCGCCACCCTTTTGCTGCCGAGGAACTACCGTTCAGACGCGATGGTTTCATCCGTGCGGGCGCGATCACGGGACTGGCGGGCGAACGCCTGGCCTTGAGCCAGCTTCCGCCCTTCTTGCGCGCGCTCTTAGCCACTGACGGGACGGTGACCAAGATCCTAGAGGCCTATTTTTGGGAGCCGTTGGTGGTCGAGACCCTGGAACAGCGTCTAGAAACAGCCACTGAGCCAGTGCCTTGGCTGGAGATCGAGCGCGGTGATCGCTGTATGCTGCGCGACGCCCAATTGCGTGGCAGCGAAAGCGGTCGCTGTTTTGCCGAGGCATTTTCTCTGATCCGCATCGAGTTCATCCCCGATGACTTTCGCCAGCGTCTGATCGACCGCGAGATCGGGATCGGCGTGTTGATCCGCGACAGCGGCCTTGAGAGCTACCGCGAGGTCTTGGATATCGGTCTGGACCGCTTGGCAAATGGCGAGAGCGCCGTCTTTCGCACCTATCGAATCATCATCGCCCGCCGCCCGGTGATCCTGATCACCGAATACTTCCCGCTCGCCCTCTATGGCAAACCTTAGCCGGCGACGTGCTATAGTTAGCCGCCGCAGATCACCACCCCAGATCGCCCCCCTGTCCCTAGGATCGTCCCCTATTAGATGTCAAACGACCATCAGCCAGGCGAATCCTCACTCATCGTCCAACTACACCATGGGCTGACCCGCGCTCAGCTCACACGCGCCTGGCATGACCTTCGCGCCGGATGGGCGCAGCGGGAGCTATGGATGACTTTAGGTCTCCAAGACGTCCGGCAGCGCTATCGGCGCTCTAAGCTCGGGCCCTTTTGGATCACCCTGTCGATGGCCATCATGGTCTTGGCCCTCGGTCTCCTCTATGGCCAGATCTTCGGCCAGGATTTGCATGACTACCTGCCCTTTCTTGCTGCAGGCTTTGTGATCTGGAACCTGATTGCCACCCTGGTCAATGAGGGGTGTCAGGCCTTTATCCTCGCCGAGGGGATGATCCGTCAGCTCAATGCCCCTTTGTCGATCTATGTCTATCGCGTCCTGTGGTCGGCCCTGATCGGATTTGCGCACAATATCTGGGTCTTTTTGCTGGTCGCCTTTTGGTTTGGGGTCAGGCTCGATTGGCATCTACTCTGGGTGCCGGTCGCGCTCTTTGCGATTCTGCTCAACGGCTTTTGGGCGGCGTTGTTTTTCGGCGTCTTGAGCGCCCGCTTTCGCGATGTACCTCTGGTCATCAGCAGCCTGATGCAGCTCTTGTTTTTCATCACCCCGGTCATCTGGCGACCTGAGATGCTGCCGGGTCGCGCGCTGTGGCTGCATCTCAATCCCTTCTATCATCTGGTCGAGATCATGCGCGCACCCCTGCTCGGTCAGGCACCTGCATTAGCCAATTGGTTGCCGGTGATCCTGGTCACCCTCGGCGGTTGGGCGCTGGCCACGCTCTTCTATTCAGCCTACCGCTGGCGCATCGCCTATTGGGTATGATCATGGCCTCGGTGGTACTCGAAAACGTCTGGGTCTCTTTCCCCATCTATAGCGCCGCCAATCGATCGCTCAAAAACCGCCTGATCCAGAGCGCGACCGGCGGGACGATCCGTGCCGATACGGTCTCGCAACGCATCCCCGTGGTCCAGGCGCTGCAGGATGTCAGCCTCAGACTCAAGGACGGGGATCGGTTGGGGCTGATCGGGCACAATGGTGCCGGCAAGACCACCCTGTTGCGGGTGCTGGCTGGGATCTATGAGCCCAACAGCGGGCGAGTAAAGACCCAAGGCCGGGTCGCGCCCCTGTTCGACATCGCGCTCGGGATGAACCTCGAGAGCACCGGCTATGAGAACATCATCCTGCGCGGGTTATTCCTGGGGCTCAAGCGCAAAGAGATCCGCGCCATGATGGATGAAATCGCCGAGTTCACCGAGCTCGGGGAGTTTTTGAACCTCCCGATCCGCACCTATTCGGCAGGGATGCAGATGCGCTTGGCCTTTGCCGTTTCGACCTCGGTCGTTCCGGATATCCTGTTGCTCGACGAGGGGATCGGCGTGGGGGATGCCGCCTTTCTCCATAAGGCACGGGTGCGGCTCGATCGCTTTACCGAACAGGTCCCGATCATCGTGCTCTCTTCGCATTCCGAAGATCTGGTGCGCAGCATGTGCCCCAATTCATTGCTGATGGAGCACGGGCGGGTGGTCTTTGCTGGGCCCACAGACGAGGCGCTTGAGCGCTATCGCGCCTTGCGCGGTTGGTAAGGTGCAGGATGCACTCCACAATCGGCGCGATCCTAGGGTGCGCGATGCACCCCCATCGGCAAGGCATCAGCGATTGAGCTGATGGAGATGGAAGCGATGGCGCAAGAAATTCTGGAAGTGCCTGACCTCTTCGAGCGCCAGCCGCAGTCGCCCGAGTTCGATGCGATTGAGATGCGCAAGCGGCAGATAGTTGTTGGGCACCGACCCCCGCTCGACGGCGAGGAGCTGGGCGCGCAGGCGAAGTCCGATGAGGACATCGAAGGCCGCAAGCAGGCTTTCCGCCTGGCGCCCTTCCAGGATCCCCGCCTGTTGCAGACCGCGTACCCGCTCGTGGGTGCGACCCTCGCTGATCCCTGCTTGTAGGGCCATAGCCTTCAGCCCTTCGGTAATCGCAAAGACCCCTGCCTTTTTGATCTCGATACAGCCGCGATAAGGGCCACGGCGCTCACCCTTGATGCCCCCGAACCAACCCAGCGGCGGGCAAAAGCTCACGGCATTGGCGGCGCTGTGTACCAGAAATAGATTGTTGCCCTTCAGCTTGGCGATGATGTCGGCTTTAAGATGTTGCTCAAGGAGAGGATCGCCGTAGAGCGTTCGCAGATCAAAAAACATGCTACCGGCCAGGATATGGGCGGGTGTGGGGGTACGCAGCCATTTGTCGAGTACCTGCTGCCATTCGCTTAGACTGCGCCGCCACTCGGGGTTTTTCGCCATGATCCCGCCCGGGCAGGCGGGAAGGCCGGTGGCAATCAGGTTATCGATCAGATCGAGGCTGAAGGACTCCAACTGGCGCAGCTCGGGCTCAGACAGATCATCGGCATAGACGATGGCATTGTCTTGGTCGGTCGCCAGGGTCTGCTCGCGCCGCCCTTCGCTGCCCAACACCAAAAAGGCAAAACGGTCGGTGAGATCCGGATAGCGCGCCGCGCGTACGATCTCGATCAGGCGGATCAGGAGCCGGTCGTTGAGCAGGGCCACGGTCTGGACGAGATCGGCGGTGGCGACCCCGGTGCCGTGCAGGTGCAAGACCAACTGTTCCATCTCACGGCGCAGGGTCGCAAGCTCTGCCGGGGTCTCGGCCTCCTCGATCGCCTTCATCAACTGCTGGGGGGAGCGGCTATGCAGACGCAGGGCATCGGTGTCTGTCACGATCCCCTGCAACCGGCCTTCGCCATCGACCACCCCCAGCCGATGGATGCGCCGCCGGCTCATCAGATATAGGGCCTCGAACAGATACCCATTTTCGCGGATGGTCACCAGCGGGCTTGACATCACCTCGCGCGCCAAGACCTGACGCGGATCGAGACCTGCGGCGACGACCTTGTTGCGCAGATCGCGGTCGGTGATGATCCCGATGGGTTCTTTCCTCTCTTGCACCACGACGCTCGAGATGTTGCGCGCCCGCATGAGCTCTGCGACCTCGATCAGGGGTTGATCGGGGCAGCAGGTCGCGACATCCCCCTGGCAGATGCGATCGATCGGCGTAAAAAAGACGTTTTCAGCAGACATGGGTTGGCGGCGCAGTGGATGGTGAGAGGGCAACAGGATGCCACAAAACGCGAGCGCCTGTAGGGTACACAGTGCGCACCCTACCGAAAATGCAAGCGCTATCGCGCCTTCCTACCCTAGAGGGACTCGGGATTGGATAGGTGCAAAAAATCGATGGTGATGCGCTCTGCCGCCCAAGGCCGAAAATAGGCGTTAGCGTAATCCTGATGTCTCGGGTCCTCGCGAAAGGCCTGCATGGCGCGCGGATTGGCGAGCGTCATGGTCCAGAGATAGCGATAGGGGGCATCCTGGCGCTCAGCGTACCCGGCGTGGATGCGCTGAACCCCGGGCAACTGCCCCAGGACCTCGATCCCTCGCGCCTGCATCTCTTGGAGTTCGGCCTCGTTCCCGGTCCAGTTGTGATAGATCACATGCTCGACAGCCACCAACGGCGGGGCGAAGCGGCACGCCGAGTCTGCCTGACCCGCAGCGCCCCAGAGGGTCGAGGTGCGCGCCACCTCAGCGGCGATCGCCGAAACGGCGGCGCTGCGCATCGCCTCCCACCGCCGCTGACCGGCCGCGGCCTGGGCAGCGAGCTCGACCAGGGCGGTGTAATAGTTGATCTTATTGGTCCCCGAGCGAACGAGCACCCGAAACTGCTCATCGCTTAGACCCGTGCCGCCGTGGATGACCAGGGGCACGCCGGCAGCCTGGCGCACTGCCTCTAATCGCGCAAAATCCAGCTTAGGCTCGCCGCGAAAGCGCCCATGCACCGTCCCGATCGAGACAGCGAGCCAATCGCAGCCGGTCGCAGCGACGAAGTCGCACGCCTCCTTTGGGTCGGTATAGCGGATCTCGCCGGGATGGAGCTCGGCATCCCGCCCCTCCTCGCCGGGGACATAGCCGAGCTCGCCCTCGAGTGGCATCCCTGCGCGATGCGCCAGCTCGGCTGCGGCACGGGTAGCGGCGACATTCTCCTCGAGGACAAGATGCGAGGCGTCGAGCATCAGGCTCGTATAGCCCAGGCGCGTCGCCCGCTCGAGGCGCTCGAGGCTCGATCCGTGGTCATAATGGATGGCCACTGGCAAGGGCGTGCGTTGCGCCAGATCGACGACGGCCCGCATCAGCGCCGCCTCATCGAAGAGGTCCAGATGCGCCTCAGCAAGGCTCAGGATCACCGGGGCGGCAACGCGCTCCGCCCCTTGGATGACGCCCTCCAACATCGCGGTATCGATGACGTCATAGGCACCGATGGCATAGGCATGGCGGCGGGCATGTTCGAGCAGGGCAAAGGCATCAACGAGCATGGCGGATCTCCGGACTAAGCTTATAACCTGATCGATTGTAGGGTACGCAACGCACACCTTTTCCTAGGCCGTACGCGCCGCGGCGATGAGGAGCCAGCCACCCACGAGATAGGTCAGGGTCATCAGTACCAGGGCCAAGTGTTCAGGAAGCCACTGTCCAGGCCCGAGCACCAGGATCAGGGTCGCGCAGATGACGAGCGTCGCCCCGCCGATCGCACGCAAGGCGATGGCCGCGGTCGAAGGCGATTCCTCCCGCTGGAGTTTGGCGCGTTCGAACTCGGCATGGCGCAATTGTTTGTCATAGGCCATCAGCATCCGATAGGCCACTAGGGGCAGCTCAGGGACCTGATCTGCGATCGAATAGACATTGCGCCAGGTGCGTTCGGCAAGCCCCCTTAGACCCACCTGCTCCCTCATCCAGCGCTCCATATAGGGCTTGGCCGTGGTCCAAAGATCGAGCTCGGGATACAGCTGCCGCCCCAGGCCCTCGATATTGAGCAGGGTCTTCTCCAAGAGCACCAACTGCGGCTGGATCTCCATATTGAAGCGGCGCGCGGTCTGAAAGAGACGTACCAAGAAATGACCGAACGAGATCTCGGCCAGGGGCTTTTCAAAGATGGGTTCGCTGACGGTGCGGATCGCCGATTCGAACTCATCGACCCGGGTGCCCGGTGGGACCCAGCCCGATTCGACATGGAGTTCGGCTACCCGCCGATAGTCGCGCTCGAAAAAGGCGAGCAGGTTCTCGGCGAGATAGCGCTGATCCTCGGCCGTCAGGGTCCCGATGATCCCGAAATCGATCGAGATATAGCGCCCCGAGGGTTCGACAAAGATATTGCCCGGGTGCATGTCGGCGTGGAAAAAGTTATCGCGGAACACCTGGGTAAAAAAGATCTCCACCCCTCGTTCGCCCAAGAGCCTCATGCTGATCCCCTGGGCCTTGAGCTGCTCGACCTCGCTGACCGGCGTGCCATAGATCCGCTCCATGACCATCACATTGGGCCGCGTCCAGTCCCAATAGACCTCGGGGATATAGAGCATCTGGCTATTGAGCCAATTGCGCCGCAGTTGCGAGGCATTGGCGGCCTCGCGTTGCAGGTCCAGCTCATCATAGATGGTCTTTTCGTATTCGCTCACCACCTCGACCGGGCGCAGGCGCCGTCCGTCCTTCCAATAACGCTGCGCGAGACGGGCAAAGGTGTACATCAAGGCGAGATCCTGACGGATGATGCGCTCGATCCCCGGGCGCAGGACCTTGACCACCACCTCGGTCCCGTCCTTCAGCCGCCCGGTATGGACCTGGGCGATCGAGGCCGAGGCCAAGGGCACGGGGTCGAATTGATCCAGCACCTCCTCGATCGGGCGCCCCCAGGCCTTTTCGATGATGGCGCGCGCCAGCTCACCGCTAAAGGGCGGGACGCGGTCTTGCAGCTTGGCGAGCTCATTGGCCAGGTCATCCGGCAAGAGGTCGCGCCGCGTCGAGAGGATCTGGCCGAACTTGACGAATATCGGCCCCAAATCCTCCAACGCCCTGCGAATGCGCGCTGGATAAGGGGGAAGATCCCGTTGTACCCAATGCCAAGGTAACAGATATTTGATCCAGCGCAGCGGGCGAAACAGATGGGTTGCCAGGATGACCTCATCCAAGCCATGCCGAAGCAAGATCCAGTTGATGCGCAACAGGCGCAATGCCTGGAGAGGACCCATCATGATCGGCGACCAGTTTCCTGCAAGCGGTGAGCGAGACGGTCAAGGTGCGCCTCCAGACGTTCGACGTCATCGCGCAAGACATCGACCTCATGCAAAAACTCCTCGACCTCATAGCGACTTGGGAGCAGACGGCGCTCCTCTTGCAGATACTCGGTCAGATTGGCGGCAACCGTCTCAGCTGTCCGCCCTGCCCAGCCCTGGACCGCACGCATCTTCCTGCCCACCTGATAGGCGAAGGGATCGCCGATGACTCGCGCCAACTGCTCCTCCCAGTCAATGTCGAGCCGCCCTAGTGCCGTGCTCAAGGCATGCGCTAGGGTCGCATCGCCTTGGATCTCGACCTCACCGGTTACCAAGGGGTGCTCCTTGCGTTTGGACAACACGAGCTGCAACAACCCAAAGGGCGAGCCCTGGATCAGACAATCCGGCTCGGTGTCATAAAAGCTAAAGAGCTGAATGCGAGCGGGACCGGGGATGAGCGTCACCCGCGTCCCGAACCCCTTGACCTCGATCGCGATAACCCGCCCAGCGAGCTCATCCAAGGCCGCAGCGCCTTCCGGGTCCAGGGCCAGGGCGCGATTGACCAGCCCCTCCACCACCGCTAAGACCCCATCGGGGATCTGAAGACCTGAGTCCATCATAAAAAACCTCCGCCGCTAAACCGGCTCTCGCTGTGGTGAGTTACAGCTTATAACCCCGATGGATGGCGACGATGCCGCCGGTGAGATTGAAATAGTCGCAGCGCTCGAAACCCGCCGCCTCCATCATCGCCCGCAGGGTCTCCTGGTCCGGATGGACGCGGATCGACTCGGCCAGATAGCGATAGCTGTCCGGATCATTCACCACCAACCGCCCCAGGGTGGGCAGGACATTGAACGAATAGAGATCATAGAGCTTGCTCAACGGCTTGCTCCTCGGGTGCGAGAACTCCAACACCAGGGCGCGACCGCCTGGCTTCAAAACCCTGAACATCTCTTCAAGCGCCTTTTGCTTGTGGGTAACATTGCGCAGCCCAAAACCGATGGTGATGCAATCGAACTGATCATCGGCAAAGGGGATCTGCTCGGCGTTCACCAGACAATAGGCGACGTTGCCCACCCGCCCGCGATCGAGCAGACGATCCCGCCCCTCGTTGAGCATCCTGGCATTGATGTCGGTCATCACCACCAGTCCCTCTGGCCCAACCAGACCAGCAAAGCGGGCCGCGAGATCCCCTGTCCCCGCCGCCAGGTCCAACACCCTCTGGCCGCGCCGCACCCCGGCAAGCTCGATGGTATGGCGCTTCCACAAGCGATGGATGCCGAACGACATCAGATCGTTCATCAGGTCATAGCGCTCGGCAACCGAATCGAAGACCGCGCGCACCCGCTTGGCCTTCTCCTCGACCGGAACCCGCTGGTAGCCGAAATCGGTAGTGTGCTGATCGGACATGGTTGATCCCCGCTGAGACTCAAGGTATGGGGACGCTGCAACGTACCCAGGATGATGGGCGGCTATCTTAAGCAATTCCGGCGGGATCTGCTCAAGATTGCGGGGCGAGGCGCCCTCCCCGAAGGGCCGTCGCGCATGCGACAATAGGCGGTGAGGACTGCGGATATTGACTGCATTCCAGAGAAAGCTGGAACGGAATCCAAAAAACTCAGTACAAGGGCAGCCAGATGCGTTGCTGCAAATGATTCGGCGCCTCCCTAACCTGGGATCTAGCCTGGCGCAAACCGCCCTCGATCATTCATAGGCTCTTAGCTTACGCCAGAATGACACAAGCGGCTGGAGGGGACGTGCCGCTTGCGCATGATTTTGGGGATGGCTCAAACCTCGGGTATGCCAGGCTTACCCGAGACGTTTAACTGGCAGGGGCCTTGCGCCGATAGCCTGCCCGTTCGAGTTCGGCGAGATAGGCCTGCCAGAGGCACTCGTACTCGGTGGCCAGCTTGTAGAGATAGTCCCAGGAATAGATGCCGGTGTTGTGGCCGTCGTCGAAATGGATGCAGATGGCATAGTGACCGACCGGCTCGATGCGGTCGATCCCGACGTCTTCCTTGCCGACCTGGAGGACCCGCTCCTCCGGGCTGTGTCCCTGGACCTCGGCAGAAGGTGAATAGACGCGCAGATATTCACAGGGCAGCTTGTATCTCTGGCCGTCTTCATAGACTACCTCGAGTATCCGCGAAAACCGGTGGAGATTGAGTTCAACGGGGACTGACATAGGGGTCTGCGGCGAGTTTTGTGTTGAATGAGTTGCAGGGGATGCGGACCTTTTCAAACGGGGTGCATCAGGCGCTACAGGATATAGCGCGACAGATCTTCATCGGCGGCGAGGCCCGCCACATTCTGATCGACATAGACGGCATTGATGGTAATGGTCACCCGATCCAGCTCGGGGGCATTGAACGAGATGTCTTCTAGAAGGCGCTCCATGACCGTATGCAGCCGCCGTGCGCCGATGTTCTCGGTCCGCTCATTGACCTCCCAAGCGATCTCGGCGATGCGCCGGATACCATCCTCGGTGAACTCGAGATTGACCCCTTCGGTCGCAAGCAACGCCTTGTATTGCTCAGTGAGCGAGGCGTGCGGCTCGGTGAGGATGCGCACGAAGTCATCGATGGTGAGCGCCTTGAGCTCGACGCGAATCGGCAACCGACCTTGAAGTTCAGGGATGAGGTCCGAGGGCTTGGAGAGATGAAAGGCCCCGGAGGCGATGAACAGGATGTGATCGGTGCGCACAGCGCCATGTTTGGTCGAGACTGTGGTCCCCTCGACCAGGGGGAGAAGATCGCGTTGGACCCCCTCGCGCGAGACATCGGCCCCGGTCACCCCCTCGCGTCGTGCGACCTTGTCGATCTCATCGATGAAGACGATCCCATTTTGTTCGACGTTTTCTAAGGCGCGGACCTTGAGCTCCTCGTCGTTGACCCTTTTGGCGGCTTCTTCGTCCTTGAGGAGCTTGCGCGCCTCGCGGATCCGCAGCTTGCGCCGCTTGGTGCGCCCTTGACCAAGGTTTTGGAACAGGCTCTGGAGCTGGCTCGACATCTCCTCCATGCCGGGCGGGGCCATGATCTCGATGCCGATCGGGGTCGCTGCCAACTGGATCTCGATCTCGCGGTCGTCGAGCTCGCCCGAACGCAGCTTGCCGCGCAGGCGTTCGCGCGTCGCGCTGCTCCGCCCATCGCCCTCAAAGCTGGATGCCTGGGGCAACAAGGCATCGAGGATACGCTCCTCGGAAGCAACCTCAGCCAGGTCAGCGAGCTTGGCCATCTCTTGTTCGCGCGCCATCTTGACGCTGATGTCGGCCAGATCGCGGATGATCGACTCGACATCCCGCCCGACATACCCGACCTCGGTAAACTTGGTCGCCTCGACCTTGATGAAGGGGGCGTTTGCAAGCTTGGCCAGGCGGCGGGCGATCTCGGTCTTGCCGACGCCTGTAGGCCCGATCATGAGGATGTTCTTGGGGGTGATCTCGGAATGCAGGGGCTCGGGGATCTGGGCGCGCCGCCAGCGGTTGCGCAAGGCGATGGCCACAGCGCGCTTGGCCTCGTGTTGACCGACGATATGTTTGTCGAGTTCAGCCACGATCTGCTGGGGGGTGATGGCCGACATGGCGCTAGGATCTGATAAGCGCTTGTCCATAACGAGATCGATCTTGAGGGTGAAGGCTTGTTCGCGGTTCTAGAGAGAGGTTAGGCTTGCGGCGTCGTCTTTACCAGCCAATTCCTCGATGACCAGGTTGTGGTTGGTATAGACGCAGATGTCGGCGGCGACCTTGAGGGCCTGTTCGACGATCGCGCGTGCGTCAAGCTCGGTATGTGCAAGGAGGGCGCGCGCGGCAGCCAAGGCATAGGGACCGCCCGAACCGATGGCCATGATCTCCTGCTCGGGCTCGAGTACATCTCCGGTCCCCGACAGGATCAGCGAGGTGCTGACATCGGCGATGCACAGCATGGCCTCCAGGCGGCGCAACAGGCGATCGGTGCGCCAATCCTTGGCAAGCTCGACCGCCGAGCGCATCAGGTGACCCTGATGTTTTTCCAGCTTGGCCTCGAAACGTTCAAACAGGGTAAATGCATCCGCTGTCGCGCCGGCAAAACCAGCCAGGACTTGGCCTTTATAGAGCCGGCGAACCTTGCGTGCATTGGCCTTCATTACGGTCGCACCCAGCGAGACCTGGCCGTCGCCGCCGAGCGCGACCTTGCCATCGCGCCGTACCGAGAGGATGGTGGTGCCATGAAACCGAGCCATCATCGCAATCCATCTTGAACTTAGACCGCCTGCCGATAGTCCGCCCGCGAGCCGGTGAGGTCCCAGGCGAAGGTGCAATCGAGGTAAGAGAGTACCGAGATCAGGCCGCTTTCGCCATCCTCAATCATCACTGCAAGTGGCGCGCGGTGACCGAATTGTTTATTGGCACGCCGCATCCACAGCCGGCGCATCTCGGGGTTGCGGGGGAAATAGGTTAAGAGGGCCTGATCGATGCGTACCAGATAGGCCAGGCGCCGATTGATCAGAGGCTCATCGGGAAAGGGCTCCTGGTCGCGAAAGCGTCCAATCTGGCGCGGCTTGATCGACTCGGGAAGGCGCAGGAGGCTGACGATGTCGCGCGCCATCAGCCCCCAGTCGTCCATAAGCTGCATGACATACTGGGTCAGGCGCAGGCGTTCATCGACAGGGGATGCGATCATAGAAAGGTCCTCGGTTGAAAAGGATGTACTGGGAGGTATCGGTGGCAGCGATAGAACCCAGATGGCGTCCATTGCGCCCTATTCCAAGCGTTGGACCTTAAGAACGGGTGAGCCGGGTGATGCGATTGACCTCGGGGATACGCCGCAAGCGGCGCATGATCCGGGCGAGGTGATCGCGCCCGTGCACCAGCAGCCGGAACTCCAGGTCGGTCATCACGCCATCCTTTTCGAGAGTCTGGACGTTCTCGATGTTCGAGCCCAGCTCGGAGATGGCGCCGGCGATCACCGCCAGGACACCGCGCCGATTGCTAACCTCGACCCGGATTTCGCTAGCAAACTCCCCTTCTGGGTCCCTGGACCATTCGACCTCGAGCCGCCGGTCGCGCCGCCCATCCAATCGGGCCAGATTGCGACACTCAAGGCGATGGACCACGATCCCGCGGCCTGGACTGAAGATCGCCATGATGCTGTCGCCAGGGATCGGCAGACAACAGCGCGCGAATTGGATGACCATCCCCTCGGTCCCGCGGATGGCGAAACGGTTTGGGCGCTGCTCCTGATCACTGCGCGTGGGCTGTGCTGGTTCATCGCCATCGGCGCCGAGCAAACGGCGGGCGACCAAGGGGGCAAGGCGGTTACCAAGTCCAATCTCGCTCAAGAGCACATCGAGGCTCGGTAACCCTACCTCTTCCAGATAAGCCGCTAGACGCACGGTATTGAGCGTCTCGATCGTTGCACCTAGATTGGATAGTTCGGCATTGAGCAGGCGCCGCCCCAGGGCCTGGGCCTCGTGCTGTTTGATGTTCTTGAGCTGACTGCGGATATTGGCCCGCGCCTTGGCTGTGACCACAAAGTTTAGCCAGCCGGGATTTGGGCGCGCGCCGGGGGCGGTGATGATCTCGACCGTCTGACCGCTGCGCAGGGGGGTACTCAAGGGGGCCATGCGCCGGTCGATGCGCGCAGCCACGCAGGTGTTGCCGATATCCGAATGGATGGCATAAGCAAAATCGACCGCGGTGGCCCCCCGCTTGAGCGCCAGAATATGGCCCTTTGGGGTGAAGACATAGACCTCGTCGGGGAAGAGATCGACCTTGACGCTTTCCAGAAACTCGACCGAGTTACCGGCTTGGCGTTGCATCTCAAGCAGGTTTTGCAGCCAATCGGCTGCCAAGGCAGTCGGATTGGCTCCCTGGAGGCCAGTCTTATACATCCAGTGGGCAGCAATCCCCGATTCGGCTAAGCGCTGCATCTCCTCAGTGCGGATCTGGACCTCGATCTGGATCCCATGCGGGCCGATCAGTGCGGTATGCAGGGATTGATAGCCATTGGCTTTGGGGATGGCGATATAGTCCTTGAAGCGGCCCGGCACCGGTTTATAAAGATTGTGCACGACCCCAAAAACCCGATAGCAGGTATCGACCCGATCGACGATGACCCGGAAGCCAAAGACATCGGCAAGATCAGCGAAACGCCGCGATTTGTCGCGCATCTTGCGATAGATCCCGTAGAGATGTTTCTGACGTCCCTCGACCCGTCCCTGGATCCCTTCTTGGGCCAGTGCCTGTCTGAGGGCCGTCTCGACCAGATTGATCATCTCGATGCGGGCAGCGCTGTTGCGTTTCTGCAGGGCACTATGGAGGACGCGCCGGCGCCAGGGCCAATAATGGGCGAAGGCGAGTTCTTCAAGTTCGATCCTGATCCAGTTGATGCCGAGGCGGTTGGCGATTGGGGCATAGATGTCCAGGGTTTCGCGCGCGATCCGCAGGCGGGAGTCGCGGCTTATGGCCCCTAGGGTGCGCATGTTGTGCAGGCGGTCGGCGAGCTTGACGACGATGACCCGAATATCGCGGGTCATCGCTAAGAGCATCTTTTGCAGGCTCGCGGCCTGGGCCTCGGCGCGCGATTGGAAGTCAAGCTGGGTGAGCTTACTGACCCCATCGACGAGCTCGGCGACCTCCGGGCCGAAGGCCGCCGCGAGCTGTTCCTTGTCGATCTGAGTATCCTCGATGACATCATGGAGCAGAGCGGCGATCAGACACTGATAGTCCATGCGCATCTCGGCAAGGATGCGCGCGACCGCTAGAGGATGATGGATATAGGGCTCGCCCGATTTGCGTTGCTGACCTTCATGCGCCTTGGCGCTGAACTGATAGGCGCGATAACACTCGCTGATCTGCTCGGGCAGCAGATAGGTCTCGAGATAGGCGCAGAGGTCGCTGACTAGGTCATGTGTCTGGGGGATAGGCGCGACTGATAGGGTAGCGCCCTGCGGCTCACCAGGGCGACGGATGGGTGGCGAGCGAACAGGAGGCGCCGCCGCATCATGGCTGGAGACAGGGGCAGCCACCCCGTTCAGGTCAATCTTTGTCATCCCCGGATGGGTCCTGCTCCTCGTCGGCGTTGGCTAGTTCCATCGCCAGGGCATGCTCTAGGGCGCGCCGTGGATCGTCGAGCTCACGCTGACTCTCCCGGATCATCGCCGGAGTGATCTTACCGGCAGCGATCTCGCGCAAGGCGATCACCGTCGGTTTGTCGTTTTCCGCCGGCACCAAGGGTTCGACCCCATTGGCGAGCTGACGGGCGCGTTTAGTCGCCAACAGGACCAGATCAAAACGGTTTTCCACATATTTAAGACAATCCTCGACTGTAATCCGTGCCATGGGTTTTTCTCTTTGACTGTCGAACCAATAATATCCGCTGCCCTGGAGCGGGGCCGGGGATGGGTATTGTTGAACGATTCAGGCTGCGTCGATCGCAGCCAGGAGCGTCTTGAGACGCTGGCGCTGTACGGCCACGCGGTGACGCGCCGCCGTCACGATCGCATGCAGTGCGGCTAGGGCGGCCTCGAACCGGTCATTGACCACCAAATAATCATATTCAGTCCAGTGCGCAAGTTCAGCGTGCGCTTGGGCCATGCGCCGGGCGATCGTCTCAGAGCTGTCGGTCCTGCGTTCTCGCAAGCGGCGTTCCAGTTCCTCCAGGGTCGGCGGGAGGATGAAGATGCTGATCGCTTCAGGGAAACGGGCACGCACTTGTCGGGCCCCCTGCCAATCGATCTCCAGGAGCAGATCGCTTCCTTTATCGAGATAATGGATGACATCCGCGGCGCGGGTGCCATAGAGGTGATCAAAGACCTGAGCATATTCGAGAAAGGCGCCTGCTGCCAGGGCCTCATCGAAGGCCGCGCGATCCAGGAAATGATAATGGACACCGTCTTGCTCGCCCGCGCGCGGTGGGCGCGTGGTACATGAGATCGACAGTGATAGGCCCGGATCGCATTCGAGCAGGGCCCTGACCAGACTGGTCTTACCTGCCCCTGAGGGGGCAGAAACGATGAATAAAAGGCCAGATGATGGAGAACTGGATGTCATTCGATATTCGCAATTTGTTCGCGCATCTGCTCGATTAAGACCTTGATTTCAACCGCCTCCCGGGTCACAGCGACATCCACGGCCTTGGAGGCCAGGGTATTGGCCTCGCGGTTGAGCTCTTGCAGCAGGAAGTCAAGCCGGCGCCCGACCGGCTCATCGCGACCCAGGACCTCTACGACCTCGGCAAGATGGGCCTCGAGCCGGTCGAGCTCCTCATCGACATCGAACCTCATGGCGATCAGCGCGATCTCCTGTTCCAGGCGCGCGGGATCGAGTTCGGCGCGCAGCTCAGCCAGGCGTTCGCTCAGCCGCCGCCGCGTCCCCTCCAGGACCTCGGGTAGACGCGCCCGCACCCGCGCAATGCAATCCAGCAAACGTTCGCAGCGGTCGCGCAAGGTTCGCGCCAGGCGCTCACCTTCCCGCATGCGGGTCTCGATCAGGACATCGAGAGCTCGCTCGAACAGGGCCAGTGACTCGCCGGCGAGACGATCGATGTCGGGTTCGGGTTCCAGAATGACCCCAGGCCAGCGCAATAGGTCATGGACCGCTGGCTCATAGGCACGGCCCATGAGCGCACCGAGCTCCTGCCCCACCATGAGCAATTGGTATACAAGCGGCTGGTTCAGACGCAAGACATTGTACACCCCGACGGTCGGGGTATAGCGCAAGGTGCAATCGAGCTTGCCGCGTTGAAGGCGGGTTGCCAGCCGGCTGCGGATCTGCGGGTCCAGACCGCGCAATTCCTCGGGTAAGCGGATGAAGGCCTCGAGAAAGCGATGATTGACCGCGCGTACCTCCCAGGTCAATTCTCCGAGCTCGCCGGTCGCTGAGACGCTGGCGAAGGCGGTCATGCTTTTGATCATGGACGTGGCATGCTCTCGAGGGGTTGGTGGACGAATGGGCAATACATCAGGGCTCAAACCACTGCCAGAAGGGGGTAGCTATGTTTATGATAAATCATTTTAAGAACCGATTGGACCGAGTCCCCTTCCCCGTTAAAGCCCACCCATGGCCGCCACCCGCAAGCCCTTACCGCCTGGTACGCAGGTGGGCAACTATCAAATCATCAAGGCCATCGCCAAGGGCGGCTTCAGCCTCATCTATCTCGCCCAAGTTCAGGACGACAGCGAAGAGGTTGTGATCAAGGAATACATGCCTAAACGCCTAGCGACCCGCCATCGCGATCTCCGGGTAGTGCCAAGCAGCATCGAGTATGCCGAATACCTCTATCAGGGATGCAAACTGTTCTTTCAAGAGGTCAGGACCTTGGCGTCGCTCAAACATCCCAATATCGTGCGGGTCCTGGATTTTTTTCTGGCCAACGGCACTGGCTATCTCGTGATGCCCAACGAGCGCGGGCGCAATCTAGGCGCCTATCTACGCGAGCGCAAGGAGGGTCTTAGTACCTCCTTCATCCTCGAGGTCTTTGTCCCGATCCTAGATGCCTTGTCGCTCCTGCACCGGCGTTCGATGCTCCATCTGGATGTCAAGCCCGGCAACATCCATCTGCGCCACGGCAATCTTCCGCTGTTGCTCGATCTCGGGGCGGTTCATTCGTTTAGCCGCAGCAGGGTGCGCGGAGGACAGGTGATCACCGCCGGCTATTCACCTCTCGAACAATATTACCGTCACGGACAGATCGGACCCTGGACCGATGTCTATGCGGTCGGGGCCAGTATCCGCACCTGCATGGAGGGACGCCCACCTCAGCCAGCACCTGAACGTCGCAAGGAAGATCGGGTCGTGCCCGCTGTAATCGCCCTCAAGGAACAGTACCCGCGTTTCTTGTTGGAAGCGGTCGATTGGGCGATGGCCATGGAACCCGAGCAACGGCCACGAGACGCCGAGGCACTGTTGTTGACCTTATTGCCATATCTGGACGATTCCCAGCTCGCTCGGATAGGCCTGCAGATAGCGTCCAAGACCCACTGAATCGATCGCCGATGGTTGAGACCCCAAGGGGGTATAGCATCCAACCGCCGCGCCCAAGAGACAGATTTGACCACCATGAAGAATGAATCCCCGCCAGCTGCTGCGCTGGAGCGCGATATCCAGTTGTTTACGGCCTTATTGAGCGAGGTCCTGCGCGCGCATGGCCGCAAGCGCCTGTTGGTGATTGTCGAACGTCTGCGCGACGGTTTCATGCAATTACGCAACAACGAAAACCCTCAGCTGCGTGCGCGGCTGATGCAGCGCATCGAGACCCTAGACCCTCAGACCCTAGCCGAGGTGATTCGCGCCTTTAGCCTATATTTTGGCTTGATCAATGTCGCCGAGGAACTCAACGCCCATCTGGCGCGCATGGAACTGATCGCCGCCGGCGAACGGCTCTGGATCGGCTCATTCGACGACACCGTGCGCCGGCTCAAGGAAGACGGACTCACCCCTCAGCAGTTGCAAAATCTGCTCGATCGCCTGCGGTATCTACCGGTCTTTACCGCCCATCCTACCGAAGCACGCCGCCAGGTCCTATCCGAAAGCTTCAGACGTCTATTCCTCGCCAGCCAGGATCTACACCGGCTGCGTCTCAACGATGAAGAGCGCGAAGACAAGCTGCAAGAGATCCTGACCCAGATCCAGATCCTGTGGAAGACCGACGAGGTGCGCATCCACAAGCCGCAGGTGAGCGACGAGATCCGACGCGGGCTGTATTTCTTCCGCGAATCATTGTTCGATGCCGTACCCAGGGTCTATCGCTTCCTGGAGAAAGCCATCCGCCGTGCCTATGGTATAGACTGCGGGGTGCAGGTACCGAGTTTCATCCGCTTCGGTTCTTGGATCGGGGGCGACCGCGACGGCAATCCATTCGTCAAACCCGAGACGACTGAGCTTGCGGTGCGGATGCACGCCGAACTGATCATCGAGACCTATCTCGACCGCGTCCAGCGTTTGAATCGGCTCCTTAGCCATTCGAGTACGCTGTGCACGCCCTCGCCGGCCTTTCTCGACAGCCTGGATGCCGATGAGGAATACTGGCAAGAGGTCATGGGCCAACGCCCAAGGCGTTTTCTCCATGAACCCTATCGCCGCAAGCTTGCGCTCATGGCCCACCGGCTCGAGGCCAATCTCGCACGTATCCGCCGGCGCCTCGCGGGCGGCGAGATAAACGGCCTGCCCCTGGGCTATGCCAGCGATGCTGCCTTTCTCCATGACCTCTATCTGATCCGCGACTCTCTCATCCATCATGGCGATGCCAATGCTGCGGCAGGCCCACTTCAGGACCTCATCCGCCTGGCCGAGACCTTTGGGTTTCATTTGGTCCATCTCGATATCCGGCAAGAGGCCAGCCGCCATACTCAGGCCGTCTCCGAGCTCTTCACCCGCCAACCCGGCGCGCCCTATTATCAGGCGTTCAATGAGGAACAGCGCCTGATGGCCCTGTCCGAGGCCATCGCCCACCCCCATCCGTTCATCATCGACAAGTCCACCCTGACGCCGGAGACGCGCGAGACGCTGGAGACCTTTGAGGTCATCGCCCGCATGCGCGCCGAGATTGGGGCGCCGGTCTTTGGCCAATATGTCATCTCGATGACCCACACCGCCAGACAGGTCCTAGAGGTCATGCTCCTGGCCCGCCTGGCGGGTCTCCTGGGCCTGGACAATCAGGGCTGGTTCTGCACCCTTCAGGTCTCCCCGCTGTTTGAGACCATCCAGGACCTAGAGCGGATCGATCAGGTCATGGGGACCCTGTTCCAGGATCCCACCTACCGTGCCCTCCTGCGCGCCAGCGGCAATCAACAAGAAGTCATGCTCGGTTATTCGGATTCATGCAAGGACGGCGGGATCCTGGCCTCGAGTTGGCGTCTATTCGAGGCGCAGAAAAAGATCATGGCGCTGACCGAAGAGCACGGCATCAACTGCCGGATCTTTCACGGCCGGGGCGGGACCGTGGGACGCGGCGGCGGGCCCACCCATGAGGCGATCCTTTCCCAACCAGTCGATACCGTGCACGGCCAGATCAAGTTCACCGAACAGGGCGAGGTCCTGTCCTATCGCTATGCCAATCCAGAGACCGCCCGCTATGAGCTGACCATGGGGATCAGCGGTCTGACCAAGGTCAGTCGCTGTCTCATCGAGCCAGTCAGACCCGAGCACCCCGACTATCTGGCGATCATGGACGAGCTGGCGAGATTGGGTGAGACCGCCTATCGCACCCTGATCTATGAGACCCCCGGCTTTCTCGATTTCTTTTATGAATGTACACCTGTTGATGGGATCGCGCTGTTGAATATCGGCTCGCGTCCCGCTCACCGCCAGCGGGCCGACCGTTCGCTCACCTCGATCCGCGCCATCCCCTGGGTCTTCGGCTGGGGTCAGGCGCGGATCACGCTTCCCGCCTGGTATGGCATCGGCTCGGCCCTCGAGGGCTACCGCAGCGATGACCCGGAACGGCTTGCCAAGCTTCAAGCCATGTATCGGGACTGGCCCTATTTTCGCGCCCTCTTGTCCAATACCCAGATGTCGCTGTTTAAGGCCGAGATGGGGATCTCCCGCCAGTATCTCAAACTCGCCGAGGAAGAGGGGCGCGCCGCCGAGATCTTTGCGCGGATCGAGGCCGAATATCGGCGCACGGTCAAGCAGGTCTTGGAGGTTACCGGCCTTGAGTCCCTGATGGACGAGACGCCCGATCTGCGCCATTCGCTGGCGCGGCGCAACCTGTATCTTGATCCGTTGAACCATATCCAGGTGACCGTCCTCCAGCGTTACCGTTCGGAGCAGGATAAAACATGGCAGGAAGCATGGCTCGATCCCCTACTGCGCTCGATCAATGCCATCGCTGCCGGGCTGCGCAATACAGGCTAGACAGAGCCGCGAGTGGGCCCTCAATCAACTCTCCTGCCCTCATGAGGACTGGGGATGGGATAGAATGCATGGGTCGAGTGCTGATGCTGTCGTTGGTATCATCGATCGAACATCTGGTTTGCAGTGACAAGAGACTCGCATCCCAGAGCCGAGGCAAGGAGGTGATACAGCCAAGTGCCGTCTTTTATTCCGCTATGAGCCCCTGGAAATACCCCTTAGTGTCTTTAACTAGGCCCAATGGAGAAGACCCTATGAGACCCTGGATCGCGCTGTTTCTCGCCACCTTCCTCGTCTTTGGTACGGGCGTCGTCTGGTCCCAGGACAAGATCGATCTCAATACGGCGACCCAGCAGCAACTGGAGTCACTGCCCGGGATCGGCCCGGCCTTGGCGACGCGGATCGTCGAATATCGCCAGACCAAGCCCTTTGCCTCAGTCGAAGAAATCAAGGAGGTCAAAGGGATCGGCGAGGGCAAGTTCATTCAGATTAAGGACCTGATCACTGTCCAGCCGCCTGCCCCGCCCCCATCTGCCCAGGAAAGTGCGGGTGAGGCGGTGTCCAAACCGTAGCAATGGCCCCTTCAGACCGCGCTTGAAGGCTCCGTCAGGTGCGGTCTGTTTGTTACCTCTAAGCGTTTGTAGCATTCGACCCCATGCCGACCGACTCGCGCCCCATCTGTCTCTTCTTACCGAGCTTCGGCGACGGTGGGGTCGAGCGGATGCTGACCCATCTGGCCCTGGGGCTCGATGGTCTCGGCTATCCGGTCGATTTCCTTGTGGACTCATGCGCTGCCCCCTATCTTGAGCTCCTGCCCACAAGTGTGCGCCTCCACCCGTTCGGCGAGCTCAGTCCAAGGTCGCGTCAGGACCTCTTGGCTGACTATGTCAGACAGATGCGGCCCTCCGTAGTGCTCTCGGCCAAGATCGACGACGACCGGATCGCGCTTGCGGTTAAGGCAAAGGTCCGAGGCGATACCCGTTATTTCCTGCGCCCGGGCACTACCCAATCTGAGCGCTGGCGCGCGCGTCAGGCCCCCTTTTTCAAGCGCTGGTGGGAAGGTCATCTCTTGCGCAGGCTCTATCGCCAGGCCGACGGGATCATCGCGGTCTCAGAGGGGGTGGCGCGGGATGTTGCGGCGATCGCTGGGTCTAGATGCGCGCCCATTCAGGTGGTGCGCAACCCCACCATCACCCCGCTCCTCCAACAACAGGCCCAGGCGCCTCTGGATCACCCCTGGTTTGCGCCGGGTGATCTGCCGGTGATCCTGGGAATCGGTGGGCTAAGGCTCCAGAAGGACTTTGGGACCCTGATCCGTGCCTTTGCTTCGGTGCGGCGACAACACCGCTGCCGGCTGCTCATCCTCGGCCAGGGGCGCCAGCAGGCGCGCTTGTCAGAACTCGCTAGCCGACTGGGGGTCGGCGATGCGGTACAACTGGCCGGCTTCGACCCCAACCCCTATCGCTATCTGGCACGCGCCGGGTTATTCGTCCTGTCCTCGCGCTGGGAGGGCTCACCCAATGCCCTGATCGAGGCGCTGGCGCTAGGGGTGCCGGTGGTTGCGACCGATTGTCCTAGCGGTCCGCGCGAGATCCTACAAGATGGGCGCTATGGCCCCTTGGTACCGGTTGGGGATGCCGAGGCATTGGCCCGGGCGATGATCGATACCCTTGATCACCCACTGCCGCCCGAGGTCTTGCGCGAGGCGGTGCGCGACTACCAGGTTGAAGTCAGCGCCTACCGCTATCTGGCTGCATTTGGTCTTCGCGATGCCCCCCTTCTCTGACCGCCTGGTCGATCAGCTTCTCTGGCTGATCGTGTTGTCCAGCCTGGCCGTGTGGCTGTGGAGCGGCTGGAAGCAGGACCAATTGCCGCCGCCGTCCTTCTATGACCTCTCTCGTCTCGTCGAGCCGCGCCAGACCCGCACCCTGCTCGAGCCGTTTACGATCGAATCCCAGGGCGTGCGCTATCGGCTCGTCCCCCATTTTGACTATGAACTCGACGGCGTGGTAGTCAGCTTGCACGACAGCGATGTTTTCTGGGACATCTATCACCGAAAGGACTGGCAGGACTTCATCAATATCCGCGACCTCTGTGTCGTCTGGGGCGAGAACCTGGCCAGCGGTGTCTTTCGCGCCATGCATTACAAAAACACCACCTGGACCTGCTGGATCTCGACCGCCGACCCCGAGGCCGCCCGCCGCTTTGCCTGGGACTGGTTGGCAAACAATCATCTGCTCAGCCATATCGAGCTGGTACAGCGGGCGATCAAATCGGCCAGGGTCGGGGATCAGATCTATCTGCGGGGTCAGCTGGTGAGCTATAGCAACGACCGCGGCTTTCAGCGCGGCACCAGCACCCGGCGCGATGACACAGGCGATGGGGCTTGCGAGACCATCCATGTCGAGGACTTCAAGATCATCCGCCGCGCCAATCCAGGCTGGCGGCTCGTGCGCCGGATCGCCGGCTGGAGCCTGGGTCTGGGCCTGTTGGCTCTGACCCTGATGTTTTTATTTGCGCCATATCGTCCCAGGCGCTCGAGCTACTGAGGCGCGCATTGGGAACCATAACCAACTGCGAGATGCCGCATACAAACCTCTTTATGATCAACGCCTGGCTAAACCGCCGTGCCGAGACGCTGGGGCTGGTGGGGCTTTATCTCTTTGCCCTCTTTGCCTGGCTGGGGACTACCCCCGCCACCTTGGGTCTTGTACTCCTCACCCTGGGCTGGGCCTTTGCGCGACCCAATGGGCGGGCACTGGTGCACGATCCGGTCGGAATTCTGGCCCTGTTGTTCGGCGGGTTTGTACTGGGGCACAGCCTGATCATGGCGGCCCTCGCGCCTAGCGGCACCTCCCCGCAGAAGATGCTTACGGCCGGCCTGGACTGGCTGAAGCTCTTGTTGCTGATCCCCATCGCCCATTGGTGTGCGGGCCAGCCGCAGCGGGTGCGCCGGTTGCTGCTCTTGGCTGCCCTAGGGTTGACGCTCGCCGTTCTGCGCAAGATCGACTGGGCGCAGTTTGGCCCAGAGTTCTTCAGCAACCGCTTCGAGTCCTATCTGCCGGCGATCGCCTTTGGGCTAGTGAGCGGTCTGGGTGCCCTAGGGTTTGTAGCCCTGCGCCAGGCGTTCTGGGCAGGGTGCGGGTCTTGGTGGCGGCTATGCCAGATCCTGTGGCTGCTTTGGCTCGCCTTTATGCTCGAGGGGCTGGTGCTCTCGCAATCGCGCGGGGCTTGGTTGGCCTTTCTCGGTGGTCTAGGCGCCTTAGCCCTCAGTACATGGCAGGCGAGCGGCTGGAATGGGCTGGGCTGGCTGCGCCGACATCCGCGGCAGGTGCTGCTCATCGGGGTGCTCGTTGTCGGCGGCCTAGCGCTGCAGCACGAGACCTTTCTCAAACGCTTTACCAAGCATACCGATACGCTTGTTCAGATCGCACGCGGCGAGTCGGTCACCTCTGACCCCATCGGCCTGCGCTTCAAGGCCTGGTTGTTTGCGCTTGAACGCTGGCAAGAACGGCCCTGGTTCGGCTGGGGAGCGGGCAGTAGCCGCACCCTGATCGCCCAAAGCGGTCGGCCCCAGGACCTATTCGATTATGATCACTGGCTGCCACACCTCCATAGCACCTATGCTGAGCTCCTGGTCCAATTCGGGCTAGTGGGATCGATCCTATTCGGGAGTTGGCTCTTGGCATTGGTTTGGGCAGGCTACAGGGCGCACCAATCCGGTCGTTTACCGCCAGATCTCGGAAGTTTTTATCTGGCGGCCTTGATCTGCATCCTGATCTGGTGTCTGTTCAATTATCGCGCCGTTCATGTGGATTGGCTGTTTATTTGGCTTCTACTCGCCGGCAGCCTGTATGGCTTTAAATCAACATAGGTGTCGTGACCCTGCGCACGTTGGTTCATTTATGCGAGATGCCCTTTAGAGGATCTCGCTCGCTTTGGTTATAACCGCTCGGGCAGCCCCATCGCCTCGAGATAGGCGCTGGTCGCCGATTCGATCTCAAAGCGACGCGCCGTTTGTTGCAAGACCGCACGCGGGAGGGGGGCATCTAAGGTCGCGTCGATCGCCTCGGCGAGGGCGCAATCATCGCCCACCGGCACCAATCGCCCGTAACGCCCGCCCTCTAACACCTCGCGCGGACCGCTGGGACAATCCGTGGCGACCGCTGGGGTGCCGACGGCCAGGGCCTCGACCAGGGCGAAGGGAAGCCCCTCCCAGCGGGAACTCAAGACGAACAAGCGGGCATGGTCAAGATAGGCATAGGGGCCTGGCACGAATCCAGGAAACTCAACGTCCCTGCTCATGCCAAGCTCAGCGGTCAGCATCAGCAGACGCTCGCGTTGTCTGCCGCGCCCGAGGATCATGAGACGACAAGGGCGCTGGGCGCGCACACGTGCAAAGGCGCGGATCAGGGTCGCAAAGTCCTTGCGCGCACAAAGCTCACCCAACCCTAGGATCACCGGGGGCTCACCCGGCGCAAACCAGGGGTGATCTGGGGGCGGAAGGGTGTTTTCGAACAAGCTCGCCGGTACGATCGGCGAGGGCACGGCCTGGATATGGCGACGATCGAGCCCCGTATAACACGCGAGGTCATCGGCGGCCCCTTGACTTGGGACTAGGACCCGATCGGCCAGGGGATAGAGGAAGCGGATCGATCGGCGCTGGACCCAGCACTCGAGCCGATTGCGTGAGGCCAGATCTACCGAGACCGTGGTCCCAATGCGCAGGATCAGGCGCGTGGAGACGGAGGCGATGGTGCGCGCGGCTAGGGCCAGGCGGTTGACCCGATCCTTGTCTGTAAGCAGCACATCTGGCTGCGCGCGTTTGAGATAGGCGATGAGCCCCGGCAGGGCAGTGAGGGTGTGTCTGACCCCGAGGTCCAGGACCCTTAGGCCAGGGGTGTCGGCCGCAAGCTCTGGCCCATGGTTGCGTATCTTGAGCAGATCCACCTGATAGCCGCGGCGCGCCAGCGCTGGCAACAGATGACGCGCCAAGCGATCGACGCCGCTATGCCCGGAGGTCGCAAAAAAACAGGCAATGCGCATGAATCTATTGATCCGAAACCAATGAACTTGTATTACGCGGCATCACGGAGCTTGGGATGCTGGAAGTAGCGCATGCAGCCAGCCACGCCTTGACTGGCTTGGTGTGATGCACGCGCAGGTTGTCGAGGATGAGGAAGATCTTCTTGCCCCTGGCGTCCTTGACGAGCCGCTTCATGAAGTCGATCAGGATGTCGGCGTTCATCGCCCCCGCGAACGCCTTCCAAGGCACCTTGCCGCGGTTGGTCAGCGTCGAGATCACCGACAGGCCTTCGCGACGGTGCGTGACGCGAATCTCGGACGTCTTGCCCGCCGGCGGGCTTTGCTCATAGGCGCGCCGAATCGGTTTCTGGGGCGTCAATCCCCAGCGCGCCATGTACTTGCCCTCCCCCTGCGGCCTGAGCTCGATGCCAAAACGGTCGAGGATCAACTGCCGCACCGCCTGCCGGCTCCACAGCGCAAACGGCAGCTTCAGCTGATCCGGTGTCCCGTCGCACATGAGCTTGCGTATCTGGGCGTCCTGCTCCGCCAACAGCGCCCGCTTCTCACCCACCTTTCCTTGAGCCCTTGGGCCCCTTCGCGCCCATAGCCTTTGCAGATGTCGAACACCCCTGCGCCCAACAATCCCCTCTGCGCGCCTATCGCTTCATACGTCCAGCCACGCCGCCGCTCTTCGCGCGCCGCAAACGACAGCAATCTCATGTCTCGTCTTTCCATGCCCACGACATCTGGACAGCTCACTCAATTTCAAAAGCATGTGTTTCTTAATCTAAAGGCAGAGGACCTCCTGGTCCTTTGCCGCTCAGCAGGTTCAACCTGTGCTAAGCTCTGTGAGCAGACTAAGCCAGGGTTGATACCCTTGCCTGGAGCCTTTGCATCCAGAGTCCAGGCAGGGATGCCGACAGGTGTTCAGCTTGGTCTCTGTACCGATCATTGATCCATGCTTGCCGGGGGGCCCGCTCACATGCCTGCTGAGGAAACGCAATCCTCATTCGAACGCCGCGCCCAGGCGCGTCTACATGTCCAATTGCCGGTTCAGCTCCAATGTAAAGGTGAAGAGCAGCCCCGCCGCGCGGTCTTGCTCGATCTCTCCTGGGGTGGTGCGCTCTGTCAGACTAAAGGTATGTTGCCAACCAACAACCAGTTGGTCCAGCTATGGCTGCCCTGGGAGCAACAAGACAGGATCCAGATCGAGGCCCAGCTTCTGCGCCAAAAGCCTGGCGGAGGCGGTCAATGTCTCGTGGCCCTCAGGTTTCGCCGCCTGTCTCTGACCGATCATAACCGGCTGGAGCGTTTACTGGGCAGGATACGGGAACAGGATGCTGCCAACCGCACCCTGGAACCTCAGCCGTTGGCCGCGATGATCGAGGTCATGATCAAGACGTTCGATGAGTGGCGTGCAGCGCTCGTCAATATCGCCAGTGGTCGGCTATTGATCAGTACTCCTGCCGCTTTCATGCCGGGACAGAGCCTTGGGCTACGTTTCAATGGAGTCCCCCAGCGTGCACGCCTGAATCTGCGGGCGCGGGTACTAACCAGCGAGCCAAAACAAAACCCCGATGGAACGTCGGCCTATCTCCTCACCGTGGAGTTCGAGCATCTCGAGAGTGCCCTGCGTAACTGGACCCAATGGCTGCTAGCCCAGATCCCCGACGAGAAGGGCCCACTTCCGTCCGATTATCAATACCCGCCGGCGGTGGCAATCCCAGCCCAGATCATCCTGGCCAAGGATACGCGTTCGGCCTTGGAACTCGGCTTCCCGGAGGCAATGAATTATCTGATCACTGCTTGGGGCGATGCCGAGGCCTTTGACATCGTCTTTCGCCAGCTCATCTTCGGCGAGTCGTTTACCACAGAGACCTGGACGCCAGAGGCCTGGGAGGAGCTTAAATTTTTACAGAGCCTGCATGAAGAGGCCTATGGGGTCTCCGAGGGTCGGCGCCTCATGCTCAGGATCACCGGCCAAGAGCCCTTCTGATCGGGTCCAGTTCAAGGTCTAGGTCATGACCTCAGGCAGCTAGCCGCTTGAGGTGGATCAACAACAGGGCGATCGCTGCGGGGGTAACCCCAGGGATACGTGCCGCTTGACCGATGGTCTGGGGACGCACCCGACTGAGCTTTTCGCGCACCTCGTTTGACAACCCCCGCACCTGGTTGAAGTCGAAGTCGAAGGGGATGGGCCTTGATTCCTGGGCGCGGTTGCGCTCGATCTCGGTGCGGCTGCGCTCGATATAACCAACATAGCGGGCCTGGATCTCGAGCTGTTCGATGACCTGGGGCGAGAGTGGCTCAGGCGGTTCACCGATGAGGGCGCAGAGCTTGGCATGGTCCATCGTCGGACGCGCCAAGAGATCGAGGGCGCGGATCTCGCGGCGCAGCGGCTCTCCCAACACCGCGATCATCTGCTGCGGGTCGAGGCGCTCGGGTCGCACCCAGGTCTCAGAGAGGCGACTTCTCTCGCGCTCGATCGCCTCGCGTTTGCGCTCAAAAAACTGCCATTGTTCGTCCCCGACTAGACCCAGTTTGCGCCCAAGCTCGGTCAGGCGCAGATCGGCGTTGTCCTCGCGCAACAGGAGGCGATACTCGGCGCGGCTGGTAAACATCCGATAGGGCTCATTGGTACCGCGAGTGATGAGGTCGTCGATCAACACGCCGATATAGCACTCGTCGCGCCGGGGGACCCAAGGCTCGCGCCCCTGGACCTGGAGCGCGGCGTTTAAACCCGCCACCAAGCCCTGCGCCGCGGCCTCTTCATATCCTGTGGTCCCATTGATCTGACCAGCGAAAAAGAGCCCCTGGATGGCGCGCGTCTCAAGCGATGGCTTGAGGTCCCTAGGGTCAAAAAAGTCATACTCGATTGCATAACCAGGGCGGACGAGATGGGCGCGTTCGAGCCCAGGGATCGAGCGCACCATCGCCTCCTGGATGTCAAAGGGCAGGCTCGTCGAGATCCCATTGGGATAGACCTCGCGGCTGTTGAGTCCCTCTGGCTCGAGAAAGATTTGATGCGTGGGCTTATCAGCAAAGCGCACCACCTTGTCCTCGATCGAGGGGCAATAGCGCGGCCCAACCCCTTCGATCACCCCCGTATAAAGCGGCGAGCGTGAAAGGCCCGAGCGGATGATCTCATGGGTGCGCTCGGTGGTGTGGGTGATATAGCAACTGACCTGGGGGGGATGGTCCTCGGGTCGCCCCATGAGCGAAAAGACCGGCACAGGTACATCGCCAGGCTGTTCCTTGAGGCGACTGTAATCGATGGTGCGGGCATCGATGCGCGGGGGGGTGCCGGTCTTAAGCCTGCTGACGCGCAAGGGAAGTTCGCGCAGACGCTGAGCGAGCCGGTTAGCGGGCGGGTCACCTGCACGTCCCCCTTCATAGTTGGCGAGCCCGATATGGATACGCCCTGCCAAGAAGGTCCCGACGGTAAGCACGACAGCGCGGGCGCAAAACTCAAGCCCCATCTGGGTGCGCACCCCGACTACCCGCTCGCCCGCAACGACCAGATCATCGACCGCCTGTTGAAAGATCCACAGCCCAGGTTGATTCTCGAGTGCCGCGCGCACCGCTGCCTTGTAGAGCTGGCGGTCGGCCTGGGCGCGAGTGGCACGCACTGCCGGCCCCTTGCTGGCGTTGAGGATGCGAAACTGGATCCCCGCGCGATCGGCGGCGCGCCCCATCAGCCCCCCCAGGGCATCGATCTCTTTGACCAGATGACCCTTGCCGATCCCGCCGATCGCCGGGTTACAGCTCATCTGCCCTAGGGTCTCGATATTGTGGGTGAGAAGCAGGGTGTGCGCCCCACAGCGCGCTGCGGCCAAGGCCGCCTCGGTCCCGGCGTGACCGCCGCCGACCACGATGACATCGTATTCTGTACTTGCCAACATGGGATCTTGTCGATAGATCAATGGGCCTCAATTCTTAAGGATGCCTATTGCGCACCCAACCGGCAGCCCCCAAGCCCTTCTGGATAAACAATGATGCTTCTGTCGCCTAAACCGCAACCCCCCCGCCGCGTGCTCGCCGACCAGCTCCTCGCCGAGGCCGCAACCGTCATCCTCGGCAAAGGGCGCGAGCTGCGTTTGAGCCTGGCCTGTCTCTTGGCGCGCGGTCATCTGCTGATCGAAGACCTACCCGGGGTAGGCAAGACGACACTTGCCCATCTCTTGGCGCGTCTGCTCGGGCTTGAATACTCGCGCATCCAATTCACCAGCGACCTTTTGCCCGCCGATGTGATCGGGGTCTCGGTCTATGATCGGGCTGCCGAGCGCTTCGAGTTTCACCCTGGGCCGATCTTTGCCCAATTGGTCCTAGCCGATGAGATCAATCGCGCCACCCCCAAGGCGCAAAGCGCCTTGCTTGAGGCGATGGAGGAGCGCCAGGTCACGGTCGAGGGCAAGACCTATCCCTTGCCCGAGCCGTTCTTTGTGATCGCCACCCAAAATCCCTTGTTTCAGATCGGCACCTTCCCTTTGCCCGAGTCCCAGCTCGATCGATTCTTGATGCGCATCCATCTGGGCTATCCAGAGACTGAGCAGGAAAAGGCGCTCCTTGCAGGCGAGGATCGGCGTGCCTTGCTTGCGCGTTTACAACCCGCACTTAGCCCTGCTGAGCTGATTGAGCTTCAGGGCGCAGTGACCCGCGTCCATGCCGCGCCCTCCATCATCGACTATGTGCACGCGATCCTGCAATTCACCCGCCGTTCGGGCCAATTCGCCTATGGCCTATCGCCGCGAGCTGGGCTGGGGTTGCTGTATGCTGCCAAGTCCTGGGCCCTGCTCGAGGGGCGCGATTATGTCATCCCCGAGGACGTCCAGGCGATCTTGCCTGCAGTCGCAGTGCACAGATTGATCGGCGGCGAGCCCGGGCAGCGGCTAGGGAGCGAAGAAGTGGCGCGGTTCATCCTCGAACAGGTGCCGGTATGACCGCCTTGAGCCTCAACGCGCGCGCCCAGCGTTATTTTGACGGCCTCCTGCGTCGCGTCCAACCAGGATCGGATGGTATGGCGCTGATCGGGGGCAGTCGAATCTATATCCTGCCCACCCGCACCGGGCTGTTATATGGGGTAGTGCTCATGGCGATGCTTTTGGGTTCGCTCAATTACCAAAACAATCTGGGGCTGCTTCTGACCTTTTTTCTTGCCGCCGTCGGGATCGTCGCCATGCATCACACTTGGTTCAACCTGCGGGGGCTTGCGGTCCAGGCGCGGGGTGGACCTGCGGTCTTTGTAGGGGAAAACGCACGTTTTGAGGTCTGTCTCTATGCCGCCAGGCGTCCCCGCTATGACCTGAGGATCCTTTATCGAGGTGAACAGGCAGCACCGGTCGCACTCGCCCCCGAGGAACAGACGGCGATCAAGCTTCAGGTCCCCGCCGAGCGGCGCGGCTGGCTGAGGCTACAAGAGGTCCGGGTCGAGACCGGCTATCCCCTGGGGCTTTTTTGCGCCTGGGCCCTGGTCGCCACCCCCGCCAAGACCCTGGTCTATCCGCGCCCTGCACCTACCGCCCCTGAACCTGGACACGATGCCGGCGATGGGCACCAACCCCAGCGCGCCCGCCACGAGGAGGCCGAGGACTATCTCGGGGTGCGCCCCTATCGCCCGGGCGATCCCCTGAAACAGGTCGATTGGAAGGCATTCGCCCGCGAGCGAGGGCTGTGGGTCAAGCAATATGGCGGCGAACAGGGGCAGGAGGTCTGGATCGATTGGTCGGCGATCAATGCCGCAGACAGCGAGCTGCGTTTAAACCTCCTGACGCGCCAGGTGTTGGATGCCAGCACCACCTCGACCCGCTTCGGCCTGCGCCTGCCCGGGGTCGTCGAACCGGTCAGTCAGGGGCCAGAGCATACCGAGCGTTGTCTTATCCATCTGGCGCTGTTCGGCTATGAACAAGGTCAAGCATCCGCTTGAGCGGCCCGAACGTCGGCAGATCCTCGGGGCAAGCCTCCTGGTCTCAGCCGCCTGCGCGCCCTTTATCCACCATCTCGAACCGCAGATCCTCGCCTTTCTCGCCCTGGTCTTAGGGGTGAGGTTCATCGCCCTGCGCTGGCCTGCGGCCCTGCCCAATCCTTGGCTGCGGGCGCTCTTGGCATTTGCGGGGATCGCCAACTGTCTTGCGGCCTATCACACACTCAACGGGCGGGACGGTGGTTCGGCCCTGTTGCTCAGCATGCTGGCGCTCAAACTGTTGGAACTCGATGGCAGGCGCGATCTGCGCCTGGTCCTGATCCTCTCGGGCTTTGTCTGTGCTGTCTTGTTTCTCTTCGAGGACTCGTTTTTCACCACCCTCTATGTAGCCCTCATCGCCTTTGCCTTGGTCGTGCTCCTGATTGAGCTCCAGGGCGGTCTGCCAGATGCGGGGTTAAAAACCGCGGCGCGCATCGGCACCCAACTCGCCCTCCAGTCCGCCCCCCTGACCCTGGTCTTGTTCGTGCTTTTCCCCCGCCTGGATGCGCCGCTATGGAACCTGGGCCCAGAACAGTCCAAGGGGACAAGCGGGCTCACCGAGAGCCTCGAGCCTGGAAACCTGAGCGAACTCGTACTCAACGACGAGCCGGCCTTTCGGGTGCGCTTTGCCGGAGAACGACCGTCGACCGAGCGGCTCTATTGGCGTGCACTGGTGCTGTGGCAGACCGACGGCAGGCGCTGGACCCAGGGCACATCGCCGACCCCAAGCCCGGCGCCCTTGATCAACTCGGATCGCCCCATCGCCTATGAGATCGTCCTCGAGCCGACCGACCAACGTTGGCTGTTTGCCTTGGACCTACCGCTCGCTGCCCCCGAAGGTTCAATCCTCGGCCCCGAACACCAGCTCATCGCCGATCAGCCGGTCTCTGTGCTCAAACGCTATCGCCTAACCTCGGCCCTGGACTATCGCACCGCCGAACCGGGCGAGGCGGCGCGCGCCCTGGCGCTGGCGGTGCCTGCCTGGGTCGTCACCCCGCGCATGCGCCGCCTGGTCGAGGGCTGGCGGGTCGAACACCCAGACGACTGGGCGGTGGTCCAACAGGCGCTCGTCTATTTTAACCGCGAGGCGTTCCATTACACCCTGATCCCGCCGCCGCTCGGGGCCAATCCGATCGATGGATTTTTGTTCGAGACCAGAAGCGGCTATTGCGAACATTATGCGAGCAGTTTTGCCATCCTGATGCGTCTAGCTGGGATCCCCGCGCGGGTGATCCTGGGGTATCTCGGAGGCGAGGAGAACACCCTCGGCGGCTATACCCTGGTGCGCCAATCGGATGCGCACGCCTGGGTCGAGATTGCGATCCGTGGGCGCGGCTGGGTGCGGGTCGATCCGACCGCTGCCGTCGATCCCAGGCGCATCGACCGCCGCGCGGGGGCGCGCCTTTTAAGCCCTAGACCTGTGCGACTAGAACTCGAGGCCCCGACCGGTCTGGTGCGCTGGGCGCGCAACCTGCGTCTGTTTGCCGATACCCTAGAGGCGACCTGGCAGAACTGGGTCCTGGACTTTTCGGTCAAGGATCAGCGCCGGCTGCTCGAACGCTTGGGGTTCGATAACTGGGGCGAATATGGACTGGCAGGACTGATGATCCTAGCCGTCTCCTCGACGCTTGGAACGATCCTCCTGGTCCTGATGCGCGAGCGCAGCTCCCAGGACCCGCTGGAGCAGCTTTATGCGCGTCTCTGCCAGGAGTTGGCGCGCCGAGGGGTGCCGCGCCTTGCACACGAAGGACCGCTGGACTATGGACGGCGGGTGGCGGCCCTAAGACCAGAGCTTGCACCCTGGATCGAGGGTTTTTTGAGGCTTTATGTCCCAGCGCGCTATGGGGGGAAGGTGGGCCCCGAAACCCTGAAGGATTTGGTGCATGCCCTCAAGCGCCGCGTTTGATTCACGCTCAATCGGTCCACAGCGCATGCAAGGGAAAGTTGACATCCTCCCCGGCCTGAAGGTCGAGGATTCCAACGGCGCTCAGGAGTGGTATTGAAGCGCTCCTGAACCGCTTCGGTGGGTTCTTGCTGCTGGGGCCCGATTGCATCGCTCACTTCACAGGCGAACCGGGCGTGTCCCGCCCTTAGCACATTGATCGCGCCGACCACATCGGCGTTTTCCTCAAAACCGCATTCCACGCACTCGAACCGATCTTGCGTCTGGCGGTTGTCCGCCGACACATGGCCGCAGCACGGGCAGGTGCGGCTTGTGTTCTGCGGCGGCACGGCAATGAGCCAGCCACCCCGCCATGCCAGCTTGTAGTCCAGTTGCCGGCGAAACTCAAACCAGCCCTGGTCGAGAATGGACTTGTTTAGGCCAGACTTGCCCCGAACGTTTCTGCCCGGCTGTTCGATTGTCCCAGCCGCCGACTTGGTCATGTTCCCTACCTGCAAGTCCTCGATACACACCATCGCGTGGTTTTTGCTGATCGCGGTCGAGGTCTTATGTAGGAAGTCGCGGCGGGCATTACGGATGCGGGAATGAATGCGCTGGACTCTGGCTTTCGCCTTCTTCCAGTTGTTGCTGAATTTCACCTTGCGGGAGAGCGCCTGTTGCGCCTTGCGCAAGCGCGTCTCATGCCGCTTGAAACTATTGAGCGGGGCGTAGACCGTCCCGTCGCTCAAGGTGGCGAAGCGGACAATGCCCATGTCGATGCCGACTGCGCCACCCTGCGGGATGGGCCGCTCTACCTCGCGCTCGGTCTGGATACTCACGAACCACTTGCCGCCGGACTGGCTCACGGTGACGTTCTTCACCACGCCAAGCACCTCACGGCTGTTGCGATACCTCAGCCAGCCAAGTTTCGGCAGGAAGATACGGCTGTTGGCCTGGTCGAGTTTGATTTTTTCCGAATCGGAGTAACGGAAACTGTCGGATTGCCCTTTCTTCTTGAAGCGCGGGAAGCCGGCGCGCTTGGCGAAAAAGTTGGCGTAGGCCTGGTCCAGATCCTTGAGAGACTGCCGCAAGGCTTGAGCGGGAGCCTCGCCAAGCCAGGCGGTCGGGGGATCGGCCTTCCACGCGGTCAGCGCCTTGCACAGATCGGCATACCCGAGTTTCTTCTCGCCGGTCGCATACCGCTCCTGTTGCAACGCCAGCGCCCGATTGTAGACGAAGCGGCACGACCCCGCGAAGCGGCGCAGGTCGCGCGCCTGATCGCCGTTGGGCTTCAACTCAAATTTGAAGGCTTGAAGCCGTTGCATAGCTCAATCAGTCTCTTGGTCGATGACCATCGCCGCAATGTGTTCAACGGCGATGCCATCGCACAACTGCGAACGATCTTCACCAACGTCTGCACGGATTTTGAAGCACAACTGATCAAGATGGACGGCGAGGACGATCATGTCCACCTGTTGGTAGAGTACCCGCCCAAGGTTGCCGTCTCCAGCCTCGTGAACAGCCTCAAAGGCGCATCCAGCCGCCTGCTGCGCAAGGAACAACCCGACATCCAGAAACACTACTGGAAGGGCGTGCTGTGGTCGCCGTCCTACTTCGCCTCAAGTTGTGGCGGCGCACCAATTTCCATCGTGCGCCAATACATCGAACAGCAGCAGACGCCAACCTAAGCGGAAAACGCGACGACAGCGGGCGCTATCCATCCCCGCCCTCAACGACGGGGCTTGCCGTGCACCGGGTCACCGCCTCGAAGGGCGGCTGCTGGGTATAGCTGGGTATAAAAGACACCGTTGAGGATCTCGCCGACGAGGTATTCAGGCAGGACGAGGAGGTCCTCATAACGTGCCGGGCGTTCGGCGGTCTGGGTCATGGTCAGTCACCCGCTGAGAGGCCGCTCCCTGCGCGCGGTCTGCTCGGGTGCAGGGATAAGGAGCAGGCCCACCCGGTTCAGGCAGCTCGCCCTCGACCATGAGGGGTTTGAGCGCCTGCAAAATGCTGGCAAAGAGCTTGGGATATTTAGACTCCTCGCGGTCCAAGAGCCCCTTCATCTCGGCGCGGCGCACGGGTTGCTCGAAACAGGCGGGGCAGGATTCGGGGATCACGGGAAGGCCGGTGCTGCGGGCGAACTCAGCGGTCTGACGCTCGCGGCAATAGACCAGGGGGCGGATGATGCGGATGTCGCCATCCTGATTACGATAATGGGCCTTCATGGTGCGCAGTTGGCCGTTGTGAAAGAGGGACATCAACAGGCTCTCGGCTAGGTCATCGAGGTGCTGGCCTAGCGCCAAGACGTTATAACCCTGCTCGCGGCAGAGCCGATAGAGGATCCCTCGCTTCATACGCGCGCAATAGGCGCAAAACGAATCCCCCTTGAGATGCACCCTCGCTTGCTCCAGCAGCGGCTGGCGCTCGTAATGCCAGGTCAGGCCCAGGGCCCGGTAATAGTCCTGGAGCGGGCTTGGGTCATAGCCGGGGGCCTGGGGATCGATGGTGGCTACGGCCAGCTCGAAATGCACCGGCGCATGAGCCTGGAGATGGAGCAGAATCTGAAGCAACGAAAGCGAGTCCTTGCCGCCCGAGACCCCGAGCAGGATGCGATCCCCCTCGCCGATCATCTGAAAATCAGCAATGGCCTGCCCGACCCGGCGCAACAATGACCTGGGCGGTATGACCCTTGCGTTGAGGACTGGGTTCATGGAGAAAGTGGCCGTGCGACTTGCGTTGCTGGATCGATAAAGGGAAGCGATGGGTCTCGATCTGCCAATCCTGTTCGTTGGCGATCAGGACCAGACAAGAGGGACCGCCATAGGTGCGCGAACGTCCAGCCGCACCTGGATTGAGGACCCAGGGCAGGCGGCTTAAGTCGGTCTCCAGCCGGTGGCTGTGACCATAGACGATGGCGCGCGCCTGGGGAAAGCGGGCGCGCAAGAGGTCATGGCGCCCGCGGGCGGGGATCTGGTGACCATGGATGAGGGCGATCGTCCCGCCCGGCAGGGGTTGTTCCAACCATTCGGGGAGATGGACCAAGAGCCTACGGTCCTCCTCGGGCCATTTGCGCGCGACGTCGTTGTTGCCGAAGACCGCCAGCACCCGCCCGAGACGCGGCTGAAGCTGGGCGAGGATCGCAGCATGGCCGATATCGCCGCCGTGCAGGGCGAGGTCACAGCCCTCGACTACCTCACGCACCCTGGGGTCGAGCGCCCCATGGGTATCGGAGAGCAGCGCTACCCGCACCCGTTTCAATCCCAAGAGGGTCTCCAAGTGCGTCTTAACCCCCTCAATCCAGGATCAGGACCATCTTGCCGGTCACATGACCCTCCTCGATCAGGCGATGGGTGGCGGCGGCCTCAGCAAGTGGGAAGGTCTGGGAGACATGGATGCGCAGCTCACCGTGGTCGATAGACTCGGCACAGCGGTTGAGTATCTCCCCCTGATGGGCGCGCGCCTTAGGGAGGTTGCGCAACATGGGGGTGAGCATGAGCTCTAGGCTGATCCGCAGGTTGCGCATCCTGGCCTCGGCGAGGTCGAGCTGCGGGCCTGGGTCCAAGATGGTCACCAGATCCCCGTAATGGGCGACCGCGGGGATGGTGCGGCGAAATACCTCGGGGCCGACGGTATCCAAGGCGATATCCACGCCTTCCCCCCCGGTCCAATCCATCACCGCCTCGACCAGATCCTCTTCGCGATAATTAATACAAAACTCGGCGCCCAGTGCATGGGCAAAGGCGGCCTTCTCTGGGCTGCTGACAGTGGTGCATACCCGGGCGCCGGCCAGACGCGCGAGCTGAATCGCGACATGCCCGACCCCGCCTGCACCAGCATGGATCAGCACCCGCTGCCCTGGCTGGATACGCGCACGGTCATAGAGCGACTCCCAGGCGGTGAGCAGCACCAGGGGGGCGGCTGCGGCCTCGATCATGCCGAGCGTGCGCGGCTTGGGTTGGGGGATATCCTGATGCAGCACCCGATATTCGCCATAGTTGCCGGCAGGTCCGCCGAGCCCGCCAGCGCAGAACCAGACCTCATCGCCTGGTCTAAACCGCGTCACCGCTGATCCCACCGCCTCTACGACCCCGGCGCCGTCGCAGCCGAGCACCGCCGGCAGGCCATTGGGGATCAGAGGACCGCGCCGCCGGATCTTGGTATCGACCGGATTGACCCCAGCGGCCTTCAGGCGCACCAGGACCTCTTCCGCACCCACTGCAGGCTCCGGATACTCGGCGAGCTGTAAGACCTCAGGTCCACCGGTTTCGCGGATCTCGATGACTTTCATACTGACCTCCGTCGATGGCCGAATCCAGGAGATAGGGTCAATCACCCAAGAGCGAAGGGAATCACGGATGATAGGCGCGACTTAGGGTATGCACTGCCTCGACCATCACCGCCGGATGCTCCGGATCGACATCCTGGGTGATCCCATGCCCAAGGTTGAAGATATGGCCCGAGCCCGGCCCGTAACTGGAGAGCACCCGCGCCACCTCTGCGCGGATGCGCTCGGGCGAGGCATAGAGCACGCAAGGATCCAGGTTACCCTGGAGCGCCACCTGATCCTCGACCAAGCGGCGGGCATCAGCAAGATCCGTGGTCCAATCCACGCCCAAGGCATCGCAGCCGGTCTTGGCCATCTCTGCGAGCCACTGACCGCCGTTTTTGGTAAACAGGATCACGGGCACGCGCCGCCCCTCGGATTCGCGGTTCAGACCCTCGACCACCCGCTGCATATAGGCGAGCGAGAACTCGCGATAATTGGCCGGCGCCAAGGCCCCGCCCCAGGTATCAAAGATCATGACTGCCTGCGCCCCGCGCGCGATCTGGGCATTGAGGTAGACGGTCACGGCATCCGCGACCTTGGCGAGCAGGCGATGGAGCAGTACAGGCTGGTCGAAGAGCATCGCCTTGATGCGGGCGAAGTTCTTCAAGGCCCCGCCCTCGACCATATAGGTCGCAAGCGTCCAGGGGCTGCCGGAAAAACCGATCAGGGGTACGCGCCCGTTGAGCGCCTGGCGGATGGTTGAGACCGCATCCAGCACATAGCGCAGTTCTGCTTCTGGATCGGGGACGGGGAGGCGCTCGATGTCGGCTGCGGTACGCACCGGGCGCTCGAAATGCGGCCCCTCGCCCTCTGCGAAATAGAGCCCAAGTCCCATAGCATCCGGGACCGTCAGGATGTCCGAGAAGAGGATCGCGGCATCGAGGGGATAGCGCTCAAGGGGCTGTAGAGTGACCTCGCAGGCGAGCTCCGGGGTCTTGCACAGCGTCATGAAGCTTCCGGCACGCGCACGGGTGGCGCGATATTCGGGCAGATAGCGCCCCGCCTGGCGCATCATCCAGACCGGTGTGTAGTCAACAGGCTCGCGCAGCAGGGCGCGCAGAAAGGTGTCATTGTGCAGCGGTGTCATGAAGCGGGCTCTAAGATGGACGAAACCAAGGGTCAATCATTTTACACAACGATGGCCTCGATACCTAAAGCCCGATGCTGTCCTGACCCTCTCTTAAGCATCCATTGTCAATCAATGACTTGGCAGCCAGTTCCCTGTGGATAAGCCTGTGGATAACCCTGTGGATAGGCTGTGATTAACCTGTGCAGCAAACAGGAAGGCCGATTTCATCCACAGGCTTATCCACAAGCAAAAATCAATCTAAGTAATTGTTTTTAAATTTACTTTTAAAAAGTTATCCACAGCAAGGGAGCACCTCTATTATTAACTAAAATCTCTATCACTGTAGTGATAGGGATGCGGCTTGTTTAGAATGACACCCATGAACAACATCCAGTCGTTTGACCTACTCAATCCAGCCCAGCGCGAGGCGGTCGCCAGCCGATCGAGTCACATACTGGTCCTTGCAGGTGCAGGTTCAGGCAAGACCAGGGTTCTGACCCAACGGATTGCATGGTTGATCCAACAGGGAACCCCTTCCTGGTCAATCCTTGCGGTGACCTTTACCAACAAGGCAGCGCGCGAGATGCGAGCAAGGCTCGACAACCTGTTGGATACTGCGCTCAGCGGGGCCTGGATCGGGACCTTTCACGGGCTTGCACATCGTTTCTTACGTGCCCATTGGCAAGAGGCAGGGCTGCCCCAGCATTTCCAGATCCTGGACAGCGATGAGCAACTGCGTTTGATCAAGCGCTTGCTCAAGGAGATGCAGCTCGATGAGTCGCGCTGGCCGCCTGGCCAGATCCAGGCGTTTATCAATCGGCAAAAGGACGAGGGACGAAGGCCACAACACCTCGTCGCCCGCGGGGACTTCATCCAAGACAGGTTCATCGAGCTCTACCAGAACTATGAAACGGCGCGGATCAAATCTGGGATGGTGGACTTTGCCGACCTGCTGCTTTATACGCTCGAGCTTCTACGCGAGCGCCGAGATCTACTTGAGCACTACCGGCAGCGCTTCAATCATCTCCTGGTCGATGAGTTTCAGGACACCAATGCCATCCAATACGCCTGGCTGAGGCTGCTTGCCGGCGAAGAGAATCATCTCTTCGTTGTCGGCGACGACGATCAGTCGATCTATGGTTGGCGCGGGGCGCAGATCGAGAATATCCAATCCTTCCAGCGGGACTATCCAAGGGCGCGCCTGATCCGACTCGAGCAAAACTATCGCTCGACCGGCAATATCCTGAATGCGGCCAATGTCCTGATCGCCCACAATGCCGGACGGCTCGGCAAGACACTCTGGACCCAGGGCGAAGCAGGTGCCCCAATCCGGCTCTATACCGCCTTCAATGAGATCGACGAAGCCCAATTCGTTGCCGAGCGTATCCAGTGGTTCTACGCCCAAGGTTACGCCTACATCGACTGCGCCATCCTTTACCGAACCACTGCCCAATCGCGACCGTTAGAAGAGGCGCTCATCCAGACCGGCATCCCCTATCGGGTCTATGGCGGGCTAAGGTTCTTCGAGCGCGCCGAGATCCGCGATGCCATGGCCTATCTTCGCCTGATCGCCAACCCGGATGATGATCAGGCATTCGACCGGATCGTCAATCGCCCACCACGCGGGATCGGTCAGCGCACGCTCGAGCTCATCCGTGAAGCGACGCGTCCCGATGGTCTCTCACTCTGGCGAGCGGCCCGCAAGCTCATCAACAGCGGTGCACTCGGGGCACGTGCAGTACAGACCTTACAGGGATTTTTTACAACGATAGAGGGGCAAAGGAGGGCCTTGACAGAACGCACGCTCGCCGAGATATGCCGCTATGCCATCGAGGGCACCGGTCTGATGGAGCACTTCAGGGAAAACAAAGACGGACGAGGGCAAGACCGGATCGAAAACCTAGAGCAACTCATCGAGACCGCCCAGCGTTTTGAGCAGGAACAGCCAGGCCCCCAACCCCAGCTCCTCAATGATTTCCTGGCTCATGCCGCCCTTGAGTCCGGCGAGGCCGAGGCCGAACCCTTCACCGACAGCGTCCAGCTCATGACCCTGCATAGCGCCAAGGGGCTCGAGTTTCCCGTGGTCTTTCTGGTAGGCCTAGAGGAGGGGCTCTTTCCCCATAGCCTCTCGCTCGATGACCCCAAACGTCTCGAAGAGGAAAGACGGCTGTGCTACGTCGGGATCACCCGCGCCATGCGCGAGCTCTATCTCACCCATGCCGAGAGCCGCAGGCTGCATGGACGCGAGGAATATCCCCTACCCTCGCGGTTTTTATATGAGCTACCCATGGAAATGATCGAGGAGGTTCGCCGCGAACTAATCCGGCGCCCAGTTCGCGGGCAGTCTCCCTCCGCCCGGATGGAAGGCCCCTTTCGTCCTGGCCAGTGGGTGCGCCATCCCAAATTCGGCGACGGGGTGGTGCTAACCAGCGAGGGATTTGGACCTGATACAAGGCTACATATCGACTTCAAGGGCGGCGTAGGGATCAAATGCCTGGTCCTGGCCTATGCCGGTCTGACCCCAAGCGTCTGTTCCCCTAGATGATGCACTTGGTAGAACCCTGCGCCTGCCCATTCGCGGATCAGGCAGGATCAGTTAATACCCATCACCTGGAACTGCCCCCACTCGGGCTCTATATCCATCTGCCCTGGTGTATCCGCAAGTGTCCATATTGCGATTTCAACTCTTACCCCACCAGCGAGTTGCCATTTGCCGCCTATAGCGAGCGCCTACTGGCCGATCTGGAGCAAGAGTTAAGTGCGCCCGCTGCCCAACGCCCGATCCAAACGGTCTTCATCGGCGGCGGCACGCCCAGCCTATTTCCCGGCTGGGCGATCCGCAGACTGCTTGATGGTGTCCGCAGCCGGAGTGAGCTTGCAGCGGATGCCGAGATCACCCTGGAATCCAACCCTGGGACCCTCGATCCCCAACGCCTCGACGACTATCGCGCCGCCGGGGTCAATCGACTCTCACTTGGCGTACAAAGCCTGTCAGCGAAACATTTACGACAGCTCAGGCGCATCCATGGACCAGAAGAAGCGCGCGCCGCGGTTCAGATGGCGCGGGCTGCGGGTTTTACCAACATCAATCTTGACCTCATGTTTGGCCTGCCCGAGCAAGACCTCGCCCAGGCACGCGCCGATCTCGATGAAGCCCTTGCCCTTGTACCCGAGCATCTATCCTATTATCAGCTCACCCTCGAGCCAGGGACGGTCTTCGGCACCCGACCGCCTGTCTTACCCGACCCCGATCTCATCGCCGAGATGGGCTGGGCGGGAGCAGAGTACCTAGAGACCTCTGGCTACCGGCGCTACGAGGTCTCAGCCTATGCCCGTCCAGGCTATATCTGCCGGCACAATCTCAACTATTGGCAGTTCGGAGACTATCTCGGGATTGGGGCAGGAGCGCACGGCAAGCTGACGACATGCCCGCAAGATCCAGCCCATCCTTGGCAGATCTGGCGGACCGAGAAACCCAGACACCCCAGGCTATATCTGCGGACTAGCCCGGCCTGGCCCCAGGTCAGGCGCCGTTTGCTGACCGACGAAGACCTGGTGGTCGAGTTTGCGTTGAATGCCCTGCGTCTGACCCAGGGGTTTGCGATCGGGCTCTTCGCTGCGAGGACTGGGCGGCCTGGATCTTGGATCACTGCCAAGCTGACGACCGCCGCCCAAAAAGGACTGGTACAGATTGGCCATGGCCGCATCGAGCCGACCCCGCGGGGCTATGACCTGCTCGATAGCCTATTGCTCGATCTGATTGAAACCGAGATTTGACTTGTATCGACTTAGCTGAACAGATATTCTCTTATGTTTTAAAAAATACTTTTATCACAGGTGCTTTGCGATGAAAGAAGGCATTCATCCGGACTATCACGAGATCAAGGTGATATGTAGCTGCGGCAACAGTTTCACCACCCGTTCCACCAAAGGCAAGGAGATGCACATCGAGGTCTGCTCGGCCTGTCATCCCTTCTTTACGGGCAAACAAAAGATCGTGGACACTGGCGGGCGCGTGGATAAGTTCCGCCGCAAGTATGCCCGCTGACAGCCCGAGAAAACGGCTGGGTGCGCCTGGGATGGCCACCTGAGGTCACATCTCTGGCGATCGACCGTTCATCGTCGAGCGCTGATCTATTCAGACATCCGCTGAGACCGCTATGACCGCGCAGAGCGCCCATCTCGATGATGAGCTCAATCTCAAGGCGCTGAGCTTTCATGCCCAGCCGCGTCCAGGCAAGATCGGCACCCTGGTCACCAAACCCGCTGCTACCCAACAGGACCTGGCGCTGGCCTATACGCCTGGGGTGGCCGAACCAGTACGCCGGATCCATACCGACCCGGACCTTGCTTATGCGTACACCAACAAGGGCAATCTGGTCGCGGTCATTACCGACGGCACTGCAGTCTTGGGTCTGGGGAATGTCGGTCCCCTGGCCGGTAAGCCCGTGATGGAGGGCAAGGCGGTACTCTTCAAACGTTTTGCCGACATCGATTGTTTCGACATCGAGGTCCAGGCCGAAACCCCCGAGGCCTTCATCGAAACGGTCGTACGCATCGCCCCAACCTTTGGCGGGATCAATCTCGAAGACATCGCCGCCCCTCATTGTTTCGAGATCGAGCAGGCATTGATCGACGAGCTCGACATCCCCGTCTTCCATGACGATCAGCACGGGACGGCGATCATCCTGGCCGCCGGCCTGCTCAATGCCCTCGAGCTGCAGGGCAAGACGCTGGAGGAGGCGCAGATCGTCATCCTAGGCGCTGGCGCAGCGGGGATCGCCTCTGCACGTCTTTTATTGGCGCTTGGTGCCCATCGCGACCATCTCCTGTGTGTCGATCGCCAGGGGGTTATCCATTTGGGGCGCCCGGATCTCAACCCTTACAAGTTCGGCGTGGCGGTCGAGACCAACAAGCGCACCCTGACCGAGGCCATGCAGGGCGCCGATGTCTTCATCGGGCTTTCAGGGCCGGACCTTGTCACACCCGAGATGATTGCCTCCATGGCCCCGCGCCCGATCGTCTTCGCCCTCTCCAACCCCGTCCCCGAGATCCGCCCCGCTGCGGCGTTGGCGGTGCGCTCTGATCTGGTGATGGCCACGGGTCGTTCGGATTACCCCAACCAGGTGAACAACGTTTTGGGCTTTCCCTTTATCTTCCGCGGTGCGCTCGATGTGCGCGCCTCGCGCATCAACCAGGCGATGCGGATTGCTGCGGTGGAGGCCCTGCGCGATCTCGCCCGGGAACCGGTCCCGCAGGCGGTACTGGATGCCTATGGCCTGAATGCATTGAGCTTTGGGCCGGATTACATCATCCCCAAGCCCTTTGATCCGCGGCTGCGCGAGCGGGTTGCTGGGGCTGTCGCCCAGACAGCCATTGCCAGCGGTGTAGCGCGCCTACCGCTCAGCGACTAGAATCCCTCCAGACGTCGCACCTTGCCGGATGAGCGCCTGGGGCGATTGCATCCGGTGCGAACAACCTGCCAAAGACCTGCGTCTCATCGCAAGCCGTGTCTCCAGTCGTTTATTCCACCCTAGACGGCTGGAAATCATTCCCAGCCGGTCACCATCCTAGCTCGGCGGAGGTGTTATGAGCACTGAAACCGTCACCGTCATCAACAACCTTACCGGCGAACGCTATGAGTTTCCCCTGCGCCAAGGCACCTTGGGTCCGCCTGCCGTAGATATCTCCTCGCTCTATCAAGAAGCCGGGTTCCTGACCTATGACCCGGGCTTTATGTCTACGGCAAGCTGTCATAGCAGCATCACCTTCATCGATGGCGAACAAGGGATCTTGCTCTATCGCGGCTATCCCATTGAGCAACTTTCGGCCAAGGCAAGTTTTTTAGAGGTAGCCTATCTCCTGCTCTATGGGGAGCTGCCCAATGAAAAGGCGCTCGCTGAGTTTGAGCAGGTGATCATGCGCCACACCATGCTCAACGAGAATCTCAAAAACTTTCTCAATGGCTTCCATTATGATGCCCACCCGATGGCCATCCTCATCGGCGTAGTCGGTTCACTATCAGCCTTTTATCACGACTCGCTCAGTATCAATAATGTGCGCCATCGGGAGATCTCAGCGCACCGTCTGATTGCCAAGGTACCAACGATCGCAGCCGCGGCCTATAAACACAGCATTGGCGAACCGATCATCTATCCACGCAATGACTTGCGTTATTGTGCAAACTTTTTGCATATGATGTTTGCAACACCCTGTGAGGAGTACAGGCCGAGTCTTCTGGCAGAACGGGCATTAAACCTGTTGTTCATTCTCCATGCCGATCACGAGCAAAATGCCAGTACCTCGACGGTACGTCTGGCCGCAAGCTCAGGAGCAAACCCATTTGCCTGTATCGCGGCAGGGATCGCCTCACTTTGGGGGCCGGCGCATGGCGGAGCCAATGAGGCGGTGATCGCTATGCTGACTGAGATCGGGGAGGTCAAACACATCCCGAAATACATCGCCAAGGCCAAGGATAAGGATGATCCATTCCGCCTGATGGGTTTTGGTCATCGGGTCTACAAAAACTATGACCCGCGCGCCAAGATCCTGCGCGAGGTCTGCCACCAGGTCCTCAACGAATTGGCCGATGCCAATAACCCTCTATTTGAATTGGCGATGCGTCTAGAGGAAATCGCCCTCAGCGATGATTATTTTATTGAGCGCCGGCTCTATCCGAATGTAGATTTTTATTCGGGGATCATCTATCAGGCGCTCGGTATCCCCCGCAATATGTTTACGGTGATGTTCGCCGTAGCACGTACCGTCGGCTGGGTTGCCCATTGGCTCGAGATGATGGGCGATCCCGATAATCGGATCGGGCGTCCGCGTCAGATCTACCGCGGGCCAGGCAAACGCGACTATCTCCCGATCTGGCAACGCTAATCATCGCTAACCAGCACAATTAAATAGCCCGCCCCTCATCCCTCTCCAATGAGCGTTCGACATCGACAAGATTTGCGCCCAGGTGGGGACGCTCAGTGATCGGATCGAGCGGTGGATGGCGGCGGGTACGCGGCGGCACCACGATCAATCTGAAGGGAATCTCATTGGCTAGAAAGCCGAACATCGGGTGCGTGATCCGCTGACCATCGGCATATCTTAGGCTACGTTCACCCGTCCAGTAAGGGATGCCCCAAGCCATGAGCGCTAGGAGCACATCCTCGGCGCGTTCGGCAAACAAGAGCAACTCGACACCCTGTTTGCGATTGGTCAGACCGTGCAAGGCTAGACCGATCAAACGGGGATGGAAATTGATCAGCATCCGCATTGCCTGAATAATCTCGCGTCTTAGCAGACGCACCTCGGTCTGATGAGTAGCGCTGGCAAATAGGCGCTGCTGGGCGAGAACGGCTTCTTTGACGAGGGCATTGGACGGCCACTGGCGGCGGTCGAATATCCCAACACGCTCAGCGGCCTTACGTCGCGCCATCTCCAGATCGGTGAGCCCCTGTTCGAGCATGATGCGTGCGGCCTCATAGGCCAGGCGTTCCTTATGGGCATTGCCCCGATTGCGGACGGACATGTCAGTCCTCCCCTTTATGACGCTAAGGCGCCCTCGCTCAACGGCACCAATTGTAGTGATTCTGCAACAAACAGGCATACTGGCCGATCGCGTGGGTGATCATACAATAGGCTATGCCTCCTTGTACCAATTGATCTGATCGGCCTAGATGCCTAGATAAATCCGAAGGGGGCCGCGGTTGAACCTGGCAACATACCTCATCGGCCATCGACATCCTGCCTGATGTGTCTATAATGAACCGTGGTATTTCACAAACCAGCGGGCCAAGGCCCACGACCAGCGAGATCACCATGTTTGGCCTCACGCGCAAGAACGAACCGCTCCTGGGGATCGACATCAGCACCACCGCGATCAAACTGGTCGAACTCTCCCGCACAGCGACGACGCCAACGCCGCGTTATCGCGTCGAGCATTATGCAGTTGAGTCCCTCCCACCGGGGGCCATTAGCGACAAAAAGATCGCCCAGCACGAGGCGGTCAGCGAGGCCATCCGCCGGGTAGTCTCCAGGTCGAGGACCAAAACAAAACGGGCGGCAGTTGCCCTACCGGGTGCTGCAGTCATCACCAAGGTCATCATGCTCTCAGCGGCACTCAGCGATGCGGAGATGGAAGAGCAGATCCAATATGGCGCTGACCAACACATCCCCTACCCCCTGGAAGAGGTCAAGCTCGATTTCACTGTGCTAGGACCAGCTCCTGGCAACACGGAGATGATGGAGGTCCTGCTCGTAGCCTCGCGCAGCGAGAATGTGGATGACCGCGCCAGCGTCCTTGAAATCGCCGGTCTGACGCCCGTCGTGGTCGATGTCGAGTCCTATGCCATCCAAAATGCCTGTTCGTTATTGCCGGACGTTAACGACCCTCAGACACGCCCGGTGGTTGGTGTCGTTGACATTGGGGCATCGGCCACGACCCTCTATGTCCTCCATGACGACCGCATCATCTATACCCGTGAACAGAATTTTGGCGGACGCCAGCTCAAAGAAGAGGTTCAACGCCGCTATAGCCTAACCGACGAACAGGCCATGCAAAAGATCCGCGAGGGCACGGTCGCCGATACCTATGAAGGCGAGGTGCTAACCCCGTTCCGTGAGGCGCTCGCCCAGCAGATCGGTCGAGCCTTGCAGTTTTTTTATTCGGGCACGAGCTTTTCAAGCATCGATCGTCTGATCTTAGCGGGCGGCACGGCCAGCATTCCGCGCATTCAAACAGTGGTTGAGGAACGGTTGAAGATTCCGACTGCGGTAGCCAATCCCTTTGCCCAGATGGCGTTTGCGTCCCGGATCGATTCCAAGCTGTTGCTGCGTGAAGCGCCGGAGATGATGGTGGCGGTGGGTCTAGCCTTGCGGGGGTTTGACTGATGATACGCATTAACCTACTACCTTGGCGCGAGGCGGCGCGTCAACAGCGCCGGCAAGAGTTCCTGATCATGCTGGGTACAGCAGTGGGCCTGGTATGCGTGGGGATCGTTGGACAACACCTCTATTTTCAGGACCGTATCAGCGCCCAACAACTACGCAACCAAACACTGCAAAACCAGATCGCCCTCCTTGACCGCAAAATCAAAGAGATCCAAGAGATCGAAAAGACCAAGGCCAACCTATTGGCGCGTATGGACATCATCCAGCGCCTGCAAAAAAGTCGCCCCGAGGTTGTGCGTCTCTTCGATGAACTGGTGTCGGCCTTACCCGAAGGGGTCTATCTCACTAAGCTCGAACAATCCGGCAAAACGATTACGGTCGAAGGCATGGCCCAATCGAATGCCCGGGTCTCGGCCTTTATGCGTAGGATCGAGGCCTCACGCTCGATCGATCTGCCGCGGCTCATGTTGATTGAAAGCAGGGGAGGCAAGGAAACCGGCTTCAGTCACTTCCGTCTGTCATTTAACCAGGTCGCGCCTAAACCCGGGGCGGGAGGGGCCAAGGCTGCCAGCCCGCCTCCGCAGACCTGATCTCATCACCAAGTCCGGGAGGCGGCGCATGGATCTCAATGAACTCAACCAACTTGATCTCAACAATTTTGGCGAATGGCCGGTTCAGGTCAAGGTCATTGCCATTCTGATCGTCTGCATTGCCCTGGGTGCAGCGGCCTATTATTACGACACCAAGCCCTTGCTCGAGGAGCTTGCCAGCCAACAGCAGAATGAACAAGAGCTGCGCAAGACATTCGAGGTCAAACAGCAAAAAGCAGCCAATCTTCAGGCCTATCGTGATCAACTTGCCAAGATGCAAGAGCTATTCGGCGCCATGCTCAAACAATTGCCGAATAAGGCCGAGGTTGCTGCACTTCTGATCGATGTCTCCCAGACTGGATTGGCCAATGGTCTGGAGTTTGAACGCTTTGAACCGCAAAACGAGCTGACACAAGAGTTTTACGTAGAGTTGCCGATCATCATCCGGGTGCGCGGTCAATATCATGACTTTGGCCGTTTTGTCAGCGGTCTAGCGGCCCTGCCGCGGATCGTGACGATCCATAATATCCAGATCTTGGGTGGAAACGAGAAAGGAAATCCTGAGCGTCTAGCGATGCAGGCCACCCTTAAGACCTATCGTTATCAAGAGGAGGGTGGCAAGTGATTCCACCGCGACCCTCTTTCATCTCTTGGGTATTAGCCCTCTTATTACTAACACTCTTATTACTAACAGGCTGTGGATATCGGGATACGAGCGATCTCGACTCCTATATCGCCCAGGTCAATGCCCGTCCACCTGGACCGATCGACCCCATCCCTGAACCTCAACCGGTCGAGACCTTTGTCTATGAGCCAGGCGAGCGTCGGGATCCCTTTCGATCGGACGTCAAGGAACAGCCTCTAGAGGAGGATCTCATCGTCGAAAGCGGACCTGCCCCTGATCCCAATCGTCCGCGCGAAGAACTCGAAAGCTATCCGCTTGATTCACTCCAGATGGTCGGTACTCTTGAACAAGAAGGCATTCGTTGGGGATTGATTCGCACGCGGGATGGCGTCATACATCGCGTCACTGTCGGCAACTACCTGGGCCAGAATCATGGCCAGATCGTCGAAATCGAATTGGATGCCATCCATCTCAATGAAATCGTTGCTGATACCCCTGGTCATTGGCGGGAGCGTTCGGCCACGATCGCACTGACTAAATAACACCCGAGGAAGACCCATGAGCATTCAATGGCAGAAGGTGCGGGCGATATTCGATGGGTGCATTGCCAACAACAGGTGTGACCAGCTGGTTGTCTTCGCTATGCTGATAACCCTGGCTGCCCCGATCTGGGCGGTTGACCTTCAGGAGGTCAAATTTTCCAGCCTTCCCGGCCAGCAGATCGAGATCCAACTCGCTCTCAGCGCCCCCATCCCCGAACCCCAGACCTTCGCGACCGAATCGCCCGCACGCATTGCCATGGACCTACCTGGCGTGACCAGTCGCCTCGCCAGTAAATCGGTACCCATTGGTCTTGGAGCGGTCCATAGCTTGGTCGCGGTCGAATCCGGCGGACGCACCCGGGTGGTGTTGAACCTCACTGATCCGGTCCCTTATCAAGTCAGCACCCAAGGTAATCAGGTCATTATCAAGGTCGGTGAGCAGAGACAGCCAGTTCCTTCTGCCCCAGTTGCTGGACAGTCGGCTCGCGCCCAGACGCCGAATGCTCAAAACCCAGAAACGCCAGCCTGGACCCAACCAGCACGGGTGCGTCAGGGACCGCATGCAGCACCTGAGGTCCGCGACATCAGCTTCCGCCGCGGTCCAACGGGCGAGGGGCGGGTGATGATCAAACTGCCTAGCCCGCAGACGCGTGTCGCAGTGCGTCAGGAAGGCATGCACCTCCTGGTCGATCTCTATCAGACCAGCCTGCCGCAGCAGCTCTATCGGCGGCTCGATGTTGTGGATTTCGCCACGCCGGTAACCATGGTCGAGTCTCGGCCGAAGGGGCAGAACGTCGAGGTCGAGGTCCAAACCCAGGGCGACTATGACTACATGGCCTATCAGACCGAAGACCTGTTCACCCTGGAGATCCGCGCCCTGACGCCAGCGGAAAAGGAAGAGCTGGCGCGCAAAAAGGTCGTTTATGAAGGTGAGCGGCTGTCACTGAACTTCCAAGATATTCCCGTCCGCTCGGTGCTTCAGATCTTGGCCGACTTTACCGACATGAACCTGGTGGCGAGCGACACCGTCCAGGGCAATATCACCCTGCGCCTAAAGAACGTTCCCTGGGACCAGGCGCTCGACATCATCCTTAAGGCCAAGGGCCTGGCGATGCGCCAGGATGGTAATGTGATGCGGATCGCACCGGCCCAGGAGCTCGCCGCTCAGGAACAGCTCGAGATGGAATCGATGCAAAAGATCGAGGAACTGGCGCCCTTGCGCACTGAATTTATCCAGGTCAATTATGCCAAGGCAGCGGATATCGCGGCTGTTCTGCTCGGTTCGGGGCGGGGTAACGGCGGCGGGGCGCAGACGGCCAGGCGGCGCAATACCCAAGCGCAGGGGGCCGGGGGGATGGATCAGGTGGCAGCTGCTGCAGGGATTCCGGACCGGGGGATCCTATCGCTCCGCGGTTCGATCACCGTCGATGAGCGCACCAATACCCTGATCGTTCAGGATACCCTGGCTGCACTCGAGGCTGTACGCCGGGCGGTTAAACTGCTTGATGTCGCAGTGCGCCAGGTGATGATCGAATCGCGTGTGGTCATTGCGAGCAATAATTTCGCCCGTGATCTGGGCGTCAAATTTGGTATCTCGGGGTCGGCAGGGAAGTTCGGCAGCAATGAGATCCTGATCGGCGGCGGGCAAAGCGGCGGTATTGCCCCGAGCGACTATGATTCAGGCCCATTCGGGCTCAATACGGGGGGGACGCGTTATAACTCCACCCTTGCCGGCGCGGATGGCAATGCAAGCCTAATCACCAATCTCCCCGCGGTCTCACCCTCAGGATCAATCGACTTTTTGATCGGCAAGGTGGGATCTTACCTCGTCCAGCTTGAGCTCTCGGCCATGCAGCGCGAAGGGCGCGGCGAGATCATCTCAAGCCCACGCGTCGTGACCGCCGATAAGCATAAGGCGACGATCAAGGTCGGTACCGAAATCCCTTACCAACAACAGACCGGCCAGGGTAATACAAATGTTTCATTCAAAGAGGCGGTATTACAGCTCGACGTCACCCCCCAGATCACGCCGGATGACCGAATCATCATGGATCTTGAGATCAACAAGGACAACCCCGACTGGTCGCGCAGCGTCCTGGGCACACCCCCGATCGACACCCGTTCGATCAAGACCAATGTCCTAGTGGACAATGGGGAGACGGTAGTCTTAGGCGGGGTCTTCGAGCGCGAGAAGACCTTCAATAAGGAGCAAGTGCCTTGGTTAGGCGATATGCCGGTCTTGGGGCGGTTGTTCAAGAAGGAGGCGCGCAACGATCAGAATACCGAGCTTCTGATCTTCGTGACCCCCAAGATCCTCAAGACCGACCTGATAGAGAAACGATGAAGGGCACACGCTCTTGCTCTTGCCTCGAGCGTCGAAATTGGGCATATTCTATGCCATGATTCGCGCACAAAATATCTTTATTGTCGGTCCCATGGGCGCAGGCAAGAGCACCGTGGGCCGTCAACTGGCCGAGGCCCTGTCTTATACCTTCAAGGATAGCGACCAGGAGATCCAGCGGCGCACCGGGGTCGATATCCCGACCATCTTCGAGTATGAAGGTGAGGAGGGATTTCGCGCCCGTGAGCGGCAGGTCATCTCCGAGCTGGTTGCCGAAGAGCGCATCGTACTTGCGACCGGTGGTGGCGCAGTACTGAATCCAGATAATCGCCGCGATCTGGCCGCGCGTGGGGTGGTGATCTATCTCTATTGCAGCCCTGACCAGCAATATGCGCGCACGGTGCGCGATCGCAACCGCCCCTTGCTCGAAACCGATGATCCCCTTCAGCGTCTGCGCGCTCTGATGGCTGAGCGCGATCCGCTGTATCGTCAGATCGCGGATCTCGTCGTCTCGACCGAAAAACGCGGTACGAGCTCAGTGGTCAAAGAGATTTGCCGTCGGCTGAAATCCGAGGCCGTCTGATCGCTGACACGTCGTTAGGTCCTGTTCCAAGGTGAAGACACTCCAGGTTGCACTCGGGGCGCGCAGCTACCCCATCTATATCGGCGCAGGCCTGCTTGCACGCCATGAGCTTTATCGCCCGCATCTGCGCGGGTGCCAAGTCATGATCGTCACCAATGAGACGGTGGGGCCGCTCTATCTTGAATCCGTCCAGGCAGCGCTCCAAAGCCTGGACGTGCGCTCGTCTATCCTGCCCGATGGCGAGTGCTATAAGACCTTGGATGTCTGGGCGCGGATCTTTGATGACCTTTTGGCGGCGCGTTTTGCCCGCGACTGTACTCTGATCGCCTTGGGTGGCGGGGTGATCGGTGACATGGCGGGATTTGCGGCAGCCTGTTATCAACGCGGCATCGATTTCATCCAGGTCCCTACTACCCTGCTTGCCCAGGTCGATTCATCCGTCGGCGGCAAGACCGGCATCAATCATCCGGCAGGCAAAAATATGATCGGCGCCTTTCACCAGCCGCGCGCCGTGATCGTCGATACCGAAACGCTGAAGACACTCCCTGACCGCGAGCTTTCAGCTGGGTTGGCCGAGGTCCTCAAATATGGCTTCATCCGCGATGCAGGCTTTCTTGTCTGGCTCGAGTCAAACATGTCTAGGCTCCTAGCACGCGATCCCGAGGCCCTAAGCCTCGCCATCGAGCGTTCCTGTCAGATCAAGGCTGAGATCGTCGCTGAGGATGAGCGTGAGTCGGGCAATCGGGCGCTTCTGAATCTCGGCCACACCTTTGGCCACGCCATTGAGACCGGTTTGGGCTATGGCGCTTGGCTGCATGGAGAGGCGGTTGCGGTGGGTATCTGTCTAGCGGCAGCCTTATCCGCCCGGCTTGGCTGGTTGACCGATGCCGAGGTCGAGCACACCCGCCGTTTGATCGCAGCCGCCGGGCTGCCCACCTATTTACCCCAGGAACTGACGCCCGAACGGATGCTCGAATTGATGGCTGTCGATAAAAAGGTCTTGGGCGGCCAGCTGCGTCTTGTGCTGCTTAGGCACCTGGGTGAGGCCGTCATCACGAGTACATTCGGCGAGGACGCGCTTTACGCGAGCCTTGCCTGAAGATAGGCAAGGTCCGCTGGCCGGTTGGCACGCCTTCGCTGAGGGCGTTATTATTAAATGTTACCGGCGAAATAGGGGCGGTTTGCCAACCGCCCCCCCTTTTTTTCGCGTCATACCGCCTCCCGGTCGGCATCCATTCACCCCAGGTATCAACGAGGTCAGGTGATGAGCCTTCGTGCCCTACCAGCCGCGCAGGGTCTCTATGATCCTGCAAATGAACGCGACGCCTGTGGCGTCGGTTTCATCTGTCATATCAAGAATCAGAAAAGCCATGCCATCGTCGAGCAGGGGCTGGAGATCCTCAAACGTCTGACCCATCGCGGGGCGGTGGGCGCCGATCCCAAGGCCGGTGACGGGGCGGGCATTCTGGTGCAGCTTCCAGATGCCTTCTTCCGCGCGGTGCTCGATTTTAACCTGCCGCCGCTGGGGGAGTACGGGGTGGGCATGGTCTTTCTGCCCAAGGATGCCGCAGCGCGCGCCCAGATGATCGCAACCGTCGAGCGTTATCTGAGCGAAGGCGGCCAGCGGGTCTTGGGCTGGCGCGATGTACCGGTCGATAACAGCGATCTCGGCGAAAGCGTCTTGCCAACCGAGCCAGTGGTGCGCCAGGTCTTCATCGCGCGCGGGTCAAACTGCCTAGACCAGGACAGCTTCGAGCGCAAGCTATTCGTTATCCGCAAGCGCATGGATAATGCCATCCGCGCCGCGGGTTTCAAAAAGACCGACTATTACGTCGTGTCGATGTCATCGCGCACCATCACCTATAAAGGGATGCTGCTTGCCCATCAGGTCGGCCAGTATTACCTAGACCTCAACGATCCGCGTTTCGTCTCGGCCCTGGCGCTGGTCCACCAGCGTTTCTCGACCAACACCTTCCCGACCTGGGATCTCGCCCAGCCGTTTCGCATGATCTGTCACAACGGCGAGATCAATACCCTGCGCGGCAATCTCAATTGGATGGCGGCGCGCCGCCATACCATGCGCTCCGAAATCCTGGGAGATGATCTCAATACCATCTGGCCGCTGATCCCTGAGGGTCAGTCGGACTCGGCCTGTTTCGACAATGCCCTGGAGCTCCTGGTGATGGGTGGCTATTCACTCGCCCATGCCATGATGCTCCTGATTCCTGAGGCCTGGGCGGGGAATAACCAGATGGACCCCGCCCGTCGCGCCTTCTATGAATATCACGCGGCGCTCATGGAGCCTTGGGACGGTCCAGCAGCGGTGGCCTTTACCGATGGTCGGCAGATCGGGGCCACTCTTGACCGCAATGGTCTGCGTCCGGCGCGCTATCTGGTGACCAAGGACGACCTGGTAATTATGGCCTCAGAGATGGGGGTTCTAGACATCCCTGAGAACCGGATCGTCAAAAAATGGCGCCTGCAGCCCGGCAAGATGCTCCTCATCGACCTCGAAGCCGGACGGATCATCGACGATGATGAACTCAAATCCAAGCTAGCTGCGGCCCAACCCTATCGCGAGTGGCTGGCTAAGACCCAAATCCATCTGGATGAGCTTCCCACCGATGTCGCGCCCATGGCCCCGGATGCCGATACCCTGCTCGATGCCCAGCAGGTGTTCGGTTATACCCAGGAGGACATCAAGTTCCTGCTGATCCCGATGATCTTGACAGGCCAAGAGGCGGTGGGGTCGATGGGCGCGGACAACCCGCCCTCGGTCCTCTCCAGGCGGCCCAAGCATCTATCTACCTATTTCAAACAGAACTTCGCTCAGGTCACCAATCCGCCGATCGATCCGATCCGCGAGGAGCTGGTGATGTCATTGGTGTCCTTGATCGGCCCGCGTCCAAACCTGCTGGGTCTGAACGAGGCTGGCAAACACTGGCGTCTGGAGGTCAGTCAACCGATCCTGACCAATCAGGACCTGGAACGTATCCGGCATATCGAGGACAACTCGGGTGGGGCCTTTCGCACCAAGACCTTGCCGATCGTCTATCCAGCCAAGGAAGGGGCCGCTGGTATGGGGGGGGCGCTCGAGCGCTTGTGTCAAGAAGCCGAAAGGGCGGTCCTGGATGGCTATAACATCCTGATCCTCTCGGACCGCGACACCAACAGCGACAACATCCCTATCCCCGCGCTCCTGGCAAACTCGGCGGTGCATCATCATCTGATCCGGCAAGGGCTGCGTACCAGCTCCGGTCTGGTGATCGAGACCGGCGCGGCCTTTGAGATCCATCATTTCGCCACCCTGGTGGGTTATGGCGCCGAGGCAATCAATCCGTATCTCGCCTTTGACACCATCCAGTCGCTGTTACCGAATCTTCCTGAGCGCCTGACCTTCGAAGAGGCCCAATATCGCTATATCAAGGCGGTCGGCAAGGGGCTCCTTAAGGTCATGTCCAAGATGGGCATCTCGACCTTTCAGTCCTACTGCGGGGCGCAGATCTTCGATGCCGTAGGGCTCAACAGCGCCTTTTTGGAGCGTTATTTCACCGGCACCCAAGGGCGGATTGAGGGGATTGGGCTTGCTGAGGTCGCAGAGGAGGCGGTGCGCTGGCATCAGCAGGCCTATGGCGATGCCCTGTTCTATCGCAAGCATCTAGATGTCGGCGGCGACTATGCCTATCGGGTGCATGGTGAGGATCATGTGTGGACGCCCGAGACCATCGCTAAGCTGCAACATGCCACTCGCGCCAATGACGCCAAGACCTTCGTCGAGTTCTCGCGCCTGGTCGATGAGCAGAACGAGCGCCTGTTGACCCTGCGCGGGCTGATGACCTTCAAATGGGCCGATGAGCCGGTGCCGCTCGCTGAGGTCGAACCGGCCAAGGAGATCGTCAAGCGTTTTGCGACTGGGGCCATGTCCTTCGGCTCGATCAGCTATGAGGCGCATTCGACCCTTGCCCGCGCGATGAATGCGATCGGCGGGAAATCCAACACTGGCGAGGGTGGCGAGGAGCCCGAGCGTTATCAGCCCCTTCCCGATGGTTCGCCCAATCCAGAGCGCTCGGCGATCAAACAGGTCGCCTCAGGGCGCTTTGGGGTCACCACCGAGTATCTGGTCAATGCCGATGACATCCAGATCAAGATCGCCCAGGGCGCCAAGCCCGGCGAGGGCGGCCAGTTGCCTGGGCACAAGGTCAATGCCCAGATCGCGCGCGTGCGTCATTCAACGCCCGGCGTGGGATTGATCTCGCCGCCGCCACACCACGACATCTATTCAATCGAGGACCTGGCCCAGCTCATCCATGATCTCAAGAACGTCAATCCCCGGGCGCGCATCTCGGTCAAGCTGGTCTCCGAGATCGGGGTCGGGACGGTAGCGGCGGGCGTGGCCAAGGCCCATGCCGATCATGTCACTATCGCCGGCTATGATGGCGGGACGGGGGCAAGCCCTCTGACCTCGATCAAGCATGCAGGCTCACCTTGGGAGATTGGCCTGGCTGAGACCCATCAGACCCTGGTGCTCAATCGCCTGCGCGGGCGCATCTGTGTCCAGGTCGATGGGGGCTTGCGCACTGGGCGGGACGTGGTGATCGGGGCACTGTTGGGCGCCGATGAGTTTGGATTTGCTACCGCCCCCCTGATCGTCGAAGGCTGCATCATGATGCGCAAATGTCACCTCAACACCTGTCCGGTGGGGGTAGCGACCCAGGATCCCGAGCTGCGCAAGAAGTTCAGCGGCAAGCCCGAATATCTCATTAATTATTTCTTCTTCATCGCCGAAGAGGTGCGTCAACTCATGTCCAAACTGGGTTTTCGCACCATGAACGAGATGATCGGGCGCTCGGACCGCTTGGAGATGCGCCGAGCCATCACCCATTGGAAGGCACATGGGCTCGATTACAGCAAACTGCTGGCCCAGCCCGTTGTCCCCGCAGAGGTGGCGCGTTACAACTGCGAGACCCAGGATCATGGGCTGGACAAGGCGCTCGATCATGAGCTGATCCAGCGGGCCCAACCTGCGCTCGAATGCGGTGAGCCGGTGCGTATCGCGATCGCCGTCAAAAACTACAACCGCACCCTGGGGGCCATGCTCTCGGGCCAAGTGGCCGAGCGCTACGGACACGCGGGCCTGCCCGATGACACCATCCATATCCAGGCCAAGGGTACTGCGGGTCAGTCCTTCGGTGCCTGGCTCGCGCATGGCGTGACTCTGGAGCTGGAGGGTGAGGCCAACGACTATGTCGGCAAGGGGCTCTCGGGCGGGCGGATCATCATCTATCCGCCGCGAGATTCGGGGATCGGGCGCGCCGAGGACAATATCATCGTCGGCAATACCGTGCTCTATGGTGCGATCAGCGGCGAGTGCTTCTTCCGCGGGGTGGCTGGCGAGCGCTTCTGCGTGCGCAACTCAGGTGCTACAGCGGTGGTCGAGGGCGTGGGTGATCACGGTTGTGAGTATATGACCGGCGGGGTCGCGGTGGTGCTCGGGCCTACGGGACGCAACTTTGCCGCCGGGATGTCGGGGGGGATCGCCTATGTCCTCGATGAAGATGGGCGTTTTGCCGAACGCTGTAATCAGGCAATGGTCGAGCTCGAGCCCATCCCCGAGGAGGATCTCGCCCTTGAACTCAATGGGCACCAGGGTGGCGATCTCGAGACCCACGGGCTCGTCGATCTCATTCGCGACATGTCGGGCCATGATGCCCTGCGCCTGAAATGGCTCATCGAACGCCATCATCGCTATACGGGCTCGGTGGTGGCCGAGCGGGTCTTGGCGGATTGGAATCGTTATCTGCCGCGCTTTGTCAAGGTGATGCCAGTCGATTATCGGCGGGCCCTTGCCCAGATCAAATCGCGTCAACGGCTACCGCCGCGTACCGCTAAGCCTCTGAAGGGGGTTGTCGAACATGGGTAAACCAACCGGATTTATGGAATATCCGCGCACCGATCGGCGCTATGCGCCGGTTAGCGATCGGGTGGTGCATTATGACGAGTTCATCATCCCGCTCTCCGAGGCTGAGCTTCGGCAACAGGGGGCGCGGTGCATGGATTGCGGCATCCCCTTCTGCCATCAGGGCTGCCCGGTCAATAATCTCATCCCGGATTGGAACGACCTGGTCTATCGCGGCGACTGGCAGGCGGCGATCGATGCTCTACATGCGACCAACAACTTTCCCGAGTTTACCGGGCGTATCTGCCCCGCGCCCTGCGAGGCCGCCTGTACCCTGAACCTGCATGATGCACCGGTCACCATCAAAACCATCGAGTGCGCCATCGTCGATCGCGCCTGGGAGGAGGGCTGGATTAAGCCGCAGGTGCCCAAGCATCGTACCGGTAAAAGGGTCGCGATCGTCGGCTCGGGGCCGGCGGGCCTGGCCTGCGCCCAACAATTGGCCCGTGCTGGTCACCATGTTGCCATCTTCGAGAAGGCCGACCGAATCGGCGGACTGTTGCGCTATGGCATCCCCGATTTCAAGCTCAACAAGAAGCTCATCGACCGGCGGCTGGCGCAAATGCGCACCGAAGGGGTGGAGTTTCACACCAATGCCCACGTCGGTGTCGATATTCCAGTCAGCCGTTTGCGTGCCGAATACGACGCCCTGGTGCTCGCCGGCGGGGCCGAGCAGCCGCGTGACCTCGATGTCCCTGGGCGCGAACTTATGGGTATCCATTTCGCGATGGAGTTCTTGAAGCGCAACAGCCAGCGCGTCCAAGGGGTCTATGTCCCGGATGAGGAGTTCATCAGCGCTGCCGGTCGGCATGTCCTGGTCATCGGCGGCGGGGACACGGGTTCGGATTGTATCGGCACGGCCAACCGCCATGGTGCGGCCTCGGTGACCCAGGTCGATATCCTTGACCGCCCGCCCGAGCGCGAAAACAAGCTCCTGACTTGGCCCTATTGGCCGAACCGCCTGCGCACCTCGAGCTCACAGGAGGAGGGCTGCACCCGCTTGTGGAACTTCTCGACCAAGGCATTCATCGGCGATGCCGAGGGGCGGGTCAAGGCCGTGCGCTACTGCCAGGTGCGTTGGGACAAGGACGCCGATGGACGCTGGCGGATGGAAGATGTTCCTGGGAGCGAAGGTGAGCTGAAGGCCGATCTGGTGCTATTGGCGATGGGTTTTGTCCATCCCGTGCATGCTGGCATGATCGAGGCGCTCCAGCGCGAGGCTGGACTTAAACTCGATGCGCGCGGCAATGTCCGCGGCGCCACCGAGGGGCCGAATGCCTATCAGACCTCGGTCGAAGGGGTCTTCTGCGCTGGCGATATGCGCCGCGGCCAGTCGCTCGTCGTCTGGGCTATCCGCGAAGGTCGCCAATGCGCGCGCGCCGTCGATCTCTGGCTGATGGGGTATTCGGACCTGCCTGAATGAGCTACAGGGCTTAAGCGCTATAGGGTGCGTCATACGCACCCTACTTGATCCTTCTATGAGATTGCTTCGGGGCTCAAGCCCCTCGCAATGACAAAAGAAGCTCTGAATGAGCTCAGAGCTTCCGCGGCACAGGGATGTGCCGCCATTTTTCAACGACTCATGGTCGTTGAAAAATGAAGCCGACCTGCCTGCGCAGGCAGGTCGAGGATCACACTTTTCGATTGGCGTGATCTGAGAAGTCCAGGATGGACTCATTCAGATCTTCCCAAAGGAGTCATTGCGAGCGAAGCGAAGCAATCTCAGAGCATCCCCAAAGTGCAGCGGGGCGTTCTGTGAGATTGCTTCGTCGCTTCGCTCCTCGCAATGACCGGGGAATAGGCCCTGCGCACTGACCGGGAAGGGTACTCCTCTTTAGCTGTTGCTCGGTTAAAGGGGCTCTGGGTTAGGGTTAGAGACCGGTCTTGAGCCCCTGGAGCTTTTTGCGAAAGTCCTCGGTGACCGACTCGATATCCTGATCGTTGGCGATCACCTTGGGGGTGAGCACCACCAAAAGCTCGGTGCGGCTGGCGGATTTGGAGCTTTCGCCGAAGAGTGCACCGACGACCGGCAGGCTGTGGAAACCAGGCACCCCTTGCTTGCCGTCCGACTGGGAGTCCTCGATCAAACCGCCCAAGACCACTGCTTGATTGGAACGCACCGCCACTGAACTGGTGATCGTGCGCTTTTTGAACGAGGGCGAGTTCAAGGCCGAGGCGCTTTGATCGAGCACGGTACTGACCTCCTGCTCGATCTGCATCTGGACAAGCCCAGCAGGGGTCACCCGCGGCTTGACCTTGAGGATCACGCCGGTGTCCTTGTAAGAGATGGTGGTATAGGTGCGGTCGGTGGTCGAAAACCCCTCTTGCTGGGAGGTGGCGATCGGGACCTCTTGGCCTACCTGGATCTTGGCCGTCTGATTGTCCATGACCATGACCGAGGGCGATGACAGAACCTTGAGCAGGTTCTGACCGGCCAGGGCGCTTAAGGTGGCCTTGATCGTGTTGGGATCGCTGACCAAGGCCCAGTTGAAGCCAGGGAACATGGTCTTGATCCCCGATGCCTTGGCATCATCCAGTGTGCCATCGAATGAGGCGAAGCTCTTACCCTCCTTGCCCGGACCGAAGAGTTCCCATTGCAGGCCATATTTGAGATTGCCCGCCAGCGTGACCTCGACGATGGTCGCCTCAACCAAGACCTGGAGCGGCAGGATATCGAGCTGTTTGAGTGCATCCAGGATCTTTTGATAATCGCGCGGGGTGGCGCGGATCAAAAGCGAATTATTGATCGAATCGGCGACGATATTCACGGTCGAGGAGAGCTCGATCTCATGCGCGGTGGCCCCTTGGCGGGTCTGGTTTTGGGTGCTGTCATCGCTGCTGGTGGTCGTTGTGCCCTTGCTGGTCGTGCCCGTGGTGCTGCTCGTCGCCTTGCCCAGGCCAGGGGCGATGTTGCCGACGGTTGACTTGCGCTTGCTGCCAGTCCCGCCGAAGAGTTGGGAGAGCGTATCGGCCAGGCTTTCGGCATCGCTGTGTCTGACCCGATAGACATAGACCCGCTCCGAGCTATCGTTGCGCGCCTCGGCTAGATCCAGACGCTCGATCCAGGTCTGGACCTGTTCCAGATAGCGCGCCTGGGGTGAGACGACCAGGAGCGCATTGGCGCTCTCGATAGGGATGAAGTGGAAGATCCCTTTCAAGGGGTTGTTACCTTCCTCGGCCAGCAAGGATTCGAGCTGGGCAGCGACATCCTTGGTCTTGGCATATTCAAGCGGGAACAGGCCGACCGATAGCCCCGCCATCCAATCCACATCGAAGGCGCGGATGGTTTCGAGCAGGTTGGCCATCTCCGAGCCGGTTCCGGCAATGACCAAGAGATTGCGCAGGTTATCGACCCGGATGATGCTGCCCTCAGGGGCAAGGGGCTTGAGGATATTGCTCATCTCCTCGGCGCCGACATAACGCAGGGGCACCACCTGAACGCTATAGCCGCTCGGCAAAGGGCGATCCGAGTTACCAAGCTGCGGCGTCACTTGACCCTGCACGGCGTTGGCCAGCGGCACGACCTCATAGCGCCTATCTTTATATACAAGCGCCGCGTTATTCATCCGCAACAGGGTCTCAAGGGTGGGTAAGAGGTCCTCAAGGCGCAGCGGCCTCCCCGTTTGGAGCGAGACCGCCCCTTGCACCGCTGGATGGAGTACATAGTTGGCGCGCAGCAGATCCCCCAGGATGACCTTGACCACCTCACGGATATCCGTCCCGTCGAAATTGAGGGTGATGTCACCCGGCGCGGTATCCACCTTGGTCGGTGAGACCTTGCGCACGAATGCGCCGCTGCCGCGCTGGAGGATCTCGGCGCGTTTGGGCGGTTGCTCGGGCTCGCCGATGGCGATGGTTTCAGCAGGCAGGGTGCGCGGCTCGGCCTGTTTGGATTGCGCGTTATCCAGGATATGGCTACCTGGGGCGCCGACCTTGAGTGTCGGATCCCAGAGCGCCCGCTCGCAACCTGCGAGCCCAACAACCAGCACCAGCAAGAATAGGGACGGCAGACGGCGCGCGTGATCCAGGGTGAATGATGGCGATAGATCGAGATACATACGCTTAGCAAAAGACCGCTATGGCCTGATTTCGGTTATCAAGGCGGTTTCGGAGCGGTACGTTGGGGGGCACGCGGCGGGGTCCGCGGCGGGATCGGCCGTGTGGTTGGCGGGGCCGCAGTAGGCGGCGCCTTGGTATAGTCACGCAATAGTAGCGCATCCTGCTGGCCCTGTCGCTCGACGAGGATGCGATCCTCGAGGATTGCCCTCACCACCCAGCCTTGGACCTCATCGCCGACTCGCAGCCGGCGCACCCTGGGTTGAGCAGGGTCATGGACCCAGGCGAGTGCTGTCTCCGGCATGATCAGGACCGCCTTCAGATCGAGGGCATCCAAGGGCGCACCCTCGGCGGACGGGGGGGTGATAGCTTGGGCATCGGATGGGGGGTCGGGCTGGCGGTCTGGGCGAAAGAGCGGGCGTTCAGTAATCAGGGCATAGTTGTCGCGCTCTTCCCCGGAGTCTAACTGCGCTAACAGTTCGTTTGTATCTGGGTTGGCCGGCGTCGGCGCTGGGGGGGTAGAAGGCGCCGCCATATTGGACTTGAGCTGTGGCGACCAAAGCGTCCATTCCAGGGCCAGCAAGACCGTCAGACCGAGCACAAGGGCCGCCAAACCGAGCCTCATGGGTTGCTGCCCTCGAGTACGAAACCATAGAGATCCAGACGCAGCGTGAGGTTCCCACCCTGATCGGGCAAGGGGCGGCGCGCCATCGGGCTCGTCGCCTCCATTGGGCGTGCCGAAGAGCGCACCGAGAGCCGTTCGATAAACAAAAAGGGCTTAGCCTGATCCAGCCGCTGGAGCACTGCAAGCAGGGTATCGGTCGAACCCTGGATCTGAACCCGTACCCGGATACGCGGCGGGACCTCCTGGCCTTCTGGGGGTAGGATCTGGGTGCTGATCAGGCGCCCGCCTGCGACCCGAACGATCTCTTGGATCTGGCCTTGGACCTGGGCACCGGCGAGCGCCTGGGTCGGCGCCTTGAAATAAAAGGCGGCAAAGGTATTGTCAGCCCGCGCCTGTTCCAGCTCGGCGCGCAGGGTGGGCAATTGATCGACCAGCCGCCGATAGCGGGCGATCTGGTCGCTGCTCTGAGCAATGTGGGCATTGAGGGCGATGAGCCTGTTCAGCCAAGGGACCACGATCGCTACCAAGGCTAGGGCCGGTATCAGGATCAAGGCGGCCAGGATGACCAAACACCGGCGAGGCAGTGGCCAGGGGGTGTTCAAGGTCTTTCCCCGCTCGTATAACGAAAGCTGATGTTGAACCGCTCCTTGCCGGTTTGCGCGATCTGGGTGACCGGTGAGCCGAAGGCCACCCCCTCGATCAGCGGGGACTGTTCCAGGATAGCGATCAGGGCGCTGGCCTGGCCAGATTCGCCGCGGATCTCGATCTGTTCAGGGCCAAACTCGAGATTTTGTACCCAAGTGTCATTCGGAAGGCGCTCGGTCAGTTCGCGCAGAAGCTCCAAGAGCCTGGGCTGTTGGAGTTTGCGTTCGATGACCGCCCGGCTGCTTTGGCGCACGCGTTCGAGCTCTTGGCGCGTACGCTCGACCTCAGCAGCCTGGGCCCGCAGGCGTTTGAGCTGGGTGTCTAGGCGCTGGATCGTCTGATCGCGCTGCCATAAGGGGCTGAGCAAGACAGCAACAGCGAGCAATACGGCGATCGACCCCAGGGTGGTGGCAGCATTCAGGGCAAACCGGCGGGCCTGCGGGCGCCGTTCAGCGGGAAGCAGATTGGCCTCTGGCCAGGCACCCACCCAGGCGATGCGCTCGACCGGTGCCCCTAACGCCGCAAGCCGCTCGATCCAAGCCTCGACCTGGTCGCGCCGGCAGAGGGCGAGCTCGACCTGGATGCGCTCGGCTGACCTGGGACCGGGTAGCACCATGAAATCGAAGACCACATCCTCGGGTTTGAAGGGGGAGATGCGGTCGAGCTCGTAGCGCAGGACCTGGTGCAGATTGACGCGGACCTGAGCGGGGAAAGAGACCCGGCGTCTGAGCACGGACTCGGAGGGCAGATGGACCTCGATCCGCGGCGGGCGATCGTGCCTCTGCCCGCCGTTCATGCCCGGCAGATGCAGATCCCCATTCGGATCAAAGCCACCGAATACCTGAGTCTCGAGGCCAGCGACCAAATAGGCTCGCGCCTGTCCATCCTCGATCTGAAAGATCAGTCGGCGATGATAGCGGGCAAGCAACCGGCGCAGGCTCAGGGGCAGACAGCGGGCAACAGCATCGGCCAAATCGGCGCGCGCGCTGCCCTGGATGAACCGAGGCAAACCGATGTTAAGGGTCACTGACTTTGATGATCACAGGGTTGTTGGCGTTTCCCAGATCCCTGGTCGGTTTAACCAGGAAGACAAGGACTAATTTTAAGTGCAAGACCGCCTTGCTGCGACATGCCAGGCGTCGAGCCGTGGTCGTACAGCACCGACCTCTGTTCCTTCTGCGCTGAAGGGAAATATCCGACCGCTGCGATCAAATGGCAGATCAGTACCATCGATGATAGGCGGTAAGAGGTCAGGGTGATGCAGCGGGTGGATCTCCTGAACCAAAGCCCAAGGCCTCCCCCACTGCGGCAGCAAGCCGGTCTAGATCCTCTGCACCGCGGCTGGTGGGGGCATAAACGCGGATCGGCTGACCGGCGGCCATGGCCTCAGCGAACCGGATATCGGCGCGGATTGCCGGCAGGATGCGGGTTGTACCCAGCTCGCTCCCGATATGTGCGGTCACAGTCCGATGCAGGCGGATATGCGCGGCGGCTTGATTGGGTACGAATCCGAGGAGTTTTAGGCCGCGATTGTGGCGACTCATCACCGGGAACAAGGCACGGATCAACTGGCGTACCCCTTCAAGTGAGAGATAATGCGGGATATAGGGGACCAGGACATGGGTCGCGGCATAGAGTGCGTTCAGGAACAGGGTATCGAGCGAGGGTGGGGTATCGATCAGGATCAGGTCGAAATGCCGGCCTAGATCGCCCGGCGAAAGCGCCTGCCGGAGGCGATCGGGGTCGGGCGCGCAACGGCTGTGATCGAGCCTGGGATCAGCGGGGGCCAGATAGAGATTGGTGAACGCAGTCGGGCGGATGGCGTTAGCGAGCTTGGCTCGACGCTGAAGAAACAGTTGATGGAGGTTAGCATCACTGGCCTTGACCTCGAGCCCCAAACCCACCGCGCAATGGCCTTGGGAATCGAGGTCGAGGAGCAGGACCTGCAGACCGCGTGCAGCCAACTCAGCCGCGAGATTGACCGCTACCGTGGTCTTGCCCGTCCCGCCCTTACGGTTGGCGACGGCGAGGATCGGCATCGGCCTGGATCTGCCAATGATTCAACCTTGGCTTGCGCCCCTGGAGCAACACCCGCAACCCCTGCTGATACGAGGGCGGTTTGTCTCTATCGATTGCCAGATCCATTTCTGTCCCCTGAAATGCCCAAACTCAAAACGCCGCTTGACTCATTAACCCCGCGGCCTCGCGAATGGTTCCATGTTCAAAACAGTTCGATGGCGGGTCGGCTTTCGGATTCGAGCGCACTGCTGGTCACCTGGGCGTGGGTCAAGCGCTGGGTGTGCATCACATAGTCATCCTTGGTTTCATCGATCCGCTCTTCGAGGGGCGACCAATCGGGTCTTTCCCGATTGAGTGCACCCACCACGAGGTCAGCATGTGCGCTTAAACGGTCGAGCGCGGTTTGGACCTGTTCGATCTGCTGGCGGGCGATGTCTTGGAACTGCATCTGACCGAGGGCGGCAAGGATTACCCGATAGATCGCATCTATCGCCTGATTCGACTCACTGGTGATCTGGTTCAAATAGCGACTCACTTCTTCAAAGGCCTGGTTCATCCGCTCGAGCTCTTCTGTGATCTGCTGGACCTTGTAGGTCTCCTCCTCGGTGCGGGTCGCCGAGACGATCTCTGAGAGGTTTTCGTTGACCGTTTGAGTCATGGCGGCGATCGCGGTATTGATCTCTTGGGTAGCAGATTCGGTCTGTTGGGAAAGCTTTCTGATCTCATCGGCGACCACGGCAAATCCCTTGCCTGCCTCGCCGGCGCGCGCGGCCTCGATCGCAGCATTGAGCGCCAAGAGATTCGTTTGCCGGGCGATCTTGCGGATCATGCTGGTCAGACCTTCAAGCTGGGTGACATGATCAAGGACCTCTTGGATCCGCCGCCTGTCCTGCTCGATCTGGTTCGTTCGTTGTCTTTGATACTCGGCGATATCCTCCAGGATCTTGGCATTATCCTCCAGGCGTTTGCACTGGGCATGGGCGATGTCGCTGGCCTTGGACTCCTGGTCGCGCAGGGTATTGCGCAAGGCGAAGGCCTGCCCGCGGATATCTTCCAAGGTATGCAGGATATTCACGGTTCCCGATTCGGTGACCCGAATGGCCTCCTGGAGATGACTGCGCATCAGCTCTAGATAACGCGGCAAGGTTTGGAAATCGGTTTTGATCTGATTGAGGATCTGGAGGGTATTGATCCGCACATTGAGCCAGGCCTCTTGAATAAGGGTCTGGTCGCGGTAAATGCTGTGTTTGAGGATGTTGAGGACCCAATGCAAGACCCCAAGCATTCCCAAGACGATCAGTCCTACCACGATCGACTTGGTCAGGCGAAACGAGGGGGTGGCCAGGGTCTCGAGCCAGGGCAACAGCAGCCACATCAAGACGCCTGCAATAGTCGCGATGGATAGGCCGAGCGTCAGCAAGACCCAACGCTGGATGATCGGGGATTTAGACACGGCAAGGGCCTCACTGTAGCTCATCGCCAGGTCCTGCAGATTGGGGGGATACGGCTTAGGCCCCCGGCAGGACCTGTTTGATGACCTTTAAGAGATCCTCGCCGCCCACTGGTTTGACCAGCCAGCCGGTGGCCCCGAGCCTCTTGGCCTCGTCGCGCTTGGCGGCCTGCGACTCGGTGGTCAGGGCGAGGATCGGGGTAAAACGCAGGATGCTGCGGGCGTTTTGGATGAACTCGAGCCCATTCATGTTGGGCATATTGATGTCGGTGATGATGAGGTCCGGCTTGAAGCCGGACTTTAAGCGATTGAAGGCCTCCAGCCCATCCTTGGCCGTTTCTACTTGATAACCAGCAAGCTCCAGGGTCTGTTTGACGCTCATCAGCATCACGGTCGAATCATCGACGATGAGGATGGTCTTAGGCATGGTCATTCTCCTCCGTGCAGACTGTCTTTGATCCAGGCAGCGAGTTTAGGATCAGCGGGCCAGGCGTTGATCTTGGGATGGGCGGCTAGGAGTACCTGCAGATTGGCGGCATGGAGATGGGTGCAGTCGGCGAGATCGACCATACCCTCCGGATGCTGGATCAACCACTCCAGCAGACCCTCCGCCTCCTCGACCGAGAGGATCTCAGGTAAACGCGCCTGGGTGTCTGAATATTCGATCGGCATTACAAAAGACCTTTGGGATTCAAGACCATCAACACCGAACCATCGCCCAAGAGTGCGGTCCCTGCGTAGCAGGCAAGCTTACTGAGCTCACCGGGCAGCGGTTTGAGGATGACATCGATCACCTCGCGGAAATCATCGACCAAGAGCCCCACGACCTCGCTGCCGGCGCGTACCACCAAGACCGCCAGCTCATTCTCGGCATTGGGCCGGGGGGCGGCGGGGATGGCCAACAGGTCATTGAGCGCCACGAGCGGCACGATTTTACCGCGCAGCACAGCTGTACGGCGATGTTTGATCCCATGGATCTGGCCTTGCGGCAGGCGCACAGTCTCGACCACCGTATCCATCGGCATCCCGAAGATCTGGTCGTCGGACTCGATGATCATGACATTGGTCACCGCCATCGACAGGGGCAGAGAGAGGCGGATAATGGTACCACGCCCGACCTGGCTATGGAGCTCCACCGTTCCTCCTACCCTTTCTAAGGCTGTGCGCACCACATCCATGCCTACGCCGCGCCCTGAGAGATCGGTCACCTGTTCGGCAGTCGAAAAGCCAGGGGCAAAGATCAGGTTCTGGGCCTCTTGATCCGAGAGCCGTTCGAGCTGGCTCTCATCGATCAACCCGCGCTCGTAAACCTTGCGCTTGATCACTGCGGGGTCGATCCCGCGTCCATCGTCGCTGATCTCGATGAGGACGCGGTCGGATTCTTGCTGGGCGCGGATCAGCAGGCGACCAGCAGGCGGCTTGCCAGCGGCGCGCCGGATCTCGGGCAGCTCGATCCCGTGATCTAGGCTGTTGCGCACCAGATGGATCAGAGGATCGGCGAGCGACTCGATGATGCTCTTGTCTGCCTCGGTCTCCTCACCTTCCAGGACAAGCTCGATCTCCTTGCCCAGCTTGCGCGAGAGATCACGCACCAGGCGGGGAAAGCGCTGAAAGATGAAGGATACCGGCAGCAAGCGCACCTGCATGATGGCATCCTGCATCTCCTCGGCGATGCGGTTGATCACTGTATATTGTGCCTTGATCTCGCGGGCGAGCTCCCTGACGCCAAACTCATCCTCGGCGCGCCGCGCGAGATAGGGCAAGCTATTTTTGGTCACCACCATCTCGCCGATCAGGTTCATCAGGCGGTCGATCTTGGCCTGATCGACCTTGAGCACCCGGGCGCTGGGTGCATCCTCGGCGCGCCGTCCAAACCTGGGCTCCTCCTCGGGCAGGGTCCGCTCACCGAGGGCTAGCGCCGGTGGCGGGGAGAGAGGCTGGGGGTGCTCGGGGGCGTCTGTCGGCACGGCATTGTTGGGTGCAGCCGCGGGTTCCCCTACCGCTGCCCGCGGCTGGATCGTTTGTAACCAAACGGCCAGCGGGAGGCTGGAGCGTTCGGCAAGCGCTGCTGCAAGCGCCTGGTCGAGCTCGGGCGTGGCAAGACCGAGAGGGGTCAGCGCTGCGCGTAGGGTTGCCGCACATCCCTTGAGCCTGCCGGGGAGCCAATCGACCTGGTCGGGCAGTTCCAGAATCTGGCGTTGGACCGCGATCAGCTGCTCGATCAGGGCCAGCTCCTCTGAGCTCGGGGCGGGACGGTCGGGGAGGCGAACAGAGGGCTCTGCTGGCGCTAGCCCGGGGGCGGGGGCTTCGGGTACCTCCGGACAATCGGCCTGGATCCAAGCAGGCGCCTGACCGGTCTTGAGGGATGCGAGCAAACGCTGGATGGCAGATCTATCCTCCGGCATCTTATCGAGCAGCGCCATTAGCCAGCGTAAGACCGATGCTGCCCATCGCTTAGGCGCTGTCAACTCAAGCAGGGCAGCAGCAGCGGATCTCAGCTCCTCGAGCTCACCGCGTTCCACGAGATCCAGGGATTGCGCAACGAAGTCCTCATCCACAGGTCCGCCGCCTGGATCGCCCTGTGGGACAACGAGCGCCAGTGCATTCACCGGCTCGATCCGGATCTCATTGGGTACATAGCGGAAATGCTCTAGGATTGAGGCACGCGGGCCGCAGACGAGAAGATCGAAGGCCAGGGCGCATTGATAACAGTCGAGCTCGGCCAGCGGCGGCCAGCCCCCTGGATTCCAGGCGCGCCCCCAGACGAGCCCTGGGGTTTGGCGTGCCTGATAAAAGGGGTCCTCTCCTTTGAAGAAACAATCGGGGGCCGGATGGTAGAGGACCCGCCACACCGGATGATCCGGACCCATCGACTGAAAGGCAGAGAGACGCGCGCCCTCAGGCAACTCGGCGAGGGGGGGTGCCTCTGGCCAGGTCGGCGCCGCGGAGGGCAGCTCGGTGGTCTCTGGGTCAGTGCTGGGCGCATCTACTGGCATCAGTTCGCGCAATGCCAGGACATGCTCTTCAGCCTGTTCGATATGCAGGGGGTCGATGGCGCCGCTGGCTTCGATCGCGTCGATCTGGGCACCGACATAATCCATGGCATCGAGCAGACGGTCGGCGATCTCCTGGGAATAAGGTAGGCGCCGGCTGCGCACCGCATCCATCAGGTCCTCGCCGGCATGCAATACCCGGGTCATCTCAGGGAAGTCGAATAGCCCCGAATTACCCTTGAGGGTATGCACCAGGCGAAAGAGCTCATTCATCAGCGCCGCATCGTCGGGCTGGGACTCGAGTGCCATCAGCTTTTCGCCGATCTCCTGCAGGAAGTCGCGGGCCTCGATCAAGAACTGCTGGAGGAGTGGACTCATGCCGACCCTCCATATCCAAGCAGGATCCGACAGGCCAGGATGAGCTCGCGCGGTTTGATCGGCTTGATCAGGTAATAATTGGCACCGGCGATATAGGCTAGGTGTTGATCCTGGGACTTCGCTTCGGTCGAGATCATGATCGCTGGGACTTGGGGTAGATCCTGGCCTCTGAGCTCGCGCAAAAAGCCATAGCCATCGAGCTTGGGCATATTGATATCGACCAGATAGAGATCGAAGGGCTGGAGCAGTGCCCGCTCAAGCGCCTCGATCCCATTGACCGCCTCCTCCACTGCAAATCCTGCCTCTTCGAGGATGGTGCGGTGATAGAGCCGTACGGTCGCCGCGTCATCGACGATGAGAATGCGCGCCTGTTGCATCATCGCGCCTCCGGTTTTTGATAGACGATGGCATCCGGAAACTTGCGTACTCGAAAGAGCGCCGAGATGCGGCTCATCGACTCAGAATGACCCAAACAGATAAATCCGCCAGGATTGAGTGCATCATAAAAGACCTCCGCCGCTCGGATACGTGAGAGATCGTCGAAATAGATCAATAGATTGCGACAGAAGATGACATCGAAACTACGATAGGGACGGGTATCAGCCGGCTCATTGAGATTGACCCGAGTAAACTCGACCGCCTCGCGAAAATCATCGTGGATCTGATAATCGCCGTTGGCCAAGCGATCGAAATGTTTTTTAAGCAGTGAGTCAGGGATATGCTGCACCGAACGCGCTGAATAGCGCCCTTGGCGGGCTTTTTTCAGGATGTCCGTATCGATGTCGGATGAGATCAACTCGACATCCCAGTGCACGATCCCTGGTCAGTACTCGGTCAGATAGAGTGCGATCGAATAGGGCTCTTCGCCGGATGAAGAAGGGATCGACCAGATGCGGATGCGCGAGCCAGGGGTTTTACGGGCGATAATCTCTGGCAGAAGCGAATTGACGAGACACTTGAATTGATATTCCTCGCGAAAGAAATAGGTCTCGTTGACCGTCATCAGATTGGTCAGGGTTTGCAACTCCTCGCCCGATGCCTGGAAACGCAGCAGATTGAAGTAAGTGCGGAAATTGCCGCTTGCCGTTGCCTCGATCCGCTCAATCAGTCTTTTATCGACAAAATAACGTTTATTCTCGTCGAAGCGAATACCGGTCTTGCGATAGAAGAATTCCCGAAACTTCTGGAAATCTTCATCGGTGATCATCATTTCGGCCAATGATTACCCCGGGATGCGTTTGAGGGCCAGATCAACGGCAAAGGCGATATAGGGTTCGTCGCCGAAGCGCGCCTTGAGCGATGCCAGGGGTGCGAGGGCCGCCTCAGTACCGACTTCACCCAAAAGGTCAACGGCTGTGGCGCAGACATTGATGTATTCATCTTCGCTGATGACCTCGATCAGCCATTTCTCGACATCCGGGTGACGCAAGGATTCCAAGATATTCACCGCAAAGATGCGCACATCGGGATCGGGATCAGTCAAAAGCCTAGCCATGATCGGGGCCACGGCATTGGGCAAGAGCTTCATTGCCTCGATCGCCTCGTTGCGCAGATGGGCATCCTCGCTGCGGAGACACTGAACGAGACCGCTTACCGCGGTCTGATCGCCGATCTCGGTAAGGCTGAGCAGGATCGCCTCGCGCACGCTCACATCCTCTTCCACCGCCAGCCGTTCGACGAGGGCCGACGCGGATTCCGGGTATCCCGCCAGATCGCGCGCCGCCCAGCGGCGGGCAACCGGATTGGGATCGCGCAGTGACGCAATCAGGCCCTCGCGATCGCGCGGGCGGCGCCGCTCATCCTGTTGGACGCTTTCAACCGTTTGCTGCTTGACGATACCCATGCTTTCTCCCCGTTTAGGTGTTTACCCAGTTGATCAACTGGGCGGCGATCTGGTGCGCTGGCAGTATCAGGCTCGCACCCCCGCGTTCGATGAGCTCGCGCGGCATCCCAAAGACCACGGCGGTCTCCTCGGCCTCGGCGATGGTCCGCCCGCCTTGGCGTTTGATCTCGGCGAAGGCATCGGCACCATCATAGCCCATGCCGGTGAGCATGACCCCGATGACATGGCTCACCTCGCAATGTTCCAGCACAGAGCGTCCCAAAACCTCGACCGAAGGGTGCCAGAGATAGCGCCGGTCCTCGGGCTTGGCGAGGACCAGCAGTCGACCGGCGCGCACAGTCACCACCACGTCGGCACCACCTTTGCCGAGATAGATGGTCCCGGGCTTGACCTCGAGCGGCCGATTGACCTCAACCACATTGAGGGCACAGAGCTGATCCATGCGTTGGGCAAAGGGGCCGGTGAATGCTGCCGGCATGTGCTGGGCCACAATGATTGGGAATGGGTAGTCAGCGGGGAGCTGGGGCAGGATCTCCTCGAGAGTCGAGGGGCCGCCGGTCGAGACCCCGATGATCACCAGACCCTCGGCCTCCTGAGCCGCTGGAGAGCGACGCACAAAGGCAGGCTTGGCAGTTTGGCGTTCCTCCCGTTCGCGGCGCAGGCGTTCAGCCAAACTCGAGCCTTTGCCGAATTTAAGCCGCGCCCGTGCCGCCGCGCGGACCTTGGCCACTAGCTCGGACTCGATCGTCTCGATCGACAGCGAGATGGTCCCGCCTGGTTTGGCGATGTAATCGACCGCACCCAGGGCCAGGGCCTCGAAGGTGGCCAGCGCCCCCTTCTCGGTGAGCGAGGAGACCATGACCACCGGTACTGGGCGTTCGGCCATGATCGCCGCCAGTGCTGTCAGCCCGTCCATCTCTGGCATATTGATGTCGAGGGTCAGGACATCGGGCAGCCATGCGCGGTTTTCCTCGACCGCTTCGCGTCCATTGCGCGCGGTGCGGATGATGAAATCGCTCTGCGCCTCGAAAAGCTGAGACAATTGCCGGCGCATCAGCGCCGAGTCATCGACGATGAGGAGCCTGATCGGCATGGGATCAGGTGTTCAGGTCAGCGAGTTCGGTGGTGTCGATCAGATGCGCCGGCTCGATGAGCTGGATCATCCGTCCCTGCTGTTCGAGGTTGGCCACCCGCCCCAGCAGGCGCGCCTGTTCGCCAGACAGCCGCGGCGCGGTCTCGATCGCCGCCTTGGGGATCTTCAGGACCTCAGTGACCGTATCCACGATGAAACCGGTGCGCACCCCATTGAGCACGAATACCATGATCCGCTGGCGGTCGTTGCGCTCGATCGGAGGCAGACCCAAGCGTTTGCGCTGATCGATCACCGGTAGCACCGCCCCGCGCAGGTTGATGACCCCCTCGACATAGGCGGGGGCCTTGGGCACCGGCGTCAGTTCATCAGGGAGGCGCACGATCTCTTGTACCGATTCGATCGGGACCCCGAACTCGCTTTCGGCGAGGCGAAAGACCACGAGCTGTTCTTCTTCATCGCTCCTGTCCTCTCCTGGCTGTTCATCGTGGGTGTTTGCGTTCATGCCATCCACCGTCTTGAGCGCTTCCTGAACCACTGTATGCTTGAACATATTGTCAACCGACAGGATCGCAACCAAACGCCTGCCGCCATCGAGCCGGCAGATCTCAGTAATGTCCGAAAGCGCATCCTCGCGCGCCAAGAGTCCAGGCATGCGATCGACCTGGGCTAAAGGGACGCGCAGAACCTCAGAGACGCTATCGGTGATGATCCCTACTGCCGCCTGCCCCAGGGCGACGACCACGATCCGGCTCTTTTCATCGAGTGCGCGTGCTGGCAATGCAAACAGGCTGCGCAGCGACACCAGCGGTAGCAGGCGCTCGCGCAGAGTCATCAAACCTAGGACATGGGTGGGCGAATTGGGTACATGGACGATGGTCTCAGGGATCTGGACGATCTCCTGGACGCTGGTAATGTCGATGGCATATTCCTGACCCGCGACTGCAAAGCTGACCAACTGAAGTTCATCGCTAGCCTCTTTATCCTCATTGTCTGCCGAGCTATCGAGTACGCCCCCGGTCATGGCAGTGCCTCTGGCGATCTGGGCGATCTCGGCAAACTCTTGGGCGACCAAACGCGCGAAGTTGAGCACCATCACCATCGCAAACCCGCCAACATCCTTGAGGATGCCGGTTAGAAGCTCACTATTGAACGTGCCTTGGATACCGGCGACCGGCTCGATCTGTTCCGATCTGACGCTAATAACGCTGGCCACCCGATCCACTACGAAACCCAAAGGTTGCCCAACGTCGATCACCAGGGCGCGGGTGGCATCGTCATGCGCCTGCTCCGGGAAACCGAAGATGCGCCGCAGCAGAATGATCGGCAGCACCTTACCGCGTAAATTGGCTAGGCCCAGCAATGACGATGGAGCCAGAGGTACCCGCACCACCGCCGGCAGACGGATGATCTCTTGCACCGGGGCCATATCGACGGCGAAGACCTCACCGCCAACGACGAAGGTCACGAACTGGTGGACATCGGCCGACTCAGTGCCTTCCTCATCCACCGCTGCCTCTTGCAAGTGTTCGGCGCTCATGGATTCGGCCCTTTACATGCTTTGCAGCTCATCCGCCAGAGAGGCGATCTCCTCGATCGCCGCAGCCAGTTGCTCGGCGCCTTGCGCTTGCTGGGTGGCGGCGGATGCGGCCTCAGTCGCGGATCTCTCAGCCTGGATCGCCGCTGCCGAGATCTGCTCGACGCCGATCTTGACCTGCCCAACCAGGGTGCCGACCTCGGTTGCATCATGCCTGATCGCCTCAGCAGCGGTGTGGACCTCCGCGACCTCGTTTTCTGAAGTTGCAATAAAGCCAAGGATACCCTTGGCCTTTTCGGTCTCGGCCAGGGCCGCAGCGATGATTTCGCGCAGATCGCTGGCAACGAGCAGGATCTGGTCCTGGATCGACTTGACCATGTCCTTGATACGGTCGGCGTTCTGGGCCGAGTCGTGTGAGAGGTTGCGGATGTCGGTCGAGACCACGACAAAGCCCTTGCCGTATTCGCCAGCGTGCGCTGCCTCGATCGCCCCGTTGACCGCCAGCATATTGGTCTGGATCGAGACGATGGAGATGGCCTCGACGATCTTGTCGATCCGCCGGGCGACGGTCTGGAGATCGGCGATCTGTCGGCCGCACTCCTGAGAGATGGCAATCGAGCGCTGGGTCCCAGCGAGCATGGCCGCGATGGTCGAACGGATCTCGGCGATGGTTTGACGTCCGAACTCGGCCTTTTCCACGCCCAGCTTGCCGCCATCGAGCGAGGCCGCCACCCCCTGTTCGACCTGTTTGATTTGATTGACCGCATCCTCCGCTGAGCGCATCTGGTCTGAGGCACCGCGCCGGATCTGTTCGATCGCGGTCATGATCTGGGCGGCGGCACGGTTGATCTCCTGCACCGCCGAGGATAGCTCCTCAGCCGCTGAGGCTACATCTTCAGCGCTCTTGGTGACATCGGTCGAGCTCTTGAGGTCTTCGGCCAGCTCGGAGAGACCCTGGGCGGCCTGTTCGCATTCTGAGAGCGCATGGGCCTGTTCCGCGACCGTCTTGGCGGATTCCTCGGCCGCGGCAGACTGCTCGGCGGCGGCAGCGGCGATGGTCTCGGAGTTCTTCAGCATTGCCTGGGCAGCGAGATTGGCCGCCCTGGCGACACCGACTACCTGTTCGGAAGCCGTCACCACCTCATGTGAAGCAACAGCGATCTGCTCTAAGAGCGTATTGACCGTCTGACCCTTCTCCGCCTCGGCCTGCACCAGGTTGGTCGATTCATTGATGCCGCTGGCAATGGCCTTGACATCGGCCTGGATCTGGGAGATCAATTCGGAGATCTGCTTGGCGCTCTTTTCCGAGGTCTCGGCCAGGGTGCGTACCTCGTCGGCCACCACCGCAAAGCCTTTGCCGTGTTTACCGGCGCGCGCCGCCTCGATCGCGGCATTGAGGGCGAGGAGGTTGGTCTGGTCGGCGATCCGACCCACGGCCTTGACGATATCGCCGATCTCAGCGGCCTGCTTTTCAAGCTCGGAGACCATCTTGACCGATTCGATCTGGCGATTGGCGGCCTGCACTACATTGCCGACCATCACGCTGACCTCTTCTCGCACCCGCGCCGCGGCTTGCACGAGCGCCTCACCCTTGCTAAGGGTGATATTGGCATTGTTTTCAACCAGGGCGATCCCTTTGGCCATCTCCTGGACCAGGCGCAGCGATTCCTGGGCCGCGCCGGATGCCTCCTCGGCCCCAGATGCAATCTGATCCGCGGCGCGTTTGAGCTCCTCTGCCGCTGATGCCGCCTCATTGATCCCTGAGGCGAGTTGGGCGGTGGCCGCGGCGATGCGCTCAGCGACCTGTTGTTGTTTGGCCAGGGTGCGGGCGCGCTTGCGCTGGGCCTCGGCCTCGCGCGCTGCGGCCAGGGTTGATTTATTGGAGTTGGTCGTTTGGGTGGTCTGGGGGGGATTTTTCTTCTACCAATGCCATCGTTGGCTCCTTGAGAGGGCGGGAACAAGGGTCAGATCGGAGGGGATCAAGCGCTATAAATCTAGTTTTGAGGTATCAACAATACAAGGACATCGATAGTAACAATCTTGGTTTGGTTGAGGGTTTCGTGACATTGCGCCAGTGCGCAATGCCATTGCCCTGAGCCATTTTAGGTTGCAACCCGAACATCAGTCATCAGTAACACTTGCCATAATAAGCAGCAGTGCTGAGGCAACCGGTATCGGGGATTGTTCTGATGCGTCTTGCCATCTGCTCTACCGCTCAGTCTCTCCATTGTTTCAACAATTTGGTATCGGCATATATGCGGTCTGCGAGCATTCCATCCCCCATGCCCATCCATGAATCGGTTAGACGGGTCTGTCTATTACCATGAGTGCTATCCCGCTAACCTTGCATCAGGTGCTCATGGCGTAGCGATCCATAGAAAAACACAATGCAATTGCGGAAGGGTTTCTGGGCGAGAATATGCTCGAATCGCAGTGGCCGAGCTTTTTCGGGCGCGTGGACTACCGGTCCATCAGGTCATGCGCCGACTGACGGCACTCGATGACCAACAGCGGTTTCTCAACAGGATCAATCTCTTGGCCATCGACAACGGGGCGGCGGTGGGTGTGGAATGTAAGCTGAATACTACGGTCGAGGATGTCTGCACCCATCTGGCGCGCCCGGATCATTTCAAGCGCAATTTTCCCCATTTCTCAGACATGCAACGCTTTGGCACCATCGCAGCCATGCAGTTTGAAGAAGGGATCTATGTCCTGGGGCAATCGGGGGAAACGATCGCGCTGCTCAATCCGCCCGCTTTCAAGCCGCGCGTCTGGTAGCGGCTTGTTGCCCTCATTGGTTTCATCCCCTTGGTGTTCCCATCCCACCTATGACGGATCTCCTACCTCCTTCACCTGAACTGCTCAAATCCCTCCTGATCGAACGCCTGGATGAGACCTTGGCACTTATCCAGCGGGTGCGTACCGATGAGCGGCTGCTCGCAGCGACCCTAGATGCCGCACTGCGCACTGCCCAAGCAATTGCCCAAGGGGGAAGACTCTTGATTTGCGGCAATGGCGGCAGCGCCGCCGAATCGACCCATCTCAGCGGTGAGTTGATCGGGCCCTTTCTCGATAAACAGCGGCGCCCGCTGCCTGCGATCGCGCTCGGTTTTGATCCTAGTGCCGCCTCGGCGGTGGCCAATGACTTTGGCTTTGCCGAGGTCTTCGCCCGCCAGATCCAGGCTCTGGGGCGCCCTGGGGATGTCCTGTGGGCGCTTTCGACCAGCGGGCGTTCGCCCAATGTGGTACGAGCATTGGCAACTGCCCGTGAGCGGGGTCTGGTGACCGTGCTCCTAACCGGTGCCGCTTACCCAGACCTGCCTGCTGCCGACATCGTGCTGGCCATCCCCTCGCGGGTGACCCCGCGCATCCAGGAGGTCCATCTGATGCTCGGGCATTTTTTGTGCGAGGCGATCGAATCGCTCAATGCCTGAGTGTTCAATGCAGAACATGCGCAGAGGGCTCGCTACTCTCCTTGCGAAGCAATAGGGCGGCAAAGCGCCCCTTGATCCTATCCATCTTGTGGAAGATAGAGGGTGAAAAGGTGCACCTGCGTTTGGCTAGTGTCGATCCATCTCTTAGATATCGAGATTGCTGACATTCAGCGCATTGCGTTCGATGAACTCACGTCGCGGCTCGACCTGGTCGCCCATGAGCGTGGTAAAGATCTGATCGGCGGCAACGGCATCTTCAATGGTGACCCGCAGCAGGCGCCGGCTCTCAGGGTTCATGGTGGTCTCCCACAGCTGTTCTGGGTTCATCTCCCCCAGACCTTTGTAACGCTGGATGGTACAACCGCGTTGGGCCTCGGCAAGCAACCAACGGATCCCTTCGCCGAAATCGCTGATCTCTTGACGACGCTCGCCACGGCGCACAAATGCCCCTGGTTGAATCAGACCAGCGAGTTTGATACCGAGATCGCGCAGCTTGGCATAATCAGTAGTATGAAAAAATTCGATCGGGACGCGGCGCGTCTCGGATAGGCCATGGATAAGCCGGATTAGCTCGATGCCGCGCGGTTGATGCGCCTGATCTTCATAGGGCCGCACGACATAGCGTTGGCTCAGGGCATCGACAGCATTCAGTTGGATCTCAACCTCCCGGCACCATGCGCCTAGATGTTCATGGCTGTGCAGGATCTCATCATCGACCGCAGGGGAGCACAGCAGCGCTTCTAAGAAGATGGGATCGTAGCGAACCCCCAATCGCTGGATGATACCGACTGCAATCTGATAGTCGCGGGCGAGCGACTCTAAGGCCGTACCAGCAAGCGGTGGAGCATCGGCCCCGATATGAAACTCGGCCCCATCGAGCGCTGCCCGCAGCAAAGCGGCATTGAGTGCAGCGTCATCCAGCAGATATTCCTCTTGTTTGCCCTTCTTGAGCTTATACAGCGGCGGTTGAGCGATATAGATATGACCGCGCTCGATGAGCTCGGGCATCTGGCGGTAAAAGAAGGTCAGGAGCAAGGTGCGGATATGCGCGCCATCGACATCCGCGTCGGTCATGATGATGACGCGATGATAGCGCACGGCGTCAGGGTTATATTCCTCCCGCCCGATGCCGCAGCCAAGCGCGGTGATCAGGGTACCGATCTCAGCCGAAGATAGCATCTTGTCGAAACGCGCCTTTTCGACATTGAGGATCTTGCCTTTGAGCGGCAAGATGGCCTGAAATCGCCGATCACGTCCTTGTTTGGCTGATCCACCTGCTGAGTCGCCCTCGACGAGATAGAGCTCGGACTTGGCCGGGTCCTTTTCCTGACAGTCGGCCAGCTTGCCAGGAAGTCCGGCAACATCGAGCACCCCCTTGCGTCTGGTCATCTCGCGTGCCTTGCGAGCTGCCTCGCGCGCCCGTGCTGCCTCGAGCATCTTGCCAGCAATGAGCTTGGCCTCGGCGGGCTGTTCCTCCAAAAAGGTGGTCAAGTGCTCGACGACCAGGGACTCGACCACTGGTTTGACCTCGGATGAGACCAGTTTGTCTTTGGTTTGAGAGGAGAACTTGGGATCGGGCACCTTGACCGACAGGACTGCGGTCAACCCCTCACGGGCATCATCGCCGATGGGCCGGATCTTCTGGCTTTTATCGAGACCCTCGCGCTCGATATAACCGTTGAGGGTACGGGTCAGAGCGGCACGAAACCCAGCCAGATGGGTGCCGCCATCCTTCTGCGGGATGGTGTTGGTATAACAAAAGATGGTCTCCTGATAGCCGCTGTTCCATTGGAGGGCGAGCCTGACCTCGATGCCTTGGCGCTCGGCATTGAAATGGATCACCGTAGGATGCAGCGGCTCTTTGTTTTGATTGAGATATTCGACGAAGGCGCGAATCCCGCCGCTGTATTCAAAGATGTCCTGGCGTCCTGTCGCCTCCTCAATCAGGGTGATCCGTACGCCTGAATTGAGAAACGAGAGCTCGCGCAGTCGTTTGGCGAGGATGTCGTAATGAAAGGCGCGGTTAGAGAAGATCTCGGCCGATGGATAGAAGCGGATCTCGGTTCCCGTCTCCTGCGTCTGACCGATGATCCGTAATGGATACTGGGGGACACCGTCGCGATATTCTTGCTCATGGAGATGGCCATCACGCTTGATCCTGAGATGCAAGCGCCCGGACAAGGCATTGACCACCGACGCCCCTACCCCATGCAGTCCGCCAGAGACCTTATAGGAATTATTGTCGAACTTCCCACCGGCATGGAGCACGGTCATGATGACCTCAGCGCTCGATCGGTTCTCCTCGGGATGGATATCGACGGGGATGCCGCGTCCATTGTCGATCACCGATACCGATCCGTCACCGTGGATGATGACGCCGATCTGGGTGCAATAACCGGCGAGCGCCTCATCGATCGAGTTGTCCACCAGCTCGAAGACCATGTGATGGAGGCCTGTGCCGTCATCGGTATCGCCGATATACATGCCAGGGCGTTTGCGCACGGCATCCAGGCCCCTCAAGATCTTGATGTTGGTTGAATCGTAGGTCATGGGTCTATCAATCCGGCTGAGGAACGGTTTGCTGGGGTAGTAAGCCAGCAGGGGGTGCTGGTGCCCGATTATACGTCATGGACCATTGCCCGTCCGTGCTCTATTGGGTTGGGTCAGGATACTCCACGTGAAACAGGGACAGGCGATCTGGATGAGCGCGCAATTCAGAACCATCCCTATGATGAAGGGTCATGTTTCACGTGGAACAGAGAGAATCCAGCCAATGGTAATGAGGAGGTTTCACCTGGAACCTAGGGATGCGCTGATTGCGCCTGCCTCAGTCATTGCCGTATACGCCGTCTGGGCGATTCATCAAGCAACTGGACAGCAGTATGTATCAGGGTGAGCCACTGATCAGTGGTCTCTTTGTTGGCGTAGTGGGGACGATGTCTAGAGGGTCAGGTTGCCCCCCGACTATGTTCCACGCGAAACAGTGCCGATGTGCTTATTTGATCAAGGGCAGACGCACCCGAACGCTTAGCCCACCTGCTTCGGCGCGTCCAAAGGCTAGCGCTCCGCCATAGGCATCGATCACATCTCGCACAATGGCAAGCCCTAGACCATGACCGGCCTGTTGTTCATCCAGCCTTAAACCGCGCTCACCCAGTCGCGACCAATGCACTTCATCCACGCCGGGCCCATCGTCCGCAACCTCGATCATGACCTCGGGCGGGGCTAGATGCACATACACTTCGACCCGAGTGTGTGCCCATTTATTGGCGTTCTCGAGCAGATTACCGAGGAGCTCGAACAGATCCTCTGGCATCAAGGCCACCTGGATGCCAGCCGGCACGCTCATCTGCCATCTCAGGCGTTCACCGGTAGGTGTCCGCGTCAAGACCTGCTGGATACGCCTTAGGGTACTGCCCAAGTCGGCGCCGACAGCTGTGGGGATCTGACCAGAACGCACCCGCGCGCGGATCAGCTCGCGCTCGACCTGCCGGCGCATGGTCTCAGCGAGCTGCTCTAAATCATCGGCAAGCTGAGGATGTCCGGCACGGCGCAGACGTTCGGCATCGGCTGCCAATACATTGAGCGGGGTCTTCATCCCATGCGCTAAATCGGCCGTCCAGGCCCGTGCCCGCTCGATCGCGCGCTCCCGTGCATCGAGCAGGTCATTGAGCGCATGGATCAGCGGCTGTACCTCATCTGGGACCTGGGCCGAGAGACGCGCGGCCCGTCCCAAGCGGATCAGCTCGACCTCGCGGCGAAGTGACTCCAAAGGGGCAAGTCCGGTCTGGATCTGGACAGCAGTGGCCAAGAGCAGAAGGAGGGCGATTAAAAGCAGATAGGGCCGCTGGTCGGCAGCAAATTGGTCGCGCGCCTGTTTGATCTCTGAACGATCGCGCGCCAGGATCAGCCGCAGTTCAGCGTCCGGTGACCCGCGGTTGGTGCGCACCCAGCGGGTGCGCACCAAGAGGGTCTGACCCGCTGGCCCATTGAGATAAAGGGTCTGGATCGCAGGGTCTGGATCATTAGGGCTCCTCAAAACCTCATCCCACAGCGAGCGCGAGCGTAATATCCCAGGCTGCCCTCGTCGATCGACCTGCCAATAGAGGCCGCTCAGCGGTTGGTTAAATGCCGGTTCGCGCAGGGCATGGGTGAGGCGCACGGAGCCGTCAGGGTCAATGGTCACGGCGGCGGCCAGTTGGTTGAGCCAGTCATCCAGCTCGGAGGCGAGATGGCGTTCGACATGTCTTGCAAAGAGACCGCTTAAGCTAAAGGCAGCGATCAATAAGGCCAGAGCGATCGACAGCCCAGCCGCAAGCCACAGACGCCCACGCAATGAGCGACCGGCCCCAGGCATCTCTATTGACCCTGTCCCTCGTGCTCGATCAGATAACCGAAGCCGCGTCGGGTTTTGATGAGATCCGGCCCGAGTTTACGGCGCACCCGTCCCACCAGCACCTCGATGGTGTTGGAATCGCGCTCAAAATCCTGGGCATAGAGCTGCTCGGTCAGCTCCTGTTGCGAGACCACCCGCCCCGCATGCTGCATGAGATAGCTGACCAGGCGATATTCTTGAGGGGTGAGATGAACCGGTACGCCGTCGCGGGTAAGGAGCTGGCGACGGGTATCGAGGCGAAAGGGCCCATGTTCGAGGACAGATGTCGGCTGACCGGCAGTACGGCGGATTAACGCCCGTACCCGTGCGACCAGTTCTTCGACGCGAAAGGGTTTGGGGAGATAGTCATCGGCCCCTGCCTCGATCCCCTCGACCCGCTCGGTCCAGTCTCCGCGCGCACTCAAGATCAACACCGGTACCTGTTGACCGGCAGCCCGCCAGCGGTGCAGCACCGAGAGCCCATCAAGACGGGGTAGACCGAGATCGAGCACGATCGCAGCATAGGGCTCGGTATCGCCTAAAAACCAGGCCATCTGTCCCTCGCGGGCGCGCTCAACCACAAAGCCGGCCGAACTTAGCGCCCGTTCAACCATCTCTGCGACCTGATCATCGTCCTCAACGACCAAGATCCGCATCAGTCTTCGTCCCCCAGTTTCAAAACCCGCCCATTGCAGGCGTCTACTGCAAGCTCCAGGCGCCGTCCATCCGCGGTCAGCAGTTTGAGTTCATAGACCCAGGGGCGGCCCTTTTTGCCCTTTTTGAGTTCCACATCGAGCAACTGCCCAGGAAACTGAGCCTGGACTCCATGCAAGATCTCGGCAATCGGGCGGATCTCGCCGCGCGTCCGCGCAGCACGCGCCTCTTCGTGGTCGTGATCCCAGGGGCGATCAGAAGGAGGTTCATGAGCCAGGCTCAAGGGGCTGAGCAGGCCGAGGAGTCCAGCCAGCAGCATGTGATACATGGGAGAGGCCCCTAATTGATCTACTTGGCTGTCATTGTGGGACAGATTGCCTGACAACAAGCTGACATATTCGTTCAGGCGGTGTTCAGCAGCCACGCATTAAGCTCTATCCCCGTACCCGACCAGGATCAGCGCAGGTGCTACTTCGTCTGTCGTTGATCCATGAACGGACCCTGGGCCGCACGGTTTCCTGCGACAGCGGCCTATAACCGAACTGCTTTCAGGCCATTTTACCCATCCGTAGGAGGAACCGAGTATGTCAAACCCAGTAGCGACGACCCTTCAGGGCGCACATCCAGATCCACTGGCAACCCCTATCCGCGTCTGGGACCCCATGGTGCGCGCCTTTCATTGGTCGCTGGTCGCGGCCTTTGCCACGACCTATCTGGTCGAGGATGAGATCCTGAATCTCCATGTCTGGGCCGGCTATCTGGTGCTCGCCTTGATCGGCGTGCGTGTCGTTTGGGGACTGATCGGGACCCGCTATGCCCGTTTCAGCGACTTTGTGCGCGGACCACGCTCCATCCTTGAATATCTCCACGGCATCTTGCAGGGCAAGGCGCCGCGTTATCTCGGACACAACCCTGCCGGCGGGGCCATGATCCTGCTTTTGTTAGTCAGCCTTACCGCGACCGGCTTAAGCGGTCTTGCGCTCTATGGCGCCGAGGAGTTTGCCGGTCCCTTGGCCGGGCTAATGCACGGATTTTCTGGAGAATTCAGCGAGGGATTGGAGGAGATCCATGAGGTCCTAGCCAATTTTACCCTTAGCCTGATCATTATCCATCTTTGTGGGGTCTTGGTCTCGAGCCTCATCCATCGTGAAAACCTGATCGCCGCCATGATCAGCGGTTACAAAAAGGGGTAATCACATGAAACAGCATCTCATCGCCTGGGGTATTTCGAGTGCATTGTTGGTCTGCGCAATCGTCTCTTGGGCGGCAGGTGACCCCAAAGCGGGCGAAATGGCCTGGGTCAAGGAATATCCGCAGGCCGATGGCTCACCGGCGCGCAGCTGTGTCACCTGTCATGGACGCGACCTCAAACAGCCTGGGCGTCAGGTCAACACCGGCAAGGTGATTGAGCCCATGGCCCCCTCGGTCAATCCCCAACGTCTCAAGGAACCGGAAAAGGTCGAGAAATGGTTTGCCCGCAATTGTCGCTGGACCCTTGGGCGCGAATGCACGCCAGCTGAGAAGGCGGATTTCCTCGCCTATCTCCAAACGCAATAGTTAGATTCCAAGCGCATAGGGGTATTGCACCATGAAACGCATCCATCTCCTCTTAACTACGACCGCCTTGTTGCTTGGCTTTGGGTCATTGGGGATTGCGCTTAGCGATGATGACGGCGACGAGCGGGGCAAAGGCCGTGAGGAGCGCAAGGAACGCTCGCTGATTCAAGCTAATATCGCACCTGCTACAGACCCCGCCTATCTTAAGGAATGCGGCTCCTGTCATCTGTCCTATCCCCCTGGGCTGCTGACCGAGGGCGCTTGGCGGCGGATCATAAGCCCAGAATCTTTATCTGCTCACTATGGCGATGATGCCAGCCTCCCCGAGCAGACGCGCGCTGCGATCGAGTCCTATCTCATCGCAAACGCCGCGGATCAATCGCGCCGCAGCCGCGAGCGCGCGTTCGCCGCTTTTGCCAACCCAGACGAGGCCGGGGGTGATCTCCCGCGGATCACCCAGGCAGCCTATTTCATCCGCAAGCATGACGAGATCCCGCCGCGCCTGGTGGCGGACAACCCAGAGGTCAAGAGCTTCAGCCAATGCGACCGCTGCCATGCCGACGCAAACAAAGGCGATTTTGACGAAGATCGGGTGAATATCCCAGGTTACGGACCCTGGGAAAAGGATTGACCCCAGGCCCGAGGGGTTGTTGAGAGACCCCATAGGTTCCACGTGGAACAATTGACAGCAGATGGAGCCGGCCACCATGTTTCACGTGGAACAGAAGCGCCTTATGTTGCATGCTAAACAGCCCATGTTGTACTGCCCGCAGTTGATTGGACACTGGTTTGCAGTTCATGCGGCCTTTTGGAGGGCATAAGCCTGCCGGGCTTCGAGGGGTGACATGAAGCCCAGTTTTTCGAGTCGCCAGTGGCGATTGTAACGATTCCTGAACTCGGTGACAGCCTGCCGGACTTCTTTAAGGTTGCAAAAGAGGCGTGCGTGGATGGCCTGCTCCTTCAGCGTCCGATTGAAGCGTTCGGTCACGCCATTGGTCTGGGGCTCAGCAACAAAGGCGAGGCTCTGGTCGATAGCCCAGAACGCGATCTGTTTCAGGAAGTCGTCGGCGGTGTATTGCGTGCCATGATCCATGCGCAGCTTGAGCCCCTTGCCGGCGTAGGCGGCGGTAGTGCTGAACTCGGCCTGAAGCCCTATGGATACTGACACAGCAGGCGTCGACGGTCTGGATGCGGATGCCGTCGGTGCCCCACATCTGGTTCGGCGCCTCGGCCTGGATCGACCCATCGTGGGCAGAGGGCGAACCCTGCGGTACCCGGTGCGGCGACAGCAAGGCGTTCTCGCGCATCAGGCGGCAGACGCGATCCTTGGACACGCGGATGCCAGAAAGGATGCGCAGCCGCGCCCCGACCTTGCGATGGCCTTCGCCGACGAACGGCGAAGCTTCTAGGTCAGCTCGAATGGCGGCCAGTAGGTCGACGTCAGAAATCTTCGGCTTCGGTCCGCGCCGCGTCGGATGCAGCAGAACCACCTTGGCGCTCTCTCTGGACTGCTGGGCGTCAAGGGTCGAGCGGGCGAACTCCAGTACCCGGCGAGATCATCTGGCTCATCGCAACGACCTCCTGCCGACCCAAGGACGCTTCGCCTGCCTTTCCTTGCGCAGGATCTCGACTTGCATCACCAACTCGCCAATGCGCCAGTTGGCATCATCGCGTTGTTTCTCAACCGGATCGTTCTCGCCTTCCTTGAGCCCTGCATCGATCCCCGCCAGCGCCCGGTCGCGCCACTCCTCCAGCCGGTATATCGGCACCGCCAGCTCACGCAACAGGGCATCCACCAATTCGCCCCACAGCAGGCGCAGCACGATTTGTTTCTTCCGCCCCGACGACCAGCGCTTGACCTCGCCCGCCGCGCTACGCGCCCCTTCCAGCGCACCCAGCGCAACCCCACCACCCTCACTCTCATTCAGCATTTCCCGCTCCTTCTTCACACACGTCTATTTACCCCAATTGCGTGTCCAAAAGAATTGCGGGCAGGGCAGTTTCAGGCAACTGGCATCTGCTTGGTACAGGCTGTATCCCGCTCATCAGGTGAAAGTCTATGAATCTATTTCGCCGTCGCGCTGCACGCCGCATCGCTGCCATAAGTCTCTTGCTCGCTAATTTGGCGAGCTCCTTGGCTTGGTTAGTGGCACATGAGCGCGCTGAAGAAGATATTGTTGCCTTGGCCATGGAGGAATCCAGGCGTCTATTGCATCACTTTAATGCCTTTGATCTTACTGGACCTGATGCTCAGGCCCATGCCATCGACGCGGCCTCCCAAATCGTCGGGGGGCTATTCGATATCGCCGAGATCTATGACCCAAACGGCGAGAAGCTCGCCGAGGCGATAACGGTTGCAGGTGAGCTGGTCGAGCCCATGTTGCCGAAACACGGTCGGCCGAGCTATACGCAGCCCTCATACGAAAGCCTGTCCCTGCCGGATGGACGATGGGTCCTGCGTGTCTTTGTGCCGCTCTCTGCCGATCTCAAACAAAGCGGCGGTCCGCTCACCGGTTATTTTGAAGGCATGCGCATAATGCCCGACTGGCAGTACGAGAAGATAACAGAAAGCGCCCTGATCGCCGCCCTGATCGCTGGTCTTTCGTCGCTCCTGTGTGGTCTCGTCATCTATCCGGTGGTGGTGCATCTGTCGGCCGACAACGAGAGGAAAGCGCGCGAGGTGCTCGACTCGCACATCTCGATGATGGATTCTCTGGGCCGCGCGATCGCCAAGCGTGATTCAGATACCGGCGCACACAATTATCGTGTTGCCTGGATCGCTGCGAAGATCGGCGAGGCGCTAGGACTTTCGGGCGCGTCGATGCAGGCTCTGATCGCCGGCAGTTTTTTGCACGATGTCGGCAAGATCGGCATCCCCGATGCGATCCTGTTGAAACCCGGGCGGCTCACCGATGAGGAGATGAGGATCATGCGGACCCACGTTAGCCAAGGCGAGGAGATCGTCAGCGGCATGGGCTGGCTGCATGGGGCCCAGGAGGTCGTCGCCGCCCATCACGAGAAATGGGACGGCAGCGGTTACCCGCGCGGCTTGGCGGGAGAGGCGATTCCCCTGGCAGCACGCATCTTTGCGGTGGCCGATGTCTTTGATGCCCTCACCTCAAAGCGACCTTATAAGGAGCCCTTTTCGTTTGAGGAGACGATGGCGATCCTGGAGCACGACACCGGTCACCATTTTGAGCCGGCGGTGATGAAAGTCTTCCGCTCACTCTCCGCCGAGATCCACGCCCAGCTTAAGACGAGTGACGAGAGGAGCGCGCGCGCACTGCTCGAAGAGTGCATCCGACGGCATTTCGATGCCTGAGGGCATTTGCTCCAATGCCAAATATAACAGCCTCGAACGCAGGCGATCACCCTGCCCTGCCTGCCAGCTTGGCAAGCAGGGACGCCGGCAAGCGCCGGCGTATGAATGGATACACCGTTGTCAGATTTTCGACCAGAGATCAAAGGCAGCCAGATGGTGTTCCGATCCAGCTTGCAGATGGGAATAGACGGTCTCTAGCAGAGTACCTGCCGCTTCAGCGATCGCCGCCTCCAATGCAGCGATATCGTCCTGCTCGACCTGGATACCGACTGCCAAGGCCGCCTCGGCAGACAGGCTGCCGGCTTGCAGTAGTTGGTCATACAGCGCCTGGAGCTCATGATTGACGAATTGACCGGCTGGTAGCGCCAGGATGGGGGCAACATCCACATTCGCCTGCTGTGCGTGCGCAACCAATCTATCCATGTGTCTGTCCTCGGCGGCAGCGATGCGATCGAACACCGGCAGTTTGGTTTGATCATAGAATGCTTCATATAGATCACCGGCCAGTTTTTCCTCTTCGATCATCCACAACAGGGTGGCGATTTGTTCAGGGGTATAGGTGATATTGCGCTGCTGGGTGGGCTGTCCCGCCGCATGACTGGACGGATCTCGGGTCTGCCTGCGCAGTTGTGATTCCATGCCAGAACCGTTTAGCTGTGTACTCAGACCCCTGCCGCTGACCTGATCCTGGTTGCCCGTCATGCCCAAGGGACCGCTAGGTCCAGCCGCCGAGGCGCCAGTGGATAAGCTGATGGCAACCGCCAGGATCGTGAGTGTGCCTAGTTTGTTCATGTCATCCTCTGCTATGCAATGGGTTGAATTACCGGCCACGACCCATGCCGCCGCCCTTGCCCGGCGCTGCACCGCTTCCGGCACCAAATCCGTTTATGCCGTCCCTACCCATATTGCGTCGGCGTGCCTCATAGCCAGCGCCATAACGCAGAAAGGGCTGAGATGTGCCGTCCTGCTCGCCTAGACTGGGCAAGGCGATCCCTGTGTCCTCATTGCGGGAGACACCTGAGGGCATCGACAGCGCTTCCCGTGGCAGAGAGAGATTCAATGGACGCAGGATCTCGCTGCTCGGTATCGCCGGGGATTGACCCCCCGCTGGCGCGGCAGCAAGCAACAATAGGCAAAGGCTGGTCAGTTGCGTTTTCATGATCGCTTCCGGTGAGGCGATCATCCCCCCGCGGTGTAACCGGCTGATGTCCTATCTGCAACCCATGGTTGCGGGATGTTTCACAATGTATCTATCGGTATCCGGCAACCTTTGTCTGCCGGCTTGGCGCTAAAGTATTCGGTATGGAGCACAGTCTAGGTCCTCTTCTCAATCGTGCGCATAGTGCTATGTCATATGCAAGCGAGGTTGCATAAATCGTTCACAGTCACTGACATGGCGAGGGGCTGTTCACAGTGGGTGAAGTCTGGTCATATCCTGACTTTTGCGCAGGAGTCAGGATGGAGCGGAAGATGTTATGAGATGAGCGGTGGGCACGCATTGAGCAGCTGTTACCGGGGAAGAAGAGCGATCCGGGTTGCACAGCGAGGGACAACCGGCGCGTTGTCGAAGCCGTGCTCTGGATCATGCGCACCGGCTGTCTGTGGCGCGATTTGCCAGCCGAGCTGGGCCACTGGCACCGGACATATGTGCGTTTCTCGCGCTGGCGCGAGAAAGGTGTTTGGGAGCGCGTGGCCGCCGCACTGCAAGGCGATGCCGACATGGAGCATCTGTTCATCGACTCGACCATCGTGTGCGCCCACTCACATTCTGCTGGCGCCCCAAAAAAGCGGGCCAACAGGAAATCGGTCGCTTGCGGGGCGGGTTGACGACCAAACTGCACGTTGCGGTGGATGCCTTGGGCAATCCGCTGCGCGTCATTCTCTCGGCAGGGCAGGTCGCCGACATCGAGCAGGCCGCGGCGTTGATCCAGGACCAACCGACCGAGTGCGTCATTGCCGACAAGGGTTACGACTCGGATGCCCTTGTCGAAACGGTGACCGCACAGGGCAGCCAGGCGGTCATCCCCCCACGCTCCAACCGACTCAATCCGCGCTCGTTCTAAGACCTGACATCCTGGTCGTCGATGATGATCCGGCCTTACGCGAACTGCTCTGCGACTATCTGGCGGCTAATGGTTTTGCGGTACGGGCCGTCGCCGACGGGTCGGCGATGCGCATCGCGCTTGCCGAGCGGTTTCCCGATATCATTGTGCTCGACTTGATGCTACCGGGGGAGGATGGATTGGCGCTCACCCGCCTCCTGCGCGCGCAATCCAATGTCCCCATCCTGATGCTTTCGGCCCGCGGCGAGGAGATCGATCGGGTGATCGGCCTGGAGGTCGGTGCCGATGATTATCTCGCCAAGCCCTTTGGCCCACGCGAACTGCTCGCCCGCCTGCGGGCGCTGCTCAGGCGCGCTCATCCTGCTGCCACCGGGGTCGAGAGCGCTATGTCGCTCCAGCATTTCGGGCCTTATGCCCTCGATCTCGCCGGGCGTCGGCTATTGCGCGATGGTGTCGAGGTCCGCTGACCTCGGCGGAATTCGATCTGCTGGCCGTCTTTATCGCCCGTCCAAACCGCGTACTCTCGCGCGACACCTTGATCGATCTGCTCAAGGGATATAAGCGCCATCCCTTCGACCGCAGCATCGATATCCGGGTGACGCGCCTCAGGCGTAAGATCGAGCCCGATCCGGCAGCTCCGGTGTATATCCGCACCGTGCGCGGCGAGGGCTATCTCTTCAATCCGCATGGCGGCGAGAGGTGAAACCGCTGCGTCTTGCCCATCAGACTGCCCTGTTGCTGGCAGCCGCATTTTTGGGGGTCGAACTGCTGGCGAGCTTGTCGTTTGCCGCCTTCATCATGCTGCCCCTGGCCCAGCGTTCGACCGATGACCTGGCAGGCCTGATGATCCTCGCTGCCCAGACCTGGGTCGAACTGCCTCCCGAAACGCGCCCGGCCTTCGAGCACGAGCTGATGGACAACTACCAACTCGCCTTGCGCGCCGAGCCTGCCGGTCAGGGTCGCGATGAATGGCATCCGCCCTATTTTTATCTGCTCGAGGCAGCCCTCTCGCGGCGTCTCGGCGAATCGCGCCATCTCGCCAGCGAGCGGATCGGCGATGTCATCTGGTATTGGGCAGATATTCCCACGGGTGCAGGTATGCTTGCGGTTGGCCTGCCGCGCGCGCGACTTGCCACCCAACCCTATTCGGCGATCGCGCTGGCGTTAGGCGGCGGTTTCGCCTTGGCAAGCGGCTTTGCCTGGTGGCTGGCGCAGCGGATCAGTGCGCCGCTGGCGCGTTTTGAGGCTGCAGCGATCCGTATCGGCGAAGGGGAATATCCTGAGCTGTTGCTCGAGACCGGGCCTGCCGAGATCGTCTCGCTGGCGCGTCGTTTCAACGCGCTGGCCTGCCAGGTCCATCATCTCTTATCGGCGCGGACGACCTTGCTGGCCGGGGTCTCGCATGATCTGCGCACCCCTTTTGCCCGTATGCGTCTGGCGCTGGAGATGCTCAGGTCAAACCCATCGCCGGCTCTGATCGAGCGGCTCGAGCGCGACATCGAGGAGATGAACGCACTCATCGCAACCCTGTTCGATCTTGCACGCGGTCTCGAGCGTGAACCGCCTCAGGAGAGCGATCTAGCGATATTATTTAATGAGTTGGCCGAGATGGCGGCTACTGCAGGCCGCCAGATCAGCATGCACTGCCCGCCTTGCCCGCGTCCTATCGCTCGGCACGCCCTGCAGCGCGCGCTCAGCAACCTATTGGACAATGCCTTGCGCCATGCGCCCGTAGGCCCGATCGAGCTGGTCTGTGTCGAGGACAAGGGCTCTTGTCGGCTGGGGGTGCTCGACCGTGGACCGGGCATCCCGCCCGAACGCATCGAGTCCATGTTTGAACCCTTTCAGCGGCTTGAATCCTCCCGCAGCCCGCAGACCGGTGGCGTTGGTCTCGGTTTGGCCATCGTGCGCGAGCTGGCGCGGGTCAATGGCTGGCAGGTGAGGTTAGAACCCCGTCCCGGCGGGGGGCTGGTCGCTTGGGTCGAGATCCCTGCTAAAAGCGGTTGGCAAGGCAGGGGTCGGCCATGAGGTGGTCTGAGTGCAGCCATTGCCAGGGCATCTAGAGGCTGCGCCCTCAAGAGGCCTGATCCGTCAGCCTGACTGCTGGGCCTGCGTCAGGCGAACAAGCGAAAGCGCCTTCCCCTGGGCGAAGATCCCCAAACCCCCCTCTTGCCCCACCCGGGTCGCGATGACCTGACCGCCTGTGGCCTGGATGTCCATCCACAAACGGCTCGCTAGCGCGCTGTCCAGCTCGGCTTCCAGATCATCGAGCAGCCAGAGGGCAGGCGGACAGCCATGCGCCTGATGGACGCGCTCGGCGGCAAGCTGTAACAGGACGACTACAGCCTTGGCTTGGCCGCGCGAGAAACCGCCGTGCGCTGATCTGACCCGGCAATCGGCGCGCGCGGGTCCAACTAGGGTATAGCCGCGTAATCGCTCTTGATCAGCGACGGCCTTGAGTGTCTCGCTGAGCTCCCGACCCTCGGGCCATCCGCGCTCATAGCAAAGCTCCACCCCTTGAAGAAAGGGGTAGGCAGCGCTCAAACGCTGAAACTCAGCCTGCCATTCAGCATGGAAACGAGCGCGCTGCCGATCCATGGCCTCAGCCAGCTCGATAAAGACTAGATCCCATAGCCGTTCTTGACCGCGCCCCGCACGCAGTGCTGCATTGCGCTGCATGAGGACACGGTTGAAGTCCTGATGGAGTTGGATTAGACGGGGTTTGGCGTATAAGAGGTTCCAGTCGAGAAAACGGCGGCGCAGGCTAGGTTCGCCCTCGACGAGTGATTGGGTGTTTTCGCCGATCAGTTTGACCTGAAAGAGCGGGCGCTCACCAGGCCCGAGGGGGGGGTGGATCTCATGGATCGATCCCGTAGGGTCCTTGCGATAGCGTATCCGCAGCGGTAAGCGGTCGGCTGGGCGATACAGCGCTTCGAGGCAGGTCTGGATAGCGCCGTGCGTTGTCAGCGGACCGGCCTTAGAGCCGCGGAAACTACGTCCACGCACGAGCAGATAGATGGATTCAAGAAATGTCGTTTTACCTGAACCATTGGCACCAGTGACCACCAGGACAGGTGAATCGAGCTCAAGCTCGATCCGTCTGAGATTGCGCAGAGACTCGATCTTGAGCCAATAAAGACCTGACTCGGTGGATGCGGCGCTATGTTCCACGTGGAACCATCCGGCGCGCCGGGTATTACAAACGCATCGGCATCACCACATAGGTCTCCGCCTCGGCGCCCAGGCCCCGCCACAGCGACGAGCTACTGACATCCTGAATCTGGATAGCGACCATCTCCTCATCGATCGCGCCGAGGGCATCGAGGAGATAGGCAACGTTGAAGCCAATTGAGACGGGTTCACCGCTATAGCTGAGCTCGACCTCTTCTTCCGCCTCTTCTTGCTCGGGGTTGGTGGCGGTGATCCGCAGGGCCCCGGACGCAAAATCGAGCCGCACCCCGCGGTATTTGTCATTGGATAGGATCGCGACTCGATTCAAGGCACGCCGCAGGTCCTCCAGGTTACTGACCGCCGGCTCGCCGGATGCAACAGGGATCACGCGCTCATAGTCGGGAAAGCGGCCATCGATGAGTTTGGAGGTTAAGGCGAACTCGGGGGTGGCGATGTGGATATGGCGCTCGCCCACCGCAATCTGAACCAGGCCATCGGCGCTCTTCAATTGTCGCTTGAGCTCGGACACCGTCTTATAAGGCACGATCGCCTGCAGCGGCGTCTCGCTGGGGGCATCTACAAGGGTGACATATTTGGCGAGACGATGGCCATCGGTGGCGACGGTCACCAGCGTGTCGTCCTTGAAGTCCCACAGCAGACCATTGAGATAATGCCGCACGTCCTGCTGGGCCATAGCGAAGGCCGTTTTGTCGATCAGGCGGCGCAGGAGATGTTCAGGGAGGCTCAGGCGCAAGAAGGGCACGCCGCTTTCCATGCAGGGAAAGTCCTGGGCCGGCAGGGTGGCGAGGGTAAAGCGGGAGCGGCCTGCCGTCAGGGTGCAGCGGTCGTCGCGCACCTTGAGCCGGATCTCGGTGCCATCGCCGAGGCTGCGGCAGATCTCATAGAGCTTGCGCGCGGGGATGGTGGTCTCACCAGATTCGATGACCTTGGCTGGGCACTGGGTCTTGACCTCGATGTCCAGGTCCGAAGCGGTCAACAAGAGGCGGTCCTCGCCGGTGAGCACGGCAAAATTGCCCAAGATCGGCAGGGTCTGGCGGCGCTCGATCACCCCGATGACTCGATTCAGCGCTGGTAGGATCACCTCGCGATCGACAACGAATTCCATCACAGGCTCCATCTCTTCATGGTTAGATAAATCACTGACGTAGCGAGATTGTATCGATTGCCTGGCCCTATTGAATCGTTATAGGGTCAGAAGACGCAGCAGGTTGTGATAGTCTTCGGCAATCCCAGGATCGGTGTCGCGTAGGCTTTTGATCTTGCGGGTTGCGTGCAGGACGGTGGTGTGATCACGTCCGCCGAAGGCTTGGCCGATCTCGGGCAGGCTGTGACGGGTCAGTTCCTTGGCGAGTGCCATCGCTATTTGGCGCGGACGCGCCAGCACCCGGCTGCGTTTCGCCGAGAGTAGATCGCTAGGGCGCAACTTGTAATATTCGGCGACCGTTCGCTGGATGTTTTCGATGCTGACCTGCCGGTCCTGAGCCACCAGTACGTCGCGTAGCGCCTGTTTGGTAAAGTCCAGGGTAATGGGTCGCCCAGTGAAATGGGCATTGGCCACCAGGCGCCGTAAAGCCCCTTCGAGCTCGCGGATGTTGGAGCGGATGTGACTGGCGATGAAAAAGGCTACATCTTCGGGGAGATTGACCTTTAGCAAACTGGCCTTGGAATGCAGGATGGCTACGCTGGTCTCCAGATCGGGAGGATCGATCGCCACCGTCAGCCCCCAGCCGAAGCGCGAACGCAGGCGTTCCTCGACCCCGGGGACCTCCCTGGGAAAACGATCGCTCGACAACACGATCTGCTGGCGTGACTCCAAAAGCGCGTTGAAGGTATGGAAAAACTCCTCCTGCGAGCGTTCCTTGCCAGCAAAGAACTGGACGTCGTCGATCAAGAGCGCATTGACCGAGCGGTAGGTCTTTTTGAACTCTTTGATGCGATTGTGTTGCAATGCCTTGATCATCTCGGCGACAAAGCGCTCCGAATGGAGATAGATGACCCGCGCCTGGGGTTGCGAGGCTAGGATCAGGTTGCCGACGGCATGCATCAGATGGGTCTTGCCCAGCCCCACCCCGCCGTAGATGAACAAGGGGTTATAGGTAGCGCCTGGATTACGGGCGATCTGGATCGAAGCCGCGCGTGCCAATTGGTTTGATTTGCCTTCGACGAAGGTCTCGAAACAAAAATCGGCATTGAGATTCGCGGCGGCGCGGCGCGCGGCGAGATCGGCTTCACCTCCCCGCATCTGGCCTTCGAGGGCGCGGTCGCTTGCTCGCCGCTCAAATCCGCCGATCTCGAACTGGATCTCAGAGATCCTCCCCTGGCTATAACGCTGGCTTAGCTCGCGCAGACGCTCGCTATAATGGGTGCGCGTCCAATCGAGCACGAAACGGTTGGGTGCTAAAAGCCGAAGCAAAGACCCCTCGACCCGTGCTTGCAGCGGTAAGATCCAGGTGTTGAACTCGGCCGATGTCAGCTCAGCCTTGAGTTGATTGACGCACTGTTCCCACAAGGCCAC